>JAOPXN010000049.1 GCA_025965155.1 Propionibacteriaceae bacterium
GCAGTCCCTGCAGGGTGGACCGGTCCCCGACCGCCTCGGCGGCCCGGACCCTGCGGGCGGCCTCGCCGTCGGAGATCCGCAGCAGGTCCGCCAGCAACGCCCGGGTGGTCCGGGCGTTCGCCCCGTCCGCCACCTGCCGCCGCTCACAGTCGGCCACCACCCGATGATCCACCAACGCCGCACCGTTCCTGACCCGTTCGAACTCCACCACAAAGCCCAGCAGCCCCGGGATGTCGTAGTGGTCCAGCCCACCATCCTCAACCGCCTTCCCCAGATGGCCCATCGCCACCCGCAGCTGGTCCAACGCATGGTCCACCGGCGTCGCATCCACGCCGCCTGATGATCCCCCGACCGAGTCCATGACCTCATCATATTCGAACACATGTTCGAACACAAGAGGTGGCGCATACTTCTTAGCCGGATATTTCCAGAGGCCTTTCAATGCCTTTCCGACAACACCGTTCGTGCCTTGGACAACACCGTCCCACTGGCCGACAACACCTGCGCCAACACTCATTGACCACAGTAGAACCAGTGGCCAGTGCGAGGAGGAGATGTGGCGAGCAAGCAATCCGGTTCGACCGAAAAGTACCAACTGGTTGACGCTCTGAACGCTGAATGGGCGTATCTGGTGGACAACCGGTCCTCAAACGTTCACCGATGGAGTGACCGGCATCGGGCTCTGCGCCGGTGCCGGGATCTCACCGAGGTGCTGAAGGCGGTCTCGGCCGATCCGGATCAGGCGATGTTCGCGCTTCTCTCCGAGGTGCTGGATGGTGCGGATGAACTAGCTGGGCGGGCCATCCTGCAGTCCATGCTAGGCAAGATCGTTCGGATGGCGGCCTGCGATCCTCGAGCATCCAGCGACGACTACGTCGCCGCGATGTGGTGCCGTATCCGAACCTATCCATTGGCGACGCGGCCGGTTCGCATCGCCGCCAATCTCGCCCTCGACACCTTGAAGTCAGTGAGGCGCGAGACCGCAGGTTCGTGTCGTGGCGCCGGCTGCGTACCGATGCCTCCGGACGGAACGTTCGACCGAATCTGCAGTCATGCCCGGGCGGCGCAGACTCTCAATCACAACCGCGTAGATGGCTTGACCGGGAAGCATCTGATCAAAGCCGCCGCGCAGCTTGGCCTCATTGACGCAGGTACTCAAGCCGTCCTACAGAGCGTCTACATCGAGGGCATGTCCAGCAGGCAGGCAGCGGACCGCCACTGCATCAGCGCTGCCAATGTCCGGTTCCGGTGCAGTCGCGCGGTTCGGCGCCTGGCCCAGCATTCCGAGGCGTTGGCGGACGTGGCATGAGGGACGAGGTTGCTCAGCGTGAGGCGGGCGCCTTAGCGGGAAACTGCTCGATCCGACGTTTGACACGCTTGCAGATTTCTGGTGACTGCCGTCACGGACTCGGCTACGCTCACCGATCAACCGACATGTCATTACGGGGGTGTATATGACAGCGACGCAGGCGCCACGCTGGGACGTACGCGGTCGGAGCCGGCCCGCTGCCACCCCGGACCAGATCTCGGCTGGTGCTCCGAGTACCCCGGTCCCCGCTTCCCCGGTCAAGGGACGCCGCAACCCGAAGTGGATCGCGCTCGGCGTGGTGGCGCTCTGCCTCGGAGCACTCGGTGGGCTCTTTCTCTACACCGACCTGTCCAAAGCCCAGACGGTGGTCGCCGTAACGTCGACGGTGTACCGCGGGTCGGTGGTGAAGGCGACTGATCTGACCGCGGTTACCGTTGGCAGCACGCCCGGGATTCGTACAGTGCCCGCCGCCCGGCTCGAAACGTTGGTGGGCCAACGCGCCGCGGTTGACCTCCTCGCCGGCAGCCTACTTCCGGCGGACGCCATCGCGCCGGTCGTGCTGCCGGCCGCCAAACGCGCATTGGTCGGAGTCAATCTGCCGGTCGGAAGAGCGCCGCAGGGATTTCTCGTTCCGGGGAGCGCTGTGCGGCTGATCGCGCTACCGCCGGAGGGTTCCGACCCGGCGTACCGCGACAAATACAGCAACCTGGCGATTCAGGGCCGGGTCGTCGACTCCACGCCGGGTGCTGACGGGTTATCCACGCTCCTCAACGTCGACGTCGGGGCAGACCAGGCGGCGACAGTAGGAACCCTTGCTGCGCAGAACCGGGTCGTGGTCGTTCGGGACGCGGAGCGGTAGACATGGCCGTTCTGCTGCTGACCTCCGCCGCGGGCGCCCCAGGCGTGACGACGCTCAGCATTGGTCTCGCGTTGACCTGGCCCCGCGCGGTCATCGTGGCGGACTGCGATCCCGCTGCACCGCAGGCGGTGCTGGCCGGCTACCTGCAAGGACGGTGCCGCACCAGCAAGGGCCTGCTGCGGGTGGCCGAAGCCCATCGTGACCGCCGACCACTCGCGGAGGTGGTGATGGACCAAACCGTCGAACTCGCCGAGGACCCTGAGCACCGTCGGCTGCTGCTGCCAGGCTTCTCGAAGCCGGGCAGTGCACGACTCTTCTCCGCTGGGTGGGCCGACCTCGCCGACGCCTTCGCCCGGTTCGACGAAGCCGGAATCGACGTCATCGTCGACGCGGGCCGGATCGGGCCCGACGGTGTTCCGTTCCCTCTGCTGGAGCGGTGCCAGGCCGTTGGCATGGTCAGCAGAACCAGCCTGCGCGCCGTGGCGGCCACCCGCGTTCACGCCGCGACGCTGATCGAGCAGTGCCGCCTAGCCGCTACTGACGTACGCGCCGGCTTGATCCTGGTCGGGGAAGGCGAACCCTACTCAGGCCGGGAGATCAGCGGCCTGATCGACCTGCCGGTCCTCGGCACGGTCGCCGCCGACCCCATCCATGCAGCCTGCCTGTCCGACGGAGCGCCCCGTCCCCGAAAGTTCGACGCCAGCCCGTTGGTGCGCACGTTACGGTCGGCAGCGGCGCACCTCAGCAGCTCTGTGGACCGGTCCGCCGGACGGGTCGGAACGACGGTATGAGCCCACGCACTCCCGTGACACGGTCGCCAGCGAGCCCGCAGGCTGCACCCGAGAGCCGGGCGCCGGATCACGCCGCGGCCGATCACAGGTCGCTGACCGGCGTCCCGTTGTTCGACATGTCAGACGACCCACCGACGGTCCGGCCGGTCGCTGTTCAGCGGGCACCGTTCGGCGTGTACGTCGCTGACCGCCGTGTGCTACCGATCCAGGAGGTGGACTGGGCTCAGGTCGTCGTGCTTCGCAAGGAGTCCTCGAGCGCTATCACCGATCAGACCCAGGCATACATCGCCGAGTCAGGTCGGCCGATGCCGGCGGAGGACCGGCTGCTGATGGGACGGGCCATCATTCGTCGTGTGGTGGCCGACCATGTCCGGGCGTTGCACCGCGACGGCGCCGCACTGTGGTCCACGGACACAGAGTTTCGCTACGTGCAGGCGGTGGAAGATGCGGTCTTCGGATACGGCCGCATGCAGCCCTTGTTCGAGCTCGCCGACGCCGAGAACATCGAGATCCACGGCTGGGACTGTGTCACGGTGCAGTACGGCGACGGCCGGCGGGAACGGCTGCCTCCGGTTGCCGACAGCGACGAAGAGCTGATCGACGCCATCCGGTTCCTCGGAGAGAGCGCCAGCCCCAGCCGGCCTTTCGACGACACGCATCCCACCATGACACTGGCGCTGGCTGACCGTTTCCGACTGCATGCGATCGGATTCGGTCTTTCGTACCGACCGAGCGTTGTCCTGCGGCAGCACATTCTCACCGACGTGTCGCTGTCAGATCTGGTCGACGGCGACCTGATGCCACTCGAAGTGGCCGAGTTCCTCGACGCCGCGATCCTCGCCCGGAAGTCGATGGTCATCTCCGGCGACCAGGGAGCCGGGAAGACAACCCTGCTCCGTGCACTGATCAGTTCCATTCCCTTGAACGAACGCTTCGGGACGCTGGAAACCGACTACGAGCTGATGACCCACCTGCAGCCCGGTCGGGAGAACATCGTTGCCCTGCAGGCACGGACCGGCCACGGCGAACGCGATGGCACCCACGCGCTGGGGGAGTTCACGATTGCCGACCTGATGCCGGAGGCCCTGCGACAGAATCTGTCCCGGCTGATCGTCGGGGAGGTACGCGGCGGGGAGGCCGCAGCCATGTTCGAGGCCATGCAAGCCGGCGCCGGCACGTTGTCCACAACGCACTCGCACTCGGCCGCGTCCACCATGGATCGGCTGGCATCACGCGTCGCACAGGGTGGCGTGGTGACCATCGATGAGGCCTACCGGCAGATCGCACACAACGTCTCACTCTTCATCTACGTCACGTTGGAGGATGACACATGGAAGGGCGGAGGTCGGCGACGGTTCATCTCCGAGATCCGCCAGGTGACCCGAGCCATCGAGTCAGGACGCCCGGTGACGCACCTGACTTACCACGCCAGCGGCAACCGACAGCAGGCAGCAGGCTTCTTCCCGGACGCCGACTTCAGCGCCGAGATCGCTCCGTTCCGCCGCCCCCTTCCGCGCCGTGACCCGCTGCGTACGCAACGGACCGGACCATGACCTCGCCCATTGTCGCGGCCGCCGCCGGGTTGTTGATGACGGCTGGCGTGCTCGGTATCGCGTTCGGAGTGGTCCGGGGCACGCCTGAGCCACAAGCCGGCGCACACCGGTCAGCAGCGGCCATGTGGGCCCGGGTCACCAAACGGCCGGCAGGTGTCGCGGGTCGGCGTCGGGACCTACTGCTCGCCGCGTCGCTTCTGGCCGGGCTGGCCGTGGCCAGCGGGACCGGCTGGCTGATCAGCGTCGCACTCATACCCGCTGCGGTCCTCGGGTTGCCAGCGCTGCTGAAGATCCCGAAGGCCCGGGACGTTGTGCTGCTGGAGGCGCTCGACCGCTGGGTCCGTACGCTGACTGCAACACTGCCGACCGGCAAGTCGATCACCGACGCCATCCGCCTCTCCCGCCGGACCGCGCCGGAGACTATCGCGCAGCCTCTCGGCCTGCTGATCGCTCGGCTGAACAACCGGTGGGATACCCGCGACGCCCTGATGCAGTTCGCTGATGATCTTGACAGCCCGGACGCCGATGGCGTGATCGCGGCTTTGATTCTCGCCGCACACCGAGGGTCCAATGGAGCCGTCGCCACGCTCGGTGCACTGGCCGATTCTCTGCAGGCACAGTTGCGTGCCCGTCGGCTGATCGAGGTGGAGCGAGCGAAGCCGTACATCGTGGTCCGCCAAGTGACCGTGATCAGCCTGCTGACGCTGGGCCTGGCGTTTGTGTTTGGGCGTGGGTTCTTCGCGCCGTACGGCACGCCGCTGGGTCAGGTGATCTTGTCTGTCCTCCTGTCCGGCTACGTCGCATCACTGATCCTGATGCGCCGCCGCGCCGCCGTACGGCGCCGCGACCGGATCCTGGTGGGTGCACACCGATGACGCTGCTGCTGGTCCTGCTCACGGGTGCCACCCTCGCTGGGGCACTCGTCGCGTTCGCCGCCTCGGCGATGCGGGTGACCCCCGACCTGGCCGATGCGCTGAACGGCCTGGGGCAGGTGCCGGCCAGCACCGACTCCGTCGTCCGCGATACGGGCGAACCGGCTTCGCGGTCAGACCGGATAGGCGCTTGGCTGTACCGGCGCAGCCCGTTCACTCCGACAGCCCGACAGCTGCAGAACCTGCAGCTGAGCAATAGGTCCGTCGCCGAGTTCTTCGGTGACAAGGCTGCTCTCGCGCTGGCCGGTGCCCTGCTGCCGGGTCTGCTAGCCGCTCTGTGGACGGCGGTATTCGGCCTTCCGGCAGCGACACCGGCGATCGCCGCCGTGGTCGGGATGGTGGTTGGCTTCTTTGTGCCTGACCTGATGCTGCGGAGCAGTGCCGGCGGGACTCGCGCCGACGCGGGCGACGCCCTCCTGACCTACATCGACCTCGTTACGTTGGAGCGGTTGGCCAACGCATCGGCGACGCAGGCGCTCCACAATGCTGCGAACCTGAGCGACATACCGCTCTTCGCGCAGATCCGCGGTGCGCTTGAGCGGGCCCGCCTAGAACAGCAGCCGCCGTACGCGGACCTGCGCAAGCTGGCCACTCAGCTAAATCTTCCGGAGCTAGCCGATGTTGCGGACGTGATGCAGCTGGATGAGTCGGGCGCCGCACTGTCCGGCGCTCTCCGCGCGCGGGTACGTGAGCTCCGCGACGCTCATCTGGCGAAGGCGCAGAACGAGGCGAATGCAGCATCCGAAGGAATGACGATCTACATGTCCATACCGGCGTTGATCTTCGGCCTGATCTTCATGGCTCCGCCGCTGATGCGAATCGCCATGGGGTGAGCCGGTTATCCACAGATCTCTCACGAGTGCGACTAGCTCCGTGCGAGCTGAGGAATCGTTGAGCACACGCACCGCGCGGCCGCGGCCCGGCCGACTTCAGGACAGCAGAACGGACCAAGGAGAAGCCTGATGAAACTCAACCAATGGATCGGCGCGATCGTCTTGGCGCTCGCCAGCCTCCAGCACGGCCCACGTCGCGACGAGCGCGGCCTCAGCCAGTCAACCGAGAACGCGATCCTCGTGGCGGGTGCCGTGGTGGTCGCCATGGCACTGGTCGGGGCGGTCGTCGCGTACGTCAAAGTCCGGCTACCGAAGTAGCCGTGCCCGCAGCCGGCGGTCGTGGAGAGCGGGGGATGAGCCAGTCCATCCAGTACGCCCTCGTCTTCCCGGCCCTGATGCTGTCCACCCTTGGGATCATTCAGGCAGGGGTCTGGATCCACGGTCGACAGGTCCTGTCCGAAGCGGCGAACGCGGCAGCCGATGCCAGCCGCAGCGCCGATGCGGGACCGGCGGCCGGTGACGCGTTGGCCCGTCACATCACCGAGGTGGGCGGGGTACGAGACGTGGTCGTTGCGGTGAGCCGTGGCCGCGCGGAGGTGCGGGCGACCGTCACCGGAACCATCCCGCTGTTCTTCGACCTGGACCTGAGCCGGATCACCGCATCGGCGGTTGCGCCGGTGGAGAGAGTGACAACGCCATGACCGGTGCATCGAAACTGCGGCACAAGTCCGAGCGTGGTTCCGCCTCGGTCGAACTGGCGGTGCTACTCCCGGGGCTGATCATCCTGCTGGGGCTGATGATTGTCGGTGGCCGGCTTTGGTTAGCCCGGGCGACCGTCGCCGAGGCGGCCTACAGCGCAGCGCGCGCGGGTTCGCTGGCTCGGACGGCCTCCGGCGCAGCAGTCGACGGCCCGGCGGCCGGTCAGCAGTCCCTGGCAACGGACGGCCTACGGTGCGCCCAGTCGGCGATCAGCGTCTCCACCGAGGCCTTCGCGGTGCCGGTCGGGCAGCCCGCCACCGTCATGAGCAAGGTTCGATGTGTCGTGGTCTTCTCGGACGTGCTGCTGCCGGGGATGCCCGGCTCACTGACAATCGAAGCGACCGGGTCGTCGGCCCTCGACACCTATCGGAGCCGATGATGGCTGAAGACGCCACGGGGCGGCGTAGGGCGGAGCCAGGACAGCGCCGTTGCGACGAGCGCGGTCAGTCCGCAAGCGTCTTCGTACTGATCGTGGTGGGGGCGATGTTCCTGACCGCCGGCCTGGTCATCGACGGTGGCCAGAAGGCAACGGCCGTCAGCCGGGCCGAATCCACGGCCGCCGGTGCCGCGCGGGCCGCGGGCAATGCCGCAGCCACCGGTGCTGCCTTCGGGAGACCCGATGCCGCGGCAGCCGCGCGCGCGGCGCGTCAGTACCTCGCCGGGAGTCCGGGCGTGGTGGGCAGCGTCAGCGTCAGCAACGGAGTCGTGGTCGTCACCACCCGGTCCGAAGCGCCGACGATCTTCCTTTCCGCGATCGGGATGTCCCAGGTCACCGGTACGGGTCGAGCCGAGGCTCGAATCATCGGCAGCGCCAGGAGGTGACGATGCGATTCGTCCGTGGAGTGGTGTCCCTGGCCGTCCTGGTCGGCGGACTGATCGGGGTGCCGATCGCCCTGGTGCTGCTGGCCGGCAATCCCCTCCCTGACCGGCTCGCCTGGTTCGACATTCGGCGTACGTTGTCCAGTCCCGACGACGGGTCGGTGCTGGTCGCGATCATTGTGGTCATTGCCTGGCTGGCCTGGCTCGTCTTCGCACTGGCCACGCTCACTGAGATCGTCCGGATCGCATCCGCCGAACGGATCCGGCTCCGACTGTCCGGACTCGCAGGATCGCAGCGGTTCGCCGCCGGTCTGATCCTCTCTGTCCTCGCCCTCGGAGCAGCGCCGCAGCTAGGGCATGCGGAACCGCTCGAACCCCCGGTAGCAACCGGCCCGGACCAGGGGTCCGAGGGTTCCCCGGAGGAGGGCGGAGGGCGCACCGGGAAACCCCCGGACGCGCCAAAGCCAGCTAACCTCGCCTCTCCCGCCGCTCACCGCTCGGGCTCGGTACAGATCCCATCCGGCGCGGTGAGGCATCTCGTCGTACGAGGGGACGACCTGTGGAGCCTTGCCGAGCGCTACTACGGTCACGGGCGAGAATGGCGCAGGATCGCCGTCGCCAACTCTCAGCTTCTCACCGGCGGCCCCGACCGTCTGCAGCCCGGCTGGAGGCTGGTCATCCCGGGAGCGCGGGGCGAAGCCGGCCAGGCTGACGGGATCGCGGTGCGCGCCGGTGACACGCTGTCGTCGATCGCTGAGGACCTGTACGGCGACGCCGGCCGCTGGCCCGAACTGTACGAGGCTAACCACGCCCAGCTCTCGGACCCCGACGACCTCGAACCCGGGATGCACCTCAAGCGGCCTCCGGCTGATCAGCCGAACGTGGCGCGCTCGGACGAACCGACGACCAAGCCGGACCCGGGTCGCGCCCCCACCTCAAGGCGGCCTGTCGCACCAGAACCGACTCGGGCGCCACAGCCACCCGTCGAGCGCGTGCCCGCGACGAACCGACCCGCCCGGCCAGAACCGACCCAGGCGCCACAGCCACCGGACGAACGGGTGCCCCGGGCAAACCGACCCGCCGCTCCGGTTTCTTCTGCTCCGGTGCCGCCTGCGCAGCCTTCGCCGGAGCAAACGCACGAGGGGCCGGAGTCGGCCATAGCCATCGGGCTGTCCAGCGTAGGCGGGCTGCTCGCAGCGGGAGTCATCTCAGCCCTGGCCCTTCGCCGGCGGATGCAACTACAGGCGCGACCGCTGGGACGCCGAATCCTGCATCCAGGCGATGACGCGCGCCAGGTCGAGGTGACGCTCGCCAAGAGACAGCGCCCGCTCAGCCTGCGGACTCTCGACCTGGCCACCCGGGCCATCGCCGCGCAGTGCCGGCACACCTCCGGCCCTCTTCCCGACCTGCGGATGGCAACCGTCGCCGACGACCGGATCGAGCTGGTCATGGAGACCACAGCCGTGCAGCCGCCGGTCGGCTTCATCCTCGACGGGGCGTCCTGGAGGCTGGACCCGGCAGACGCGGACTATCTGAGGTCGGTTCCTGGTGTCGGGGAGGCTCCGCGACCGTACCCGACCCTGGTGAGTGTCGGTCACGATCCCGGCGGAGCCCAGCAACTGCTGAACCTGGAGGCGGTGGGGCTGTTGAGTCTGCGGTCGGACAGTCCCGACCTGGTCGAGGCGGCATTGGTCGCCCTGGCCGTTGAGCTGTCCACTTCCGTCTGGGCCGACGAGCTGATCATCACTGTGGTGGGCACCTGCACCGGGCTGCCCGAGGCGCTGGGACGACACAACGTCACCAGGGCTGACGACCTCGATGAGGTGCTCGCCAGAGCTGAGGAACGAGCCGCGATGCAGCGGCGCCACGACCCCGACGGCACGGCGTCCGCGCACCGGGTCGATCCCGACTTCGCCGACCCGTGGGTGCCCGAGGTCCTGCTGGTCGCTGGGCCAGTGACTTCAGCGCAGAGCCGGCGCCTGGTTGACCTGACCACCTCGCTGCCGCGGGTGACCATCGCGGCCGTGGTTTCGACAGACCTGCCCGCTGCTCCCTGGTCGCTCCACTTCGACGCCCCTCAGCGACCTGACGGCGGCACCTCTGACAGTCAGGCAGCTGGCGATCCGACCGCTGTCCTCAAGCCGGTGAACCGCCTCGTCACGCCCCAGTTGATCCGCCGGCCGGCGGCGGATGCCTTGCTTGCGCTACTGGCGTGCACCGGCAGTGAGTCGACCGATCCTGCTCCGTGGTGGCAGCTCCCGACGGAGTCACCGCCGGCGCCGGAAGCGTCCAACGTGCGCTATCTCGGCCCCCGCGAGGACGGTGGTGAGGGCGTAGGCACAGCAACGGAAGGCGAGGCAGCAGCACAGACGAGGAGGTGGACGCAGATGGACGGACAGCCGGGAGGTGTCGGGACCGTTCATGGCCCTTCCCTGTTGCTGATGGGCCCGGTCGACCTGGTCGGGGCCGCTGGGACGGTTCCACCTCGCGCTGCCCGTCAGTGCCTGGAGTACTGCGGCTGGCTCCTGGAGCATCCCGGAACCACGGCGCAGGCGATGACGTCGGCCCTGCTGGTCGCCGAGGGCACCCGCCGGTCGAACATGAGCCGGCTCCGCACCTGGTTGGGCGCCGATTCCGACGGACAGCCGTACCTGCCGGACGCCTATTCCGGGCGGATCAGCCTGCAACCGACGGTCAGCTCGGACTGGATCCAGTTCCGCATCCTCACTGGTGCTGGCGTTCCGTCCAGCAGCACCCAGGCGCTGCGCGCAGCTCTCCAGCTCGTTCGCGGTGCCCCACTGGCGGACACCGCGCCGGGACAGTGGCACTGGGCGGAGGAGCTACGGATCGACATGATCTCGGCGATACGGGACACCGGCGTCGAGCTCGCCACCCGAGCCCTCATTGACCACGACATCGATCTGGCACGGTGGGCCGCCGCGCGTGCGCTGGTGGCCGCGCCGGGCGACGAGCTGTTGCTTCGAGCCCGGATCAGTACCGAACACCAGGCGGGCAACCGGCCGGAGGTGGAACGGTTGACGTTGCAGCTGGCCGCACAGGCCAGAACGCTCGGAGTCGACCTGGACCCGGAGACCGTCGAGCTGTTGCAGGAGGTCATGGAGGGACAGGTCCGGGCCAGATTCGCATGAGCTGGCGGGTTTCTCTGAATCAGCGACGGCTGCCATTGGCGAGTGTGATGCTGCAGAGATGAAGACTCAGTACTACACCGCGACCAGCATCGACGGGTTCATCGCTGATTCGAACAACTCCTTGGAGTGGCTGTTCCAGTTCGGCGAGGGGGTCGACCCCAACCAGGACAGCGACATCAATCGCGAGTACACCGCCTTCCTGGCCGACGTGGGCGCGCTAGCCATGGGCTCCACCACATACGAGTGGATCGTGCGTCATTCCGATCTGCTGTCAGAGCCGAGCCAGTGGGCGTACGAGATGCCGACCTGGGTCTTCAGCAGCCGTGAGCTACCGCCGATCCAGGGCGCCGACATCCGGTTCGTCTCCGGCGACGTCCGGCCGGTGCATGCGGAGATGGTCGAAGCAGCGGCAGGCAGGAACGTCTGGCTGGTCGGCGGCGGCGACCTCGTCGGCCAGTTCGCCGACCACGGGCTGCTGGACGAGATCATCCTTGGTGTGGCTCCGGTGACGCTTGGGTCCGGCGCACCGCTGCTACCGCGGCGGCTGACCACACCTCCGCTGCAGCTGCTCGACGCGAAAGTGGCCGACGGTACGTTTGCGATGCTGCGCTACGCGGTCGGATCACCTCAGGAATAACGGTTCAGCGCTCCGTCAGCACCAGCGGGCCGTCCTCGGTAATGGCGATCGTGTGCTCCGAGTGCGCCCCGCGCGACCCGTCCCGGCTGCGCAGCGTCCAACCGTCCGGGTCGGTGTAGATCTTGTCGGTGCCGTGCAGGAACCACGGCTCGATCGCGATCACCAGACCCGGCCGCAGCGTCAGACCGCGGCCACGGCGGCCATCGTTGGGTACGTGCGGGTCGCCGTGCATGGTCCGGCCGACGCCGTGGCCGCCGAAGTCGGTGTTGATCTTGAGCCCTGCCTTGCCGGCCACCCGGGCGATGGCGAAGGAGATGTCGCCCAGCTTGTGACCTGGCTGCGCTGCTTCAATTCCCGCCGCCAGGGCGTCCTCGGTGACCTTGATCAGTGCGGCGTCCTCCGGCCGCGGCGTACCGACGATGACGGTGACGGCCGAATCAGCCACCCACCCGTCGACCGCGCAGGCGAAGTCGAGACTCAGCATGTCACCGTCGGCAAGGGTGTAGTCGTGTGGAAGACCGTGCAGCACTGCGTCGTTGACCGACGTGCACAGCACCTTGCCGAAAGGGCTGGCGCCGAAGGAGGGGTGGTAGTCGACGTAGCACGACGTCGCACCGCGGTCGCTGATCATCTTGGCAGCGATCTCGTCCAGCTCGAGCAGGTTCATCCCGACGGCGGCACGGCGGCTGAGCTCGGTCAGCACCTGGCCGACGAACTGCCCGGCCGGTCGCATCTCGTCGATCTCTTCGCTGGTTCGGTACTCGATCACACCCAAAGTGTGACCCTCGCCGACAAACGGTGCACCTCTGACGTCGCATCACCGCCGAGGTGTCCGGTACCCCGTCCACCTCCCGCCGCCTGCGCCGGCGGGAGTCGCCCCCCAGCACGTCGTCGCCGCAGCCGTCGCCTCCGACAGCTGCGAAGCACCCTCCGGCAGCCGCCGAAGAGTCACCTCCGCCGCAACACGCCGTCCCGGGGGCGGAGGAGGTGACGTGTCGGCGTTAGGGGATGAGGGAGACCTTGACCGACTCCTTGCCGCTGGCGACCAGGTCGAGGCCCTTCTGGAACTCGGCGAGCGGCAGCTGGTGGGTGCAGATCTTGTCCATCGGCAACACACCCGACTCGATCATCCGAATGGCGGCGGGCCAGCAGTACGGCCCGAGGTGGGCCCCCAGCACGTTCAGCTCCTTGTCGTCGCTGATGATCGACCAGTCGACGGTGACGTCGCTGCCGAAGACGCTGTACTCGACGTAGGTGCCCAGCTTGCGCAGCACGTTAAGGCCCTGCGACACAGCCGAAGGGTGGCCGGTGCCCTCGATGTAGACGTCCGCGCCGTAGCCGTCGGTGAGTTCCTTGATCCTGGCCACCACGTCCTCCTTCGCCACGTTGATGGCCAGATCGGCGCCGCACTCCAGCGCCAGCGCGAGCTTGTCCTCCGCCACGTCCAGCGCGACCACCAGGGCCGGGTTCTTCGCCTTGGCGCCCGCGACCATGCCCAGACCGATCGGTCCACAGCCGGCCACCACGACCACGTCCTCGAAGGTGATGCCGGCGCGCTCGACCGCGTGCAACGAGCAGGCCAGCGGCTCGGCGAAGGCGGCGTGCGCCGGCGGCAGGTCCGCCGACACCTTGTGCACCAGCGCGTCGGCCGAGTAGACCATGTACTCCGCCATGGCGCCCGGGGTACGGCGCTTGAAGCCGAACATGTCGTGAGGTGCGCACATCCAGTACTGGCCGCGCAGGCAGTAGCGGCACTTCCAGCACGGAACGATCTGCTCGCTGACGACCCGGTCACCGACCGCGATGCCCCAGCGCTCCGCCGCGACATCGTCGAGCTGAACCACTGTTCCGACGAACTCGTGGCCAGGGATGACCTCGGTCTCGGCCCAGGCCGGGCGGTTCGCGTCGCCCCAGAACTTGGCGGCGCCGTGGTAGCACTTCAGGTCGCTGGCGCAGATGCCAACCGCCTCCACCCGGACCAGCGCCTCGCCGGGCCCGGCGGTGGGAACAGGAATCTGTTGCAGCTCATAGTTCTCGGGGCCGTGGCAGATCACGGCGTTCATGGTTGTGGGCAGATCGGCGGGAGTGGACATCGTGTGCCTCCAGATGGGGCGGTCGAGGTCCGCGGATCGCCCGCGGACGCTGGTATCGGTGGGTCGGCACCACCCTAGTGATCGGCACGGGCGGACCGACAGGGCCAACCCGATCCCTGGTTCGGCTCGCTCAGCCACCAGCCGCCGGGGTGGCTCTCCGCGACTAGCCAGCTCCGCTGCGACACACCGACCAGAGCCGGGAAGTAGCGCCTAGTCGGCGAGGGGCCTTTCGCAAGCCCCGTTGCGATACTGAGGACAAACGATCGTCCTTGATCAGTTTTCAGAGAGGCACTGAGATGACGAAGAACAGCGAGGAAGACATCCTGCATGCCAACCGGCTGGCCCAGCAGGCCGCCGACACGGCAGCCCAGCTCAAGAGCGGCAGCTGGGAGTCGGTCCAGGGCTTGGCCCTGACCTCGATCGCGCTCAGTCTGGCGCAGCTGGCGGCGCGGCCGCGCGGCTTCCCGTCAGCGGACTGACTCGGCGCGGCATCACCCCGCTATAGAGTCCGCTACTCCACCGGTGTCTGCCGCAGCAGCGGCTCCGGCTCCGGCACCTCGGTAGTGAACACGTTCGACGCCGGGTCCGCCGGTTCGGTGTAGCCCTCGACGTACGCCTCCAGCAGCTGCGGGGCGGCCGGCCAGAACTCCTCAGCCGGTACGTACCAGGGAAGTGGACCACCGAGTGAGGCTTCGCCGACGGGAGTGTCGACGAAAGTCTGCTGCTGCGTCTGCAGCCACTCCGGACCGCTGAAGGCGTCGGCGTAGAAGCATTGGCGTTCCTGCACCGTCTGCCGCAGACCCTCGATGTTGTTCATCGCCACCCGCAGCCGCAGCCAGCGGAAGCGATTCCAGTGCGTTTCGTCGGCGTACCGGGTCCGTAGCCGGGCGCCGGCCAGGGCGCCGCGCAGCGCCATCGAGGCGATCACGTCCCGCCGCATGAACACGTTCGTGCCGCCCTCACCGCGATGGACCCGGACCTGCGCGATGCGGTTGCGGTAGCCGGGCATGGCCGACTGCATGCTGTCGCGCCAGCTTCGAGCCGTGGTGAGGATCGCGGCCGCAAAGCTCGCGCCCGAGTTCCGCACGCTCCGTACCGGGATCGGTACCTCGTCCCAGTCCTGCGGAAGCCACACATCCTGGTGCGGCGCCAGGTCGGGATGCTGGCCCAGGTTTAGCGAGACAGTCGGCCAGCGCGGCAGCGGTGAGTCGAAGAAGTGCACCGGGAAGTTGGAGGTGATGCCGCCGTCGGCCAACCACAGCAGCTCAGCGACCGTGTCGCCGTCCACCGGCCACTCGAGCCTGGCCCCCTGATCCAGCACCTTCCTCCCGAAGTCGTCCTCGACAGCCGTACGCTGCACCAGCCGGTACAGCGGTACGGCTTGGAACAGCGCCGGCATGGACATGCTGATCCGGACCGCGACGATCACGGGCAGGTCCCACGGCTGGGGCAATGGATGGACGGTGAACTCGTGGCCCGACGCGTCGTGCACGGCAATGCCGTCACCTTCACCAAGGATCTTCAGCACCGGCTCCGGGAACGTGGCGGCGTCGGAGTTTCGAAGTTGATCGAGGCAGACGAAGAGCTGCTCGGGCTGCGCGGCGCTGTCGATCGACGGCAGCGGGAACCGGTACGGACGCTGCCGGCTGAGGTCCGTCGTCATCAACTCCAGGTTCACCAGCCGCTGGTTCTTGTCCTCTGCCATTGCCTGCCAGCGGGTCAACGACGTCGGATCGGTACGGCGCTGGTGGAAGTTGGCACCCGCCCAGAGGTGGCCGAAACGCAGCACCTCGCCTTCGGGCAGCCCCGCCAGTCGGCTCAGCGCGTTGTCGAGCCAGGGCACCACCGAGTCCGTGATGGTCGAGCGCGGCATGCCGGCCAGCACATCCACGAGGCTCCGGCGCCGCCGGGCGTCGGTGGTTCCCGCAACGAGTCCGAACGAGAGCTCCCCGAACCGGAACAGATACCAGCCGGCACCGCCGACCAAGATCAGCAACACGATCAGGCTTCCGGCTAGTCCCACCAGGAGCGCGGTCGCGTAACCGACCGGCCTGGCAACTGCGTACGCAATGACGCTGAGGCTCAGCAGCACGGCCCAGACCACGCTGCGGGCGAAGGGCACCGGCGGCGCGTCCTCACTGCTGACCGTGCGGAGCTGGCGAACCCACGACGGCAGGGAGCGGATCGGTCGCGGAAGTCGGCCGAGTCGTGAGGCCAGCGCCGGGATCAACAACGCAGGGATCGCCACTGTGGCGACGAAGGCGGCGAGCCCGACAAGCCCCACCGCGACAACTCCGTACCAGGGCCGGTCGCTGCCGGTAAGCCTGCCGTCAACGATGCCGGTGAGGATGGCGGTGCCGATGATCGCCGCGATGCCAGCCGCTGTGATCATCGGAGCGAAAGCCGTGAGCAGGGCCAACGGGAGCGTCCAGAGCCGGCGGCGCATGATGGCGACCAGGACCCGGAACACTCGGCGGGTGTCGCGCCCGGGACGGAACAGCTGAGCCAGCCGGAACTCCTCATCGGTCGGGTCGCTCGGGCCCACCTGGGTCAACCATCCGATGATGTCGGTGAGACCGGTGAAGCCGCGGCGGACCTGCGGCGCCCCGGGACGTAGTTGTCCCAGCGGCGGCGCCGGCACCCCCGGGTTCCGGACACCCTCACTGCGGCCCAGCTCGGCTGCTGCGGTCAGCGCGGCAGCAATAGCACCGGCCGAGGCGCCGCCGACGTTGCGGAATCGGAAGCTGGTGGCCATCTCACAGATTGCCAGCGGGTAGACGACACCTGAGGTGGTGCCGCCCTGCATCGTGAGATCGAGACTCGACTCCAGGTAGGCCCTCGCGTCGTCGTCGGACGTGCTGGTCGCCGCGGTGAGCACGTCTGCGGCCGGACCGGCGATCAGCAGTGCCGTGGTGGGGTCGGTGTCCAGCTCATACCGGGCGTCGCTGCCGTATCCACCGATCAGGTCCGCGGGGGTGAGTCGTACCGGCTTGTCAGCGGGTTCCATCCCGTCGGGTAGGTACGGATGTCGCAACACCCGCTCCACCGGTACGGTCTCGGTGCCCAGCAACAGCTGCAGCGCGTCGAGCGCCCTGTCTCGCTTCTCGACAGCCATCGCGCCCTCCAAGTCGTCTTTCGTAGGGAATGAGTCACCTGCCGCAGCCCACCTACCGGCGTGCACTGTCGTCATCGAGTCCGCCACGTTCGGACCCGACCTGGGCTAGCGTCGAGGAGTGCCTACGGAACTGGACTATCTCACCCATCTGGCCAGTGACAGCCGGCGGTTCGTCGAAGTACTGCGCGACGTCGACGGCAGCCGGCCGGTACCGACCTGCCCGGACTGGACAGCGGACGACCTTCTGTTTCATCTGGCGGCGGTGCAGTCATTCTGGGCCCGGATCGTGGGGGAGCGGATCACCGATGAGTCCACGGCCGTGGACCACGACTGTCCAAGGCCGGCTGACCGGGCCGGCTTGCTGGCGCTGTTCGACCGGGCCAGCGCCGACCTCTACCAGGCGCTGGCCTCGACTCCACCGGACACGACGGTCTGGAGCTGGGCCCATGAGCAGACGGCCGGCTTCAGCCGCCGCCGGCAGGCTCATGAGGCGCTGATCCATCGACTGGACGCCGAGCTCACCGCAGGCGGACGGACCAGGCTCGACCCAGCGCTGGCCGCCGATGGAGTCGCGGAGGCTCTCACCGTGATGTACGGCGACCCGCCGGCCTGGGGCGAGATGGCCCTCGAGGGCGATCACGTCGTCCAGTTCCTCGCCAGCGACACCGGGGACAGCTATCAGGTAGCGGTGGGTCGGTTCACCGGCGTCGGACCGGTGAGCGGAAGGGCCAACGACTTCTGGTGTCTCGATCAGGCGCCCTCGGCTTCCCAGCCGACGTTGCAGATCAGCGGCTCCGCTGAGGACCTGGACTGCTGGTTGTGGCGCCGACCCACCCGAGGCCCGGTCGACATCGAAGGTGATCAGCAAACCCTCGCCAAGCTGCAGTCCGTCATCGCGGACGGCATCAGCTGAGCGCCCCTTAGTCGGACGCCCGTGCGGAGCCGCCCGGGCGCCGGCCCCGCGCTCCATTCCAGGAACCGGACCGGCGTCAGGTCAGCGGCGCGCAATATCCGGCGTGTCGACGGTCGGCGGTCGATGACGGGCCGATTTCTGGACTGCGGCTGCAGATCAAAAGTTGGGCGGCTGTAACGCCTGGGCGCCCCGCTCCGATACACTCGGTGAGTCCGTAGTTACCTGAACCCCCGAGCAGGTAACTACGGACCTTTTGCTGTCCGGGCCGGTCTGTTTCGGCTTTCCCCGGCCGTCAGCTGCCGGACGCTTCGCGCGACGGGCATGCCCGTCGGAACTAATCCCGAATACGCTCCGCGCGGCTGGTCCCAGGAACGCTGCGCGTGACGCCCCGGTCAGCCCCGGCGCCATCCTTGCGGCTGTTGTGGTGGTCCAGAATCTGTCGAGCCACGGCCGGGAGCTTCATGTTCAGGTTCTGGGAGGTCGTGCGGAGCAGGCCGAAGGCCGCCACCTCGTCGATCCGATGGAATGCCATCAGCAACCCGACCGCCCGCCCGATCTCACGGTTGCTGACCAGCCCGGCACGCAGCGTCACGGCCTCCCGATGCTCGGTCGCGGCCGCCAACGCGACGGACAGGAACGAAGCCAAGACGCTGGCCTGGTGAACGGACTCGGGGCTCAGCGCACCAGGGGTGTCGGAGAAGACATGCAGGGAGGCTGCATTGTCGCCGTCAACCAGCAGCCGGAAGTGCACGACCCCTCGCACCGGCGTCTCATCCAGCACCCGTTGAGCAAGCCGTGGCCAGGCCGGCACCCGAAGATCGGGGTCCAGCTCGATCGGCTGCTCGGCTGGCCCATCCAGGCACGGGCCGTCCTGGACCGCGCGTTCGAGTGCGTCCACCATGGCGGCGATCTCGTCGCTGGCGGCGAGGGTGGCCCATGCACGGTTACGCCGGATGGTAATGCTTGCGTGGTCGCATCCGTCGACGAGCTGAAGAGCCGCCTCGCAGGCACTTCGGCCGATATCGGCGAAGTCGGCGTGCGCGTACACCAGGTCGGCAAGCCTCGCATACAGCTCCGCTACAACATCGCCTGGCTGGACCAATTCAGTTGACTGGACCAATTCAGTTGACGGGGCGAGTTCGCCTGACAGGGCGAGTCCGGTTGGCTGGGCGAACTCAGTCGTGTCCATGTGTCCTCTCTCCGCAGGGCCCAAGGTAGTTCAGCGGCAGCATCGTACAATTATCAATCAAGTACGCGGACCGCTTTGGTCGTCCAGCCCCGAGGTTCCCACCCCCTCCCCTTTCAGCGGATACGCCGTCACTGGCAGTGCTCTGTCGTCGCGGTCAGTTTGTTAGGAGTCCTTGCGTAATGGGCCGTACTGGCTCTACGATTGACACCAAGGACCAATTAGGAATCCTTACTAAACCCTGGGAGGACATCGATGACCAGCACTGTCAGCGCCCGTACCGGCTTGCCGCACTGGGAGACACAGCCAGCCGACCTGCCCGGCGCCATCACCGAGATCAAGACCGCGCTGCGAGAGCGCATTGCCGCCTCCGGCCGTACGGTCGCCGAGGTCGTCGCCGAAATTGAGGACTTCCTGACCGCTGAGATCGCCGACATCAACGCTGCCAAGGCACGCGGCGATGAGGTGTGGCCGGTGATCAACTACGCCGACATCGAGAACCAGACGGTGAGCCCGGAGACGCTGGCGCTGATCAAGCGGCGCGGCTGTGCCGTCATCCGGGGCCATTTCGACCGCTCACAGGCCGAGAAGTGGGACGCCGACGTTGTGAACTACGTGGAGTCCAACCACTTCTTCGAGTCCTACACCGGCCCGGCTGACGACTTCTTCGGCGACCTGGAGATGTCCAAGCCTGAGATCTACCCGATCTACTGGTCCAGCGCCCAGATGGAAGCGCGCCAGCACCCTCGGATGGCGGCGGTGCAGGCATTCCTCAACTCGCAGTGGATACACGAGTCCGAGGGCAAGGCCTGGTTCGACCCCGACCGCGACAGCCTCTACCCGGACCGCATCCGGCGCCGGCCACCCGGTGCTGACTCCGGCGGTCTCGGCACCCACCTCGACCCCGGGACGCTGGACCTGTGGATGACCGAGGGCTACCAGCGGCACTTCCGGCACCTGTTCGCCGGAGACTTCGCCTCCTACGATCCGTGGGACGCCGCCTACCGAACCGACGCGGCTCAGTACCCCGGCTCCACCATGTGCTCGGCGTTCCGCACCTTCCAAGGCTGGACGGCGCTGAGCGAGATGGACAACGACCAGGGCGTGCTGCACACGGTTCCGATCCCGAAGGCGATGGCCTACCTGATGCTTCGTCCACTGCTGGACGACGTCGACGATGACGACATGTGTGGCGTGAAGCCCAACCGGACCTTCCCCGCCAACCAGAAGTGGCACTCGATCTTGATGGAGGCGGTGTCCAGCATCCCGAGCGTGAAGCCGGGCGACTCGGTGTGGTGGCACTGCGACATGATCCACTCGGTCGCGCCCGTGACCAACCAGAAGGGTTGGGGCAACGTGATGTACATCCCGGCCGCACCGTGGTGTGCCAAGAATGCGGAGTACGCCAGCTCGGTGCGGGAGGCATTCCTGGCAGGCAACAGCCCGTCAGACTTTCCGGAGGAGAACTACGAGGCGAGCTGGCCGAACCGGTTCACCGAAGCCGACCTGAACGAGATCGGTCGGCGGGGCCTCGGTCTCCAAGACTAGATAGGCACCAAGTCTGCATTGGCTGGCCGGGCATTGTCGAGCAGGCGCTTGCCCGGCCCGCGGCCGTGTCGCCTAAAGGCGGGTCACATCCGAGCCCGGACGCAAGCCGAGGCGGTCCGACGCGACGTACCCACGGTTGTGGCACCGCGATAGGGCAGTCGTGTGCGCGCCGCGATCCAGCCCTTCAGTGCTTTCCGAACCACCTCCGCTGAGTACTAGTACTTATTGCCCATTGTTGCTAGTTCTGCCGATAGGCGAGTCTTCGGTACGTCAGTCACCGGCGGAAGAGGTCAGATGGAAGCAACGAATTTCGGTCCCGGCCAGGGGCGCCGGCGCGCAGCCCGGCGAAGGAGCGTGCTCGCCACCATGGCCGCCGCCACCCTGGTCCCAGCGATCGCCATCGGCGTCACCGGACCGGCGCAGGCGGCGTCGTCGAAAGGCTGTACCGGCAGCGGCTTCTCGCTGGTGAACTTGACGACCGGTGCCATCGTGGCCAAGGCCGGTGCTGACCGGATCCGTACCACTATCCCGGCCGCCAAGTTCGGCGACAAGTTCGCGGTCCGCGGTCGCTACGCCCAGTTCGAGGTTCGGGCCAAGGATTTCGCGGTCTTCAACCAGGCGTTTACCGGTGCAGCAAACCCGCTCGACATGACCGGCGGCCGGTTCACTCCAGTCTTCGCAAGCAAGATCCCTGACCACCGGGGCCTCACCTTGACCAGCGCGATCTCGGTCGAGCTCAGGGACGACTCCGTGGCACTCGGGCGTACCGGCGCTGGGCTGTCAATGAAGATCCAGGCTAAGGACTGCGCGCAGGGCGGAATCTTCCAGATGGAGCCAGAGCGCTCCGACCTCAAGAAGACCCGGATCGTGCACACGCTGGCGACCTCGACCACCAAGGGGCTGACACCGTTCTACTTCGACAACCCCAGGTTCCGCGCCAGGATCGGGCAGTTCCTCGGCTCCGGCTGCACCAGCGTCAAGACGGGTCCGGCGGGCCAGTTCTGCGTGAAGGTTTCGGCCCGGGTCAACATCGGCAACGACCTTTCGCCCAAGTTCGTCGCTCGCGACAGCGCCCAGGTGGCCGACCGCGTCCCGCAGCCGACCTGCAACACCGCGACGCCGCTCACGCCGACCGTCGGCCACTGTGGCGGGAAGTCGGTGTGGGACGTGGCCAGTGGCGGCCGGATGGGCTTCGTCACCGGCGAGGACGCAGTTGAGGTGGCCAATCCGCCCACGGAGTGCGTGTCCGACTGCCAGGCCCAGAACCAGGTCCGCGGACGGCTCACCGTCCTCGGGTTCCCCTTCCCGGTCCCGGCTGGGAGCAGGCTGACTCCACGTACTGCCTGACCCCCCTGATTCCCCCCTGTTAGGCCATCGCCCTTCTCGGATCTGATCCGAGAAGGGCGATGTATTTTCGGGCCGGTCAGCCGCACCCCGCCCTTTACAAAGGAAAAATCCCACTGTAGAAAGGTTTACAGCGTAAAAGTCCGACGTTGTAAATCCGGCCTTGGCGCCGCCAGAGCGGCCGAGAAGCCATCGTTGGCCTACGAGCGCGTGCCAATGACGACACCATCGACTCGGAGAAGGTTGCATGACCAACTGGAAGCCCCTGGCTGGACCGATCGTCACCGCCGTGGTTGCGCTCAGCACTGCGCTGGCCACCGTGGCGGGCCCGGTGGTCGCTGCCGCCGGACCGACACGGCGCGCGACCTACAGCAACGCCGTCAGCGAGTCATTCGCCGACACCTTCGCCGACCCGTCCATCATCCAGGCCAAGGACGGCTGGTGGTACGCCTACTCCACGGCGGACCCGCTTCGATCCGGCGACGATCCGGGGATCATGCACATCGCCCGGACCAAGGACTTCGCCAGCTGGGAATACCAGGGCACCGTCTTCAACGCTGAGAACCGGCCGTCCTGGGCGACCGCTACCTCCGGTCTGTGGGCCCCGGATGTCCGCTACATCGACGGACGCTACGTCTTGTACTTCACCGTCACCGACACGACGCTCAACCCCGGCGACGACTCGGCTATCGGCGTAGCCACCTCCGACAGCCCTGTTGGGCCCTGGACTCCAACGGACAAGCCGGTGGTGCCGCCGCGGCCGGCACCCGGCGGTGGCTTCTTGTGGACGTTCGATCCGGCCGGGTTCACCGACGTCGACGGCAACCGCTACCTCTACTTCGGTAGCTACTTCGGCGGACTCTGGGCCACCCGGGTCAGTGCGGACGGTCTGACCGCCACCGGGCGGGCCACGCAGGTAGCCATCGACAACCGCTACGAGGGCTCCTACGTTGTCCGGCACGGTGGCTGGTACTACCTGATGGGCTCCTCGGCCAACTGCTGCGCCGGGCCGACCACCGGATACTCGGTGTTCTCCGGGCGCTCCCGGTCGCCGCTCGGCCCGTTCGTCGACGCCGACGGCATCCCGCTGCTGGCCTCCGCGGTCGGTGGCACCGTGATGCTCACCCAGAACGGCAACCGCTGGATCGGCGCCGGTCACCACGCCATCGCCACCGACAACGCCGGCCGCGACTTCATCGTCTACCACGCACTGGACCGCCATCAGCCCTGGCTGAACGAGCCCTTCGGCATCAACCGGCGGCCGATGCTGATGGACCGGATCGACTGGGTGGACGGTTGGCCCCGGACGCGCGCCGGTGCAGGGCCCAGCGACAGCCCGCAGCCGACGCCGGTGACCGGTTCCGGGCTGGGCATCACCGCAGCCAACCCAGCCGCCGGGGGCTTCCGCGGGCTGACCGCAGGGCCGGCAGACCCGCAGGCCGGGCACACCGCGCTGGTGCACGGATCTGCCCGGACCCGCTCCGACGCTCCCGGCCATCAGGTCCGGGTCCGGCTCGACGTCCAAGGCTCTCAGCCGTTGCGGGTGACTTTGGGATCAAAGTCCCGGCGGGTCCGGGTCACGCTTGACCCGCAGCGCGGTCGGCTGGAGGTCACAACCGCCAAGGGCCGGTCCGCCCGTTCGGAGTCCACGGCGCTGCGCGGCAGCTCCTGGCGCACGCTGCTGGTGGAGGTCCACGGTTCGCGGATCCTCGCGCAGGTCAGTGAGAGCGACCTGGGCGACCCGATGGCGGAGGTACGGCTGCGTGCCCGCGGCTTCTCGCTGGCCGAAGGCCCGGTTCGGCTGAGCAGCCGGCGCGTGCTGGTGGATAACTTCTCGGTCCGCAAGCCCGCCAGAGAGGCCTCCCGGCTGGTGTCTGTCCCGAGGGCCGGTGAGCTTCTCGACGCTGACGAGTTCAGCGGCCCGTTGTCTTCCGCCTGGAGCTGGGTCCGCGAAGACACTTCCGCCACCGTGTCCAACGGCCGGTTGCACTGGCCGCTGACGTCCACCGACCTGGTGGGCGCCAGCAACAACGCCGGCGTACTGCTTCATGACACCCCCGACGGGACCTGGATCGCCCAGACCAAGGTCACCCTCGACCTGGGTGAGAACACCGTCCGCAACTTCCAACAGGCTGGGCTGATCGCCTACCGCAACGACAGCGACTTCGCACGGCTGTCCTCGGTCGCCATCTGGAACACCCGGCAGACCGAGTTCGGCCGTGAGCTGGTAGCCGCATCCGACGGCAGGACCATCTACGGGGGTGCCGTGGTCGGTACGCCGGCACCGACCGTGTGGCTCCGGTTGGCGCACACCCGCAACGCTGCCGGGGAACACCTGTACCGGGCAGCCACCAGCCGGGATGGCTCCTCCTGGACCTGGGGTGCGGTCTGGACCTTCGACGCGGGCACCGCACCACGGATCGGGCTGGTCGCCCACGGCGGCGCAGACCCGGCAGCCACGGCCGAGTTCGACTACCTGCGGTTCTATGCGTCCAGCTGGCCCGGTCGTAGCCGTTGAGATGGTCTCTGAGCCGGCCGGTACGATCCGGCCGGCGCCCGCTGAGTCGGCCGTCTGTCGGGCGGGTCGTGGCACTGGCTGGCCTCGGTCTGATGCTGGCGGGCTGCCAGCCGGATACGGTGCCTAATGTGGCAAGCCCTTCCCAGGACGTTTCGGAGCAGCCGGCCGCGGGGTTTACCAACCCCGTCTACGCCGAGAACTTTCCCGACCCGATGATTGTGAAAGGCTCCGGCGGCAACTACCTGGCGATCTCCACCAACGGCCACGGCAAGAACGTTCAGACCCTGGTCAGCGCGGACCTGACCAGCTGGACACCAGGCCCCGACGCGCTGCCGAAGCTGCCGTCATGGTCGAGCCCGGGCAAGGTGTGGGCGCCAGAGGTCGCGACTCACACAGACGACCGCTACGTCATGTACTACACGACCAAGGCACCTCGGCCGGAGATCCAGTGCATCGGGGTAGCGGTGGCCAGCACTCCCGAGGGTCCGTATGCGGACCGGTCCGCGGGTCCGCTGATCTGCGAGGAGGACGAGGGTGGCTCGATCGACGCGCACCCGTTCACCGCCTCCGATGGGACCCGCTACCTGTACTGGAAGAACGACGGCAACGCAGTCGGAGTGGACACCTACATCTCCGTGCAGCAGTTGGACGCCGCCGGCACCAAGCTGATCGGCCGGCCTAGCCGCCTGTTCAAGCAGGACCTGCCGTGGGAGGGAACGCTGGTCGAAGGTCCGTTCGTCTGGGAAAACGGCGGCCGGTTCCACATGTTCTACTCCGCCAACGCCTTCTACTCCGGTGCCTACGCCGTCGGCCACGCGGTGGCGGACAGCCCGCTCGGCCCCTTCACGAAGGAAGCGGAGCCGATTCTGGTGACCAACGATGTTGCGGCCGGCCCGGGCCACTGTGCCTTGTTCGAGAAGGACGGAAAGGTGTGGATGGTCTACCACGCCTGGCAGCCCGGTTTCGTCGGGGACGAGAGCCCCGGGCGGATGATGTGGCTGAGCGAGGTGGAGTTCACACCAGAGGGCTCGGTGACCGTGGTGCCACCCACCGTCGACTACCCAGACAGACCCTGACTCGGATCACCAATTCAAGGGAGCAAAGATGCTGCTGGCCGCCTATGCAGGTTCGATGAAGCTGGTCGAGACGCCCCACCCGACCCTGCGGCTCAAGGTGAGTGCCGGTGCCGCGGTCCGGGTCGGTGAGAGCGAGGGCCTGCTGGTCGTGCAGGCGGACGGTGGCGCCGGCACGCAGACGTTGATGTTCTCCATTGAGGTGCCGCTGGGCGACGCCGAAGGCTTCTGGCACCCCAACGCACGGCACTACCGCACCCTGCCGGCGGACTGGGCCGGGCAGGAGACCCTCAGTCTGGTGTCGTCCACGCCGGTCGGCGTGCTGTACGACAGTGCCGGTGCGGCGTTGCTGGGCTTCGCCTGCGACGAAACCGTCGACGAGATCACCATGCGGTACGGCGTCTGCGAGGAGACCAAGACGTTCGTCATCCATCTCGAGCTCGCTGCGAAACCCGAACGCTCGGCGCGGCTGGCGGTGTCGACGGCCGCCACCCCATGGACCGACGTACTGACCGGGCTGAAGGACTGGCTGGCGGCTGCCCTCAACATCGACCCGATGCCGGTCCCCGCCGCCGCACTGGAGCCGGTTTACTCCACCTGGTACACCTTCAGCCAGCGGATCAGCGCAGAGGTCATCGAGCAGGAGGCGGCGATCGCCCGCTCGATCGGCTGCGCGTCGGTGTTCATCGACGACGGCTGGCAGCTGTACGGCGACGGTCGCGGGTACGGCGGCTGCGGCGACTGGCAACCCGACCCGGCCAAGTTTCGCGACCTGGCCGGGCACGTCCGACGGCTGCATGACCTTGGGATGGCGGCGGTTCTGTGGATCGCGCCGCTGCTGCTCGGCGAGCAGGCGCAGGGCTATCCTCGGCTGGCGCCGCTGGCCCCCCATCACCTCCCCCGGCTGGACACCTACGTGCTCGACCCCCGACGGCAGGAGGTACGCGACCACGTGGTCGCCACCTGCGTACGGCTGATGAGCGACTACCACCTGGACGGGCTGAAGATCGACTTCCTCGACCAGGCGGTTGTTTACCAGGGAACGGAGGCGCCAGGGGACGTGGCCGACGTCGGCGAGGCGATGCTGATCCTGCTGCGGCAGCTCCGGAACGACTTGGCGGCAGCCGGCTTCGACGCCCCGTTGCTGGAGTTCAGGCAGCCGTACGTCAGCCCGTCGCTGGCTGAGTTCGGCAACATTCTGCGGGCAGCCGACTGCCCGGCCGACGCCATCGTGAACCGCACCTCGATCGTCGACAGCCGCTTGCTGGCCTTCGGTCCCGTGGTCCACTCCGACATGCTGATGTGGGATCCGCTCGCCAACCCCGAGGCGGCGGCCCGCCAGCTGTTGAACGTCTTCTTCTCCGTACCGCAGATCTCGATGCGGCTGGCGGAGCTCCCACAGAGCCATCTGGCCACGCTGACCACGGTCTTGTCGCAGTGGCGTGCCGTTCGCTCGATCGCGCTCGACGGCCCGCTGGCGGTGGGCCGGTCGAGCGAGCACTACCCGAGGATCGAGAGCTGGGACGCAGACGGCAACGGACTGGTCGGCATCTACGCCGCGCAACCCGTCCCGCTGACGCCGCGTCCCGGGCGTCGCGTCACGCTGCTGAACGGCACTCGCGCCGACTTCGTCGTCGTCGATCTGGCTGCTGCTGCAACGGTTCGGGTGAGCTCTGTCGTAGCCGGCCAGCCGTCGGAGTTCGTGCACGCCGAGATTCCGGCGGGCCTGTCGAAGCTGCCGGCACCGCCCTGCGGCGTCGTTGGGGTCGACTGGGTGTGACGCCCGGGTGGCGTTACTTTCGGGTTACGTCTGTTCGGGTCGCTCTTCGACCGCGCGAATCCTGGGTAGTACCGGGGCTTGCGACGATGACAAGGGAGCACCATGCAGGACCATTCGAACAGCGACCAGCAGGTCCGAAGCTACGACGACCTACCGATGATTACTGATAACGGCACCATTGATCTGCAGTGCCCTGACTGCGGCCCGTTGTTGACACCGCGGAGGGCGCCGACGCTGAGCGACTTCACCAACGCTGCCATCGAGCACCTGGAGAACTACCACCTCCCGAACCTGCAGCCGGCTACCGGGCTGACCGGCCGCGAAGTGGCCTAGCGATCGCGGAGTGGTCGGCTTCGGTTTGGGGGCCGGGCGGCCCGGGTACGTCTCCGCAGCCAGCGCGGGCGGTAGCCCCACAGAGTGAGAATGATCAAGGCGGGAGACATGACCGACTTCACAGAAAACGTTCCGGACCAGTCAGAGCAGCTCGACCTGCAGCCCGAAGAGATGCTGCTGGACACCGGCGTGGACGACGTACTCGACGGCGGCTATGAGCTGCCCGAGCACTACTCACCCGGTCAGGGCTTCGGCAACACCCCGGCCGAGATGGCCGAGGGCGAGACGCTCGATCAACGGCTGGAGCAGGAGGTCCCCGACCTGAGCGAGGACGACCTGCCGACCAGCCCGGCCGCCGACGGGGTCACAGAGAATCTCGACGACCTGCTGGAAGAGAACCTCGACGACGGCAGGCCGGTCGACCTCGACGACGTGCCCGCGGATGACGGCGTCGTCGGGGATGACCAGGTCATCGGGTTGGTCGACCCCGAAGAGGGGCTCAGCACCGCTGTACCCGGGACATCGAGTCAGGACGATGTATCCGAGTTGGTCGGCGAGGAGCTGGGTGGCAGCGCAGACCTGAGCGCCGAGGAAGCGGCCGTCCACACCGTCGACCAGCCCTAGTGCTTCTCAGTCCGCGTTCTGGTCGCAGCGAGGGTCAGTGGCCGGGGCTCTGGTCCCCTGGGTGGTGCTTGAGCCTCTGTCGCTCCAGGTCCGCCCGATACCCGCTGAGCAGCGTGTCCAGGCAGCGGTCCAGCGCCTCGGCGTCGTCGTACTCGCTTAACGCTGTGGACAGTGCGCGTAGCCGGGGGAACCGCCGCAGCGGCAGCCGGTGCAGCCCGAACCGGAGCACTGCCTCGGTCTCGTCCGGGTTGTCCACGATCACTTGGACCGCGCTGAGCATCTGTCCCATCAGGAAGCCGGTATACATCCGGCAGGCGTCCACCGCTGCGAGGTCGTCGAACCCGGCGGTGGCGAACAGTTCCAGCAGGTCCTCAACCGGCTGAAGTGAGTCCAACGGCCGGAGGGTGAATGCAAGGCCGAGCCCCCTGGTCGCTAACAGCGGCACCACGTGGGGGTGCGCCAGCGCGATCCGCTGCATCCGGTGCGCGGTGACGCGCAGTGCCTGCTCCCAGTCATCGTCGAGAACCTTCGCCACACTAAAATCCTGAAGCACCAGACCCACGACGCCATCGAGCAGCGCATCCTTGCCGTCGGCGTGCGTGTAGAGCCGCATCGGGTCACGGTTGAGGTCGGCGGCGAGGCGCCGCATCGACAACGCATCGACCCCGTCCTCATCGATGATGCGAAGAGCGGTCCTCAGCACGAGCTCGCGAGTCAGCCGAGCGCCGGGCTTGGGGGCAGAACCTGTCATGTCCAACCCCCTCCTTTCCGAGAAACTAATTTGACAAGGGGTCTAGATCGCGGCCCCCGCCACATGTATACTCTACGGTGTAGCGCTTCAATAGTGACACGGAACCGTATCTGTGAACACCTATCTGTGAACACCGGCGAAGCCAGTCACCAAATCTGCAAGTCCCCCCGCTTCAAGCGGGCTCTGGCCGACACAGTTCCCCCCCAGCTGTGTCGGCCAGATTTATGTCCAGACCCCGCCACACGCACTGCGAAACCGGCGTGGAGGCCGGTGCGGGCGGAACTGCGGACGGTTCAAGGGGAACTGTTACGGGCACGTACCCGTTCGCGGAGCCGGACATACGCGGGCGCAGACGCGATGGTCTGAGCCACCAGCGCCGCTGCGAGCAGGATCTCCAAGGTCCACATTGCTCTAGCGACCGCATGGCGGTCGGCGAGCTCGAAGAGACCGGCCAGCATCAGGACAAAGACGAACGCGATCATCAAGAAGCTGAAGACATCGTCCTCGAGCACGAAATGGTGCAGTCGTGGTTTGGACGGTTCCTCAGCTGACGGCTCCCGAGCAGACATGGGGGACTGGCTCATACCAGGACAGTGTATGCCCGCGTGTCCGACGCTCACCAGAGGACGATGTCTGGCTGGATGAGTAGCGG
>JAOPXN010000055.1 GCA_025965155.1 Propionibacteriaceae bacterium
TGAGGAGGTATGGCCGTCTTACGCGGAGTCCTGTCGGTTCCATCATTTTCCCCGATAGAAACTGAACGTTGCGGAGGAGGATGGGTGCGTCATTGCGTCAACTCCCGGCCGAGCAGGCGGGGCGACCTACGCCCGCTGCGGTTTCTACGCGTTCGCCGCGACAGCTGACCCCGAGCACTGATCCAGTTCTAATAGGGGCGCCCTGTGAGACCGAAATGGTCGGCGGCGATGTGGTGGTCCTTCTCCAGATCAAACATGCGCACGAGTAGCGCGATCGTCGGAGCCGGTCGGGGACGCCGAGGCGGGGACGGCGCGCAGCAGGCGGACAAGCAGATGGGCGCCGACCCCTCCGAGGGCGGCGGACCCGGCGATCGGTCCGACGAACTGGGGAACGGTGAACGAGATCCCCGCCGCAGCCTGTAGGGCGGTGCTCAGCGCGATCGTCGGCAGGAGCATCACGATGGTAACCAGCAGTGGAGCGGCGAGAAGGTACCCGAGCGGGTTGCGGCGACGCACCAGGAGACCGGCGAGGGCTGCCGCGGGCGTGATGACGGCCAGGTCGAGTGCGGACGTCACGGGCGTGGTGTAGATGTCCAACAGAGCCGGGGCGGTGCCGTTCAACAGCGCGGTGACCAACGGCTGTAGCCACAGGAGCGCCGTCACGGCGGCCGACGTAAGCAAGAACCATGACAGGAACCGGTGTGGCAGATCGGGATCTGCGGCGACTGCAGCCAGAGCGGCGCGGTCGACTGCCGCCAGTGAGGCGATGAACCCGAACAGGCTGGCGGCCAGCAAGGTGAGGTAGGCCACGTACAGCGGGTTGTACGCGACACCCAGGGCGTAAGTGGCGTAGACGTAGAGCAGGTACCCCAGCGAGCCGGTGAGCAACAAGGAACCACGAGGCGAGCCGGCCCGGAACTTCAGCCACGCGGTCACCATCAGCGGGATACCAAGCGCGAGCACGACGGCGTCCACGGCGGTATTGCCCCAAGCGGTAAAGACGGTGTCGTAGCGGTAAAGCCCGTCCCCAGCGAGCTGCGCTGGCAACCCGCGGGGTGTCACGACCGACACGGAGTTTCCCGACGGCCGCCACAGCAGACCGACCGCAGCGGCGCCAACCCCCAGCGCGGCCACCAGGCCCGGCAACCGGCGGAGTGCGGCCCTCATGAACGCCTCTTCCTCGTGCCACTTGCCGTAACCGGAAGGCGGATCGACAGGCCGTTGTTGGTAACTGAGATCGCGATGAGGCGACACTAGCCCGTCAGGTGCTCCGGCGCATCCTCCGTGCCCTGTGTTCATCCACTCGCCGTGGAACGCCACCACGTCGACACCTGGGTCAGCTACCTGACCGAGGTCGCCCAGCCCCGAACTGGTCGCACAGCGTCGGCTGCGACCATTCCTCGGCGGCTCTCATGCCTACGAGCACTTCACCTACCGAACCGGCCACCGGGTGTGCGCCTCACCCGCAAGGGTGGCAAGCGCTCCACCGAAGCTTTGGCACCAGGTACCGTCCACGCCCTCGAGCCCTACCCGGCCGAGCGGACCACTGGCCCGCTGTTTCTGGGCCGCAATGAGACGGCGCGCTTGACTCGCTCTGCTGTGTGGCGCCTGATCCGCCCGCCTGGCCCGCAACGCCGGCATACCGGCTGCTGAGCAGCTGAGCCCTCACAGTCTGCGCCACAGGACTTCTTGGCGCCCGGGTGCCCCTCCAAGACGTGAGATCTGCTCACTCCATCTAGAGAGGCAGTGCTGCACGCCCGGTGGCCGCCTGCTAAGGAGGAGAGTGAGGGGTGAAGGAGTTGATTTTTGTGCTGACGGTGGCCCGCTGGATTGTCGTCGCCGTGCTGGTGGTTCATGGGCTCATCCATTTCCTTGGAGTGGCCAAGGGTTTCGGATGGGCGGAGGTCCCTGCTCTCAAGGCACCCATTGGGGCTCGGGGAGGCGTCCTGTGGCTGCTCGCCGCGACGCTGGTGCTCGCCACGGCGGTGTTAATCGCGGTAAGAGCCCCTACCTGGTGGTGGATGGTTGCAGTCTGCGCTGCGACGGTTTCCCAGGTCGCAATCGCGACCTCGTGGAGTGACGCGAAGGTCGGCACCGTCGTCAACGTCATCCTGGTCCTCGCCGCCGGCTACGGGTTTGTTTCCGTGGGCCCCACTAGCTTTCACGCCCAGTGGCGGGACCAGGCGACCCAGGCACTCGCCGACGTCGACCCCGCGCCGGCAGTGGTGACCGAGGCGGATCTCGCGGAGTTGCCGGACCCTTTGGCTGCCTACGTCCGCCGCTCCGGGGCCGTCGGGAAGCCGCGAGTCGTCAGCTTCTACGCCGACGTCCATGGGCGTATCCGTAGTGGCCCTGACAGCGCCTGGATGCCGTTCACCGGTAAGCAGCTCAACAGCTACGGTCCGCGGCCACAGCGGGTGTTCATCATGGATGCGAGCAGGTCCGGGCTGCCGGTCACAGTCCTGCATCTGTTCGGCGACAGTACCGCCACTATGCGGGTGCGGCTGCTGTCGTTGGTCCCGGTCGTCGACGCCGCCGGACCCGAGATGGACCGCGGGGAGACCGTCACGGTTTTCAACGATCTCGTGGTGCTGGCCCCTGGCGCGATCCCCGACGCCCCGGTGCAGTGGAGCGCCGTCGACGCTCGCCATGTCCGGGGCGTCTTCACTGACGGGGACCAGACTGTGTCCGCGGAGCTGACCTTCAACGCCGAGCACGATCTGGTCGACTTCGTCTCCGAGGATCGGCTGCGCGCATCAACGGACGGCAAGACCTTCACCCCGCAAAGGTGGTCGACGCCGCTTTCGGAGCACCGCGAGGCCGACGGGCGTCGGGTGATGACAGTGGGTGAGGGACGGTGGCAGGCCCCGGCACCCGGGGGGCGGTTTGCGTACATCGAGTTCCACCTCGACGCCATCACCTATAACGTGCGAAACGCGGAGGGGAGCTCTCGTTAACAGAGCGACGTCTGAGGTTGGATCACGTCCAGGGCGGCCGGGCCCAGGATGGCGTACCCGACGACGAGCCACCCGAGGGGCGAGCTCTCCGCTCAGTCTGCGGCTGTTTTCATAGCTGGATCCTGTCGAGGGACTGGTCGGTGGATCAGTGCTCATGCGGCCACCGCTGGCGGACTGGCTTGGGGTCAGGTGTGGGCGAGGACGGTGCCGGTCATCTGCTGGTGGAACAGGTCGGGTTGTTCGAACAGGGGTCGGTGGCCGGAGGTGTCGAAGGTGATCCACTGCTTGGTGGGGGCGTCGAGGAGGTCGAACCACTGCTTGGCCGGGCCCAGCCGCCCCGGCGCTTCGAAGCGTCCTTCCATCAGGTAGACCGGGACGGCGAGCTTGGCGGCGTCCTTGCGGAAGTCGATGCCGTGCAGCTGTGGGTACAAGACGGTGAAGACGTCAAAGAACCCGGCGAACGCGTGGAGCTGCTCCATCAAGGTGTACTCCTTGACGAACAGGTTCTCGGAAAAGCCGCCGGCACCCTCGGAGTTGTGGGTGTGGTCGTAGGGGTACACGTCGACATTGCTGAGCGTGGGCTCGTAGTCGAGCATGTCGGTGTAGGGCGGTGGGCCGCTGGCGGTCAGCCTGTTGATGAGCGCTGTGTTGCCGGTCCGGCGGGCCCAGGCGAGGGTGTCGCGGTAGAAGACGACATCGGTCTCGCGGGGGTCGACCATCTGGCCGACGCCGATGTAGGCGCGGTACAGCTCCGGACGCTGCTGGGCGGCCAGGACGCCGAGGATGGTGCCGTACGACTGGCCGAGGAGGTAGATCTTCTCCTGACCGAACCGGGTGCGCAGGTAGTTGCTAACGTCGACGGTGTCACTGACGGCCTGTTGAAGTGTCAGCGTCGAGGTGGGGTCCAGACTGTCGTAGGACTTGCCGGTGCCGCGTTGGTCCCAGGTGACCACGGTGAAGTCCTTCTCGAGCGCCTGGCCGTGGCGGCGCATCGCTCCCAACTCGCTGCCGCCGGGACCGCCGGCGAGGAACAGCAGGACCGGATTCTTGGTGCTGGTGCCGCGGATCATCATCGCCTGGTCGTGGCCCCCGACGGGGACCCGGATCAGCTCGGCGACGCTGCCCGCCACCGGGGTGCCCGTGTCGGTGAGGATGGCGTCGGTGCTGGAGGGTCGGCTGATCCCGGCGGTCAGCGCCAGCAGCGCCACCGTGGCGACCACGGCGGTGACGCGTCGGGTGACTAGCCCGGCCCGCGCCCAACTGTGGCGGCGCTGTCGGCCGTCGTTGCGGCGGCGCGCCAAGCCGGCACCCAGGGCTGCGCCCAGGATCATCGGCAGCAGCGCCAGGACCGCGTGCAGGCCGCGGCCGAGGAGGAACGCGAGGATGCCGAACGAGCCGCCCCCGCCGAGCCGGATGCCGTCCACCAAAGGCCCGACGGTGGGGGCACGAGTGAGCTCGAAGACGGCGGCGAAGACAACCGGCGTCACCAGCATCGCCCAACGACTGCGCATCCACCACCCGCCAAGACCACCCACGACCAGACTGACCGCGATAGCCGTCAAAGCCTGGAACGTGGTGATCGGCCCGCGTGGCGTCCACCAACCAGCCAGCACACCCCACGCGATCGCGACCATCAGCGCGCCTGCAGGACCAGCCCATCGGCCGTGGCGCAGCCGCGCGAAAACTGTGGTCCTGCGGTGGGGCGGGCTGACGATGCTCACTGCTGGTTCCTGCCTTGGCTCGGTGTTCCGACTGCTCACCTGGTCCGCAGGCTCAACGCTCCTACGCTCCGGATCTGCAATGTGCTCCGGACCTGCAGTGGTGGCAGCCATGATGAAACCCTTCTTATGGGCGGCCACGGGTCCGGCTTGACAGCCAATCGTCATCAGGACCGCTCACCTTCACGCTAGCCGCTCGGCGCGGAGGCTACCCGGGTCGAACGTCCCCTCTCCTGGGCATAACGTCCTTGGTCCTCACGCGACAGGTGGCGTTGCTGTCAGTGGGCGGTCGTTGCGGCCGTCGAAGCGACGCGGGGCAGTCGTCATGTGCCTTCGCCGCATTCGCGCGTGCGGGTCCTAACCCGGTGCCGGTCGCTCGGCTGGGAGCCGGCGCTCCGGGACCACTGCCCCAGTCGGTGAAATGGTTGGGCCATGTCCGGCGTGACGATGGGGCCGGACCTGGCCCGTGCGACGGGCTGACGCGTTCGCCGGCCACGGGCAGCACCTCAGTGCATGTTCGACCTCGTCCTTACACGACCCCAACGGAAGTAGGCGAGTGGACCGATGAAGTTGATCCCAATGAGTGCAGCCCAGGTCCCCTTGTTGCCGTTGACCTCGTGAACAGGCCGAGAAGCGAGGTCCGCCCAGGCGGTCGCCGCGAGCGCCAGTTGGATTGACGCCAGGACCAGAACGGCCCTTTGCTCCTCGCCGCTCATGTCGCGCCATTTACGCTTGAACATTTGCACCTCTTTCAATTGTTCGGGTACCGGCATTGGTCGCTGGCGGGCTGCCTGCTGGCACTGACGGTTCTATCAGTCTGGCGCTCCTGCTTGGTGCTGGCGGGGTCGCCGTTGGGTCTGCCGTGGGCTGACGGGCGCTCCCCGTCCTGCTGAGCCAGATCGCCACCGCACGCGCGTCCGTCTGCTCGGAAACCCCTAGGGAGAAGTGACCATGTTCGCTCGGATGATCGCCCGGGACTTCACCCGGAACCGAAGCGTCACCGTGCTCTTGGTCGTGCTGATGATGCTGTCGGTGGTCCTGGCCACGGCCAGCGCGGGGACCCTGCTGCTGGGCCTGGACAACCAGCCGATCACCGAGATTACGCCGGGCGCCGTGATGCTTCACGTGTACTACCAGCCGGAGGCCTGCCTGAAGGTCGGCGACCCAGTCAGGATCACCGCAGCGGACGGCTTCGCCAAGGAGCTCACGATCACAAACTCCGCCCGGGACTCGATCATGAACCTGGACCTGATCTTCGCTTCCAGTCTCACAACTCAGCCAGCCATGCACCTTGACGGTCCGAGACTTGGCCTCGCTAGGCTACTGGAGCGTGGGACACACCGCACCGCTCTAGGACTCTCCGCTCTTCAAGCAGAATAGGCGCTACGCAAGCATCGCCTGCCCCAGGCAGAACGAATCGGGCAAGCACGAGACAGTAGTTCTCTCCCGCGCAGAGCATTCCTGGGATCCGGCACAGCGAAAGTGGCCGAATGAAGATCGATATATAGCAATTCGCTTCTCGACTCCAACGGTTGGTGACATGGGCGATTCCCAGTTCGTGCGCGACGTTGCTGTGATGGCCATGGTGTTCGGTTTCGCGCGTTTGTCTGGTTCGGTTGGGGCCAAGAGGCTCCGCCACAACGGTGGCGACTGCTGCTGGGGGCCACCAAGCGGCCACAGTGGATCGCGCCCTGGGTTGCTCTGGTGGTCGGGGTGCACTTCGTACCGCTGGCCTACATCTTCGGTGACCCTGGGCTCCAAGTGCTCGCCACCCTGATGGTGCTCGCAGTGGCGATAAACCTCGTGGTCCATCGGCGAACGGGCATCACTCCGAGCGCATCGACCGGATTGGGATCCGGGATAGCCTTGCTCGCCTTCGGGGTCCGCGCCGCGGTGCTAGCCGCAAGCTTCTGAGGGTGTGAAGCACGCTTCGGCGGGGGCGAGCCCGCGCGGCCAGCAGCGGAGCGAGGACACGCGCCGATTTCGGGGCTCATCGGAGTTGAGGGGTGGGTCAGCCTTGCCGGCGGCGAGGATCATTCGACTCTCACAGTCGCTGGATGTCTCCAGGGCCCTCATCTCTGGGGCAGCCACGCCGTGTTGAGCGATGCAGCAGCCCCGGCCCAGCCTTCGTCGGTGGTCACTTGGCGGACGCCAGGTACGGGCGAGCTTTCCGTTGTCACCAGGTCCGGGTTAGTGCTGGCCTCTCGCGATCTTGCCCGGTAGAACAAGATGGCCAGCAGCAGCGCTGCAACAGGAAACACGGCGGCATAGCCGACAATCCCAATACTGCGGAGATTCGAGTCGTCGAGGAACACTCCACTGAGCCCACCCAGAGAGAGGGTGCCGCTGATGATCATCAAGACGCGAATAGACGTAGCGAGGCGGCTCCCACTGAAGACTGGCGCGGCGGACAACACCGCCAGCGCGAAGAACACGTCCCAAGCAAGGATGTCCAGCGCGTAGGTGACCGAGAGCCACTTGAACGACAGGACCAAAGGCAGCCACGATTGCCCGACGAACTCGGCTTGGTGAGTGACCGTCAAGATGACGAAGTGCACACTGCAGGTGAGCCCGGTCAACAGGCTCATGAACACCAGAGCCAGCAGCCCGTACACCTTGGTCTGGGGCGCCGCCCAAGCATGTACCGCCACCATCAGTCCGACCATCACGGGCATGGTGAGAATGATCAGGATCTCCATCATCGGGAACCATGGATCACCGATGGGCGCGTCCGGCGACGGCAGCGACAGCAATCCAGCGGTCAGTGGGATCGCGTAGATGACACTCAGGACCACCGTTCCACCGGCCGAGACGATCCCGAGCCTTCGAGCGCTTGCCGTGAACGTGGCTGGCATGACTCTCCTCTTCGCGTTGTCCAAACGCCTGTTGGTCAGGTGATCGGCTGACCAGGCCGGTGTGCATCGGTGGTCACCCGACCGAGTTCACGCCCCTTGCGCTCGGGGTGGCGCTGGTCGTATGCGCGACGGGTTCAGTCTGGGCAGCCAGGAAACGATGCCCAGCAGGGAGAAAATCAGGATCAGCTGCACCAGACCGGTGACCAGGTAGATCACCTGTGCGTACATCATGGCGTGGATGAAGCCGATCTCTGTCACGATCCAGATCAGCATGCCGAAGCCGGCCACCGCCGACCACAGCAGCGCAGATCGACGTCGCGCGAGCAGCAGCCAGACCGCCGCGGACTGGGTACCGCCGACGACCAAGGCCAGGATCAGACCCGGAATGGTGAAGGTGCTGAACGGTGTGTCGGCAAGCATGGATTTCGGCATCGACAACCCGTCGGCGGTGACCATCCCGATGCCGCCGCCGACGGCGGACAAGGCGTTGAAGGCCGCGACCACGACCAGCGACCACCAGGCCACCGCCCGGACACGCTTGGCGCGCACCACCGTCATCCACGCACCAGTTCCGCCGGTCACCTCGTCACGCTGACGGGTTCTGGCGTGTTGACCGGACCCCTGACTGGTGTGTCTCCTGGGTCGCGCTGCCCTTGGTCCAGGTGGAAGGGCGGGTATTCGTCCCGCATCAACGCCACGTAGGTCAGCACGCGGAATCCCCAGCGGTTGATGCCGAGGATGAGGTTGAAGAGGGCCGGTGGGTATTTTCGGGTGACCAGGAGGACAACGCTCGCCACCAGGACCAGTACGCCGAGCAGGGAGATCCCGGTGGCACCGGGGGATCCGAGGTTCCAGTCGCCTCTTGTGCTCCACCAGGAAAACACGTTGGAGGTGAACAGTCCGACGATGATCAGGTGCGGGATGGCCAGCAGCCAGGACTTGACCAGCACGAGACCGTGGGAAAGGTGCTCGGGGTAGTCGACGTCGAAGTCGGCGGGGTAGTCGGTCCGGGCCAGCGTGAAGGGTGGGTAGCGGTCGGTGCCGACCGCGGTGTAGGCATAGAACGCGACGCGCCAGCTCCAACGGAGCACCCCGACGTTGAAGTCGAACAGTGAGCGCGGGTAGCGGCCGGTGAAGAGGATGGCGAAACCGGCGATCACGGTGGTGACCACGAACGCCACCCACAGGAACGCCAGCACGATGTTGTGGGGGATGGCGAGGAACCATTTCACCAGCCACATCCACCGCGACAGGTGCGGATCCAGCTCACCGGTCAGCCGGGCCGGATAGGACACGTAGACGTGTTCAGCCAACGCTCCGGTGCCGCGGAACGGGGCTGACGGCGATGCTCCCGACCCCGACGCGTGGCTTGCGGTGGGGGGCGTCGAGGACCGGCCGAGGCCGTGGGCTCCAGCCACGATCATGGGAATGCCGATGGCCAACAGGGCGATACCCGCGATGAGGCTGCCCAGAGTGACCGGGGCCAAGAATCTGGAGCGGACGCCGGCTTGGAGATCGACCGCGACCGGCTTGCTGCCGTCGGCGTTCATGATCACGCTCGTCCAGCGGCCGCTTCGCAGGTCAGCCTCGATCTGCTGGGCGCCCGGACCCTGGGCGGACACGGTCCAGAAGTCCTGGGACGCGGGAAGCGCGGGGGCTTGTGATCCTGCAATGGTGCGGTAGGTGGCCCGGAAGGGGTTGAAGCGGACCTGGGTCAGCTCGGACCGTTCGACGTCCGCAAGGTAGGCGGTGACCTCGGCCCGAGGCCCGACACCGACGAAGATGTCCTGACCATGTACCGCCGACGTACCGCGGAGCAGGAAGCTGGCGACCGGTCCACTACGGGCTGCGGACGGTAGACCGTCGTCGATGACGACGTCCAGCTGCTCCGAGGTGATGGCGTAGCTGTCGACATGTAGGCGTTCGGTCGGCGAGGTGAGGTATCCCTGGCTGTGCTGCTGGAACAGAACAGCTCCGAGGGTAGCTGCAGCCCCCGTGAGACCGAGTCCGAGGATCGCCAGCAGCACTCCGAGCACGACCAGCACCACATGATGCGGTTCACTGCGAGTCCGCGGCGCTGGAGTTGAGGATTGCGTGGGCGGGCTGACATCTGTCACGGTCATAGTCATTTCCTTCTGAGTTTGTCCTGATCTGATCCTGATCCGCCTTCGGAGGGGTCACTAGGACCAAACGTCATGCCCGGCGGAGTCTTAGGTCCCGCCGCAACGGGCG
>JAOPXN010000066.1 GCA_025965155.1 Propionibacteriaceae bacterium
GGAAGTTAAGCCTCTCAGCGCCGATGGTACTGCACGGGGGACCGTGTGGGAGACTAGGACGTCGCCGGAACACACACTCCAAGGCTGGCCATTCATGGCCAGCCTTGGAGTATTTTTATGCCCAAAATACTTTTGATCTAGGCATCGTTCGAACCGATAGGGGCTACAGCGTGGCTGCCGTTGGCCCGCCAGCTAGGCGATAGGTTGGCCGCATGGTGCTCCCCATCGACTCACGTTCGGGGGCCCTGCTGGTGAACGGGACGGTGGGTGTCGGCAAGACCACAGTGGCGGAGGCGATCGGTGATCGGCTTGCCGAGGCCGGCGTGCCCGGTGCTGTAGTCGACATCGACTGGCTGCGTCGCTGCTGGCCCGCTCCCAACGGGGATCCGTTCCAGCTCGAGCTGGCGTTGCGCAATGTTGGCGCGGTCACACACAACTTCACCGTGGCCGGCGCAACGCACCTTGTCCTTGCCGGAGTGGTCCAGACACGCGCCGAACGAGAGGCCTATGCAGCCGCCATCGGGCTGCCGCTGCGGGTGGCGAGACTGCGAGTCGCGCTGCCGCTGGTTCGTGAACGGCTGACGGTGCGGCACCGCTGCGACCCGGCGGGGCTGCGTTGGCATCTCCACCGCTGCGCGGAGCTGGACCAGATCTTGGATCATGCGGGCGTCGACGACTTCACCGTTGATGCGACCCGCCTTCGGGTGGACGCCGCGGCTGAAGCCGTCCTACTGGGCGCTGGTTGGCTTACTGACTGAGGAAGTGGCTCTCCAGTAGTGCTGCGTAGCGCTGGTTGAGCTCGGCGGCCGCTGCCTCGTCTTCGGCGCTCGGCAGGTGCTCACTCATGAAGGGAACGGGCCAGTCCGGCATTTCGCCGGTGACAGCCCAGGCAGCCTGCCTGGCTGCTCCTACTGCGACACTCTCGAACGTGTCTGTCACGGCGATCGGCAGACCGAAGACTGCGTTGGCGATCTGTCGTACAGCAGGCGACTGCGACGCCCCACCGGTCAACGTGATCTTGTTGATCCCGCCCGTCTGCTCGCGTAGCACCTGAACCCCGTAGGCCAGGCTCCAGAGCACGCCTTCCACAGCGGCTCGCGCGATGTTCGCGGGTTTCATGTTCCGCAGCGTCAGACCGACCAGCTCGCCCTGCGCGTCGGGCAACGGCGGAGTGCGTTCCCCCTCCAGGTAGGGCAGGAAGCTCACCCCTTCGCTGCCCGCCGGCGCGCTCAGTGCCAGATGGCTCAGCTGCTCCAGGCTGACCCCGAGCAGCTGCGCGGTAGCGACCAGGTTGCGGGCTCCGTTCAAGGTACAGACCAGGGGCAGGAACTCACCGGTCGCATCGGCAAATCCTGCGACGGTGCCGGTCGGCTCGTGCGTCTGCCGGGAGCTGCGGGTGAAGGCCGTCCCGCTGGTCCCCAGGGACACAACCGCCTCACCGCCGCGAACACCGAGGCCCAACCCGCCGGCCATGTTGTCCCCGGTGCCCGGTGCGATGGCGATCCCGTCAGGGGTGTAGCCGACGATCTCGCTTGGTCCGGCCACGCGTGGCAGCTCGAGATCCCGACCGAATGCCAGCCGGACCAGGTCCTGTCGGTACTCGTTGGCGGTTGCGTCGAAGTAGCAGGTCCCGGACGCATCGCCGCGGTCGGTAACGGGGGAGAAGGTGCGGCCGCCGAGCTGCCAGGTCAGCCAGTCATGCGGCAGCACCACACTCGCGGTCGTGGCCGCCAGCTCCGGTTCCACCCGGGCGAGCCACCGGATCTTGGACACAGTCATCGACGCCACGGGCACCGAACCGACTGCGTCGGCCCAGGCCGCGCCGCCACCCAGCTCACCGATCAGGTCAACGGCATCGCCGGCGGATCGATTGTCGTTCCACAGCAGCGCATCGCGGACCAGCTCACCGGCTTCATCGAGGGTGACCATCCCGTGCTGCTGGCCACCGACCGAGAGGGCTACGACGTCATCCATCAGGCCGGGCGTTGCGGCCGCCTGCTGGTAAGCCGACCACCATTTCGATGCAGCGACCTCGGTCCCGTCAGGATGCGGCGCCCGCGCGGAGCGGACGATCTTGCCGGTCGAGATGTCGCAGACGACGATCTTGGTGGACTGGGTCGATGAGTCCACTCCTGCCACGAGTGCCACAGTTGCTCCTCACGATTGACACCTAAGGTGTGCCCGGCACACGTTACGGCACGTCGACGGCCAGTTTGACCGAGACTCCCCGGTCCAAGAACGGCTGCACCGCCGACGCCGCCGGGCGTCCGGTCACGGCGATCTGGTGGATCTGGTCCAAGCTGGCGAACTGCACGAACGCCGAGCTGCCCAACGCCTGCTCGTCCGCCAGAGCGATCACTCGTTCGGCTGAAGCCACCTCCGCCTCCGACACCGCGGCCGCGGCGGGGGTCGCCTGGCTGAGCCCGCGCTCGATGCTGATGCCGGCCGGGCAGACCACGCTGACGTCGGTGTGCAACCGCTGTAGCTCATTCAGCGCCCAGTCGCCCTCCTGGGCCCGGGTCAGCGGGCTAACGGTCCCGCCGATGTTGTACACGGACAGCTTGCTGGCCCGCGACAACAACAGTGCGGCGTCGAGGGAGTTGGTGACGATTGTCAGGCCGCTCTGCGCCGGGGGGTCGTTGACAATGACCTGAGCCAGCGCGGAGGTCAACCGGCCGGTCCCGAGCAGGATCGTGCCCGAGCGGGGCAGCTCGCTCCAGACCTGTTCGATCAGCACGAGGTCGTCCGCCGCGGCGGAGTGGACCACGTTGTTGCTTCCGACGATCTCGTGAGCAAGCTGCACAGCTCCGCCGTGCACTCGCTGCAGCTGGCCCTTCGCTTCCAGCGTGCGCAGGTCACGGCGGATTGTCTCCTGCGCGACCCCGAGTCGGGACGCGATATCAACGACGTCGACACGGCCCTCAGCCTCCAGCCACTGCGTGATCGAGGTCCAGCGGCTGACGGCTTGCACTCCGGTTCGCTCCTTAGTCATCAGGCGGCCGTACTCAGAAGTACGGCCGCTGTCGAACACTGATTACTCCTAACGCAACCGGTCACAGCATGGCGATGGACTGATCCAGCTGTGGTCGGATCTGCAGTTTGCGGCCGGTACCGGCGCGGAACATGGCCAGCGCCTCGGCGTAGTCATCCAGACTGAACGCATGGCTGACCATCGCGTCGGCTCGCAGGGCGCCGGCCTCGAACATCTCCACGGCTCGGCTGTAGGAGTTCAGCACAGCCATCGAGCCGAGCACGGTGATCTCGTCGTTGTAGACCCGGAAAGGCGAGAAGCGGGCAACTGCGTCGGTCGGCGCGACGCCGAACTGCTGGAAGGTGCCACCGCGGCGCACCCGGGTCAGCCCGTCCTCGATGGCCGCCACGACACCGGTGCAGTCGATCACGGTGTCCCACCCGCCGCGGCGCTCCACCTCGTCCGCTGAGGTGACCGTCGTCTCCACGCCGACGTCGCTGGCGGCCTTCAGCCGGCTGGGGTTGCGGTCCACCACGGTGACCGTAGCCGCTCCGGCCCTCGGCGCCAGCTGCGCCATCATCAGGCCCATCGTGCCGGCACCGTAGATCAGATAGTGCTCACCCATCCGCCTCGGTAGCAGGTCGTAGCCGTGGATCGCGCAGGAGAGGGGTTCGATCAGCGCGGCCAGCGCAAGGTCCACATCGTCGGACAGACGGTGCACGTTCTTCACCGGGGCCACGGTCAGCTCGGCGGTCGATCCGTTGGTTCGGGCCACTCCCGACCCGTTCCAGTTCTCGCACAGATTCGCACGACCGTTGGCGCAGAAGCTGCACTCGCCACAGGTCAGCGTCGGGTCGACCGACACCCGGTCGCCGACAGCAAACTCGGTCACCTGATCGCCGATCCCGGCCACCACGCCGGACGTCTCGTGACCGGGAATGATTGGGAACACCGTTGGCTCGAACTCACCTTCCAGCACGTGGATGTCCGTGCCGCACAGCCCGACAGCCTCCACCCGTACGAGCACCTCCCGCGGGCCCGGGACCGGGTCAGGCACCTCCTCCAAGGAGAAGGAGCCGGGCCCGGAGAACACGATGGCACGCATCACTTCACCGCGCCCATGGCCAGGCCTCGGACAAGGCGCTTCTGTGCCAGCCATCCGGCCGCGATCACCGGCAGTACTGCCACTGTGGACGCCGCCGACAGAACGGCGATGAACTGGCCACGGCCATCCACGAAGCTGCCAAGAAATGGTGGAGTGGTGCGCGCCACCACCGCGGTCAACAGGTTAGCCAGGAAGTACTCGTTCCAAGCGAAGATGAAGCAGATCAGTGCTGCTGCTGCCGCTCCCGGGGCGACGATCGGCAGCGCCACCCGCCACAGCTCCCGGTTGAAGCTGGCTCCGTCGATCTGGGCCGCCTCCACCACAGCTCGCGGAACCTCGGCGAAGAAAGACCGCATCATCCACACCGCCAGCGGCAGGTTGATGCCGATGTAGAGAACCCCGAGCGACCACAGGTTGTCCAGCAGATTCAGAGATCGCAGCAGCAGGAACACCGGGATGATGGATGCGGCGACCGGCATGAACTTCGTGGAGATGAAGAAGAACAGCGCATCCTGCCACTTGCCAATCGGCCGTACCGAGAGCGCGTACGCGGCGGGAATGGCCAGCGCCATCACCACAATGGTGGACAACACCGACACGGCCGCCGAGTTTCCCAGGTAGAGGCCCATGCCGCGGCGGAACACCTCGATGTAGCGGTCCCAGGTCGGGTCGAAGATGAACATCGGTGGGTACGAGGCCGCTTCGCCCTCGGTCTTGAAGCTCGTGATGACCATCCACAGCACAGGGAAGAAGAACAGCAGCACGAGGATCCAGGTGAGCGCGGTGACCAGGTAACCGGAGACCTTGCGTCGGGTGAGCGTGCTGCCCTTGGTCCGGGTGGACCGACTAGGCGCAGAAACGGTTGCGGCGGACATCAGCGTGCCTCCTCGGTGAAGACCTTGAACAGGGTTCTGAGCGCAGCCGTCGCGATCACGATGGTGATGATCACGGTGACCACGCCGTAGGCGGCGGCCTCACCGATCTGCTGGCCGATGAAGGCTCGTTCGTAGAGCAGGTACGGCAGTGTCTTCGTGTCGCCGGCGCCCTTGGTCATGATGTTCACCGGGTCGAAGACCTGGATCATCATCACGGTGCCGAGCAGGGTCGCCAGCTCGGCGTAGGTCCGAAGGTGCGGCAGCGTCATGTAGCGGAAGGTCTGAAGTGCGCTGGCGCCATCCACATCCGCTGCCTCGAGTACCTCACCGGCCTGCGACTGCAGACCGGCCAGCAGGATCAGCATCATGAACGGTGTGTACTGCCAGGTGAGGGTGAAGACGATCGTCAGGCCCGGGTGGTCGGTGTTCCAGGCGACCGGGGGGATGCCGAAGAACGACAACCCGTAGTTCACCATGCCGGTGTTGAAGTCCAGCAGTGAGAACTTCCAGATCAGCGCCGCTGCGGCGGGCATCACCAGGAATGGAGTGATCAACAGCGTCCGCGCCAGCGCCTGCCCGCGGAACTTGCGGTCCAGCAGCACCGCCAAGATCAGCCCAAGAACCAACGACAAGATCACCGATCCGCCAACGATACGAATCGTGGCCCACAGCGACGGCAGGAATGCGCCGTTGGTGATGACCGCCACGTAGTTGTCGAATCCGGCGAAGGAGCGATCCTGGGGCCGGGCCAGGTTCCAGTTCTGGAATGAGTAGTAGATGGTGACGACGAACGGGACCTGGGTGATCAAGATGGCCACGACCAGCGCCGGAGTGATCAGCTTGCGGGCGAACTTGCGCTCGGCGAGCTCCTGGCCTTTGAGCTGGACCTTGAGCGGCTTCTTCGGTTTGGCCTGGCCGGGCGCGAGTTCAGCCGTGCGTGGCTGCGTTGTCGCGGTCATCTCAGCCCTCCTTCTTCTGGTTCTCGCCCGCTCGTTCCGCGATCTTCTGACCTTTGTCGAGAGCCTCGGCCAAGGTGGAGCGACCGGAGATCGCGTCCACCACGGCCTGGGATGTCTGGTTGCCGACATCTTGGAACTCGGGGATCGTCACGTACTGGATGCCGACCCAGGGTTGCGGGGCCACGCCTGGTTGCTTGGGGTTGACCTCCGACATGATCTTGGCGGTCAGCGGTGCGAACTCTCCGCCGGCCTCGCGATACTCGGGGATCCGGTACGTGGATGCCCGCGTTCCCGGCGGGGTCTGGGACCAGCCGAGCTTCGAGCCAACCAGGTGCGCGTACTCCTTGGAGGTGGCCCATTTCAGGAACTGCCAGGCGGCGTCCTTGTTCTTGGACTCGGCGTTGATACCGAGGTTCCACGACCACAGCCAGCCGGAGTTCTTGGTCATCACCACCGGTGCCCGGACGTAACCGACCTTGCCGGCCACCTTGGAGTCCTTGGACTCCACCGAGCCGGCGGCGGAGGTGGCGTCGTACCACATGGCGGCCCGGTCTTGGCTGAACAAGTTCAGGCACTCGGTGAAGCCGAATGAGGCCGGATCCCGTTCACCGGACTCCTTCAGCGTGTCCAGGTAGAACTGCACTGCCTTGGTGAAGCCCGGCTTGTTGACCTGCGCATCCCAGTTCATGTCGTACCACTGACCGCCGAACGTGTTCACCACCGTCGTGAGCGGGGCGAACATCTCCCCCCAGCCAGGCTTCGCGCGCAGGCAGATGCCGGCTCGATCTGAGTTGTTGAGCTTGCGGGAGAACTCCGCAACCTGGTCCCAGGTCGGGCGCTCCGGCATCGTCAGACCGGCCTGCTCGAACAGGTCTTTGCGGTACATCAGAAATGACGACTCGCCGTAGAAGGGGACCGCGTACAGCCGGTTGTCGAACGAGACCCCGTCACGGACCGGCTTGAAGAAGTCTCCTACGTCGTAGCTCGGGTCAGAGGCCGCCAGGTCGGTCAGATCCGTCAGCCACTTGTTCTGGCCCCAGATCGGAACTTCGTAGGCGCCGACGGTCATGATGTCGTACTGACCGCCTTGGGTGGCGACGTCCTTAGTTGCGGCGTTCCGGAGGTCGTTCTCCTCCATCATGATCAGGTTGATCTTGATGTTGGGATGCTGGGCGTAGAAATCGCCCAGCAGTTCCGACATGTCCTGCATCTGTGGGTTGTTCACGCTGGCGAGGGTCAGCGTGGTCACACCGGGCTCGTTGGCGAGATTGCCGAAACCGGCACATCCCGACACCGCGAGCGCGAAGCCGGTGACCAGGCTTGCCATACCCAGGCGGCGTTGCTTGGTTCTAGTCATGGAGTTTTCTCCCCTGCGACATGGCCGATTGCCTGTGCAATCTTACCGTTTGGTTGTCTGAAGGGACAGTAACGCACCTAAACGCGCCCGGTCCAGCGATCTGGCGACCGAATGTTTGGGAATGTTTGCCCGAGTCGGTGGGTTGCGCGGTTTTCTCGTGCTGAGAGCTCTGGACCGTGCAAGGATGTGCCCGTGTTGGGGAGTTTCGCATGACGATGTACCCGCCCGAACGGCGGCGCGCCATCACCGATCTGCTGCTGTCGGTGGCTGACCGGCGGGCCAGCGTTGCCCAGATCAGCGACCACCTGCAGGTGACCACCGAGACGGTCCGGCGTGACCTCGACGTGCTGGAACGCCGTGGGGTGCTGCGGCGGGTCCGCGGCGGGGCGGAGCTGATGGACTCCACGCCCTTCGAGCAGGCCCTGGCGGCACGCCAGGCAGAGCAGTATGAGGACAAAAAGCGGATCTCTCGACGGCTGCTGGATGAGCTGCCCAACGACGGGGTCGTGGTGCTGGACTCGGGGTCACTGACGCTGGTCTTCGCGCAGGCCATCCCCCGCGACAGAAGCCTCACCATCGTGACCAACAACCTGCCCGCCGCTAAGCACCTGTCCGACTATGAGAACCTGCGCATCATCACCCTGCCCGGGATGATTCGCGGGCTCACCTCAGCGGCAGTCGACGCCTGGACCAGTCGGCGGCTCCGGTCCCTCACTACGGACCTGGCGATCGTCGGGGTGAACGGGCTGACCGCGAGCCACGGTCTCACCACCACCAACCCGGAGGAGGCCGCCGCGAAGCGGTCCATGCTGCTGGCGGCCCGACGCCGGGTGGTACCGGTGATCTCCGGCAAGCTGGGTCGCAACTCCTTCTGCTCGTTTGCGGCCGTGAACGAGGTTGACCTGATAGTGACCGACGCCGCTGCCCCGGACGCGGTGGTGCAAGAGCTCGCGGCGGCCGGACCCGAGGTCGTCGTGGTGCCGGGCTGACACCCTGTGCTGGCCTCTTTTGCTTCTCTCCTCGAATGCAGTCAGGATTGGCAGGTGGTAGACAACAGACGTCCGGATCGTGACGAAGGCCCTCGTAGCGGGGGCCGCGGCGATCGCTCCCAGCGCCCTAGTGATCGTGACCGCCCGAGTGATCGCGATCGTAGGGCCGGTGGCGGCCGAAGCGGTTCGGCGGGTCGCTCCGGTGCTAGCGGGGAGTCCAGCTCCTCCGGCTCGGGTGGGTTTGGACGATCGGGCGGCTCCGGTCGCTCCGGCGGGTTCAGTGGTTCGGGCGGCTCAGGTCGATCCAGCTTCGGGCCGCGTTCTGGTTCCGGCCGAGGCGGCGCCGGCTCCGGCTCCGGCGGGTCCGGGCGTTCTGGCGGGCAACGCGGCGGTGACAGTTCCGGCCGCGGCTACGGCTCGCGCGGCGATGACAGAGGTCGGCCGCGGTCGGAGGACTCTCGCCGGCAGGCATGGGGTGAAGACAGACGGCAGTCTGGGGGTGAAGACAGACGGCAGTCCTGGGGTGAAGACAGACGCCCGTACGGCGGTGAAGAACGCGGTGGTCCCAACCGTCCCACAGGTCGCGGTGGCTCCTACCGAGGCGACAGTGGTGGATCGTTGAGCGGCGGCCGCGGCCCACACCGCGGCGACGACCGTGGCCGCGACGACCGTGGCCGCGACGACCGCGGCCGAGACGACCGCGGTAGGGGCGGTCACGACGACCGTCCTGGGGACCGTTCTGGATCCCGGCCGCCGCGTGCCTCGGGAGGACCGAGAAACTACGGTGGGCCGCGCAGCGGTACGAGCCCTCGAGGCTCGAGTGGTGAGTCCCGAGCATCCGATGCTCCTCGCGGTTATCAGGGGGGTCGTGACGCGGGTCCGTCGCGTGGTTATCAGGGGAGCCGTGACTCTGGTCCGTCCCGTGGTTATCAGGGGGGTCGTGACTCCGGTCCGTCGCGTGGTTATCAGGGGAGCCGTGACTCCGGTCCGTCCCGTGGTTACCAGGGGAGCCGTGACTCCGGTCCGTCCCGTAGTTACCAAGGGGGCCGTGACTCCGGTCCTTCGGAGCGGGGGCCCCGGAACGACCGTTTCGAGAGCTCCGGACGGCCGGATCGCTCCGCCGGGCGACCGGACCGTTACGACCGGTCGGATCTACCCCGCGAGCCTCCGCGACCGGGCCTTGCTCGCAAGGCCAACGAGCCCCCGATTCCTGAGGGCGTCGACACCAGGGAGCTGCACCGCTCCGTCCGCGCCGAACTGCGCGGTTTGCCCAAGGACCTGGCCGAGATCGTCGCCTCCCACCTAGTGGTGGCTGGACAGCTGATCGAGGATGATCCCGAGCTCGCCTACTCGCACGCCGAGGCTGCCCGGAGGCGGGCGGCGCGGCTGCCGATCGTTCGGGAGGCGGCGGCTGAGACTGCATACGCCGCCGGGCACTACGACGTGGCGCTGAGCGAGTTCCGGGCACTACGACGAATGACCGGCACCCACGACTACCTTCCGGTGATGGCCGACTGCGAGCGCGCCCTCGGCCGCCCGCAGGCGGCTCTGAAGCTGGCCAAGGAGGCCCACCGGTACGGTCTTGACCCCAGCCAGCAGGTGGAGATGGTGATAGTCGAGGCAGGCGCCCGCCGTGATCTTGGTCAGGAGGCTGAGTCGCTTCGGATCCTGCAAGCCGCAATCGAGTCCTTCACCGGCGCCGGCGAGGCCGCGCGGATGCCGAAGGCGCGGCTGCGGTACGCGTATGCCGACATCCTCGCCGCTCAGGGCAGGGAGTCCGACGCCCGCTCGTGGTTCGCGGCCGCGGCCAAACTCGACTATGAATCTGAGACGGATGCCCAGTCTCGGGTGGACGCCATCGACGGGATGATGATCGACTTCGACGAGTCGGAGACCGATGATGATATCCCGCTGATTGCGGACGAGGACGACGATGACGTCGCCCCCGGCCCGGACGAGGAGCGTTAGACAATGACCCAACCCGGCGCGCCGCTCATCGACGCCTACGATGCAGCCCTGTTCGACCTCGATGGCGTGGTCTATCTCGGGCCGGTCGCGGTTCCGGGTGCGGCCGAGGGACTGAACGCGCTGCGCCGCCGGGGAGTACGAATGGGGTACGTGACCAACAACGCGGCCAGGCCACCGGCATCGGTGGCGCGGCATCTGGTCGAGCTCGGCATTGTCTGTGACGAATCCGATGTGGTGACCTCCGCCCAGGCTGCCGCGCGGCTGCTGGTCGATCGGTTCCACTCCGGCGCCAAGGTGCTGGTCGTCGGCGGCGAAGGGGTCGTCGAAGCGCTCAAGGAGGTCGGGCTGGTAGGAGTGCACTCCACCGAGGACGAGCCGGTGGCGGTGATCCAGGGCTACGCGCCCGATCTGACCTGGGAGCAGCTCAACGAGGCCGCTATCGCCATTCAGCGAGGTGCCCACTGGGTGGCCACCAACACCGACTCCACCCGACCGACCGACCGTGGCATCGTCCCCGGCAACGGGGCCGCGGTCGCCGCGGTCCGGATGGCCGTGGACATCGACCCCGAGGTGGCCGGCAAGCCCTACCGCCCGCTGATGGATGAGACCATTCACCGGCTGGGAGCTAAGCGGGCAATCTTCGTCGGCGACCGGATGGACACCGACATCGCCGGAGCGGTCGCCGTCGGACTGGACTCGCTGCTCGTACTGAGCGGTGCGCATAGGGCGGCCGAGCTGGTCGCAGCCGGCCCCGGCTGCCGGCCGACACACGTAGGCCTGGACCTCCGCGCGCTGCTCGCCCCGCCCCGCGAGGTGACTCGCGTCGTTAACCGGGTGATCTGTCGATCCATGGCGGCGGTTGCAGTGGAGGGCCAGATTCGGCTGGAGAACCCGCCCCACAGCGACGAGGAGGCCGTCGACGCACTGTGGGCGGTGGCCCAGCTCGGGTGGCACGCGGGGGACCGCAGCAACCGGCTCGATCCGGCACCGGCGCTGGCGTTGTTGCCCGCGCTAGCGTAGGCACGTGCGCACGTCAGACCTCGATTGGAAAGGTTCTCGCAGTGGTGGTTGAAGCCGTACAGCACTACGTCACGATGGTGAACGGGCTGTCCAAGATGACTCGGGCAAAGGCGCTGAGCACCGCAAGGATGCTGCTGGTGCAGGCGGGACTGGACGAGGTGGCCGCGGATGCGCAGGAGCGGGTCACCAAGCTAGCCGAGGAGATTCTGCAGGCGAGCAAGGCAAACCGTCAGCTGATCGAGCATGTCGTCGGTGCGGAGGTGGACAAGGCTGCCTCCCGCTGGGGCTTCGTGCGGGCCGAGGAGCTGGACGAGCTGCGACGTGAGATCGCCGAGCTGCGGCTGGCGATGGCGTACGAGGCCGCGAACGCATCCACCCAGGCGAGCGAGTCGCTGGCCCGGGACGCCGGCGAGCAGCTGTCGGGCCAGGAAACCCAGCAGACCATCCCGTTGGACGACAACCCGCCCGTTCGGAAGGCCCCCGCTCGCAAGCCGACCGCTCGAAAGCCGTCCGCCGACGAGTCGGCGAACGAACACTCATCCGAAAGCCGGTCGACGGCCAAGAAGGCGACGGCCAAGAAGGCGACGGCCAAGAAGTCGGCCGGCGCGAACACCAAGTCGGGAACCGATCGGGCTACCGCGCCGCGACCGGCGAAGAAGTCGACCAAGAAGGCAGCTAGTAAGGCAACCGGTACCGATAGATGAGCCAGCCAGACATGACCGCGTCTCCCGACGCGACCGGTTACGTAGAAATCGACGCTGCAGTCGGCCGACTCGTCGAGCTCGACGAGCTGCCGGTCAACGAGCACCATGACCGCCTGGCGCAGGCGCACGAGGTGCTTGACCGCGCCCTCCATCCTGAGCGCGCGCGTCCCGACCCGAGTTTCTGACCCGGCGCACCGGTGCGGATCGATCTCGCCCTGGTGGCGCAGGGACTGGCCCGTTCGCGTACCCATGCCCAGTCCTTGATCAGCTCCAGGCAGGTCCAGCTGAACGGCCAGGTCGTCGCCAAGCCCTCCCAGCCGGTGCAGCCGAACGACAAGCTGGACGTGCAGCCCGACCACTATGTCTCCCGGGCGGCGTACAAGCTGCTTGGCGCGGTGCAGGATCTGGGGCTGCAGCTGGGCGGCCGGGCGCTGGACGCGGGCGCGTCCACCGGGGGCTTCACCCAGGTGCTGCTGGAGTCCGGATGCCGGCCGGTGTACGCCGTCGACGTCGGTCATGCCCAGCTCGACCCGCTGCTGCGGGCCGACTCCAGGGTCGTCGTCCACGAGCGGACCAATCTCCGCGAGCTCCAGCTGAGCCACCTGGGCGGTGTGCCGGTGAACGTGGTCGTTGCCGACGTCTCCTTCATCTCGCTGGTTCTGCTGCTGCAGCCGCTGACCTCGGTCCTCGCGGCCGATGGAGACCTGGTCTTGATGATCAAACCGCAGTTCGAGGTCGGCCGGGAGCGGCTCGGCAAGAACGGCGTCGTCCGGTCCCCGGCGCTCCATCGCGACTCGATCGCCGCGGTGCTGGCTGCCGCGGAGCCCCTCGGCTGGTACCCGGAGCAGCTGGCTCCGAGCCGGCTGCCGGGCCCCAGCGGCAACGTCGAGTACTTCGCCCTGCTACGGTCGCGCCGCAGCGACCAGCCGATCAACCTGGAACAGGTGGTCGAGGCCGGCAGCCGGCTCGGCTGAACCTTCAGGTGGCGTCGCCGCTCAGGTGTCGGTGCCGCCGCTTATGCTGTGCCGAGTGAGCCAGCAAACCGCAGACCTCTCCCAAGGACCGCGTCGCGTCGCCGTGCTGACCCACACCGGCCGTCCGGAAGCCACCGACGCTGCGGCCCGGCTGGTGGCAGGCCTGGACGCGGCCGGGATCGTCTCGGTTCTCCCTAAGGAGGACATCGCCGAGATGCGAGGTCGTTTGGCCGGCAGGGGCGACGCGGTGGTCGCTGCCGACACCGGAGTGGCCCTGTCCGACTGCGAGCTCATGGTCGTGCTCGGCGGCGACGGAACCATCCTGCGCGGCGCCGAATGGGTGATCAGCTCCGACATCCCGCTCCTGGGCGTCAACCTCGGGCACGTCGGCTTCCTAGCCGAAGCCGAGTCGTCGGAGATCGACAGCATCGTCGATCACGTGGTGCACCGGTCGTACACGGTGGAGGAGCGGTTCACCATCGACGTCACGCTCCGTGACCAGGGCGAGGTGATCTGGTCCTCGTTCGCCGTGAACGAGGTCTCGATCGAAAAGGCGGCGCGGGAGCGGATGCTCGAGGTCGTGGTCGAGGTGGACGGTCGGCCGCTGTCGCGCTGGGCCTGCGACGGGATGCTGGTGGCAACTCCGACTGGCTCAACGGCCTACGCCTTCTCGGCCGGCGGGCCGGTGATCTGGCCCAGCGTGGATGCGCTACTGGTCGTACCGCTGAGCGCCCACGCCCTGTTCGCCCGGCCGCTTGTTCTGGGCCCGACGTCTCGGGTGGTGGTCGAGCTGGTCGACGCCTCGCAGACCTACGGCGTGGTCTGGTGCGACGGCCGGAGGTCCACCGAGCTGCGAACCGGGATGGAGATCGAGGTCTGCCAGGGCCGCCATCGCCTCCGCCTGGCCCGGCTCTCCCAGTCGCCGTTCACCGACAGGCTGGTCAACAAGTTCGGGTTACGAGTCGAGGGCTGGCGCGGCACCGCCGAGCGCCGGGTGCTGGGCGCCTCAGCGGTCCCATGTCCACCCGGCACCGATACGTCCAGCCGCGCTGAGCCGGCCAGGCCGCAGTGATCGATGAGCTGCGGATCTCCGACCTGGGGGTGATCAACGAGGCCACCATCGGGCTGCACCCCGGCCTGACCGTTGTGACCGGAGAGACCGGCGCTGGCAAGACGATGATCGTGACCGGCATGGGACTGCTGCTCGGTGGGCGCTCCGACCCGCGGGCAGTCCGCAGCGGTGCGGATCGGGCCCGGGTGGAGGGCCGGTTCACAGTCTCCGACCCGGCGTTGCTGCAGTCGGTCAGCGACGCCGGTGGGCAGCTGGACGACGACGAGCTGCTGATCGCGCGGCACGTCACCTCCGCGGGACGCTCCCGGGCGTACCTAGGCGGAGCGCAGGTGCCGGCCGGGGTCTGTGCCTCGGTGGCGGCGGCGTTGGTGACCATCCATGGCCAGTCGGAGCAGGTACGGCTGGCTACCGCCGACCGGCAACGGGAGATCCTCGACCGGTACGCCGGCCGGGAGCTGCTTGAGCTGCTTGACGACTACCGCGGCAAGTACGCCGAGCGGCGCACAGTCTGTGCCGAGCTGGACCAGCTCCGCTCCGAGGCGCAGACCAGGGCTCGGGAGATCGACCTGCTGCGTTTCGGGCTTGACGAGATCGAGAAAGTGGCCCCGCTGCCCGGGGAGGACACCGCGCTGGGCGCGGAGGCCAGCCGGCTGCAGTCGGTGGACGATCTCCGACTGTCGGCCCAGCAGGCGATGCTCGCCCTGGCCGGCGACGAGGACGAGGCGGCGGGCGCCAACACCTTGATCGCCGTGGCGCGCAAGGCGATGGAACAGCTGGCCGGACAAGACGTCGGCGCCGAGAACCTGGCCCGGCGGGTGGCCGATGCCAGCTATCTGGTGGCCGACCTGACCGGCGATCTTGCGAACTACCTGGAGTCGCTCGAAGTGGAGCCCGGCCGACTCGAGGCGATCGCTCAGCGCCGCTCCGAGCTGGCCGGGCTGACCCGCAAGTACGGCCACACGGTGGATGAGGTGCTGGCATGGTCGGCTGACGCGGCCCGGCGGCTCGACGGCCTGGAGTCCAGTGACGAGACGATCAGCGTCCTGGCCGAGCGGGTCGGGCTGCTCGACGCGGAGCTGCTCCGCCTGGCCAGCCAGATCACGGCCCGCCGAACCGACGCGGCAGCAGGGTTTGCCGCCTCGGTGCTGGACGAGCTTGCCGCGCTGGCGATGCCGCATGCCCAGCTGGTCTTCTCCATCACGCCGACAGAGCAGGGTCCGCACGGCGCTGACCAGCTGGACCTGTTGTTCAGCGCCAACCCGGGAAGCGAGCCCCGTAGCCTGGCGAAGGTCGCCTCCGGCGGCGAGCTCTCCAGGGTGCGGCTGGCACTGGAGGTGGTCTTGGCGGCCGGTGAGCACTCGGGCACTTTCGTCTTCGACGAGGTGGACGCCGGCGTGGGTGGCAAGGTGGCGGTCGAGATCGGCCGCCGGCTAGCGGTGCTGGCGCAGCATTCCCAGGTCATCGTGGTCACCCACCTGGCGCAGGTGGCGGCCTTCGCTGACCGGCACTACGTCGTGGTGAAGTCGAACGACGGTCAGATCACCACCTCCGGCGTTGTCCAGGTCTCCGACGACCAGCGAGCCGCCGAGCTGGCCCGGATGATGGCTGGCCTGGAGACCTCCCGCTCCGCCCTGGCGCACGCGCGGGAGCTGATGGCGATGGCGGCTGCCGTCCGGCACCAAGACCCCGACGACCCTCAGTAGCGTCTCGCGGCCGCGAGCTGCAGGCTCCTCCGAACCGGTTCAGCATCGTAGTGCGCCGCGCGTGCGAGGATTGGACCCGAAATGAGACTCCCGACACTGCGTAAACGCGGCCTGCCCACCGAGATCGGTGGCGTCGTCCGTCTCGACCGGCGTACCAAGAACCTGACCAAGCGGCTGCGGCCGAACGAGATCGCGATCATCCACCACAGCGACCTTGATCGGGTGAGCGCCGAGGCCCTGGTGGAGACCGGCGTCAGTGCTGTGGTGAACGCGGTGCCCTCGGTGTCGGGTCGTTACCCCAACCTGGGTCCTGGCATCCTGCTCGACGCCGGCATACCGCTGATCGAGAACGTGGGGGAGCGGGTCTTCTCCGAGATCCACGAGGGCGAGCGAATCACCATCGACGGCGGCCGGCTGCTCGATGCGACCGGTGCGGTCGTGGTGGAGGGCACTCTGGTCACCTTGGACGTGCTGGAGCAGCAGCTCGAGGAAGCCCGGGCGGGTCTCTCGGACCAGATCGAGGCCTTCGCCGACAACACGATGGAGTACCTGCGGCAGGAGAAGGAGCTGCTGCTGGAGGGCGTCGGCGTACCGGAGGTGCGGACCCAGATCGAGGGTCGCCACGTCCTGATCGTGGTGCGCGGCTACGACTACCGCTCCGACCTGGACGCACTGCGTCCCTACATCTCTGAGTACAAGCCGCTCCTGATGGGCGTGGACGGCGGCGCGGACGCCCTGATCGAGGCTGGCTACAAGCCCGACATGATCATCGGAGACATGGACTCCTGCTCGGACTCCACGCTGCGGTCCGGTGCCGAGATCGTGGTGCATGCCTACCGCGACGGCCGGGCCCCTGGTGTGGAGCGGGTCGAGCAGCTGGGCCTAGAAGCCGTCGTCTTCCCGGCTCTGGGCACCAGTGAGGACGCGGCGATGCTGCTCGCCGACTCCAAGGGCGCCCGGTTGCTGGTGGCGGTGGGAACTCACGCCTCGCTGGTGGAGTTCTTGGACAAGGGCCGTTCCGGAATGGCGTCCACCTTCTTGACCAGGCTTCGAGTCGGTCCCAAGCTCGTCGACGCCAAAGGGGTGTCGCGGATCTACCGCAGCCAGATCAAGAGCTGGCACCTGGTGCTGCTGGTGCTGTCCGGTTTGCTCGCGTTGACCACGGCCATGATGTTCACCGACTTCGGGGGTGCTGTGGGCTCACTGCTGGCGGCTCGACTGCGGGACCTGGCGTACTTCATTAAGGAACTTTTCTCTTGATCAACTTTCGCTATCACATCGTGTCGCTGATGGCGGTGTTCTTGGCGCTGTCGATCGGCATGGTGCTCGGTGTCACCTTCGGTGCGCCGGTCAACGCCGGGATCAACACCCAGGCGGAAGCGGACCGCAAGCAGGTGCAGGATCTGCGGGCCGAGCTGGACCGGCGCAACCAGCTCGACGACTACCGCGACGCGTGGGCGGCCCGGGCCGGACGGAGCCTGACCGACGGGGTGCTGACCGACTATCGGGTCGGGCTGATTGCGATGCCCGATGCGCCGACTGCGGTGGTCAACTCCATCACGACGGCCGTCACCGACGCCCGCGGGACGCTGACCAGCACCACCAGGGTGAGCCGGAACGCGTTCGACCCTGCCAAGGTTGACGACCTCAATGCCGCGGTTGAACCGTACAGCGGCCAGCTCGGCCTGGTGGCCGGCATGTCCAACGGAACCCGCTTCGGGCTCGCACTGGGCCGCGCACTGGGCGCCAAGGACGTCACCGACTCCGACCCTCTCGCCGACTCGATCCGCAAGTCGTTGACCAGCCGATCCCTGGTGGACATCAACGACGAGGGAGTCGGCCAGGCCCAGCTGCTCATTGTGGTCACCGGACGGGCGACGGATCCCCGTCCGCTGGCCGAGGCCCTGAGCGCCCACGTGGACGCAGACGTGGCCCTTCGCGGATACGTCCTGGGCGTCGTGCTGGCCGGCCCGAACAGCGACAATATCGAGGGCACCGACGTCCTCGCGGCGCGGAACCAGTCAACCGCGGTAGAGGTGTTGAGCACGGTCGACGTAGCGGACCTGCCTAGCGGCGTCAGCACGGTGGTGCTCGCCGGCAAGGAGCAGATCCTCGGCCGGCAGGGGCACTACGGTGCCTTCACCAAGGCCGACAGCCCGTTGCCTGTGGTACCGGTGCGCTGAGTGGGCGCTCCGCAACAGCTTGCAGCGGCCGGTACGGCGGCGGCCCTGGCCCTGCTGGGCAACCGGCTGACCGCCCCCCGAGCCGACCAGACCGGCTGGCGACACCGCTGGCAGCGTACCAACCATGCGGGCCGGCAGGTCACCTTGCTGGAAGGCCCGGTGGCCGCCGGTGCCGCCCTCGCCGGCACCCTGGCCGGACCCTGGACGAACCGGACGCCGGTGGTGTTGGCAGTGGCCGGTGCAGGGGCGGTCGGGGCATACGACGACCTGCTCGGTACCGCGCAGGCGAAGGGGTTCCGGGGTCATCTGCGGGCGCTGAGGCGCGGTCAGGTCACCAGCGGGCTGGTGAAGATCGTCGGCGTCGGAGCCGCCGCGGCGCTGGCCGGCCTGCTGATCGACCGGGACCGGCCCAGGTCCTGCAGCCTTGCCAGCCGGGTCGCCACCGTCGGGCTAGACACGGCGCTGATCGCTGGCACCGCGAACCTGGTCAACCTCTGCGACCTGCGGCCGGGCCGGGCCGCCAAGGTGGTCACGCTGCTCGGAACGGCGCTGCTCGCCGGAACTCGTGGCCGGGCGAACGTCGGCTCGGTGGTCGGTGCGGCAGTCGGGTCGTTGCCGGCGGACCTCGCGGAGCAGTCGATGCTCGGCGACTGCGGAGCCAACGGGCTCGGAGCGGGCCTCGGTGCCGCTGCCGCTGCGGCACTGCCAGTGCCGGTCCGGGTGGTCGCCCTCGCCGGAGTGGTGGCACTCAACCTGGCCAGCGAAAGGGTCAGCTTCAGCGCCGTCATCGACGGCCAGCCACTGCTCCGAGCGGTCGACCGCTGGGGACGACGGCCGGGCCCGGCCGCATCGGCGGGGACTGCGGCCGAGCAGTGAGGCCGACACGGTTCGGTTCGGTGGCCCTCGGGCTGGTGGCGCTGACGCTGGCGTCCAGGATCGTCGGTTTCGGCCGCTGGCTGGTCTTCTCCAAGACTGTCGGCGACACCTGCCTGGGCGACGTCTACAACGCCGCTAACCAGCTGCCGAATGTGCTGTTCGAGATCGTGGCTGGAGGCGTGCTGGCCGGGGTGGTCATCCCGGTGGTGGCGCGCCACGTCGGCGGCCGCCGAACTGAAGCCGTCTCCATCACCGCCTCGGCCCTGATCACCTGGACGGTCATCGCCCTGACGCCCGCCGCGTTGGCGGCCTGGCTGGGCGCCCGCGCCTACGCGTCGGTGTTCGCCGCCCCGTCCTGCCCGGGTGCGGCCAGCACCCTGGCCGCCCTGCTGGTCGTCTTCGTACCGCAGATCTGGCTGTACGGACTCGCCGTCGTCAGCGCCGGCGTGCTGCAGGCCCACTCCAAGTTCTTGGCCGCAGCGGCCGCCCCGCTGCTGTCCAGCGTGGTGGTCATCCTCGCCTACCTAGCCTTCGACGGCCTGGTCCCGGACAGTGCACGCTCCGATTTGACCGCGATGACCCGGCAGGCCCTCGCAGTGCTGGGCTGGGGGACCACCGCCGGCGTGCTGGTGTTGGCGCTGGTCACCCTGGTTCCGATGCTCCGGTTGGGCCTCCGGCTCCGACCACGGCTGAGGTTCGCCAGCGGCGACACCCGGGTAATCGTTGGCATCGCCCTTGCCGGCCTCGCCGGGCTGATCATGCAGCAGCTGAGCCAGCTGCTGATCATCTGGGCCGCCAGGCAGGCAAACGACCCCGGCGCCGTGACCCGGATCACGTGGGCGAACGCGATCTATCTGTTGCCGTTCGCCGTGCTGGTCGCGCCGCTGCTGCAGCTGACGTTCCCGCGGCTCAGCGCAGCCGCCGAACTCGGCCCCGCCGGCGTGTCCGCCGTGCTCGCCGGAGTGCTGCCGGTCGTCGGGTTCATGTCCTTCCTCGGTGCGGCGTTGCTGGTCGGAACGGCCGTCCCGGTAGCGCGGGTCTTTGTGCTCGGACCGGGCTCGGGCCGTACCGATGCGCTCGCGGTGCCGATCGCGGCCTTCGCGCCGGCCGTGGTGGGCTTTGCGCTGCTCGGCCTGGCCTCGCGGACCCTGCTGGCCCAGCACCTGGCGAGGGCCAGCGGTACGGCGACAGTGGCGGCCTGGGGAACTGTCATCGCCGCGGTCGTCGTCGTTCTGGGGACCGTACCTCCCGCGTGGCTGGTACCCGGGCTGAGTGCCGCGGTCTCGGTCGGCATGCTCGTCGGCGCCATCGTCGGCTGGATCCTGACCGCCCGCACCGTGCCGCTGCCGCCGAGCTGGCGCCGGCCGCTGCTGGTGTCGGGCGTGGCAGCGGTCACCGCCGGTTTGTCGACCGCTGCCCTGTCCCGGCTGCTGGTCGACGCCGGGATCTGGCTCTCGTTCGTCGGTGCCGTCGGCTGCGCGCTGGCCTGTACGGCCGTCTTCGTCGCCGTGGTCTTCGTCGGCGACCGGCCGCTGCTCCGCCAGGTCCTGGCTCTTCGCCGTCGTCAGCCGGAGCTGGTGCAGCCGTGAGGATCGCGCAGGTGCTCACCGCCAGCACCGGCGGCATCGGTCGGCATGTGGCCAGCCTGCTGCCCCGGCTCATCGAGCGGGGGCATCAGCTGGAGGTGTACTGCCCGGCAGCGACGGGGCAGACTCACGGCTTCGCCCAGCCCGGTGTGCCGGTGCGCCCGCTGAGCGAACTGCTGCACGCGCGGGCGGCTGACGTGGTGCACGCGCACGGCTACAAGGCCGGTGCCATGGCGGTGGCCGCCTGTGCGTTCGGCGGGCCGCCCCTGGTCGTGACCTGGCACAACGCCATCCTGGGCGGCGCCCGTCAGCGTCTCCTCGGCCGGCTGAACCAGCGCCTGGTGGCGCGCGGGGCCGCTCTGACCCTGGGGGCCAGCAGCGACCTGGTCGAGCAGGCGCGGCAGCTCGGCGCCCGGCAGGCCAGGCTTGGTCCGGTCGCAGCCCCGGTGCTGGCCACCGGCGGTGGCGACCGGGACGAACTCAGAGCCGGTCTCGGCCTGACGTCGGCGGATCTGCTGGTGCTCACGGTGGGCCGGCTGGCGCCGCAGAAGAACCTCGACCTGGTACTCGACACCGCCGCCGAGCTGCGGGACCGGGCCGGTCTGCGGTTCGCCATCGTCGGTGACGGCCCCGAACGGGACAGGTTGGCCGCGCGGATCGGTGCCGAGTCGCTCCCGGTGGAGCTGCTCGGAAGCCGTGGCGATATCGCCGACCTGCTGCAGGCCGCTGACCTGGCGTTGCTGACCTCCACCTGGGAAGCGCGGGCGCTGGTCGCCCAGGAGGCGCTGCTGGCCGGCCTTCCGCTGGTCAGTACCCGGGTCGGGGGAATCGAGGAGTTGGTCGGGAACGCGGCCGTCCTGGTGCCGCCGGACGATGCCGTCGCCGCGGCGGAAGCTGTGCTGGAGCTGGCCGAGCACCCACACCGGCGGGCCGAGCTCGCGGCGGCCGGTCGAACCCGCGCCGCTACCTGGCCGGATGAGGACGCTGTCGCCGACGACGTAGCGGCTGCGTACAGCGCGGTGACCGGGTCGGGCGGCGGGTCCGTTCGCGGAATCGCCGGATGAGCCAGTAGGCTGGAACCCCGTGGGACCTCGCGCGAAAACAACCAAGCATCTGTTCGTCACCGGCGGCGTCGCCTCCTCACTCGGCAAAGGGCTAACGGCCTCGAGTCTTGGGAGCCTGTTGGTGGCCCGCGGTCTCAATGTCACCATGCAGAAGCTGGATCCGTACCTCAACGTCGATCCCGGCACCATGAACCCTTTCCAGCACGGCGAGGTCTTCGTCACCGAGGACGGCGCGGAGACCGACCTTGACGTCGGCCACTACGAACGCTTCCTGGACGTCAACCTGTCAGCCGAGGCGAACGTCACTACCGGCAAGGTGTACTCCTCGGTGATCGCCAAAGAGCGCCGCGGTGACTACCTGGGCGACACCGTGCAGGTCATCCCGCACATCACCAACGAGATCAAGGACCTGATGCTCGGGATGGGCGGCGAGGGAGTGGACGTCGTCATCCACGAGATCGGCGGCACCGTCGGCGACATCGAGTCTCTGCCCTTCCTGGAGGCGGCTCGGCAGGTCCGCCACGACGTCGGCCGGGAGAACGTGTTCTTCCTGCACGTCTCCCTGGTGCCCTACATCGGCCCCAGCGGCGAGCTGAAGACCAAGCCGACCCAGCACTCCGTCGCCGCCCTGCGGCAGGTCGGTATCCAGCCCGATGCTGTGGTTTGCCGCGCTGACCGCGACATCCCGGACTCGGTGAAGCGCAAGATCTCCTTGATGTGTGACGTGGACGAGACCGCGGTGGTGGCCGCGATCGACGCGCCGAGCATCTACGACATCCCCAAGGTGCTGCACTCCGAAGGCTTGGACGCCTATGTGGTCCGCCGGCTCGACCTCAACTTCCGTGACGTGGACTGGACCCGCTGGAACGACCTGCTCGACCGGGTGCACAACCCGAAGGAGGAGGTGACTATCGCGCTGGTGGGCAAGTACATCGACCTGCCGGACGCCTATCTCTCGGTGGGTGAGGCCCTGCGGGCCGGCGGCTTCGCCAACCACGCCAAGGTGGTCGTCCGCTGGGTTCCCTCCGACACCTGCCAGACCCACGAGGGTGCGGCGCATGCGCTGCAGGACGTCGACGGGATCTGCATCCCCGGTGGCTTCGGCATCCGGGGGGTGGAGGGCAAGGTCGGCGCCATCCAGTACGCCCGGGAGAACATGATCCCGATCCTCGGCCTCTGTCTCGGTCTGCAGTGCATGGTGATCGAGGTGGCCCGTAACCTGGCGGGGCTGGAGGGCGCGGACTCCTCAGAGTTCACGCCCGACGCTGCACACCCGGTGATCGCGACGATGGCGGAGCAGGTGGCCATCGTCGGCGGGGACGGGGACCTCGGGGGATCGATGCGGCTGGGCTCCTATCCGGCCGAGCTGGTCCCCGGCTCGGTGGTGGCCAAGCGGTACGGCCAGACGCGGGTCGAGGAGCGGCACCGGCACCGCTACGAGGTCAACAACGCCTACCGGAAGCAGCTGGAGGAGGCGGGGCTGGTGATCAGTGGCACCTCACCGGACTCCACTCTGGTGGAGTTCATCGAGCTTCCCGACGAGGTGCACCCGTACTTCGTCGCCACCCAGGCGCACCCCGAGCTGAAGTCGCGGCCGACCAAGCCGCACCCGCTCTTCGACGGCCTAATCGCGGCGGCGCTGGACCGCAAGATCGCCACCCGGCTGCCGGTGGACGGCAAACCATGATCATCTTGGACCGTGCCGATCTTGTCGACGTCCCGGACGCATGGCCGGTGATCTCGTCCACCCCGCTGGCGAAGGGACAGATCACCACCTTCGTCCAAGATCAGGTTCGGACACCGTCGGGGGACCAGATGACCCGGGAGTACCTGGAGCATCCGGGTGCGGTCGGCATCATCGCCGTTGATTCCGAGGACCGAGTTGCTCTGGTCCGGCAGTACCGGCACCCGGTCCGGCACCGGTTGATCGAACCGCCCGCGGGTCTGCTGGACGTCGACGGCGAAGACTACCTGGTCGGCGCCCAGCGCGAACTGGCCGAGGAGGTCGGGATCGCCGCAGGCAGTTGGCGGGTGCTGGTCGACCTCTTCACCTCGCCCGGCATGGCCACCGAGTCGCTGCGGATCTACCTGGCCGAGGACCTCACCGCCACTGACGCCCCGGAGGGCTTCGCCTTGCACGGTGAGGAAGCCGAGATGGACATCGTCTGGGCGCCATTGGACGCTGTCGTCGATGCGGTCCTTGCCGGCGACCTGCACAACCCCGTTGTGGTCTCCGGGGTGCTGGCGGCCTGGGTGGCCCGGCAGCGAGGCGGTTTCGAGACGCTCCGACCCGCCTCGGCGCCGTGGCCAGCTCGGGAGGCGGAGCGCAAGCACCGCTAAGGTCTATGCTCGCAATCGCAGCCGAGGAGTCCAGCACCCAAGGAGCGCGTCATGTTGGTTGGAGTTCCGACCGAGGTCAAGAACCACGAGTACCGGGTCGCCATCACCCCTGCCGGCGTGCACGAGTTCGCCCGAAACGGACACGAGGTCGTCGTCCAGTCCGGTGCCGGTTTGGGATCCTCCATCCCCGACGCCGAGTACGTCGCCGCGGGTGCCATCATCGCCCCCGACCATGATCAAGTCTGGGCCCAGGCGGACTTGATCTTGAAGGTGAAGGAGCCGATCCCGGTCGAGTATCAGCGGATGCGGCCGGGGCAGGTGCTCTTCACCTACCTGCACCTGGCGGCCAGCCGGGAGACCACCGCTGCGCTGCTGGAACGCAAGATCACCGGCATCGCCTACGAGACAGTGCAAACCAGCGACAGGGCGCTGCCGCTGCTGGCGCCGATGTCGGAGGTGGCCGGGCGGCTCGCGCCACAGGCCGGCGCCTACCACCTGATGCGCCACGGCGGCGGGCGAGGTGTCTTGATGGGCGGCGTTTCCGGGGTCTACGCCGCCAAGGTGGTGGTGATCGGCGCGGGCGTGTCCGGCATGAACGCGGCCACCATCGCGCTGGGCATGCAGGCGGAGGTGCTGCTGCTGGACTCCAACATCGAGAAGCTCCGCCAGGCCGACCGGATCTACCACGGACACCTCCAGACGGTCGCCTCCAATGCGTTCGAGATCGAACGTGCAGTGCTCGACGCCGATCTGGTCATCGGTGCCGTTCTGGTGCCGGGGGCCAAGGCGCCGACCTTGATCAGCAACGAGCTGGTGTCCCGGATGCGGCCGGGCAGCGTGCTGGTCGACATCGCCATCGACCAGGGCGGCTGCTTTGAGGACTCGCGGCCCACCACTCACGACGAGCCGACGTACCGGGTGCACAACTCCCTCTTCTACTGCGTCGCCAACATGCCCGGCGCGGTGCCGAACACCTCGACGTACGCCCTCACCAACGTCACACTGCCGTACGCACTCAGCCTGGCCAATCACGGCTGGCAGGCCGCCATGCGTGCCGACCCGGCGCTGGCACTCGGTCTGAACACCTACGACGGCGTCCTGACCAACGCTCCGGTCGCGCATGCCCACGGCATGGCCCATCGTGAGCTGGCCGACGTCCTCGGCTGAGGCCGGCCGGCTGGACTGACCTGATGTCACCGATGGAGCTGCTGATCGCGACCTACCTGGACCACCTGACGGTGGAGCGCGGAGTCTCCCGGCACACCAGCAGCGCGTACCGCCGCGACCTCCGCCGTTACGCGGCCTTCCTGGCAGGCCGAGGCGTCAGTACTGCCGAGCAGGTCACCCCGCTGCTGGTGGCCGAGTACGCAGCCAGCCTCGCCGAAGGCGTCCCCCGATCCCCGGCGCCGACGTCCGATCCGGACGCCGAACCGCTCCGCCAAGCCGGGTCGCAGGACGAATGGCGGTGGCCGCCACTGGCCAGCGCCAGCATTGCCCGCGCCGTCGTCGCGGTCCGGAGCCTGCACCGGTTTGCGGTGGAGGAGGGGATCACCCGGGACGACCCGGCGCACGAGGTCCAGCCGCCCCGACCGGCGCGCCGGCTGCCCAAGGCGCTCAGCATCGACCAGGTGCAGGCGATGCTGGACGTGCCCGCCCGCGACACCGAGCTGGGGCTGCGTGACCGGGCACTGCTGGAGCTGCTCTACGGCACCGGAGCCAGGGTCTCCGAAGCTACTGACCTGGACGTGGACGACGTTTCCCGGCTGCTGGCGGCCTCCGACGTCGCCACGCCGGGCCTGCGGGTGCTCGGCAAGGGCAACAAGGAGCGGATCGTCCCGCTTGGCTCGTACGCCCGGGCAGCGCTCACCGACTACCTGGTCCGCAGCCGGCCGACTCTGGCCGGCCGCGGACGGGGGACGCCGGCGCTGTTTCTGAACGCCCGCGGCGGCAGGCTGTCCCGGCAGAGCGCCTGGTCGATCCTGCAGTCCACGGCCGAACGGGCCGGGGTGCCGGTCGAGGTGTCCCCGCACACGCTGCGACACTCGTTCGCGACCCATCTACTCGATGGCGGCGCGGACGTCCGGGTCGTCCAGGAGCTCCTCGGACACGCTTCGGTCACCACCACGCAGATCTACACCCTGGTCACCGTTGACCACCTGCGCGAGGTCTACCTGACCTCTCATCCACGCGCGTACTAGGCTCTGCCGAGACAACTCACCGAGATGGTGACTGAGGAGGATTCGCGGTGGACAACGCGCACGAGTCGATCGATTCGGCGATGACCGAGGACCGCAGACCCCAGAACAGGAACGGGGAGGGGTCTTTCGAGGTCGAGGAGCTTTACGATCCAGCCGACAATGCCAGCCCCGAGGAGCAGTTCGTGCTGCCGGGTGGCCCGAACGGTGCGGACGAGAACAGACAGTACGGAGCGGCTGCTCGAGAGGATGCTCCGGTGCAGGAGCCGGCCAATGGTGCGGCACAGCCTCAGCTGTTGCAGACCGAACCGGTGGCTCGCAAGCCACACCCCGCAGCGGCCGTCCAGCCCGATGCCGAGATCGGCCCCACCGGGCGGCCCTGGCCCAAGCTGCCCGAACCCGAGCGGCCGACCACGCATGGTCCGGCCATGATCGTGGCGATGTGCAACCAGAAGGGCGGGGTTGGCAAGACCACCAGCACCATCAACCTGGGCGCCGCGCTGGTCGAGACCGGCCGCAAGGTGCTGCTGGTGGACTTCGACCCGCAGGGCTCGCTCTCGGTCGGCCTTGGGGTCAACCCGCACACGCTCGAGCTGAGCATCTACAACCTGCTGCTTGGTCGCCATATCTTGGCCGACGAGGTGATTGCGGAGACCGATGTGGAGGGCCTGGACATCCTCCCCAGCAACATCGACCTCTCTGCAGCCGAGGTGCAGCTTGTCTCCGAGGTCGCGCGGGAGCAGACCCTGCTGCGTGTGCTGGAGAAGGTGAAGGACCGCTACGACGTCATCCTGATCGACTGCGCGCCGTCCCTGGGACTGCTCACCATCAATGCGCTGACTGCGGCGGACAAGGTGATCATGCCGTTGGAGTGCGAGTTCTTCGCGCTCCGCGGTATCGCTCTGCTCAACGACACCATCTCGAAGGTGCAGGATCGGCTGAACCCGAGGCTGCAGATTCTCGGCATCCTGGGCACCATGTACGACCCCCGCACCCTGCACAGTCGTGAGGTGCTGGAGCGCGTGGTGCAGGCGTTCGGCGAGACGGTCTTCCACACGGTGATCCGGCGGACTGTGAAGTTTCCGGAGACCACCGTCGCGGGGGAGCCGATCACGACCTACGCGACCACGTCCCCGGGCGCAACCGCGTACCGCTCCCTTGCTCGTGAGGTGCTGGCCCGGTGCCGCGTCGAGTAAGCCTTCCCGGAGCATCCGAGCTGTTCCGCCCCACTCTCGCTCCGGAGCAGCCGGCCACCGAGAGTCCGGCTGCCTCCGGGCCCGCCGCTTCCGACCCGGGCTCCCCGGACCTCCGGGCGACAGCAGCCGATCGGTCCGACCGTGGCTCTGGACGGGTACGCCACGACGAGAAGATCACCGTGTACGTCAGCAGCGACGAGCTACTGGCGCTCGAACGGGCCAGGCTTACGCTGCGGGCCGAGCACGGGATGGCGGTGGACCGGGGCCGGATCGTCCGGGAGGCTATCGCTGCGGCCATGGCCGACCTGGCCGACCATGGAGCCGACTCCGAGCTGATCCGGCGGTTGTCCCAGCCGTGAGCGTCGTACCAGACCTCGACCACACCCCCAAGGCACCTGAGAATCCGGCCCGACTCGGCGAGGCCGAGCGGGGCGGACAGTTCCAGGTGCACCTGGTCAACTTCGAGGGTCCTTTCGACCTGCTGCTGCAGCTGATCTCACGGCACAAGATGGACATCACCGAGGTCGCCCTGTCCAAGGTGACCGTCGAGTTCATCGCCCACATCAAGGCGGCGGGGGAGACCTGGGACCTGGAGCAGACCAGCCAGTTCGTGCTCGTCGCAGCGACCCTGCTCGACCTCAAAGCTGCTCGGCTGATCCCCTCCGGTGAGGTGGACGACCCGGAGGACCTGGCTCTGCTGGAGGCCCGCGACCTCCTCTTTGCCCGGCTGCTGCAGTACCGCGCCTTCAAGCAGGTCGCGGCCTACCTCGCGGATCGACTGGAGACACAGGCCCGGCGCTACCCGCGCACGGCAGGAATGGAGGCACGCTTCGCCGCCCTGCTGCCGGAGGTGACCTTCACCATCACGCCTGAGCGGTTCGCCGCCCTGGCCGCGAAGGCAATGGCCCCCAAGCAGGCCGACGTCTTGTCACTGGCCCACCTGCACGCATCCGCCGTCAACGTCCGGGACGAGGCTGCGCTCATCGTCGACCGACTGCGGCGGGTCCGGTCGACGACATTCCGGGCGCTGACCGGCGACTCACCGGACCGGGTCACCACCGTCTGCCGGTTCCTGGCCCTGCTGGAGCTCTTCCGTGAAGGCGCTGTCGCCTTCGAGCAGCTGACACCGCTGGGCGAGCTGACCATCCGATGGACCGGGTCGGACGACGGCGAGCTAACCATCTCCGACGAGTTCGACGCCCCCGCCGGTGCGGGCGCACCCGGTACACCGCCCGGTGCGGCAGCTCCGGACGACCGAAGAACCGAGGAACTCCCCAGTGACTGAGACCAACCCCCGCCTGGGTCAGCCCGAGTCGACGGACACCGCCGCCGGTTCCGCTCCGGATGCCCTCTTCGAGCTGCGTTCGGCCGCCGACATCTCCGGCGCGTTGGAGGCACTGCTGCTGCTCGCCGACGAGCCGGTCAACGAGACCACGCTGGCGCAGGCGCTCGACGTGCCCATCTCCACAGTGGCCGAGGCCCTGACGGAGCTGGTCGCCTTCTACGACGAGACCGGGCGCGGGTTCGAGCTGCGGCACCTTGGTGGTGGATGGCGCTACTACACCCGCGAAGAGCACGCCGACGTGATCGCGGCTTTCGTACTGGAGGGTCAACAGTCCAAACTGTCGCCGGCGGCGCTGGAGACCCTGGCCGTGATCGCGTACCAGCAGCCGATCTCCCGGGCCCGCGTCTCGGCTGTCCGCGGGGTCAACGTCGACGGGGTGATCCGTACGCTGCTGGCTCGCGGGCTGCTGGAGGAGGCTGGAACCGACGTCGACTCCGGCGCGGCCCTGTTCCGCACCACCAACTACTTCCTGGAACGGATGGGTCTGGCCTCGCTGGACGACCTGCCCGACCTGGCGCCGCACCTGCCAGAGGTGGCCGAGCTGGAGGCCGAGCTGAGCCAGCTTGCCGCCGCCGAGACCGCGGCCCAGCCCGAACTTCACGAACCGAACGAACCAGAAAAACCGGGCGACCCAGAACAAGCGGGCGACCCAGAACAACCGATTGAGGGGCAACGATGACAAGACCGTCCGAAGACGAGGGCGGCGTCCGGCTGCAGAAGGTGCTTGCGGCAGCGGGCATCGCCTCCCGCCGGGCCAGTGAGATCCTGATCGACGAAGGCCGGGTCGAGGTGAACGGCAAAGTTGTCACCGAGCAGGGGGTGCGGGTCGACCCGGAACGGGATGTGGTCCGGGTCGACGGGTCCCGGATCCCGCCGCCCCGGCGCCACGTGTACGCGGTCTTCAACAAGCCGCGGGGCGTGGTCTCGACCATGGACGACCCGGAGGGGCGGCCGACTCTGGCCGAGTACCTGGTCGGGCGCAAGGACCGGCTGTTCCACGTCGGCCGGCTGGACACCGACACCGAGGGGCTGTTGATTCTCACCAACGACGGCGACTTCGCGCACAAGCTGGCCCACCCGTCCTTCGAGGTTCCGAAGACGTACCTGGCGGAGGTCAGCGGAGTCATTAGCCCGGCTACGCTCAAGCGACTGAAGTCGGGTATCACCCTCGAGGACGGGCCGATCACCCCAACCGCGGTCAAGCTGGTCTCGGTCAGCGGCGACCGCAGCATGGTGCGGATCACATTGACCGAAGGTCGGAACCGGATCGTCCGCCGTACGATGGAAGCAGTCGGGCATCCCGTCCGCCGGCTGTCCCGGATCGGGATCGGGCCGGTGCGGCTGGGGAACTTGGCCGTGGGGACACTGCGCGACCTGACCCGCGAGGAACTGGGCGCGCTGCTCGATTTGACCAGCCGGGGAGACTAACCACGACGCCCGCTCGGGTGGGGTGGAATGCGAGAACGAGGTGGGGAATGGACCGTCGGATCTACGGCATCGAGACCGAGTACGGCGTGGCCTGCACCTCCGGGGGAACCCGTCGGCTGACTCCCGACGAGGTGGCGCGCTACCTCTTCCGGCGGGTGGTCACCTGGGGCCGCAGCAGCAACGTGTTCCTGCGTAACGGTTCCCGGATCTATCTCGACGTCGGTTCCCACCCCGAGTACGCCACGGCCGAGTGCGACGACCTGGTCCAGCTGATCAACCATGACCGGGCCGGCGAACGGATCCTGGAGGACCTGATCGTCGACGCCGAGCAGCGGCTGCTCAGTGAAGGCATCAGCGGCGACATCTACCTGTTCAAGAACAACACCGACAGCCACGGCAACTCCTACGGCTGCCACGAGAACTACCTGATCTCCCGGGTCGGGGACTTCTCCAAGATCACCGACATCCTGGTGCCGTTCCTGGTCTCGCGACAGCTCATCTGCGGCGCCGGCAAGGTCCTGCACACCGCGCGCGGGGCCGAGTACAGCGTCAGCCAGCGAGCCGAGCACATCTGGGAGAGCGTCTCGTCGGCGACAACCCGGAGCCGTCCGATCATCAACACCCGCGACGAGCCGCACGCCGACCCGGAACGCTACCGCCGGCTGCACGTCATCGTCGGCGACTCCAACATGAGCGAGACCACCACCTTGTTGAAGGTCGGCAGCGCCGAGCTGGTGCTGCGGCTGATCGAGGCAGGGACCGGGATGCGCGACTTCACCCTGGAGAACCCGATCCGAGCCATCCGGGACATGTCCCGCGACCGGACCGGCCAGGTCAAGGTGTCGCTCGCCAACGGCCGTCGCGTGTCCGCGCTGGAGCTGCAGACCGAGTACTACGACAAGGTGTCGGAGTTCGTCCGGCGGGAGGGCCTCGGCACCCCGACGATCGACAAGATCCTCGACCTGTGGGAGCGGACCCTCCGTGCGGTCGCCGAGGACAAGCTGGGACTGATCGACACCGAGATTGACTGGGCGATCAAGTACAAGCTGCTGGACCGCTACTCGGTCAGGCACAACCTCTCGATGGCAGATGCTCGAATCGCCCAGCTGGACCTGGCCTACCACGACATCCGGCGTACCCGCGGGCTGTTTTCGTTGCTGGAGAAGCGTGGCGGGGCCGCCCGGGTGACGACCGACCCGGCGATCTTCCGGGCGAAGTCCGTACCGCCGCAGACCACCCGGGCCCGGCTCCGGGGCGAGTTCATCAAGGCCGCGCAGGATGCCCGCAGCGACTACACCGTGGACTGGGTGCACCTCAAGCTGAACGACCAGGCGCAACGGACAGTGCTCTGCAAGGACCCCTTCGTGGCGACCGATGAGCGGGTGGACCGGTTGATCGCGAGCATGCGTCGCGTTCCGTCCTGACCATGGGCCGCCGCTGGCCCAAGGATTTCGCTCGGTGCGTCACGCCCCGCGAAGGGGCCTCGTCGGAGGCTTCGAGCCGGCTCGCTGGTTGGTCGGGGCCTGTAAGGTGCTGCGGTGCGTTCATCTTCTGCGAAGCTTGTGATTGCCGCCGGCCTCTCGTCTGCCCTACTGACGCTGGGAGCGTGCGGTGACAGTAGCGACTCCTCGACACCGACCGCCTCGCCGGCCGCATCCGGCTCGAGCACCCCGGCGGCGTCGGCGCCAGCAAGCCCGAGCGCCAAGCCGACCAAGGCTCCGGCGTCGACGAACCTTGATGCGGTCAAGGTCACCGGTGACTACGGCAAGGAGCCGAAGGTCACGGTGAAGACGCCGTGGGGCATCGACAAGACCAGAACCAAGGTGCTGAAGAGCTCGAACGGCGCCACCATCAAGGCCGGCCAGACCGTCGAGGTGAACTACTACGGCGTGAACGGCCGGACCGGAAAGAAGTTCGACGACTCGTTCAGCCGCGGTGCGCCCATCGCCTTCAACCTGGACCAGGTGGTACCGGGATTCAGCAAGGGCCTGGTGGGCCAGCGGCAGGGCAGCCGGGTGCTGATCGGGATGCCGGGGTCGGACGGCTACGACGCCTCGGGCGGCAGCCCGCAGGCCGGCATCGAGGTTGGCGACTCGCTGATCTTCGTGGTCGACGTGGTGACGGTCCAGCTGCCCGGCCCCTCCGGGACCAAGGTGACCCCCAAGGCCGGGCTGCCGACGGTGACCGATGCCGGCACCGGGAAGGCTCCGAAGATCACTGTGCCGAAGACCAAGCCCCCGACCTCGTTGCAGGTCCAGCCGCTGATCAAGGGCAAGGGCGCCAAGCTCGGCCCGACCGACACCATTACGTTCAACTACAGCTGGGTCCGCTGGTCCGACGGCAAGGTGCTGGAGGAGTCATACACCAGCAAGCCCGCCATGCATCAGCTCGACGGGCTGCTGCCCGGGATGCAGAAGGGCCTGGTCAACCAGCCCGTCGGCAGCCGGGTCCTGCTGGTCATCCCACCGGCCGACGGCTATCCGGACGGCAACGCCACCCCGAAGGTCGACAAGGGCGAGACGCTGGTGATGGTGGTCGACCTGCTTTTCACGCAACCAGCCCAGTAGACCGGCTTCGCCGGGGGGTAGCCCGGGCTCGGTCAGCTGATTCCATAAAGAGGCCCCTCACCACGATGCCGACCTCGGATGGACGGTGTGTCGCGCATCGGTACAGCGATGAGGGTCAGATTTCTGGAACGGGCACCATCAGACGGCCGATTGGCGGGCGCTGAATCACTCGGTACCCCCGGTCGGGGTGAGCATCCGCGCGGCCAGCCGCCCGCTGGCCGCGGCGGCGAGGAAGTAGGCCGGGTCCTGGCTCAGACCGCGGCCCATGGTGGACAGCCCTACCGGGGTGTCGAGCAGTGCCTGGTCGAGGCCGTCCAGCTCGATCCGCACCAGCCGGTGTCTGGACAGCGTGGCCACCGCCCTGTCGACCTGGTCGGCCAACGCGACGACCCGGTCCAGTCCGTCGATCCCGCTCAGCCGTGCCGCATCGGCCAGCACCGGCACGGCCAGATCCGCCGGCTGCAACGCCACCCGGCCATAGGCCGTCAAGCTGTGGTGTGACACCCCGACGTGACGAGGACGCTGGTCCGCCCCGGAGATCCGGAGGGAGCCGACAGCCCGTCCGCCGAGCGTGGCCGTGGCGTTGACGGCCTCACCGGTCGCTACCCCGGAGAAGCCCCATCGGGTGCCGGTGCCGAGGTTGCCCGGACCCTGGGTGAGCACCACCAGGTCCGCCGCCAAGGCCAGCCGGGCGGCCAGCAGACCCGAGTGCACCGTGACAGCCTCCAGGTCACCGCCGAAGGCCTGCCCGACCGTCACGGTCGCGGCCAGCTGTCCGGCGTCGCGGAGCTGGGCCACCGTGCGGGAGAACGCGATCGGCAGTGCGCCGTGGTCACTCATCAGATACACGACCCGGGTGCCTGGGCGGTCGTGGTGCACCGCAGCCAGGATTGCCGGCAGCGCGGAATGGAGGTCCGCGACCACCACCGGCAGTCCGTCGATACTGTCCGCATCGGCCAGCAGGTCGTGGAACGGCGAGCCCTGCTCGTCGGCGCCGGCCACCATCGTCTGCAACGGGGAGTAGCGCGACTTCACCAGATGCCCGCGTGGTCGGTCGGGTTGGCCCTTGAGGTGCCCGTCGGGTCCCAGCACCGCCACTACCAGCGCGTACCCGCCGGTACCGAGGCCCCGGTCCAGCGCGGCCACGTTCATCAGCAGCCGGTCCCCGACCTCGGGGGCGGTCATCAGGTCGGTGTAGACCAGCGCGCGACACTCGGAGTCGTCGTCGCGGCGCGCCATCACCTCCACGGCGCCGGCCCAGTGGGCCCGGATCCGGGTCACCTCGCCCTCGGCCCAGATGATCACGTCCAGACCCTAACCCGTTCCTGCCGGATGACTTCCAGAGGCCGAGCGAAGACCATTTTCCAGCCGAGTAGCCAGGCTGGGTTCGTCATACGCCCGGCTGTGCGGGCGCGCCGTTTCTGGGATCCCAGAGCCAAGGGTCGGTGGGCAGCAGGCTCGGGTCGAACCGTTCCAGCAGCAGCTCAACCGTCACCGGCTCGCCGGGTGCTGCCAGTCCCAGCGAGGTCGCCAGCATGCCGAGCACGGCGCCGCTGCCGATGCCCGCCGCCGTGAGGTCGGTCAGCGTGACAGCGCCGTCGCGCTTGGCCAGCCGTCCGCCAGCGGCGTTCAGCACCAGCGGCACGTGAGCGTAGGCGGGAACCGGCAGTCCGAGGACGGTAGCCAGCCAGGCCTGGTCCGGAGCGGCGGCCAGCAGGTCGTCGCCGCGTACCACTTGGTCCACACCCATCGCGGCGTCGTCCACCACCACGGCGAGCATGTACGCGGTGACCCCGTCGTTGCGCTGGACCACAAAGTCGTCGACCGGGCGCGTCACCCGGCCGCGGAGCTCGTCCAGCACCGTCTGCACGGCTCCGTCCGCCCGGACCCGCAGCGCCGGGGTACGGGTCTGCCGTCGCCGGTCCCGTTCGGAGCCGGTCAGCGCGCGGCACGTGCCGGGATAGGAGCGCGGCGCGCCGTGCGGCGCCAGCGTCGCCTCGGCGATCTCGCGTCGGCTGCAGAAGCACTCGTAGGTCCGGTCGGCCAGCCTCGCCAATGCTTGCCGGTACGCCGCCGAGCGCTCGGACTGGACCATCGGCTCGCCGTCGAAGGTCAGCCCGAGCGCGGCCAGATCCTGCTGCTGCCGCTCGGCCATTCCGGGGCGTACCCTGGCGGCGTCGAGGTCCTCCACCCGGAGCCGGAACGCGCGACCGCTTGCCCGAGCGAACAACCACGCCAGCAGTGCGGTACGCAGGTTGCCCAGATGCAGGTCCCCGGTCGGGCTCGGAGCGTACCTACCGGCGGGGGAGTTCGGGTGGATCGCCTCTCCTCGGCTGGTAGCGTGCTTCAACGACCACGAGTCAGGAGAAGCGGAAGTCAAGCATGGCACCTCGCAAGACGGAGCGGATTCTCAACCTCACTATCTGCCTCCTGGTGTCGGGTCGCTACCTCCCCAAGAGCCGGATCCGCGAAGCGGTGGAGGGCTACCACGACCTCAGCGACGCGGCGTTCGAGCGCACCTTCGAACGGGACAAGGACGAGCTGCGTGCGCTCGGTGTACCGATCGAGGTCGGCAGCTTCGACCCGATGTTCGACGACGAGCCCGGCTACCGGATCCTGCCCTCGGAGTTCGAGCTGCCGGCCATCGACCTGGACGCCGAGGAGGCATCGGTGGTCGGAGTGGCGGCCCGCGTCTGGCAGCACGCCAGCATGGCCGAGTCGACGATGAGCGCCATAGCCAAGCTAAGGGCGGCGGGCGTCGAACCGGACGCCTCCCAGCTCGCCTCTCTGGAGCCGTCGGTCTCGGCCACCGAGCCGGCGTTCGAACCGCTGTGGCACGCGGTCCTTGACCGTACAAGGGTCTCGTTCACCTACCGGGAGGGCGCCACCCGGACGCTGGAGCCGTGGGGGATCACCTCCTCCAAGGGTCGCTGGTACGTCATCGGCCGGGACACCGACCGGGACGCCACCCGGATGTTCAAGCTGTCCAGGATCACCGACCTGCCGAAACGGATCTCCAGGCCGGGCGCCTTCGCCGTACCGGAGGACCTCGACCTGCGCTCGCTGGCCCGGTCCCTTGCGCCCAAGGAGCCCACCGCCGAGGCCATCGTGGCGATCCTGCCGGGGAAGGCGCCGACCCTGCGCCGGCGCGGCGAGCTGACCACCTCCTCGGTTGCCCTGCCGGTCGGCTTCGAGGTGGTGAAGGTGGGCTACAGCGATCTGTGGACGATGGCGGAGGAGGTCACCCGGTACGCCGCCGACGTGATCGTGCTGGACCCGCCGGAGATGCGGGACGCCGTCATCACCACGCTGGAGCGGGTGGCGGCCACCACAGAGCCGGAGCTGGTCTCGTGACCTCCCAGGCGCAGGTCCGCCGGCTGCTGAGCCTGGTGCCGTACCTCCGTGAGCACGACGGCGCCGCGATGAGCGATGTGGCGGCCGCCTTCGGGATCACCACCAAGACGCTGCGCGACGACCTGAGCGTGCTGTGGATGTGCGGCCTGCCCGGGCTCACGCCCGGGGACATGATCGACATCGACATGGACGCCGTGGACGGTGAGGGCGTCATCCATCTCAGCAACGCCGACTACCTGACCCGACCGCTGCGGCTGGCCGCGGACGAAGCGCTTGCGCTGGTGCTGGCGCTACGGACCCTGCGGGAGGTGGCCGGTCCCGGCGAGCGGGACGCGATCGACCGCGCCCTGGTCAAGCTGGAGGCCGCGGCGGGAGACACCGCGGCCGGCGACCAGGTCTCGGTCACCGTCACCGCAGCCCGGGACGAGGTACAGGCCCGGGTCAACGAGGGGCTGCTGCACCACAAGCGGCTCGATCTGACCTACGACGTGGCCTCGCGGGCCGAGACCACCCGGCGGATGGTGGACCCGCTCCGGGTCTTCGTTCTCGAGGGGTACGGCTACCTGGACGCCTGGTGCTACTCCGCGACCGCGCTGCGTACCTTCCGGCTGGATCGGATAGCCGCCGTCGAGGTCACCGACGTCGACGTTGCACCGCACGACGTGGTGCTGAAGGACCTGTCCCATGGCTGGTTCGAGACGCTCCGGGACTCCCCGCTGGTCACGCTGGACCTGCAACCCGAGGCCGCCTGGGTGGGGGAGTACTACCCGACCGAGGCCGTCAGCGCGCACCCGGATGGAGGGTTGACGGTCTCCCTCCGGGTCACTGACCCCGCCTGGCTGCGCGGACTGCTGCTGCGGCTGGGTGGCAGAGCCCGGGTGGTGGCGCCGGCCGGCGCGGGCGACTCGGCCGCGGAGGCCGCCAGGGAGGCGCTGGCGCAGTACCGGGCCCTGTTCGGGTAGGCCGCATCCTCGGCTAGGCTGCTCGGCGTGATCTGGGTCCTCATCTTCGGCGCGATCGCGCTCGCCGGGCTGGTGATGGTGATCAGCTACGGCGTGTGGCTGGCGCACAAGGCGTCCGACGTGGCCAGCGAGGTGGTCGTGCTGGGCCGTCAGGCCGAACAGCTCGCCGAGCTGGTCGCCCAGATCGACGTTCCGCAGATGGCGCTGGGCGTGGACCCGGCGCACAGCCCGCGCACCGTTCGTGCGTCAGACGATCCCAGCTGGTACGACGTAAGATGAGAACGACGTGGCAGTCGCCACGTCGGAAAAGAGGAAATCATGACTGCGCTGGCAATGTTCGGGCTCGGTGTGCCCGAGCTGCTGATCATCTTGGCCGTAGTGCTGCTGCTCTTCGGCGGTTCGCGCCTGGCCGGCCTGGGCAAGAGCACTGGCCGTGCACTCAAGGAGTTCAAGGAAGAGACCAAGGGTCTCGCCGCCAAGGACGAGTCCGGCAAGGACGTGGACCGCTCCGCCCCGCAGGTGCGCAACGACCGTCAGGTCGAGCCTCACCGGGACGATCGTCCGATTGATGCTGCCGGTAACGAGTGGCCGCAGCAGCCTCCCGCCCAGGGCATCCGGCAGGATCCCAACACTTCTGACGTACGCAAAGACGTCTGACGAACCTCACCTGACGTGGCTCTGACTGTCCTCGGACGGCCGGTTCGTCTCAGCTTCGCTTGGCTGAAACCGCCGCCGGTCCCTCCGGACGGGTCGATGTCGCTGTTCGAGCACCTGCGCGAACTGCGTTACCGGCTCGTCGTCGCCGCTGTCGCGATCATCGTCGGCATGATCGCGTGCTCGTTCTTCATGGACGAGCTGTTCGCCGTGCTGCGCCATCCGTACGACGTGGCGATCGCCGACCTCAAGGCCAGGAAGCCCGAGTCGGTGACCACCCTGGTCAACCAGGGCATCACCTCACCGTTCACCTTGTCGCTGAAGATCGCCATGGTCGGCGGCATGTTGCTGACTGCCCCGATCTGGCTCTACCAGCTATGGGCGTTCATCGTCCCCGGGCTGCTGGCCAAGGAGAAGAAGTGGGCGGTCATCTTCATCTCGGCGGCAACCCCGCTGTTCTTCGCCGGTGTTGCGGTGGGCTACATCGTGATGCCGAAGGGGATCTCGGTGCTGCTGGGATTCACCCAGGACGGCATCACCAACATGCAGGACATCACGCAGTTCCTGTCGTTCCTGCTCCGGATCATGGTGGTCTTCGGGATCGCGTTCTTGATCCCGCTCGTCGTGTTGATGCTGAACATCTTGGGCGTCATCAAGGCCCGGCACCTGAGCAAGTACCGGGTCTACGTCATCTTCGGCACCTTCGTCTTCGGGGCTGTGGCGACCCCGTCCACCGACCCGTTCTCCATGCTGGCCCTGGCCGCCCCAATGACGCTGCTGTTCCTCGCGGCTGAGGCCATCGCGCACATCCTGGACCGACGCAAGGAGCGGCGGATCGCGGCCGGTGAGGACGTGCTGATCCGTGACAGCGTGTCCGAGGACAAGGCCCTGCGCGAGCTCAGCAGCTCCGACGGCGACGACCAGACCATTGGCGGGGCCATGGGCTTCGACAAAGACGACAGGTGACGGCCCGCATCACCTTGGTCGTCAACCCCTCGGCGGGCAAGGGACGCGCCCAGGAGTGGCTGCCGCAGGTAGCCGGGCGGCTTCGCGACTCCGGTCACGAGCTCGAGATCCTGCTCAGCCGTGACTTCGCTGAGGCCGAGGCAATGACCGAGTACGCGGTCGCCTCGTCCGACATCCTGGCCGTCATGGGCGGTGACGGCATGATGCATCTCGGAGTGAATAGCTGCGCCCGGCAGCGGCTGCTCGGGGGCGACACGGTGCTCGGGATGATCCCGGCCGGCACCGGGAACGACCTGTGCCGAGGCGTCGGCCTGAGCCCCGACGACCCGTTGGCGGCCGCCACCACCATCGCCGCCGGCCACGTCCGGCACATCGACCTGGCGAAGGCGCACGGGCGCTACATCGGCGCGGTGATGGCGACCGGATTCGATGCGCTGGTCAACCGGCGGGCGAACGAGATGCCCTGGCCCAAGGGTTCGATGCGCTATCCGCTGGCCACGATGGCCGAGCTGCGGGTGTTCTCCCCACTGCAGTACCGGCTGACCATCGACGGCGAGGTACGTGAGCTGGAGGCGATGCTGGTCGCGGTCGGCAACACGTCGTCCTACGGCGGTGGCATGCGGGTCTGCCCGCAGGCCGACCCCACCGATGGGCTGCTGGACGTGACGATCATCCACCCGGTGGGTCTGGTCAAGCTGCTCCGGCTGCTGCCGCAGATGTACTCCGGCCGGTTCGCCCGGGACGGCTGCGTGGAGCAGCTCCGCGCGCGGGAGATCCTGGTCGACGGCCCAGGACTGGTCGGCTTCGGCGACGGGGAGATGATCGGTGCGGCGCCGCTGCGGATCACCTCGGTGCCCGGCGCCCTTCCCGTGCTCGCGCCGCCCGACTGAGGGTACGGCTCACCGGGTAACTTGGTGGCCATCATGGCCAACCCGATTCTCGATCCCGATTCAGAGCCGAGTCCGGCGGAGGCGTACGCGCGATTTCGCAGCAACCAGATGAGCCCCGAGCTCACCGCTTTCGCCGATACCTACGGTTTCGCCTTCGACGACTACCAGCGGGAAGCGTGTGCCTACGTCGAGGCGGGGTCGGGGGTCCTGGTCGCCGCACCCACCGGCGCCGGCAAGACGATCGTCGGTGAGTTCGCTGTGCACCTGGCGCTGGAGCAGGGGCGGAAGGCTTTCTACACGACGCCGATCAAGGCGCTGTCCAACCAGAAGTATGCGGACCTGGTCCGCCGGTACGGCCAGGCCTCGGTCGGCCTGCTGACCGGCGACTCCTCGATCAACCCCGAGGCGCCGGTCGTGGTGATGACCACCGAGGTGCTGCGGAACATGATCTACGCCAACTCGCCGACCCTGATGAACCTCGGCTACGTGGTGATGGACGAGGTGCACTACCTGGCTGACCGGTTCCGCGGCGCAGTCTGGGAAGAGGTCATCATCGGCCTGGCCGACTCCGTCCAGGTGGTGGCCCTCTCGGCCACCGTGAGCAACGCCGAGGAGTTCGGCGACTGGCTGTCGGAGGTTCGCGGCGAGATGGCGGTGGTCGTCTCGGAACGACGGCCGGTGCCGCTGTTCCAGCACGTCCTGGTGGGCAAGAACCTCTACGACCTGTTCGCCGACGTGGCCCCGACCGCACTGGAGGCGCCGAGCAAGGCGAAGTCGGACGTCAACCCCGCACTGGTGCGGATCGCCCGGGAGGAGTCCAAGCATGTCCGGGACGACTCGCGCCGACCGCGCGGCCGCGGCGGCAAGGGCAAGCGCTCCGTCAGCTACGGCAGCGGCTCGTACGGCGGGGCCGCGCACCGCTCCCGGTACGAGGGCGGCGGTGACGGGCCCCGGTCCCTGGTGGTGCCGTCACGGTATGACGTGGTGGAGGCGCTGGACCGGGACGGCCTGCTGCCGGCGATCGTCTTCATCTTCTCCCGGGTCGGCTGCGACGCGGCCGTACGACAGCTGCTGTCGTCGGGGATCCGGTTGACCAACGCGGCGGAGCGGCAGGAGATCGGCGCCATCGCTGCCCGGCACGTCGCCGGGTTGAGCGAGGCCGACCGGCGGGTGCTCGGCTACGACATGTTCTTGGAGGGGCTGGTCCGCGGCGTGGCGGCGCACCACGCCGGGATGCTGCCCGCCTTCAAGGAGGCGGTCGAGGAGGCCTTCGTCCGTGGTCTGATCAAGGTGGTGTTCGCGACCGAGACGCTGGCCCTGGGGATCAACATGCCGGCCCGCAGCGTGGTTTTAGAGAAGCTGGTCAAGTACAACGGGGAGACCCACGCCGACATCACCCCGGGTGAGTACACCCAGCTCACCGGGCGCGCCGGTCGGCGCGGGATAGACGTGGAGGGCCACGCAGTGGTGCTCTGGCAGCCGGGCCTCGATCCGCGTGCGGTCGCCGGGCTGGCGTCGCGGCGTACCTACCCGTTGAGGTCCTCGTTCGCCCCGACCTACAACATGGCGGTGAACCTGGTCGGTAGCGTCGGCCGGGACCGCGCGCGTACCCTGCTCGAGCAGTCCTTCGCCCAGTTCCAGTCCGACAAGTCGGTGGTCGGCTTTGCCCGCACGCTGGCCAAGAACACCGAGGCGATCGAGGGCTACCTGGCCGCCGCGCAGTGCGAACGCGGCGACTTCAGGGAGTACGCCCGGCTCCGGGAACAGATCTCCGAGCTGGAAGCCGCACTGGCCCGGGAACAGCGGGCCGACCGGCGAGCCGAAGCGCTGCAGACGCTGTTGACTCTCAAGCCGGGCGACATCATCCGGGTGCCCAGCGGCAAGACCCGGGGATGGGTGGTGGTGATCGACCCCGATGTGCGAAGTGACCGGGACGGCCCCCGACCGCTGGTGCTGACCGAGGACCGGCATGTCCGCCGGTTGAGCCTGGTCGACTTCCCGACCCCGCCGGTCGTCGCGTCCCGGATGAAGGTGCCGAAGCACTTCAATGCCAAGGAGCCGGCCTCCCGCCGGAACCTGGCTGCCGCCTTCAGGTCCAAGCTGGCCACCATCGACCTCGACCCGACCCGGTACCGCTCCAGCGTGGTCGACGGCGACCTCGTGGAGCAGGTTGCCGCAGCCCGGGACGAGCTGCGACGGCATCCGTGCCACGACTGCCCGGACCGGGAGGATCATGCCCGGTGGGCGGAGCGGGCGATCCGGCTGGAACGGGAGAACGCCCGGATCCAAGCGCGGGTGGCGACTCGGACCAACACCATCGCCAACCACTTCGACAAGATCGTGAGCGTGCTCGAGTCGCTCGGCTATCTCGGTGGGGAGGGCGGCAGCGAGGTCACCGACGACGGCCGGATGCTGTCCCGGATCTACGCCGAGCTGGACCTGGTGGCGGCCGAGTCCATCCGGGCCGGGGTGTTCGACAACCTGACCGCCCCCCAGCTGGCCGCCGTGCTGTCGTCGCTGGTGTACGAGTCCCGGCGCAGCGACGACGGGGCTCGACGGCCGCGGATGCCGGATGCGGCCAGCGAGGCGGCCATGGTGCAGCTTCGCCGGATCTGGCGGGAGGTGTCCCTGGTGGAGCGCGACGCCCGGCTGGATCGTGGGCCCGAGCCCGACATCGGCTTCAGCGAGGCTGCCTTCGGCTGGGCGGCGGGGCGTCCGTTGTCCGTGGTGCTGGCCGACAGCGGGCTCACGGCCGGCGACTTCGTCCGCTGGGTACGCCAGGTGCTCGACTTCGCCGACCAGATCGCCGACGCCGCCGGCCCCGGCCAGCTGCGGAAGACGGCGCGGCAGGCAGTGCAGGCGATGCGCCGCGGGGTCGTGGCTTTCGTACCGGAGATCGACGAGCTGCAGGAGGCGAGGTCCGGCCGGCCGGAACTAGAGTAAGCGTGTGGCCCTCCGCAAAGACCAGACGCTGAAAGAGCTCGGTGACTTCGCCCGCCTCGTGGTACGTGCCGGCTACCTACCCCGGTCCGGCGTGCTGGAGGAGGTCGGCGACTTCGTCCGGGCCGAGCTGGACGACGAGGAGGCCGCGAAGGAGCTCACCGGGCGGCTGGTCGCCGAGGCTGAGGTGGAGCTGGCTGCGGAGGCCGCGACCTGGCCGGATCGGACCGACAACGACGCGCTGGCGGCGGTGCTGGACGACCTCGGCCGTCGCGGCTACCTGGTGCTGGAGTACTGCCAGGACCATTTCGACGCGACCGCGGCGCTGCGCGCTGCCCCGGACGCCGCCGGCATCGTCTTCTTCACCGAGACCGACGTCTGGCACGCGGTCACCGAACGGATGCTCGAGCTGAAGGTGTGGCATGCCGACACCTCCAACGTCGTCGCCGCCGACCCCGAGCTGGCCATGGTGCTGGAGATGCTGCGGCAGCACGGCCTCGCGGCCCGGTTCGACGAAGGCCGGATCGAGGTCACACT
>JAOPXN010000096.1 GCA_025965155.1 Propionibacteriaceae bacterium
CGTGTCGCCGCCAGGCCCAGGTCATTGGCCGCCGCTTCGATCACGTCGAGCACCACCTGGGGATCGGCTCCGGCCGCCGAGGAGTTCACCGATCGAGCGTACCTAGGCCGGTCAGGTCTGCTGGACCAGCCAGCGGCACTGGTACGGCTCCAGCCAGGTCTCGCCAGGGGTGAGCGGCGTCTCGTCGGTCAACGCGTCCCACGCGTCGTCGGCCAGCGGCACCGTCCAGCGCGGCAGGGCCTGGCGGCTCGGCGTCACGTTGTACAGCCCGACCAACGTCTGGGTGGGCGCCCGCCTCAGGAACACCAGCACCGCCGGGTTCACCGGGTCCGCGATCTCCGACTCGACCGAGGCGTCCATCGCCGGCAGCGAGGCCCGCACCGCGATCATGTGCCGTAGCGCATGCCACACCCGGTGCTCCACCGTGCCCGGCTGATTGCGCCGCTCCGCCACGTCCCACCGCATCGGCGGCCGGTGCACCCACCGGTTGTCGTCGGCATGGTCGGGGTTGTCGACGAAGTCGTAGAAGTTGGTCAGGGCGAACTCATCACCCATATACAGCAAGGGCAGGCCGCCGAAGCCGAGCATGATCTGGTGTGCCAGCAGGAACCGGCGCAGGGCCAGGTCAAGGTGCTGGTCGTCGCCGGAGTTCAGGGCCGACTCGATCCCGGCCAGTGAGGCGGCGGTGCCGCTGATCCGGCGGTCGCCGGTGGCCAGGTTCTCCTGGAAGACCATCCCCCGCGCGTCGCTCATCGGGTACGCCCCGGCGTAGTAGTCGGACAGGAAGCTGCGGTGAGCCCAGCCCTCCAGCCCGACCGAGGCCGCGTCGCCGTCATCGATCGCCCAGCCGATGTCGTCATGGCAGCGGAGGTAAGTGCCCCACGCGGTGGTCGTGGGCTTGGCCGGGAACCGGTTCATCGCGGCGCAGAACAGCCGGGTGTCCTTGGCGGCCAGCGCGGACCAGATCTGCACCATCAGCGAGTTCTGGTACGCCAGGTCACTGACCTTGCCGGCGTGCTTGCCGACACCGAGGTACGGCACCAGGTCGGTGGGTCCGACGATCGCCTCGGCCTTGAAGATCAGCGCCGGGGCCGCGATCCGGGCCACCGTACGCAACGCCTGGGTGATCGAGTGCACCTCGGGCTGGTTCTGGCAGGAGGTCCCCATCCGCTTGAACATGAAGGCGATGGCGTCCAGCCGGATGCACTCCACGCCGAGGTTCGCCAGCCAGCAGACCAGGTCGGCGAACTCGTAGAAGACGTCCGGGTTCTGCCAGTTCAGGTCCCATTGCCACTCGTTGAAGGTGGTCCACACCCAGGCCTGCGCCTCTTCGGACCAGGTGAAGTTGCCCGGAGCGAAGTCGGGGAACACCTCCGGCAGCGACCGCTCGTAGGCGTCCGGCAGCTCGCGGTCGGCGAACATGTGGAAGTAGCCGCGGTAGAAGTCGTCACCGGCGCGGGCGTTGCGGGCCCAGACGTGCTCGGCGGCGACATGGTTGAGCACCAGGTCAAGGGTGAGCGAGATGCCCCGGCCACGGAGTACCGTCGCCAGGTCACGGAGGTCGTCGATGGTGCCCAGATCATCGCGTACCGCCCGGTAGTCCATGACCGCGTAGCCGCCGTCACTCTGGCCCGGGCGCGGCTTCAACAACGGCATCAGGTGCAGGTAGCTGACGCCCAGCTCGGCGAGATAGTCCACCCGGTCCGCCACCCCGCGCAGGTCGCCGGCGAAGAGGTCGGTGTAGGTGGCGTAGCCGAGCATCTGCGGGTGCTGGAACCAGTGCGGGTCTGCGTGCCGGCGCAGGTCGAGCAACCGGAGGTCCGCCGGACGCTGCTTGAAGTTGTCGGCGGCAATCTCGACCAGCCGCGCCGCCATCTGCGGAGCGTGCTCGGGATAGGCCCCAGACAGTGCGGTCAGCAGGTCCGGCCAGTAACGCTGGAGTCTGGTCTCGAAGACCACTTGGTCGTGAAGCGGCTCATCGGCCAGCAGGTCCGCAATCTTCGGCATGGTAGTCAAGGCGCCAGGGTAAGGGACGACGTCACCGGCTGTCAGTAGCTGCGCCGATTCGGCTTCAGCCGCCGGTCTTGGTCTCGCTCCGGCGAAGCTTGAGCCGTTTCCTGAACTCGTCGGTGAACATGTCCCGGAGCTGCTCGTTGTCGATGACCGAGCCGACCGCGCCGAAGCCGCCCTTCACCACCCGCTGACAGACGACCAGCCAGGCCTGCCCCATCGCATAGGTGAAGCTCGAGGCGACCCCGGCACCGATCATCCCGCCGGCGAGTGTCCCGGCTCCCGGGACCATCTTCAGCAGTCCGGTGAAGGTGGCGCGACCGGCGGAGGTGGCGGCGGTGGTGGATGCCACCGCCAGCAGCGCGGCCCGGTCGAACTTGATCTTGTAGATCTGCGAGATCCGAGCCATCATGGCCAGCTGGATCGGGATCAGCATCGCGGCGTCGGAGAACGGGATCGGACTGGCCGCGGCCGCCGCAGCGCTGGTCGCCGCGACCGTTATGTGCTTTTGGGCCTCCTTGGCCTTCCGAGCGAGATCGATTTCCTGCGCCGCGATGAGTGCCCCTTCCACCCCGACCGGGGCAACGCGAAAGGTGGCATCGAGGACTTCCTGCAGTCCGTGCGGGCGTTGGCCGGTGAACGGGTCGTACTTGGCGTAGGCGAGGAAGGGGCGACCGCCGACGATCGGCAGCCGCTTGGCGGCGATCTGCTCGGCCAGCATGACCGCATCCGGGTGGTAGTGACCCTCGCGCATCGGCACCTGGGTCAGCACCACGACCACCGGGAGCCCCAGGTCGTCCAGCCGTCTGATGAACTCGGCCTCGGTTTCCTCGAAGCGCCGGTCCATCCCCCGGATGCAGTACCAGGCGAGGTGGATCTGCTCATGCAGCTCCATTCTGCGCATCTGGCTGACCGCCTTGTTCAGGTCAGAGATGATCTCCTTGTCGTCCTTGCCGATCTCCAGCCCTTGGGTGTCGATCAACCCGAGGTGGCCGACCTTGTCCAGGTACAGGTGGCTGCCGCGGGTGACCGGCTCGCCGATGCCGGTGCGGGCGACCTCCTCGCCGAAGATGGCGTTGATCAGGGTCGACTTCCCGACGCCGGTCTTGCCGAAGATGGCCAGGTTGAACCGGCCCATCACCGCCGACTGCTTGTCGAACTCCTGACGGAAGGAGTCCTTGAACCAATCCGCCACTACGTCCTCCGTGCCTTGGTGGGGCACCTCGTCCCGGTGCCGTGCGTCCACTCTACGGACCCGCCGGGGTGGCTCACTGGTCGCAGCCGGGGCACGGCTACCCGGCGAGCCGCCGCTGGTGCGCCGGCAGCGCACCGGTTGGCGCCGCCTCGCGGGTTTCGCTGATGTATACCTACGCGGCTAGACTCTTAGGGCTGCGCTGTCGCCCAGTTCCCTGCCGAGGACGGCAGCCCCCCATACGTACGGAGTACTTCGCATGCCAACACGTTCGGATCTGCGCAATGTCGCGATCGTCGCCCACGTCGACCACGGCAAGACCACGCTAGTCGACGCCATGCTGTGGCAGTCCGGCGCCTTCCGTGCCAACCAGGACGTCAACAACCGGGTGATGGACTCGATGGACCTCGAACGCGAGAAGGGCATCACCATCCTCGCGAAGAACACCGCCGTGCTGCACCACGCACCCGACGGCCAGAACGTCATCATCAACATCATCGACACCCCTGGTCACGCCGACTTCGGCGGCGAGGTCGAGCGCGGCCTGGAGATGGTCGACGGCGTGCTTCTGCTGGTCGACGCCTCCGAAGGCCCGCTGCCGCAGACCCGCTTCGTGCTGCGCAAGGCGCTGGCCAAGAACCTCCCCATCGTGGTCGTGGTGAACAAGGTGGACCGTCCTGACGCACGGATCAAGGAGGTGGTGGAGGAGACGTACGAACTGTTCCTCGACCTGCTGGACGACGCCGACGTCGACGTCCTCGACTTCCCGGTCGTCTACGCGTCCGCCAAGGCCGGCCGGGCCTCGCTGAACGCCCCCGACAACGGCGAGATGCCGGACTCTGACGACCTCGGCCCCCTGTTCGCGACCATCCTGAACGACATTCCCGCCCCCGAGTACGAGGAAGGGGCGGTCCTCCAGGCTCACGTCACCAACCTGGACGCCTCGCCGTACCTGGGCCGGCTGGCCCTGTGCCGGATCTTCGCCGGTGAGATGAGGCGCAACCAGGTCGTCGCCTGGTGCAAGGCGGACGGCAGCATCCAGAACATCAAGCTGTCGGAGATGCTGATCACCGAGGCACTCGACCGGGTGCCGGCCGAGGTGGCCCGACCGGGCGACATCGTCGCCATCGCCGGGATCCCGGACATCACCATCGGTGAGACCCTGTCGGACCCGGAGAACCCCAAGCCGCTGCCGCTGATCACCGTCGACGAGCCAAGCATCTCGATGACGATCGGCATCAACACCTCCCCGCTGGCCGGCAAGTCGGGCAAGAACCTGACCGCGCGGCTGGTGAAGAACCGGCTGGACGCCGAGCTGGTCGGTAACGTCTCCATCCGGGTCTTCAACACCGAGCGACCCGACACCTGGGAGGTCCAGGGGCGCGGCGAGCTGCAGCTGGCCATCCTGGTGGAGATGATGCGCCGGGAGGGCTACGAGCTGACCGTCGGTAAGCCCCAGGTGGTGACCCGGGAGATCGACGGCAAGGTGCACGAGCCGGTCGAGCGGCTGACCATCGACGCACCCGAGGACTTCGTCGGCGTTGTCACCCAGCTGATGGGGCTGCGCCGCGGCCGGCTGGAGCAGATGGTCAACCACGGCACCGGCTGGGTCCGGATGGAGTACCTGGTCCCGGCCCGCGGCCTGATCGGCTTTAGGACCGAGTTCCTGACCGAGACCCGCGGCACCGGCATGATGCACCACGTCTTCGAGGCGTACGAGCCGTGGCACGGTGAGCTGCGGACCCGCCCGACCGGATCGCTGGTGGCCGACCGCTCCGGCGTCGTCACCTCGTACGCACTGTTCAACCTGCAGGAGCGCGGCACCATGTTCGTCGGTCCGACGACCGAGGTGTACGAGGGCATGATCGTCGGCGAGAACGCCCGGGCCGACGACATGGACGTCAACCCGACCAAGGAGAAGAAGCTCACCAACGTACGCTCCTCCACCGGCGACGAGCTCGAGCGGTTGATCCCGCCCAAGAACATGAGCATGGAGCAGGCGCTGGAGTTCTGCCGCGGCGACGAGTGCATCGAGGTCACGCCGAACGCCGTCCGGATCCGCAAGGTGGTCCTGTCGGGCAACGAACGCGCCCGTACCCGGTCACGCGCCAAGAACTCCTGAGCCAATCGAGCGGCGGATCCCGCGTCAGCGCACTGATCTGGCACCCGCCGCTCGTCTCAGCGTGTATCAGCACGGCCCCCGGCGCCTCCTCTGCTTTTAGACCCGGAGTGATCTGCGACGGGGGCCGCGCTGTGTCGTCAGCGCCGATATATTTGGCTCAGCGATCTAGCTGCGCAGCGATATATTGGCGCAGCAATGCAACCATCGGCCCTTCCCCGCCGTAATCATCACGACATCACGACCCAGTGCAAAGGTAGAGGGAAGCAGCGATGAAGAAACTCGTCAGGGTGTTGCTCGGCGTGGCGATGATGACCGCCCTGATCGGCGCCAGCACCGGTACGGCACCGGTAGCCACCACCGCGTCCGCGGCCAGCTACGTCTCGTCGACGTACCACGCGCCCAAGAAGGGCCAGACGTCCAAGCACGTCAAGGCGCTGCAGCAGCGCCTGGTCAAGGCCAAGGTGTTGAAGTCGGAGTATGTGACGTCCTACTACGGCCCGATGACCGTCAAGGCCGTCAAGAAGTTCCAGCGGAAGTACGACCTGAAGGCGACCGGCAAGGTGAACCGGAAGACCTGGTCCAAGCTCGTCGACAAGACCGGCCGGATCAAGATCAGCAGTAAGCCGAAGGGCATCGACAAACGGTGCATGGTCAGCGGCCGCGCGCTCTGCGTCGACAAGACCAGGGACAAGCTGTACTACATGAAGGCCGGCAAGGTGCTACGGACCTACGACGCCCGGTTCGGCTGCGCCAACATGCGGACCCGGGAGGGCAAGTTCTCGGTGCTGTGGAAGAGCCGCCACCACGTCTCGTCCATCTACCACACCCCGATGCCGTATGCGATGTTCTTCAGCGGCGGCCAGGCCGTGCATTACTCGGCCGACTTCGCAGCCCGCGGCTACAACGGCTGCAGCCACGGCTGCGTCAACATCCGCAACCGCGCCGGCATCCGCTGGATCTTCAACCAGGTCCGGGTCGGCGACCGGGTCGTGGTGTACCGCAGCTGAGGGGTGCTTGGTTTCCCACGTGTACGTGTGAAACTGGCGCCTCACCCACGAAGTAACGTGGGTGAGGCGCCAGTTTTGTGGGTGGAGCAACGGCGGTCAGTCGGCCTTCTTGGCTGCGGTCTTCCTGGCCGGCGCCTTCTTCGCGGTGCTGCTGCCGGAACTCGCCTTGCGGGTGGCGGACGCCTTGGCCGCACTGCGTGGGGTGGTGGTCTCGGTAGCCGAGCGGCCGGTGGTGGACCGGCGAGCGGTGGTGACCGTCTCCTGCACCTTCTCCAACGCCGGGTCGACCGCGTCGGCCAGGTCGGACTGGACGTCGTCGGCTTTCTGCTCCGCCTTGGTGGACAGTCTCCGAGCGGTGACCAGCGCGTCGTCCACGGCACGTTTGCCGCGGCCGGCCAGGTCGGCGTACGCGCTGCCCGCCTCAGCCAGGTAGGACTCGGCCTGCTTCTGTACGTCGACCAACCGGGCGCGGGTCTGGCCGGGGAGGCCCTTGACCTGCTCCGGAAGCGACTTCAGCTGCTCCGGCAGGGCGGTGATCAGCCTCGCCAGCTCGTCGGCCTGCTGAGCCGGCTTGGCGCGCAGGTCGGAGGCGCGCTTGGCTGCCTTGTCCTGGGTCTGGGCGAGCGTGCTGCGTACGGTGGTGACGGCTGCATCGGTCAGGCCGGCCACTGCGTACAGCGGGGTGAGGTCTGATCCGAGCGCGGACTTGCGTGCCTGCGCCGGGGTCTGCTTGCGAGTGGTGGTCATGTGGTCCTCACTTCTTGGTGGTGGTGGTCTTCTTGGCCGGGGTACGGCGGGGGCGCGGCTTCGCCGCAGCCGTCGGTGCCGGCTCGGACAGGTCTGCGTTCTCCTTGACGAAGGAGGCGTAGACGTCGATCAGCACACGCTTCTGCCGCTCGGTGATGGCCGGGTCGGCCAGCACGGCCATCTCGACCGTGGTCGCCGGGTGGTCCGTCGGGTCCAAGATGCCGGCCCGAACGTAGAGCGTCTCCGCCGAGACCCGCAGCGCCTTCGACAGCTGCTGCAGCACCTCGGCCGACGGCTTGCGCAGCCCGCGTTCGATCTGGCTGAGGTACGGGTTGGAGATCCCGGTCTGCTCCGCCAGCTGACGCAACGACAGCTCCGCCGCGCGTCGCTGGGCTGCGATGAACTCGCCCAACGATCCCAGCTGCTCACCCAGATGTGGTGCCTTCATCTTCGCCATGCATCCAGTGTGCTTGCAATTGCAAGCAGACGCAAACCCGAGCAAGCGTGAGGGCGGTCACGGCGCCGTTGTCCGTCGAGTCGAACTCGCGACGGTTAGTCGAGTCGAACTCGCGACGGTTAGTCGAGTCGAGGTCGCGACGGTTACAGGTGCGTCGTCTTGTCGCACGGTGGTCGGTGGTACACAGTGAGACCACCACTGAGAACGGCGTCGAAGTCAGTCAGCCCGAAGGAGTGAGGATGTCCCACCTACAGACTGCAGAGAGATCGGACAGCGACCAGCCCGAGCTGAAGCGGGTGATGGGGCCCAAGCTGCTGCTGCTGTTCATCGTCGGCGACATCCTGGGTACCGGCATCTACGCCGTTACCGGCACGGTGGCCAAGGAGGTCGGCGGCGTTGTCTGGCTGCCGTTCCTGGTCGCTTTCGTCGTGGCCACCCTGACCGCTTTCTCCTACCTGGAGCTGGTGACGAAGTACCCGCAGGCCGCGGGTGCCGCGCTGTATGCGCACAAGGCATTCGGGATCCACTTCGTCACCTTCTTGATCGCCTTCACGGTGATGTGTTCGGGCATCACCTCGGCCTCGACCGCCTCCCGCGCCTTCGCGGCCAACTTCGAAGCCATGATCAACGTCGTCCGCGCCGACTGGATGGGCATCGGCGAGGTCGAGGTCAGCGACGGCCTGACCACCGTACTGGCGCTGATGTTCATGGCGCTGGTGGCGCTGATCAACCTCCGCGGCGTCGCCGAGAGTGTGTACGCCAACGTGGTGCTGACCTGCATCGAGCTGTCCGGGCTGCTGATCGTGATCTTTGTCGGTTTCTTCGCGATCACCCAGGGGCGGGCCGACTTCTCCCGGGTGGTGATGTTCGATACGCCCGAGGACAAGGGAATCTTCCTGGCTGTGACGGCAGCCACGTCGCTCGCCTTCTTCGCCATGGTCGGGTTCGAGGACTCCGTCAACATGGCCGAGGAGACCAAGGACCCGGAGAAGGTTTTTCCGAAGATCATGCTCACCGGGCTCGGCATCACCGGGCTGATCTACGTGCTGGTATCCATCTCCGCCATCTCGCTGGTGCCGGCTGGTGAGCTCGGCCAGGGCGAGGCGCCACTCCTCAAGGTGGTCCAGGCCGGCGCACCGAACCTGCCCATCGACCAGATCTTCCCGCTGATCAGCATGTTCGCCGTGGCGAACTCGGCGTTGATCAACATGCTGATGGCCAGCCGGCTGCTGTACGGGATGGCCAGGCAGCGGGTGCTGCCGCCGGTATTGGGCAAGGTGCTCGCCGGCCGGCGGACGCCGTGGGTGTCGATCCTGTTCACCACCGCGCTGGCCTTCGGTCTGATCACCGTGGTCGGCCGGGTGAGCAGCCTGGGCGGCACCACGGCGCTGCTGCTGCTGGCCGTCTTCACGGTGGTGAACATCTGCTGCCTGATCCTGCGCCGCGACCCGCAATCGCACAAGCACTTCGTCGCTCCGACAGCGATCCCAGTGCTGGGCGCCCTGTGCTGCGCTTACCTGGTCGGACCGTGGACCGGCCGCAACCCCGAGCAGTACGGTATCGCCGGAGTGCTGATAGCGATCGGGATCGTGCTGTGGGCGATCACCTGGCTGATCAACCGGGCGATCTACTCCCGCAAGACCTACCTCAAGGACCCGTCGGAACTGGAGTCCGACGGACCACATAACTGACCGACCTCCGGCAGCCGGGGCGCGTCGCCCGGCCACCGGACCGGTCAGCCGGCGGTCACAGCCCCGGCACCGTGGCGGTGATCAGACTGCCGTCCTCGCGCCGACCGCCGCGTTGCGCGGCCAGCGAGATGTCGGCTTCGATCCGCGGACCCTGGTCCGCCAGCGGCACTGAGACCGGGCCGGCGGCGCCCACCTTCAGGTCGCGGCCACGGACCGACACCACGACCGGCTCGTTGCCCTCCTCGGCGGTGAACTCGATCGCGTCGCCGGTCAGGTGCACCCGGACCCGGGTGCCCTGCAGCAGGACCCGGAAGGTCAGCGACTCCCAGGACTCGGGTAGCCGGGGGTCGAAGGTGATCTGCCCGTTGTAGTCGCGCATCCCGCCGAACCCGTACGCCAGCGCGTTCCACACGCCGCCGGTGGAGGCGACGTGCACACCGTCGGAGGTGTTGCCGTGCAGGTCGACGAGGTCGACGAACAGTGAGCTGGTGAAGTACCGCAGCGCCAGCTCGTGGTAACCCACCTCCGCGGCGATGATCGACTGCACCACCCCGGACAGGGTGGAGTCACCGGTGGTGATCGCGTCGTAGTACTCGAAGTCGGCCCGCTTCTCCGCCTCGGTGAAGTGATCACCCTGCAGGAACAGCGCCAACACGACGTCTGCCTGCTTCAGCACCTGGAAGCGGTAGATCACCAACGGGTGGTAGTAGAGCATCAGCGGCCGCTTGGACTGCGGGGTGCGCTCCAGGTCCCAGACCTCACGCTCCAGGAAGAGCGAGTCCTGCGGGTGGATGCCGGTCTGCGGGTCGAACGGGATCGCCATCGCGTCGGCGACCTCGGCCCATTCGTCGACCTCCTCGCTGGTCACACCCAGCCGGCCCACCATCCGTTCGAAGGCCTCCGGTGCGGACAGCTCCATCTGCTGGACGACCTCGGCCGCCTTGCTCAGGTTGAACCGGGCCATCACGTTGGTGAACAGGTTGTCGTTCACCACGGTGGTGTACTCGTCCGGGCCGGTCACGCCGTGGATGTGGAAGACGCGGCTGCCGTCCTCGCGCCAGAAGCCGAGGTCGGCCCACATCCGTGCGGTCTCGACCAGGATGTCCACGCCTTCGCGCCACATGAACTCGTCGTCACCGGTGGCGGCGACGTACTTGCACAGGGCGTAGGAGATGTCGGCGTCGATGTGGTACTGGGCCGTACCGGCCGCGTAGTAGGCCGACGCCTCCTCACCGTTGATGGTGCGCCACGGGAACAGTGCACCCCGCTGAGTCAGGTCCCGGGCCCGGCGACGCCCGGCGTCGAGCATGTTGTAGCGGAACCGCAGTGCGCTGCGCGCCATCCCCGGCGAGGTGTAGGTCAGGAACGGCAGGACGTAGATCTCGGTGTCCCAGAAGTAATGGCCACCGTAGCCCGACCCGGTGACACCCTTGGCCGGAACGCCGGCCTGCTCGGCCCGGGCGGTCGCCTGGGCGAGCTGGAACAGGTTCCAGCGGATCGCCTGCTGCAGCTCGGGCTGCCCGGCCACCTCGACGTCGGACCGGCGCCAGAAGGCGTCCAGCCACTCCCGCTGCTCCACGAACTGCTGCGGCACGCCCTGCTCCCGTACCCGGTCCAGGGTCCGCCGGCTCCGGTCCACCAGCTCGCGCACCGGAACCCCGCGGGAGGTGTGGTACGCGACGGTCTTGGTGACCTTGAGCGGGACGCCGGGCCGGGCCTGCACCCGGTAGACCATCTTGCCGGTGTCCTCGTCGGCGTACATCCGCTGGCTGTAGTCGTTCTCGGTGTCGATCTGGTGGTCGACGCCGACGGCCAGGGTCATCTTGGAGTTGGCAGCCCGGTAGCCGAGCAGGATCCGGTCGTCGCCGGACCAGTGGGTCTGCGGCTCCAGCACCCGCTCCGCGAAGGCCTCCGCCTTGCGCGGGTCAGCGCCCTCCCCCATTGCTGCGGCGCGGACGTGGTACTCGTCCTTGCCGTCCTGCCGGTTCAAGACCTGCGACGAGATGACCACCGGTGCACCCTCGTCGAGCATCGTCACCTCGATCGACATGATCGCCAGATGCCTTTGGGTGAACGAAACCATCCGCTCCGAGGTGACCTTGACCCGCTTGCCGGCCGGGGTCCGCCAGATGATCTCGCGGCGCAGCACACCATCGCGGAAGTCCAGCGACCGGTCGTAGGACTCCAGGTCGGCGACCGACAACAAGAGCGGCTCGTCGTCGACGTAGAGCTTCATCACCTTGTTGTCGGGCACGTTGACGATGGTCTGTCCCACCCGGGCGAACCCGAACGCCTCCTCGGCGTGCCGGATCGGCCACACCTCGTGGAAGCCGTTGATGAAGGTGCCGTGAGTGTGGGCCTCCCGACCCTCCTCCACGTTCCCGCGCATCCCGAGGTAGCCGTTGCCGACCGCGAACAGCGTCTCGGTGACACCAAGATCATCTTTGCTGTAGATCCGCTCGGACAGCTTCCACTCATCCGCAGGGAACCGGGTCCGGTTCAGCGGATCAATCTCGGTCAGCGGAGCGTCACCGTTGGAGCCCTTCATCGCTGCACCAGCTCGGCCAGGTCGGTGACAACCACGTCGGCGCCGGCCAGCTTCAGCTGGTCCGCACCGACGCCTCGGTCGACGCCGACCACCAAGCCGAACCCGCCGGAACGGCCGGCTTCCACGCCGGAGATGGCGTCCTCCACCACCACAGCGCGCTCAACCGGGGTGTTCAGCTGCTCGGCCGCGAAGACGAACGTCTCGGGAGACGGCTTGCCTGCCAGCCCTTTGCCGCTGGCGACCGAGCCGTCCACGACTACCTCGAACCTGTCAGCCAGGCCGGCGGCCTGGAGCACGGCCGGCGCATTCCGGGATGAGGACACCACAGCGATCTTGGTTCCGCGGGCCGCCAGCGCGTCCAGCAGGGCCACCGAGCCCGGGTACGGCTGCACGCCTTCAGACTCCAGCACCGAGGAGAACACGTCGTTCTTCCGGTTACCCAGACCGCACACGGTCTCAACGCTGGGGCCGTCGTCGGGGTTGCCGTCGGGTAGCACGATGTCCCGAGAGGCAAGGAAGGAGCGAACTCCGTCGTAGCGCGGTTTGCCGTCGATGTAGGCGTAGTAGTCCTGCTCGATGTACGGCTCACTGACCCCACGGGAGGCCAGGAACTCTGAGAACATCTGTTCCCAGGCACGCATATGCACGTCCGCAGTCGGCGTCAGCACGCCGTCGAGGTCGAACAGCGCGGTGTCGAAGTCGTCCCAGTTCACACGGAGAAGCGTAGGCCCACCGCACCCGGGCATCACAATTCGAGGCGAGGTGTTCCCGGTCACGCCCGCCCTCGAGACCTTGACTGCCCAAAACCTTATCGGGGCGCGCACCGCCAGGTCGCAGCGGGCCGGTGCGTCAGCTACCGATCATGGCCAGCGTCGGGGCGTACGGGCGCAGCTCGCCAACCCGTTCACCGTGACCCAGCACCGGCATCGCGGCCTGCTCGGTCAGCGTCGGATGCTCGAACCCCAGCCGCTGCAGCACCCCGGCCATGGCGACCTGGCGGGCCCGAGCCGACCCGTCACTGATCTTCAGCGCAATCCCACGGCCGTCCGGCAACCCTGCTGCGTACACCGCCTCGGCGCCGGCCTTGACCATCAGCCCCGGGATGGCCCGGTGCAGTGCCCGCTCGTCCCGGCGGGTTCCTGAGGTCCACTCCGGATGCGTACGGATCGCGTCGGCCACCCGCCGCTCGTTGCCGTCCGCGGCGGACGCGATCCGGCCGAAGGCGCGCGCCAGACCGATCAGGCTGATGGAGAACAGCGGCGCCCCGCAGCCGTCGACCGCGACGTCGGCGGCAATCTCCCCGGCCAACTCGTCGATGCCGTCCTGCAGGGCCATCTGCAGCGGGTGCCGCGGGTCGCGGTAGGTGGAGACGTCCCACCCGTTCAGCACCGTGGTGCGCAGCATGCCGGCATGCTTGCCGGAACAGTTCATGGCCAGCGGTGTCCTGCCTCCTCCGGCGCGGAGCACTGCCTCCTTCGCGACCTCGTCGACCGGCCAGTCCGGTGGAGTCTGCAGGGCGGACTGGTCCAGGCCCGATCGCGCCAGGATCTGCCGTACGCCGTCCAGGTGGAACGGCTCCCCGGAATGGGAGGCGCTGACCAGCGCCAGCAGCTCGCCGCTCAGGTCCAGTCCGCGACGCAGCATCCCCACGGCCTGCAACGGCTTGCTGGAGCTTCGCGGGTACATCACCGCGGAGGCAGCCCCGACGAACGACGCCACGCTGCCGTCGGGATTCGTAACGACTGCGCGACCGGAGTGGACGCTCTCGACGAAGCCGTTCCGGATGACCTCGACCAGGATCGGGTCTTCTTCGAAAGGATGTGCCACCCGTGCAGGGTACCGGCCGGACCGGCCCTACAGCCGGGCGCGCACGTGCAGCCCGACATCGGGGTCGACCACGACCTCCTGCGCCGCGGCGATCCCGCTCACGACCAGCGGCTCGGTCTCGGGAACGTTCCGTTTGATCATTCCGAGCGCGATCGGGCCGAGCTCGTGGTGCCGGGCCGCGGAGCCGGCGAACCCGACCGTCCGACCGCCAGCCTCCAGCTCCGAACCCGGCTCCGGCAGGGCGTTGGCGGTCCCGTCCAGGTGCAGCCGAACCAGCCGCCGGGGCGGTCGGCCCAGCGTGTGCACCCGCGCCACCGTCTCCTGGCCGCGGTAGCAGCCCTTGTCCAGGTGGACGGCTACGCCGAGCAGCCCGATCTCGTTGGGGATGGTGCGATGGTCGGTGTCCAGCCCGATCCGCGGCACGCCGGCGGCGATCCGCCGAGCCTCGTACGCCCAGGTTCCGGCCAGCACCTCCTCCGCCGCCAGTACCGCCGGGAGCGAGGCACGGGGCACGAACAGCTCGTAGCCGCCGAGGGAGTCCAGCCCGGGGCGGGCCAGCAGGGCGGGGTCGAACGTGCCGCCGGCCTTCCAGAGCACGGCGAACTCGTCGGTCCGGTCAGCCACCTCGACCCGCATCATGAAGCGCATCCGGTCCAGCCAGGCCACCGCGGCGGCGGCCGTCCCCGGCTCGGTGTGGGCCCAGAAGGTCTCGCCGTCGTCCACGCCGTAGAGAGCATGCTCGATATGGCCCTGAGGGGAGAGGATCAGCGCGGTGACTCCCTGGCCGGGGGCCAGCTGCTGCAGATGCTGGGTGGTGAGCGAGTGCAGCCAGCTGAGCCGGTCCGGGCCGGTGATGGTGAGGACTCCGCGATGGGACAGCTCCACCGCGCCCCGCCCCTGCTCCAGCTGGCGTTGTTCACGCATCGGGTCCCCGTAGTGCCACGGCACTCCGGCGTCCGGTCCGTCCTGTCCGATGACGGCCATCAGTTCCTCACCCCGTCTGGTCACTCACTCGCTTGAGCCGGGCCCAGAGGTACGACTGCAGCGGCTGACCGTGGGCCGCCTTGTCGAAGGTCCACAGCAGATCGCCTTCGACGTTGCCGTAGAGCCGCTGACCGGCGGTGTAGTCCTCGGCACTGGAGGTCCGGACGACCGCGTCGGTGCTGAGCTCGATCTTGGCGCCGGTGATGGCGCCGTACCAGACCTCGGCGTACCCGCTGGGGTGACACATCACTACCTCGATGGTGCCGTCGTGCTTGGGTCGCCAGAAGCCGGTCTCCATCGAGAGAGGCCGGATCGCCTTGCCGTCGGGACCGATCTCGAACGTCTGGGACAGATAGTGCAGATAGTTCTCGCCGTTGTGCGCGAAGTCGATCTGCTGGCCGAACTCGAAGTCGGGGGTACCGGGGTAGGTGCCCTTACCCATGCCTTCCCAGCGGCCGACCATCCACGCAACCCCGACGAGGTCGGAGTGAAGCCCTTCGGGAATCTGGAACGGCATCGTTTCAGCGCCCTTCCAGCCGGGGGCTGTGGCGCATCAACCGCACCAGCGCGACCAGGGCGGCGACGCCGATCGCCGCGACACCGACGACTAGACAGAGGGAGACGACGAGGGCAACTGACACGCCGTTGAGTCTAGACGCCCGCCCCCAGCCGGTGCTCCATCACCGTGCACACGGTCACGTAGGTGTCGCCACCAGCCACCGGCCAGCCGTCCAGCTCGGTGCCGCAGTCCCGGTAACCCAGCCGGCGGTACAGCCGGCGCGCCCGGGGGTTGTCATGCTCGACGCCCAGCCTGGCACGGCCCACACCCCGACTCCGGACCCGATCCTCCAGGGCCCGGATCAGCATGCTGCCGACGCCGAGGGACTGGAAGGTCTCATGCACCGACAGCATCCACAGCTCGCCGTAGCCGGCCGACTTTGAGAAGTCCACCGCCCCATGGGCGACCAGCCGGCCGTTGGGCAGGGTGATCACGATGGAGGCAACCTCGCCCGACCAGCAACGCTGCAGCACCTCCGCGATCGCGTTCAGGTGCTCGGGGCCACCGGACCAGTCCAGGTCGGTCAGATCCTCCGGCTCGAGGTCACGGACGGTCAGCGCGATCTCCATGGTCGGGTCCGCCTGGTTTGTGCTCATCCGCCGATCTTCACCGGCGCAGGCGCGGTGCGCAAACCCGGATCAGCCGGCGGCCGACGGCACACCGCCACCGGCCCCATCCGCCGACTGGTCCCGTCTTCCGCGCCCTGGGCGGCGTGTCGCGGCACAGGCGACGCGTCGGCGAGAGACCGGGAGGGGGGTGGAGCGGGTGAGGTCCAGTAATGCGACCCTCATGGTGGCCGGCAGGCCCGTTGGACGGCGTGTCGCTGTTGAGGCGGCGACGACGGGCCGGTTTCTGGAATCGGGCCCAACAGACTCGTCAGCGGACCGGGTCCCGACCGCTCCGCCACCGACACCCCGGACGGCCGCCAGCTGGGCCACAACTCACCCGTCCGCGACTGACGCCGGGCGGCTGCTAGCTGGGTTCACCTCGCCCGCTCCGCTACCGACGCCGGAGGCTGCCAGCTGGGGCCAGCTCGCCCGCTCCGCCAGTAGTCGCCTCCGCCGCGACACACCGACGAGGGGGCGGCGGCGGCGACTACTGGGCAGGAGGGGTGGTCGGTCAGGGGTCGGCGGCGGCGGATACGCCGGCCGTGGGGCCTGACTACAGTTTGGGCATGACCCGTTACATCATCATCGGCGCCGGCGCGATCGGCGGAGCGCTGGGTGGCCGGCTGACCCACGCCGGCTCTCGGGCGGTGCTGGTGGCCCGCGGCGAGCATCTGGCCGCGATGCGGAAGTCGGGGCTCCGCCTGCGGACCCCGAACGAGGACCTGCAGATCCCGGTGACCGCGGTCGGTGGGCCGGATGAGCTCGAGCTGAGTCCCGACGACGTGCTGGTCGTGGCGACCAAGACCCACCAGGTCGGTGAGGCGCTGGCCGCCTGGGCCGACGCGCCCCTATCCGGTACGAAGGGGCTGCAGTCCGGCGATGAAGTGGCCGGTACGGCGGGCGAGCACCTGCCGGTCTTGATGGCGCTGAACGGTGTCGCCAGCGAAGGCATAGCGCTGCGCTACTTCGACCGCGTGTTCGGGGTCTGTGTCTGGATGCCGGCGGTCCACCTGGTGCCCGGCGAGGTGATCGTCCGTGGCGCCCCCACCTCCGGCATGTTCCACCTCGGCCGGGTTCCGGCTGATCTGACCGGTGAGGCTGACCATCAGCTGCTCGAGCGGATCCGGCAGGACTGGACGGCCGCGAACTTCGACGTCCGGCTTCCCGGCGATGTGATGCCGTGGAAGTACCGCAAGCTGATCAGCAACATCGGCAACGCGTTCCAGGCACTGGTCGGCTCCGGCGGTGATGTCAAGCCGTTGGTCGATGCCGCCGTCTTGGAGGCCCGTACGGTGCTGGAGAAGGCTGGGGTGGCGTTCACCAGCGACGAGGAGGAGCAGGAAGCGCGGGCGGCCGGCTTCACCATGCGCCCGGTACCCGGCGAGCCGGCCGACATGGGCGGTTCGACCTGGCAGTCACTCGCCCGCGGCACCGGCAACGTGGAGACCGACTACCTCAACGGTGAGATTGCGCTGCTGGCCCGTCAGCACGGGATCACCGCGCCGATCAACGCCGCCATGGCATCCCTGTCGCGGGTGGCGGCGGCCACCGGGCAGCGACCGGGGGCGATCTCCGCCGCCGAGCTGGCCCGTCGGCTCGGCCTGCACTGAGCCGTGCCGCTCACTCGTACATGATGTAGTCGGGTTTCGGCTTGATCATCAGCACCTGCCGGGGTGTCATCAGGCTTCCGCTGCGGCTGTCCTCGTCAAGGAAGAGCTTGAAGCCGGGGTGCACGAACTTCGGCGTGCTGGCGTTCACCCGCCGGTAGGTGTGGAGCTTCTGCTGCCGGGTGCCGATCCCGTCCACGGATTTGACCAGCACCACGCCTCGGTGCCGGTTCAGCTGTGACTCTCCGCGGACGATCCGCGGCGCCAGCTGGTGGTAGACCACGACTTTCTCCGGCAGGTGGTTGCGGGCCACGATCCGGGCCACGTGCGCCGCGACCTCGTCCACCACCTCGCCGGTGGTGTGACCGAAGACCTCACCGGGGACCTGTCCGGGGCCCATCGCCCACTCGGGGTCCAGCGCGAGACCGACATCCGGCTCGGCCAGCCAGTCGTCGTAGGCCTTGACCTCGTCGATGAACCGAGCTCGGCCCGGCTGGATGTTCAGCAGCAGCAGCGCCCTGTGCGCCCGGGCCTGCCTAAGGTATGGCCGGATCCTCGCATCCGAGATCCGGGTCCGGTACAGACCGTCGCGACCGGGCTCGGACTGCACGATGGTCGCGATCACCTCAAGCACCGGGAGTACCTCTTTGCCGTCGGCGTACGGCGCCGCCCGTTTCTCCAGCTCGTCGAGCCGGTCCGCTACCCGGCCGATGCCCAACCGGCCCAGCGCCGGCGATCCGGTGAGACCGGCGTACCCGACCAGCCGGTGCCGCGGGAAGATCGTGGTGCCCCCGCGGGGCAACTGGCGTCTCACCGGGCCGCTGTCGGGTCTTGTCGTGGGCGTCGGGGTCCCGGCGGTCGTGGGCGCCGGGGTTCCAGCGGGCCTGCGGCTGCTCGGTGCGGCCGGGGTAGGAGAGCTCGGGGACGCGCTTGCGGCTGGCCCGCTTCCCTCCGCTGACTCCACCGGCGTAACCGTCTGTGCGCCGAACCCGCAGCCGGCGACCAGCAGCAGCGCCGCGATACTCGCCCGCGTCCGGATGCCGCGCATGCGTCTAGTAGACCAACGCCTGGGTGCCGTCGGCCAGCGCCGCCTCGACAAAGCCCGCCGCGCCCTGGATCCGGGCCTCCGGCAGCAGGTCGGCCTCGGTTAGCTCACGCCGGGCCGCGCACTGGCTGCAGACCCGGATCGAGCCCGATGTATGGATCAGCTCCACCAGCTCGGCGACTGGAGTGGCGTGGGGCAGCGCAAGATCTGGCTGCCGTCCCGGCACCGCGAACCAGACCGCCTCACCGGTCAGCCAGACCGACACCTCGGCACCGGCGGCGATACCCATCGCCGCGACGGTCCAGGCCTGGTTCGCCCGCTCGGCCGCTTCCGCTCCGCAGGTGACCTTGACGACCAGCGAACGTGTCATCCGTGCCGTCGCGGCACAGGAGGTGTGGGCATGCCGTCATTCTGGCAGACCTGCTGCGGCGACATCACCGGATCAGGACATCCGGGCTCTGCTCACGGTGCCAGACTGAGCCGCATGATCGGACGACTGCACGGCACCGTGATCGACTGCGCGGCCCCGCAGAAGCTGGCTTCGTTCTATGAAGCCCTGCTAGGCATGCAGCGGGTCCAGGACGAGCCTGGCTGGGTGGTGATCGGGGATGGTCCGGACCGGCCCGGACTGGCCTTCGCCCAGGTCGAGGACTACCGTCCGCCGACCTGGCCGGCCGGCGACCGTCCGCAGTACCGGCACTTCGACGTACGGGTCGAGGACCTGGACGTGGCCGAGGCTGCCGTCGTCGAGCTCGGGGCGACGCGGCTGAGCGGTGGCGGTGACCGCTTCCGGGTGTTCGCCGACCCGGTCGGCCACCCGTTCTGCCTGGTCGCCTTCTAGCCCGGGCTCTGAGTACTCAGCGCGGCGGCCGGGCGGCCGATCCCGCTAGGCTCCCGCCATGCGTCTGGTGCTGCAGCGAGCCCGTTCGGCTGAGGTCCGGGTGGACGGCGAGGTGGTCGGGCAGCTGACCCGCCCGGGTCTGCTGGTGCTGGTGGGTGTCACCCATTCCGACACTGCTGCGGTGGCGGCGCGACTCGCGGAGAAGGCGTGGACCTTGCGCATCCTCGCCGATGAGCAGTCCTGCGCTCAGCAGAACGCACCCCTGCTGGTGGTCAGCCAGTTCACCCTCTACGCCGACACCCGCAAGGGGCGGCGTCCGTCCTGGAGTGCGGCAGCACCGCGACCGGTGAGCGAGCCGATGGTGCAGGCCTTCGTCGACGCACTCCGCGCTCTCGGCGCCGAGGTGTCGACCGGTGTCTTCGGTGCAGACATGCAGGTCTCGCTGGTCAACGACGGGCCGGTGACGCTGGTACTGGACTCCGACTCCTAGGCCCGGTCAGGGCCCGGGCCGGAGGCCGTCTCGATCAAGCACGCGGTCCCGCGAAGGCGACGCCGGAGATGAGCACAGCGTCCCGACTGCTCGCCTTCCTCCCGGGCCTGGAAGAGGAGTCGATGGTCAAGTTGACCTGCGCCAGCCGGGTATCGGCCGCGGCGCCGGCCTGGCCGCCGGTCCGCTCGCGGAGCACCATGACGCCGACCACCATCGCGGCGATCAGAATGAGCACCAGTGCAATCAGGACCACCACTCCGGCCGGGTTGCGCCGTCTGCCGAGAGGCGGCCGAGCCGGGGCAGCTGCGCCCGGTCCTGCTGCCGGGTCAAGGTCCGGCGCGGTGGACTTGATCGGGTGCTCGTCGAGCATCGGCGGCAGGGGCTGGGCACCGGCAGGCTGGGATTCTCCGGCCTGGGAATCTTCAGTCTCCGGCGGGTCGGCCGGCTTCTCGCGGTACAGCCAGCCATACGTGTCCCCAACCCGGTCCTCATCGGCCGGCGGGCGGAGCGAGGGCTCCCAGTGCCTAGGTGTCGGTCGATCCGGCTGACCGGAGTTCCGGTACAGCGACTCGTATGGGTGTGGTCGGCCCGGGTCAGTGCTGAGCTCGTGGTCGAAGGGGCTCGACCGCGGGTGGCGGGGGTCGGAGTCGTCGGCAGGCGGCTGAGTCATCGTCCTCCACTGTAACCCGCAAGGGACGTCCGGCACTTCTGCCGAACGTCCCTTGACACGTCACCGCGGCGCAGCGGCCGCTGTGTTACTCCTCGTGAGCTCAGGCCGCTTCGAGCTCGACGTCGATCTCGGCCACGTTGCCGCGGGTGGCGACGACGCGACGGTCTGTCTGGGCTCCCGGCGCGAGGGTCCGCAGGGTCCACGCGCCGTCCCCGGCGAAGAACCGGAAGTGACCGGTCGCTGAGGTCGGGACCTCAGCGGTGAACTCGCCACCTGAGTCGAGCAGTCGGACGTAGGCACCCGCGACCGGTGTGCCGCCTCGCAGTACCCGACCCTGGATCACTGCCTCCTTGGTGACATCGATGCCCGCCACGCTGAGACCGCCCTTAGTTGCTCCGCACATGGTGATTCTCCTTAGCTCAAGAGTCTGGAAGTTCAGAGGGTTCCGGGCTCGTCGCCCACAGCCACGGGAACGCCGACGAGGGAGCCGTACTCGGTCCACGAGCCGTCGTAGTTCTTGACATTCTTCTGGCCGAGCAACTCCTGCAGCACGAACCAGCTGTGTGCGCTGCGCTCACCGATCCGGCAGTACGCGATGATGTCGCCGTCCCAGTCCACGCCAGCCTCGCTGTAGATCTGCTTCAGCTCGTCGTCGGACTTGAAGGTGCCGTCGTCGTTGGCCGCCTTGCTCCACGGGACGTTCACCGCGGTGGGAATGTGACCGCCGCGCTGCGACTGCTCCTGCGGCAGGTGGGCCGGAGCAAGCAGCCGGCCGGCGAACTCGTCAGGGCTACGGACGTCCACCAGGCTCTTCTTGCCGATGGCCTCGACAACCTCGTCCCGGAAAGCCCGGATCTGAAGGTTCTGCTCGGACGCGGTGTAGCTGGTGGCCGGGCGGGTCACCGTCTCGGCGCTCAGCTCGCGGGCCTCGAGCTCCCACTTCTTACGGCCGCCGTTGAGCAGCCGGACGTCGTTGTGACCGTAGAGCTTGAAGTACCAGTAGGCGTAGGCCGCGAACCAGTTGTTGTTTCCGCCGTACAGAACGACGGTGTCGTCGTTGCTGACACCCTTCTCAGACAGCAGCTTCTCGAACTGCTCCTTGTTGACGAAGTCGCGGCGGACCGGATCCTGCAGGTCGGTCCTCCAGTCCAGCTTGATGGCTCCGGCGATGTGGCCACCGTCGTAGGCAGTGGTGTCCTCATCGACCTCGATCAGAACGATGTTGTCGTCGGTTGCGTGCTCGGCCACCCAGTCGGCGTCGACGAGTACTTCTTGCCTGCTCATGATTTGTTGTCTCCTGATGGTGTGATGGGCTCTTGATGTGCGCGTGTTTTCGAGGGCCCTGCTCGACGAGCAGGGAATGCAGCAGAGACGTCGCCAATGCCCGGGGGTGGGCAGGGATCGAACCGAACGACGCCTCTACAGCATTCGAGTCGGCAACAGGCGACACAGCGACGAGCGCATCCGGCCAAGGTCGACGGCCAGGCGGCGGGTGAGCGGCTTCGCCCACGAGTTCGTCGCGGTCACCCGCTCAGCGTACGGGTAGCCCTCCGCCCATCCCAAGCGGCTATCTCAAATAGCGATATCGCGTCTCATTATCCAAGATACGCGCGTGAGTTAGAGCACCTAGATACGGCAGGAACTGCGTGAATGCGGCGTTTTGCGGCGAAAAACAGCCGAATCCCTCAGGAGCCGCCGGCGAACGGGGGCAGAATCTCGACCTTCACGGCCCCCTGGACGACTCGGTCGAGCTGAGCCTGATGTACCGCCACACCGTCGATCAGCACTGAGCTGATGCTCAGAACCCGGTCAAACTTGGGATCTGCACGGTTTGCCCTCGCTAGGGCAAGCGCCTCCTTCACCGACTGGGCCTCGATCTCCTCCCCTTCAACGCCGGCCGCGGCCTTGGCCCCCGCCCAGTAATGAATCGAAATGGTCGCCATTGCAGTAGTCTCATGCATGCAGAGAGGCCCCGGCTAGCAAGCCACGGGCCTCTACGTCTTTACACCGACGTGATCTGCTGTTCATCTCATCGATGCCAAGGAGACAGTAATGGCCACCTTGTTGCTGTTGACCAATGACATGCACACGTCCGCGGAGATCCTCCCGGCGCTGGAGCTGCTCCCCCATCAGATCAAGGTTGCCCACGCCGAGGCCACCGCGCTCTTGGATGCGCCCGCCGCCGACGTGATTCTGCTTGACGCCCGTCGTGACCTGGTCGGCGCCCGCTCCCTGTGCCGGCTGATCGAGACCACCGGCAAGGAGGCGCCGCTGCTGGTCATCGTCAGTGAGGGCGGCCTGGCCGCCCTGTCCTCCGACTGGGGGTTCGACGACCTGCTGCTCTCCACTGCCGGTCCGGCCGAGGTCGACGTACGGCTGCGGCTGGCCATGGCCCCGGTGGCCGCCTCGGGTGTGGACCCGCTGATCCAGACCGGAAATATCGTCATCGATGAGGCCGGCTACTCGGCCAAGCTCAACGGTGAGCAGCTCGACCTGACCTACACCGAGTTCGAGCTGCTGAAGTACCTGGCTCAGCACCCGGGCCGGGTCTTCAGCCGCCAGCAGCTGCTCAGCGATGTCTGGGGCTACGACTACTACGGCGGCACCCGCACCGTCGACGTGCACGTTCGGCGCCTGCGCGCCAAGCTCGGGCCGGAGTACGAATCGGTGATCGGTACGGTCCGCAACGTCGGCTACCGCTTCGTCGCCCCCTCCGAGGAGGGGTCCCGGGTCACCTCCTGACTCCCGATTCTGCTAGCAGCCGAGGCCGATCAGCTCGGCTAGGAGCCGAGGCGAGCCCGCCGCTCCCGCTCGGCCAGCCGTCGCATGTGCGCCGGCAGCGTCCCGGGCGGGCCGCTCTCTCGCAGGTACTGCACCGCGGCGGTCACCTGCGCGGCCAGCATCAAGACCAGGGAGAGGGTCAGCATCACCGCGGAGATCGCAGCCCAGCCGGCAAGGACGACCGCTGAAATGGTCGACCACAGCGAGAGCAGAACCACCAGGTACGAGACCAGGTGCAGGATCCACGACACCCGCATCAGTGGCTCCAGCCGGGCGTCCGCCTGACCGGACCACACCTTCATCGCGCGCAGCCAGCAGATGTGCTGGAAGCTGCAGATCAGCAGCAGGACCGCGCTGCAGGCCAGCGTCGTCAGCGCCCAGCCCACACCGCCGACGGTCGGATAGTTCGGATACCGCACGACGCCGACCACCGCAGCCACCAGTGCCAGCAGCGCCACCAGGTTGCCGAGCTGAGTCAGCCGCAGCTGCGGTTTCATCCGAGCCACCAGGGCGGGTTGGGCGCGGACACCGTACTCGCCGATCTGGTCGGGCTGGTACTGCTCGTCTCGCATGCAAGTCCTCCGGTTAGTGGGCGGGCACACGCGCACTCGGATCCGCAGCCGGTGCAGTCACTACCCTCTTCGGACCCAGCATAGGCCGGTACGGTGTTGGCCATGACCGAGCGCCTGAGGATAGATCGGACCACCACCGTCGACGCCGGCCAGGTCGACGAGGTGGCCGCGCTGGTCCAGGCGGCGGCGGCCACGGACGGCTTCGAAGGCCTGAACGAGGCCGCGCTGCTGGCGCTGCGCTACAACGATCCCGGCAGCACCCATCTGCTGGCGCGCGTCGGCGAGACGCTGGTCGGCTACGCACAGCTGCTGGAGCTGGGTGGGTCCACCAGCGGGGTACTGGTGGTCGCCCCGTCGGCCCGGCGGCGCGGACTCGGCAGCGAGCTGCTGACCCAGCTGATCGACAACGCCGGGTCGCCGCTGCACATCTGGGGTATGCACGACACCGAGGCCGCGCACCGGCTGGCCCGTCGGCACCAGCTGGTCCGCGCCAGGGAGCTGTTGATCATGACCAGGTCGCTCGATGCGCCGGTGCCGGAGACAGGACCCCCTGCCGGCACATGGATCCGTACCTTCGAGGTCGGCCGGGACGAGGAGGCCTGGCTGAGGGTCAACGCGCGCGCCTTCGCCCACCACCCCGAGCAGGGGTCGCTCACCCGGGTGGACCTGGACGAACGGATGGCCGAACCCTGGTTTGACCCGTCCGGCTTCTTCGTCGCCGAGCGCGACGGCCGCATGGTCGGGTTCCACTGGACCAAGCAGCACGAAGATCATCGGGGCGAGGTATACGTGCTGGGCGTTGACCCGGAGGCCGGCGGCGGTGGCCTCGGCACCGCCCTGCTGCACAGCGGGCTGCGGCACCTGGCCGCCACCGGCAACACCGAAGTCCTGCTCTACGTCGAGGCCGACCATGAGCGCGCAGTCAAGCTGTACGCAACCAATGGCTTCTCCGAGTCCAGTCGTGATGTCATGTACTCCCAGCCCGTGCGGGCCGCGCAGGTCGGGCGCGACTAGGATTCAAGCCCACGGAGACGCAGGAGAACTGATGGACGCAGGCGACTACCACTCGACTCTGACAGAGCCGCGCACCGAGGCGCCAAGCACCTCCATCGTGCCCGCCGAGCTTCCTCCGGACCGGTTCTTGGACCGGGAGCTGTCCTGGCTGGCCTTCAACAACCGGGTACTCGACCTGGCCAAGGACCAGCTCCGGGTGCCGCTGCTGGAGCGCGCCAAGTTCCTTGCCATCTTCGCCAGCAACCTGGATGAGTTCTTCATGGTCCGCGTTGCCGGCCTCAAGCGCCGGATCGCCGCCGGCGTCGCCGTCCCCAGTGTCAGCGGAATGATGCCGCGTGAGGTGCACGCCGCCATCCTGCAGCGGACCCGGGAGCTGGTGGCTGAACAGGCCCGCGTGTTCACCGACGAAATCCGGCCGCAGCTCGCCGCCGAGGGGATCGAGATCCTGAGCTGGCACGAGCTGACCACCGCCGAGAAGGACCGGATGCGGGAGCTGTTCGCGGAGCGGATCTTCCCGGTGCTGACCCCGCTTGCGGTCGACCCATCCCATCCTTTCCCCTACATCTCCGGGCTGTCGATCAACCTCGCCGTGCTGGTGAAGAACCCCGAGACCGGAGTACGGCAGTTCGCCCGGGTCAAGGTGCCGGCCGTGCTGCCCCGCTTCCTGTCCCTGTCCGAGGGCCGGTTCGTGGCCCTGGAGGACGTCATCGCGCGCCACCTGGACCAGCTGTTCGGTGGCATGCAGGTGGTCGGCCACCACACCTTCCGGGTCACCCGGAACGAGGACGTCGAGGTGGAGGAGGACGACGCAGAGAACCTGCTGCTGGCCCTGGAGAAGGAGCTGCTGCGACGCAAGGTCGGCAGGCCACCGGTCCGGCTCGAGGTCGAGGACGACATCGACCCCAAGATGTTGGAGCTGCTGATCAGCGAGCTCGACATCACCCCCAAGGAGGTCTTCTTGGTGCCGGGGCCGCTCGACCTGCGCGGCCTGTTCTCACTGACCAACATCGACCGGGCCGAGCTCAAGTACCCGGTCTTCCTGCCCTCCACCCACCCGCACCTGGCGGAGGTGGAGACCGCCAAGCCGGCCGACATGTTCGCCGCCCTGAAGAACCGCGACGTGCTGCTGCACCATCCGTACGACTCGTTCGCCACGAGCGTCCAGCGGTTCATCGAGCAGGCCGCCGACGACCCGCAGGTGTTGGCGATCAAGCAGACGCTGTACCGGACCTCGGGCGACTCGCCGATCGTCGATGCCCTGATCGAGGCGGCCGAGGCCGGCAAACAGGTGCTGGCCCTGGTCGAGATCAAGGCCCGCTTCGACGAACAGGCCAACATCGCCTGGGCCCGCCGGCTCGAGCAGCACGGCTGTCACGTGGTCTACGGGGTGGTCGGGCTGAAGACCCACTGCAAGCTGTCGATGGTGGTCCGGGACGAGCCCGACGGCCTGCGCCGCTACGCCCACGTGGGTACCGGCAACTACAACCCGAAGACGGCGCGGCTGTACGAGGACATCGGGCTGCTGACGGCCAACCCGATCATCACCGAAGACATCGGCCGGCTGTTCAACCATCTGTCCGGCATGTCGCAGGAGACCTCGTACCGCCGGCTGCTGGTCGCCCCGCACGGCATCCGGATCGGTCTGATCGACCGGATCAACAACGAGATCGCCAACTTCGAGGACGGCAAGCCGGCCGGTATCAAGATCAAGGTCAACTCGTTGGTGGACGAGGCTGTCACCGACGCCCTGTACCGCGCTTCGATTGCGGGGGTGCCGGTCGACCTGTGGGTCCGCGGTATCTGCACCATCCGACCCGGCGTGCCAGGGTTGAGCGAAAACATCCGGGTGCGCAGCATCCTTGGGCGGTTCCTGGAGCACAGCCGGCTCTTCTGGTTCGCCAACGACGGCCAGCCGTCGGTCGGTATCGGCTCCGCGGACCTGATGCACCGCAACCTGGACCGGCGGGTCGAGGTGCTGGCCTCGATCACCAACCCGACCCACATCGCCGAGATCAGCGATCTCTTCGTGATCGCGTTCGATCCGGGCACCGCCGCCTGGCACCTGGACTCCGACGGTCATTGGACCCAGGTCACCACCGACGACCAGGGCAAGCCGTTGCTCGACATGCAGGAGTACCTGATCAACTCCAAGAGCCGGCGCCGGGCGAAATGAGCCGGTACGGGCCGCCCGACCTGGGCGGGCCAGACGGATGGCGCGGTCGGCAGCGGGCCGAAGCATGAAGCTGATCCTGGCGGGCGGGGCTGTGGTGACCCGCGAGCACCCCGTGCGCGGCACCGAGGTGGTGATCGTCCACCGCAAGCGCTACGACGACTGGAGCCTGCCCAAGGGCAAGGCCCGGGCCGGCGAGTCGATCCCGGCCGCCGCGGCACGGGAGGTCTGGGAGGAGACCGGAGTCAAGATCCGGTTAGACGTCCCGCTGGACACGATTCGGTACCAGACCCCGAAGGGCGACAAACGGGTCGACTACTGGAGAGGCACGGTCCTCGACACGGTCCGACGGGCACCGGACTCCGAGGTGGACGTCGTCGCCTGGCTCCCGATCCGGGCCGCGATGAGCCGGCTGACCTACGCCCATGACCACTTCCTGCTCACTCAGTTCAGAGAGCAGCCGGCCACCACGCCGCTGCTGCTGGTCCGGCACGGCAAGGCGATGGACCGGAAGGACTGGTCGAAGAAGGACGCCCTCCGGCCGCTGGTCACCCGCGGCCGGAGCCAGGCGAAGCTGTTGGTGCCGATGCTCGGTGCGTTCGGCGTCAGCGCCCTGATCAGCTCCACCTCGACCCGGTGCGTCAGCACCCTGGCCCCGTACGCGGAGCAACACAACCTCACCATCGACCGGTACAGCAAGCTGAGCGAGGAAGAGGGGGCCAACGACGGCCGCGGTGTCCGCAAGGTCGTCTCGGCCATCCGCGACCGGGCGCTCGGCACGGGTCAGCCGCTGGCCATCTCCGTTCATCGCCCGGTGCTGCCACACATCCTGGACACGCTCGGGATTGCGCCGATGAACCTGGTCACCGGCGAGTTCATCGTGGCGCACCTGACCGCCAAAGGTGACGTGCACGCCATCGAACGGCACCGTCCGGACGCCTGAGCCGACCGCGTCGTCCCCGCAACGTCGGACCCAGAACGGCGGCGAGTCAAGATGTAAGCCCCGTGTAAGCGGATGGTTCATCTGCTGTTCACCTTCCAGCGCCCATCCAGTCACGTGAGGTCCGTAGGTTCACTGCCAGACGGGGGCGGTGTGCCCTCGGCTCACGGGGGCAGGGTCGCTCCCGGAAACTCCGGGGCCGTGTGCCCCATGAGCTTGTAAGGACACGCATGACCATGAACCGTCGAGCGACGACGCGTCTTGCCAAGGTAGCCGCGGTACTGACGATTGGCACCTTCGGTCTCGCCGCCTGCGGCTCCGACCCCGCCCCGGCCGGCAGCAGCACGAGCGGTGCTCAGTCCAGCAGCGCCTCCAGCCTCGCCTGCCCGGCCGGCAAGCTGACCGCCGAGGGCTCCAGCGCCCAGGCCAACGCCATCAGCGAGGTCATCTCCGGCTACAACGCCGAGTGTGGCGACAAGGCCACCATCGAGTACAACCCGACTGGCTCCGGCGCCGGCATCAAGGCCTTCTACAACGGCCTGGTCGACTTCGCCGGCTCCGACTCCGCGCTGAAGAGCCAGGCGGTCGACGGAGCGGTGGAGACCGACAAGGCCAAGGAGCGCTGCCAGGGCAACCCGGCGTGGAACCTGCCGATGGTCGTGGGTCCGATCGCGTTCGCCTACAACGTCGACGGCGTTGACAAGCTGGTGCTGAACGCAAAGGTGCTGGCTGAGATCTTCAGCGGCGCCATCAAGACCTGGAACGACCCCAAGATCGCCGCCTTGAACTCAGGTGTCACGCTGCCCAGCGACACGATCACCGTCTTCTTCCGCTCCGACGAGTCGGGCACCACGGAGAACGTCACCAAGTTCCTCAAGGCAGCCGGCGGCGGCGCCTGGACCCACGAGCCGGCCAAGAGCTGGACCGGTACGGGCGAGGGCAAGAACAAGTCCTCCGGTGTCGCCGAGGGTGTCACCGGCACAAAGAACTCGATCTCCTACATGGAGTGGAGCTACGCCAAGGACAACAACCTCAAGATCGCTGAGCTCGACAACGGCGCGGGGCCGGTGGCGCTGACCGCCGACGCCGTGGCCAAAGCAGTGTCCGAGGCCGAGATCAAGGGATCCGGGAACGACCTGAGCCTCAACGTCAAGTACACCGGCACGGCCGCCGGCGCGTACCCGGCGCTGCTGGTCACGTACGAGATCGTCTGCAGCGCAGGTCTGGAGGCTGACAAGACCGCCATCGTCAAGGACTTCCTGGGCTACTTCGCCAGCGGAGGCACCCAGTCGGGGCTGGAGGAGCTCGGGTACGCTCCGCTGCCTGAGGACCTGCGTGGCAAGGTGGAAGCTGCGGTTGCGGCGGTCAAGTAACACCTCCGTCTCGGGCGATTAGGTAGCTCCACCGTCGCGGACAATCAAACAACCCTTCGAGTCACCAGTGCCATGATGGCCTTCCCGTCGTTCGTTATCCGACGGGAAGGCCGTTGCACAGTCAGGAACTGCGATGTCAGTCACTGAGACAGGCGAGAGCGAGGCTCTCGACCCCACCAGGTCGCCGGTAGCGGGCCATAAGGACGTGTCGGCCCACACGCCCGTGCCCGCGGTCAATCCCAGTCCCCGCCGGGGAGCGGCCCCGCGCGCCAGCGACAGCCGGAGCGGGGTCAAGCTGGCCAAGATCGGCCGGGCCGGGGACCGGACGTTCCTTGGCGTGTCCGCCGGGTCCGGAGCCTTGATCGTGCTGCTGGTGGTCTTCGTCGGAGTGTTCCTGCTGGTGCTGGCATTGCCGAGCCTGCTGGACAACAAGGCCAACTTCCTGACCTCGCAGGAATGGAAGGTGTCCGGCTCGGAGCTCCGCTTCGGCATCGCCGGACTGCTCTGGACCACAGTCCTCTCGTCGGTCGTGGCGATGGCGGTTGCTGTCCCGATCGCGATCGGTGTTGCTCTGTTCATCACCCAGTACGCTCCGCGCCGGGTCGCCGGACCACTGGCGTTCCTGGTCGATCTGCTGGCTGCGGTCCCCTCGGTCGTCTTCGGCCTCTGGGGCATCGCCGTCCTCGGGCCGCGGCTGGTTCCGGTCTCGGAATGGCTCAGCACCCATCTCGGCTTCATCCCGCTCTTCGCCCCGGGCATCCGCTCTCCGGGCACCGTGTTCGTGGTAGCGATCGTGCTGGCCATCATGATCCTGCCGATTGTCACCGCGATCTCCCGGGACGTGTTCATGCAGACGCCGCGGGACCACATGGAGGCGGCGCTGGCACTGGGCGCCACCCGCTGGGAGACCATCCGCACCGCGGTCCTGCCGTACGGACGCTCCGGTGTGATCAGCGCCTCGATGCTCGGCCTCGGTCGTGCTCTCGGGGAGACGATCGCGGTGATGATCATCTTGTCCAAACCGGCCGACAACGCCGGCTTCGTACCTTCGCTGTTCGCCGGCGGCGAGACCTTCGCCAGCAAGATCGCCAACAACGCCCAGGAGTTCGACACACCGTCCAAGACGGGCGCCTACATTGCCTCCGGTCTGGTGTTGTTCATCGTCACCTTCGCCGTCAACGCGGTAGCCCGCGTCATCGCCGAACGGGGGCACGCCAAGTCATGAGAGCACAAGACCGCGCCCTGCAGCGCCCGGAAAGGGGTCGGCCATGAGCGCCAGCATCACCGGTACCGACAAGGTCACCTTGACCCGCCCGAGCGGAGCACGGACCATCAAGAACTCGCTGGCAGCGGTCTACGTCACGCTGGCGACTGTGCTGGCGATCGTCCCGCTGGCATCGATCCTCTACTCGGTGATCAGCAAGGGTTTCCACCTGATTACCAGCTCCAGTTGGTGGCTACAGAGCCAGCGAGGCATCACCCCCCGGCGTGAGGGCGGCGGCCTCTACCACGCCCTGGTCGGCACCGTGGAGATCGCGCTGATCTGTGCCGCGATCGCCGTGCCGATCGGCGTGCTGGGCGCCATCTACCTGATCGAGTACGCCCGCGGCAAGAAGGTCGCCCGCGCGGTCAGCTTCGCCGTCGACATCCTCAGTGGCATCCCCTCGATCGTGGCGGCGCTGTTCATCTACGCGCTGTTCATCACCGTCTTCGGTTTCGGCCGCTCGGCCATTGCCGTCTCCTGCGCCCTGGTGCTGCTGATGCTGCCCACGGTGCTCCGATCCACCGAGGAGATGTTGAAGCTGGTCCCCGACACCCTCCGGGAGGCGTCGTACGCGCTCGGGGTGCCGAAATGGAAGACGATCCTGAAGGTCGTCATCCCGACCGCGTTCAGCGGCATCAGCACCGGCATCGTGCTCGGTCTGGCCCGGGTCATGGGTGAGACGGCGCCGCTGCTGATTCTGGTGGCGTACGGCCAGGGCATCAACTTCTCCCCCACCTCCGACGTGATGGCGGCGCTGCCCACCATGATCAACTCCGGCCGCGACCAGGCGCAGCAGATGCCCGGCTACGAACGCGTCTGGGGCGCCGCGCTGACGCTGATCCTGATCGTCATGGTGCTCAACCTGATCGCCCGCGGCATCGCCCGGATGAGCAAGCTCAAGGAGAAGTGATGGCCACCTCCGCAGCGATCATCGACTCCACCTCCTCTGACTTGAACGGACACTGACACATGGCTAAGCGCATCGACGTCACCGACGTCGACATCTTCTACGGCGCCTTCCACGCGGTCGCCGACGTCTCCATGACCGTGGAGCCCCGTACGGTGACCGCGTTCATCGGGCCCTCCGGCTGCGGCAAGTCCACCTTGCTACGGACGCTGAACCGGATGCACGAGGTAATCCCCGGCGCCCACGTCCAAGGCAGCGTTGAGCTCGACGGGACGAACCTCTACGCCCCCGGCGTGGATCCGGTCGCGGTGCGCCGGGTGGTCGGCATGGTGTTCCAGCGGCCCAACCCGTTCCCCTCGATGTCCATCTTCGACAACGTCGCCTCTGGGCTGCGGCTCAACGGCGTCAAGAACAAGAAGGTGCTGTCCGAGGCAGTGGAGCGTTCGCTGGTCGCCGCCAACCTGTGGAATGAGGTGAAGGACCGCCTCGGCAAGGCAGGCATCGGACTGTCCGGTGGACAGCAGCAGCGGCTCTGCATCGCCCGGGCCATCGCGGTCGAGCCTCAGGTGCTGCTGATGGACGAGCCCTGCTCCGCCCTTGACCCCATCTCCACCCTGGCCATTGAGGACCTGATCGGGGAGCTGAAGGAGAAGTACACGGTGGTGATCGTCACCCACAACATGCAGCAGGCCGCCCGGGTGAGCGACCAGACCGCGTTCTTCAACCTGGCCGCGCAGGGCAAGCCCGGCAAGCTGATCGAGATCGGCTCCACCGAGAAGATCTTCTCCAACCCGGACCAGAAGGCGACCGAGGACTACATCACCGGCCGCTTCGGCTGAGTAGTCGGTGCTGCCGGCGCTGCTGCGGCGTGTCCCGGCCGGTGTGACGCGTCGGCGTGGGTTGCGGCCGCCTGGGCACCAGTTTTGGCGACTGCTTCGGTTGCCGCCGGCGCCACCTAAACTGCTGTGGTGAGCGCTAACGCGGGGTGGTATCCCGATCCGGGCGGCAGCCCCGGCCTGTTCCGCTACTGGGACGGCAGAGCGTGGTCTGCCGCCGTCTCGCCGAACCCCAACGGCGCGCTTCCGCCACAGAGCCTGACCGGCACGACAGCGTCTCACCCGGCGCTCGGCGGTAGCCAGCACTACGGTGCCGGCCAGCTGGGGCCGTCCGGCCACGGCCACCATGGCTACCCAGGTCAGCAGGGCTCCGCGGGTCAGCCGGGCTCCCCGGGGCAGCAGGACTCCGCGGGCCAGCGCAGTCATCCCGGCCAGCGGGAGTATCTGGGTCAGCACACCCCTGGGCAGCCGTACGGCCAGGGCAACCCGAACGCCTACGCCGACTACCGGCAGGCGGCCAAGGAACGCACCCCGCTGGGCTGGTGGATCGGTGCTGCGGCCGTGGTCGTGGTGGCCATCATCGTCGCCGTGATCGCCATCCGGGCCACCACCGGCGGCGGGGTCATCGGCTCCAATCCTGGCCGCGGCCAGGCCACCCAGGACGTCTGTCCGCAGCCCAAGTTCGAGTCCGAGTCACCGATCCCGCACCCCAACGACGGACGAGTCCACGGCGGCCCGGTGTCGTACCCCGAGCTGGGCGACCCATGGGGACCGCCGACCGGGGACAACCGGGTTCCGTTCGGCCGGGATGTGCTGAGCCAGCTCGTCACCGTGGAAAGCAACTACCGGCCGGGCAACAACTGGGTGGCGTCGGTGCTGGTTGGCGAGCTGCAGGCCGGTGACGGCTTCTACACCCCGGAGCAAGGCTCTCAGATCGTCGTCAAGTGCATCCTCGGCGCCTTCTACGGTGAGAACGAGGTGAACAGCAATGTGACCGTCAACCGGGCGGCCACGATCGACGGCCACGACGCCTGGCTGGTCGAGTCGCAGCTGAGCTTCGACATCACAGGCCTGGAGACCAAGGGCGAGCTGCTGATCGTCGCGGTCGTGGCCACCGGTTCCACCGCTGGCCTGTTCTATGCCTCAATCCCCGACACGACCCCGCAGCTGGTGCAGCCGGCGCGGGATGCGCTGGCCAAGCTTCAGGTGGACGGCTAGAGGCGTACCTGCTCCACGCCGGCCGGCTTGTGCGTGCTCTCGGGCCGGCTGCCGCCGGGGCCCGGTCAGCGGCACTGGGTCAGCTGGTGGCGGGCTTTCATCTTGAGGACCCGGGTGGTGTGCTGAAGCACCGCGTCCGCGAACTTCGGGTCCGAACGTGCCTCCCGCCGGACCGCCGCCGCCATGCCGGGCAGCAACGACGGGTCGCCAACGATCATCAGGTCACCGCCGGCCCGGAGGAACTGCAACGCGCGCTGCCCGGGCGACAGGTACCGCACCGCCTCGGCAGCCAGGTCGTCTGACACGACCACACCGGTGAACCCGAGATCGCCGCGGACCATCCGCCGTACCACCGTGCTGGAGAAGGCAGCAGGACGGGCGGCGTCGATCTTGGCGTAGTACGCCGACGACATCATCACCATGTCGGCACCGGAATCCACAGCTGCACGGAAGCCGGCCAGCGCGGGATCGTGGCGCGTGGTGGTCCGGTCGACCACCCGGGGCTGGAAGTCGGTGTTGCCGCGGACCCGCCCGAGGCCAGGGAAATGCTTGACGCTGGTGACTACGCCCGCGGCCCGCATTCCCTTGGTGAACGCCGACACCTTGTGGGCTACAACCTTCGGGTTGGCCCCGTAGCCGCGCCGCAGCACACCGATCGGCTGGTTCACGTTCCGCAGCTTTGCCGGCACCACGTCCGCCACCGGGGCCAGGTCGGCGTCGACGCCCGCCCTCTTCAGCTGGCGGCCCCAGATCTGGGCATGGGCGCGCAGCGCGGAGTTGGACTGTCTTGCCTGGTCAACCGCACTCGGGATCCGGTCGAACCCGGCACCTTGCAGCCGTTGCACCCGGCCGCCCTCCTGGTCGGCCGCCACCATCAGCTTCACCTCGGGGAGCTCCGCTCCGGTCTGCCGTACGGTCCGGGCGAGCCGACGTACCCCGGTTGTGCCTGCGGTGGTGTTGCCCAGCAGCACGGCGCTGCCGACGTGCTGCGCCGCCATCATGGCTGCCTGGCTGCGGCCCAGTCCGGCGCGGGTGTCCACTCCGACCATGAAGAGCTGGCCCACGCGCTGCGCACGGCTCAGTGACCGGGCGAGCTCGGCGCACGACCGCCCGGCGGGCTTCGGCTTCGGCTTCGCGTCCGGGGCCGGTGACGGCGCTGGTGACGGCAGCCGGGCAGTGTCCCGGCTGGGAGCGGGCGTGGTGGCGCCGACCGAGGGACCTATCGCCGAGGAAACCGGCGCCGGGCTGGGGCCGGGTGGAGGTGCGGCGGACGGCACTCCCCCGCAACCGGGCAGCATCCCGCCAAGCGCAACTGTCAGCGCGGTCGCCACGAGTAACGGCCGGGGCCCGCGGGCGGTCTTCATGGGAAGCGGCTCCTCGTAGTCCATCTTCGCGGCCGATGGGTTCGCCCGGCAAGTGGCTTGGTGTCACCGATTGGGCTCTACCTGACAGTAGCCGGGGTGCTGCCCTAGGGTTACCCGCAGTGCACTGACGCAGCGCTGCGCCTCACGCACCTGATCTGCCCACGAGTCGGAGGACACCTATGTCAAGCATCACCAGCGTCGGCCCGCGTACCCTGGCCGACGCAATCCCCGGCGGCCTGGTCCGCAACATCGCTCTCGTCGCCGGTGGCGCCGCCTTCGTCGGTCTGGCCGCCCAGGTCGTCATCCCACTGCCCGGTACTCCGGTGCCGCTCACCCTGCAGACCTTCGCGGTGCTGCTCACGGGTGCGGCCCTCGGCAGCAAGCGAGGACTGTTGGCCATGAGTGTGTACGCGCTCGCCGGGATCGTTGGCGTGCCGTGGTTCGCCGACGGCAACAGCGGTTGGGCGTTGGCCTCATTCGGCTACATCCTCGGTTTCATCGTCGCTGCGGCTCTGGTTGGCAGGCTCGCCGAGCGCGGGGCGGACCGTACCCCGCTCAAGGCACTCGGCCTGATGCTGTTGGGCAACCTCGCCATCTACGCCGTGGGTGTCCCCTGGCTGATGATGGCAACCGGGATGGACCTGCCCACCGCCGTCGCGAAGGGCGTCGTTCCGTTCCTGATCGGCGACGCCATCAAGACCGTGATCGCCGCCGCCGTTCTGCCCGTCACCTGGAAAGCCGTCAACTTCCGCCGGTAGCGCTGAGGCCAGCGGCCCCGAACTTGCGTGGCGCTGGGCCCCGCCACACCTCCGCCGACTGGTCACCTCCGCCGCGACGCGCCTGCAAAGGCGCGGCGGAGGTGACCAGTCGGCGGGTTTGTTTGGGGGTCAGTCCAGCGGGAGTGCCAGTAGTGCGTTCTCGACCAGCTCGGCCATCGCGGGGTGAATCCAGTACTGGCCGCGGGCCATCTCTTGGGCGGGCAGGCCGAAGCTCATGGCCTGGATCAGTGGCTGGATCAGGGACGAGGCCTGCGGCCCGATGATGTGGGCGCCCAGCAGCTGGCCGGTGGCTGGGTCGGCGAGCAGCTTGGCGAAGTGCTCGGTGTCCTCCATCGCCCAGCCGTAGGCGATGGAGCCGTAGTTCTGCACGGCACTGACGTAGCGGACGCCGTCGTTCTTCGCCTGCTGCTCGGTCAGGCCGACGCTGGCGACCTGGGGCTCGGAGAAGACAGCATGCGGGATGAACCGGTGGTCGCTGGCCATCAGATCGTCGGGATGGAGCAGGTTGTGCTGCACCACGCGCATCTCATGGTTGGCCACGTGCTTGAGCTGGTGCGGCGAGCTGACGTCACCGAGAGCGAAGATGCCGGCTGCCGTTGTCCGCTGATACTCATCGACCAGCACATGGCCCCGCTCGTCGACAGCCACTCCGGTGGCATCGAGATTCAGCGTGTCGCTGTTGGAGACCCGTCCCACCGCCACCAGCAGCACATCGGCGGCGAGAGTCTCGGTCTCCCCGTCCTCGTTGCTGACTGTGACGGCGACTCCGTCGACGTCGCGCCGCTCTATCCGAGATACGGCGCGGTTCAGCCGCAGGTCCACCCGCTTGCTCATCAGCTCGGTGAACCGCGCCGACACGTCCTGGTCCTCCTGCCTGAGTAGCGCGTCGGAGCGGTTGATGATCGTCACCTGCACCCCGTACGAGGAGAAGATGTGTGCGAACTCGGCGGCGACGAATCCGCCACCGAGGATGATCATCGAGTCGGGCAGCTGGTCGAGGCGCATCACCGTGTCGGAGGTGTGCACCGTCACCGTGTCGAGGCCCGGGATCTGCGGCAGCACCGGCCGGCTACCCGCCGCGATCACGAACCGGTCGGCGGTGATGATCTCACCGGTGCCGGTGTCGAGGGTCTTCGGACCGATGAAGTGCGCCCGTTCGCGGTACAAGGTGATGTTCGGACCCTCCTGCCGCCACGTCTCACCGCCGGCGGAGATGGGGTCGATCCGGCCGAAGATGCGGTCCCGGATCTCGGCCCAGCGGACCTTGTTGAAGCTCAGCTCCACTCCGAGCGGGTCGGCCAGGGCGGGGCTGTGGGCGAGATCGGCCGGGTACACGAACATCTTGGTCGGGATGCAGCCCACATTGAGGCAGGTGCCGCCGTAGATGCCTTTCTCGACAATGGCGATGTCGAGGTCGGCGAAACGCTCGTCGGGGATGGAGTTACCCGAGCCGCTGCCGATGATGCACAGATCGAAGTGACGCATATGGGCAATCGTGCCAGGAATGCTCAACCGCCACCTAGCCGACCACGGTGACCCTTGCCGGGGGTGCAGGCACTGAGGTGGCGGCAGCGCTGCCGGTTCAGTCAGACGACGGTGATGCCCAGCGGCACGCTGATACCGAGCCCGCTGCGGGTGTCACGACCGTACTGTGCGATCTCCTTGTCCAGGTCCAGCTTTGCCACCCCCACCGTGATGTCGTCGGTCAGCAGGTGGGCGGGAATCAGCCAGACGATCTCGAACTCGAGCCCGTCCGGGTCCTTGCCGTAGAGCGACTTGGTGGTGCCATGGTCGGAGGAGCCCACCAGCGCGCCGGCCGCGAGCAGGTCGTTCCTTACCGTCTCCAGGTCGCCGAGAGTGCTTACCTCCCAGGCGAGGTGGTAGAGCCCGACGGCGCCCCGACCGGCCATGCTGTCGGCGGCGTCGGCGCCGATGGCGAACAGCGCGAGATCGTGGTCGTTGGCCGAGTCCGGAGCACGGAGGAAGGCCGCGCGGTCGGCCATCGAGCCGACCACCGTGAACTTGAGGACCTCAGTGTAGAAGCTGACCGACACCGGCACGTCGCGGACGTAGAGCACCGCATGGTTGAGACGGTGGATGGGCATCCGACCACCTTCCTTACTTGAAGATTCAAGCAAGGTTACGCCGAAGAAGCTCCGTATGCAAGAGATTGACACCTCCGCCATTAACCCGTTATTTCCTATAGTGAGACAGGGGATTGTCCGCGGTGCGCACCCGAACTACGGTGGGGGCACCTGACCGACACGGCCGTGCGCCGTCCACACCAGGAAGTGACATGGCCCGCACCTTCCACTCTCGGATTCACGTCGATCTTCATCGGACGGCGAGCGCGACCTGTCTGCGAATGCCTCCGCTTCGCTGACCGTGCCGCCCCCGCCCGCACCTGCGGGCATCACCAATCCGTCGAGAAACAGGAAGTCCCATGTCCAGAAAACTTCGCGCCCAGATCAACCTTGTCCAGATCGCCACCCAGCTCGCCGCCCAGCAGGTTCTGTGGGAACCGCTGATCGCCTACGATCCCGTCTCCCGCTACTACGCACGGCTCGCCGCCGAACCGCAGTTCGAGGCTTGGCTGCTCACCTGGGTGCCCGGGCAGGGCACCGACTGGCACGACCACGGTGGTAGCGCGGGCGCGTTCATCACCCTGCGTGGCACGCTGACGGAGCAGCATGCCCGGGTCGACCGGGATGCGGCGCCGGTGATCGAACCGCAGGCCCGAGAGCTGGTCACCGGGTCGCTGCGCGCGTTCGGCACCAAGCATCTGCACAAGGTGACCAACAACGGGCTCGAGCCTGCAGTCAGCCTGCACGTCTACTCCCCCGCCCTGGTGGAGATGAACAGGTACGAGCCACGCGGGGCCCGCCTCGAGCGGGTCGAGTCCCAGCTGGTGGGGGTGAACTGGTGACCGCCGCTGCGACAGCCGGGGCCCGGACGGGCCTACGTACGATCGACCAGGTGCTCGAGCAGGCCCGGAGTGGGCTGTCCCGGCTGACTCCGGCGCAGGCCGCCGACGCCTGGCGAGCAGGTGCGGTGGTGGTGGACATCCGTCCCGCGGCCCAGCGAGCGGCCGAAGGCGAGCTTCCCGGGGCCCTGGTGGTGGAACGGAACGTGCTGGAGTGGCGGTTCGACCCGGCCAGCGATGCACGGCTGCCGATAGCCGGCTATGACCTGCAGGTGATCGTGCTGTGCCAGGAGGGCTACACGTCCTCGCTGGCGGCCGCTGCCCTGCAGGAGCTCGGGCTGGGGCGGGCCACCGACGTGATCGGCGGCTGGGCGGCCTGGCGGGAGCTACCGACCGCCTAGCCGGCTGACGCACTGGCACGACCGGGTGACCGGAGTTCACCGCCGCGCGGCCGGCGGCGCCGGTCACACCCCGGCGTAGGAGTGCAGCCCGGAGACCAGCAGGTTGATTCCGACGAAGTTGAACCAGAACGAGGCCAGCCCGATGATCGCGATCACCGCCGCCTTGGTTCCCTTCCAGCCCGCGGTGGACCGTGCGTGCAGGTAGCAGGCGTAGATCACCCAGGTCACCAGCGCCCAGGTCTCCTTTGGGTCCCAGCCCCAGTAGCGGCCCCACGCGTACTCCGCCCAGACGGCGCCCGCCGCCACCGTGAAGGTCCACAACGGGAACGCGAAGGCGTGGAACCGGTAGCTCAGCAGGTCGATGCGTTTGGCTGTCGGCAGCGAGGCGAGGTAGCCACGCACCGTCCCGCGGTCCTCGGCGCGCTTCTTCACCAGGTAGAGGATCGCGGCAAGTCCGCCGACGTTGAAGGCGGCGCCGGAGATCACCGCAGCGACGATGTGGATCACGAACCAGACCGAGTGCAGCGCGGGAACCAACGGGGCGACCGCGACGTAGAAGACGGTGACCGCCAGTCCGTTGCCCACTGCGGCCAGCAGGGTGACCGGCAGCCCGAGCCAGCGCATGCCTGACTTGAACAGCATCACCAGGTAGACGGCGACGACGAAGACCATCGCACTGGTGGTGAACTCGAACATGTTGCCCCACGGCGCCCGGCCGGCCGCGAGCCCGCGGGCCACCACCCCGGTCACGCTGAGGGCAAACCCGACCAAGGTCAGGGCGACGCCGATGCGTCCGAACATCTCCATTCGCTGACCCGGTGGCACACCGCCCGAACCGCCGTCGGCGGTGGTGGGTGCAGCGCCTTCGGCAACGCCGGCGCGCACACCGGCGGCGACGGGCGCCGACTGGCTAGCCGGTACCAGCTCACGGGCACTGTCCTGGGCCGTAACCGAAGCGCTGGGGTCGGCGACGTCCCGCCGCGCTGCCGCCCATTCGGCGGCGTGCGCGAACATGGCCAACATGTAGACCACCGCCGAGGCGACCAGCGCAAGGCTGGAGTAGTACTCGTAGTTCATCGGGTGCTCGATCCCTTTCCTGTGGTGTCGCCCGACCATCCGGCGGCCAGCTCTGCCACGTCCTCGTCCAGGCCAGCCCGGGCGTCGGCCCGGTCCAGGCCGGCGACTTCCACCAGCGTAGGTCCATCCTGGCCCCGCCGCGCCCGCACCCACACCCGTCGGGGCCTGATGAACAGCGACAGGCACAGCCCGGCGACCGCGAACCCGATGGCGCCGAGCGATATCGCCACCCCGGGAGTGTCGCCGATCTGCAGCTTGACCCAACGGACCCAGCCGTCCATCTGGATGGTTCCCCTGCCGTCGGGCAAGGTGTACGACGTGCCGGGCGTGAGCGCGATCCGCAGGGTGTCGCCTCTGCCGTCCTTCAGCTGGGTCAGGCCGTCAGTGTCCAGGGAGTACACGTTCTCCGGCAGACCGGTCTCCTTCTTGGGCGGACCCGACCAGGCGTTCAGGAACAGGGCCGGGTTGGCGGCATCCGGGAACACCGACCGCGGGCCCTGATCGTCCAGGACCGCGGTGGGCAGGAACAAGCCCTCGAAGGCGAGCCGCTCCGGCCGGCCGTCGGGAACCTTGATGACGCCGGCCGAGGTGAAGTTGCCGTCCTGCGGCAGGAAGACCACCGGGCCGGAGAAGGCGATGTCTCCGGCGCCGTCCTTGACCGTCACCGTTGGCGCGTAGCCGTGGCCGATCAGGTGCACCGTGGTGCCGTCGATGTTCAGCGGCTTGTTCACCTCGAGCTTCTGCTGCACCGGGGTGCCTCCCGGGGAGTCGGTGACAGCCACGTCCGCCTCGAACAACCGGGCGGCGCCTCGCTGCACATTCCCGGTCTCGAACTTCGCCCGGAAGCTGGAAACCGCGACGGTGAACGGCTGCAGGTCTGAGTCTTTGAACCAGGCGCCTGCGGAGAAGTCGTCGTACTGGATCAGGTTGTTGGAGAAACCCTGTCCGGTGATGACCACGCTGGTGCCACGGAAGCCGTACAGCCCGCCGACGGCGACACCCAGCAGCAGGAACAGCAGGCTGACGTGGAACACCAGGTTGCCGGCCTCCCGCAGATAGCCGCGCTCGGCCGAGACGGCATCACCGTCGCGGATCACCCGGTAGCGCTGCTCCTTCAGCCGGGCGGCGGCCTGCGCCAGGATCTGCTCGGCGTTCCCGCCGGGCACCTCGGCGACGGCGTACGCCGGCAGTCGGGACAGGTTCCTCGGGGTGCCCGGCGGCCGGCTCCGCAGCGCCTTGGCGTAGACCCGCACCCGGGGAATGATGCAGCCGACCAGCGAGACGAACAGCAGCAGGTAGATCGCCGAGAACCACGGTGAGGTGTAGACGTTGAAGAGGCCGACCCTGTCGTAGATCGGTCCCAGCGTCGGATGCTCGGCGATGAAGTCGGAGACCCGAATCGGGGAGATCTTGCGCTGCGGCACCAGCGAGCCGGGGATGGCCGCGACGGCGAGCGCGAACAGCAGCACCAACGCTGTCCGCATCGAGGTCAGCTGGGTCCACAAGAACCGGAGCCCACCCCCCAGACCCAGTGCCGGCGGCCCCTTCGTCGGCTTCGGCGGCCGGCCATCGGGCAGCTGCGCCGGCGCCGGGTGGACACTTGAGATCTTGGTGTCGGCCATCTCAGATCACCAGCTGGAACGAGGCGGCCCACTGCTGCAGTACACCGATCAACCGGTCCCAGATCCCGGTCACCAGCAGGAGCCCGACGACCACCATCAACAGTCCACCCAACCGCATCAAGGCCCGCTGGCGCCGGCGCAGGAACGTCACCGCCTTGGCCATCCTGCTGAACGCCAGCCCGGCGATCACGAACGGGATGCCAAGGCCGAGGGCGTAGACGAAACCGAGCAGGCCGCCACGGACAGCGCTGCCCTCGTTGAACCCCAGGTTCACCACAACGGCCAGCGTCGGTGACACGCAGGGCACCCAGCCGAGGGCGAAGACCACGCCCAGCAGCGGTGCGGCGGCGACGCCAACGGCCGGAACCCGGCTCATCCGTCGCTCCCGCTGACCGATCCGCAGCACTCCGGCGAACATCAGCCCCAGCACGATGATCAGCACCCCGAGCACCCGTGAGATGACGACCCGGTACTCCAGCAAGAGCTGACCCACCGCTCCCGCGACCACCCCGGTAGCGACGAAGATCACCGCAAACCCGAGCACGAACAGCGACGAACCGGCAAGCATCCGCCCCTTCCGGGCGCTGCCCTCCACGACCTCGGCGGCACCCAGCCCGGTGGCGTAGGAGAGGTACCCAGGCAGCAGCGGCACCACGCACGGGGAGAAGAAGGAGACCAGACCCGCCAACAGCGCCACTGGAAGGGCCAGGGCCATCGATCCACCCACGGCGGACTGGGCCCAGCTGCCCAGGTCCAGCGGCAGAAGTTGGACCGGTATCACTTGCCGGCCGCCACGTCGTTGATCAGGTCCACCAGCGTGATCTTGCTGATCGGGCCGACGATCCGTACGGCGATCCGGCCCTTGGCGTCAATGATCAGGGTCGACGGGATCAAGGTGGGCGGCAGGTCGTGGGCGAAGTTGAGCAGCACGCCGCCGCTCGGGTCGTAGATGCTCGGATAGCGGATGCCGAAGGCCCGGACGAAGGCCTGGGCCGGCGCCGGGTCGGTGTCGCGGGTGTTCAGTCCGATGAACTGGGCCACTCGGGCGGTTTCCACACTGGCTGCCTGGAGGTCGGGCGCCTCATGCCGGCAGGGGCTGCACCATGATCCCCAGACATTCATCACCACGACCTTGCCGTCGTACTGGCCGGTGGAGATCTTGGTGGACTTGCCGAGCTCTACGCCGGTCGCCTCAGGTGCCATCTTCCGCTCGTCCGGCGGTACCCGGGTCAGCGACTTGCTGCCGCCGACGTACCCGTTCGGGCCGCCGGCACGCTGCTGCTCGTCGGCGCCGGTGGCGGAGCAGGCGCCAGCCAGCAGCAGCACCGCGACAGCCAGCCCGGCCCACAGCCGGCCCAGCAGCGATCGATGCAGCGCCGATCCATGCGGTACCACGTCAGGCACCTGCGGCAGGCTTGGTGCTGACGGCACGGGGAAGCAGGTCGGCGGCGGGCTCGATGTAGTTGACGGAGGTGACTCGCCCGTCGATGAGGGTCAAGGAGGTGAGGCTGGCCAGCGTGCACTCGCGGCGGCGCGGGTCATGGAACAGCCGCCGGCCTTCCACGTCGCATCGAGCCATCCAGATCGGGAGCTGGTGGGAGACGATCAGCGCCTCATGCCCGGCCGCTTCGGCGGCGGCGTCCTTGATCGCCAACCGCATCCGAGCCACGATCTCGCGGTACGGCTCGCCCCAGGAGGGCCGGGTCGGGTTGGTGAAGTAGCGCCAGTTGGCCGGGTTGCGGAAGGCCGACATCCCCACCGACACCACTTGACCTTCGAGGAAGTTGTCGGCCTCAATCACCCGGCCGTCGGTGGTCACCGGCAGCCCGTGGATCTCGGCGTGGGGTGCCATGGTCTCCTGGGCGCGCTCCAGCGGCGAGCAACGCAGATGCACCAGGTCGGCGTTCTTCAGGTGGTCAGCCACCCGTAGGGCCATCGCCTGGCCGCGCTCGGACAGGTGGTACTCCGGCAGCCGCCCGTACAGGACGCCACCAGGGTTCTCCACCTCCCCGTGGCGGAGCAGGTGAACGATGGTCCGGGTCTGGCTCATGCCTGTGTCCTTTGTGGTGTGCGGGTCCTCTCCGGTGCGGGTCGCACCGCAACGGCCGCGGCCGCCTTCGCCGCCGCCGGCAAAGCATCAATGACTCGACCCATGGCCACCTCATCATGCGCCGCCGACAAGAACCATCCCTCGAACGCACTCGGCGGCAGGTAGACCCCGGCGTCCAGCATGGCGTGGAAGAAGGCGGCGTACCGTGCCGTCGACTGCGTTCCCGCAGTGGAGTAGTCGGGGACGGCAGTCACACCCTCGGGTACGAAGAAGACGCTGAACAAGTTCCCGGCGCGCTGCACGACGTGCGGCACACCCTCCGCGGCCAGCGCGGCGGAGGCGGCGGTACGCAGCTGCTCAGACACCCGGTCGACGTGGGCATAGACCTCGTCGTCGGCCAGCCGCAACGTGGTCAGGCCGGCGCTGGTGGCCACCGGGTTGCCGCTCAGCGTGCCGGCCTGGTAGACACCGCCGACCGGCGACAGGTGCTGCATCAGCTCTGCCGGCCCGCCGAACGCCGCAGCCGGAAAGCCGCCACCCATCACCTTCCCGAAGGTCATCAGGTCGGGCTGCACCCCGTCCAGGCCGTACTGGCCGGACCGGCTGACCCGGAACCCGGTCATCACCTCGTCGGAGATCAGCAGCGCCCCGTGCTGGTGCGCGATCTCGGCCAGGAACGTGTTGAAGTCGACGCCGTCCTCGACCCCGGGTGGGATGACGCCCATGTTGCCGGGTGCGGCCTCGGTGATCACCGCGGCGATCTGAGCACCGAAACCGGCGAAGGCGTCCCGGACGGCCTGACGGTCGTTGTACTCCACGACGATGGTGTCGCCGGTGGTGGCCTGCGTCACCCCCGGGGTGCCCGGAACCGCACCGCCGGAGAACGTCGCGACTCCGGATCCGGCCGAGGCAAGCAGGGCGTCGACGTGGCCGTGGTAGCAGCCGGCGAACTTGATGATCTTGTCCCGGCCGGTGACGCCGCGCGCCAGCCGGAGCACTGACATGGTGGCCTCGGTGCCGCTGTTGACCAGCCGTACCTGCTCGATCGGAGTCCGGTCGATGATCGCTTCAGCGAGCTCAACCTCCGCCAATGTCGGCGCCCCGAAAGAGGTGCCGTGCGCCGCGGCAGCGCCGACTGCCGCCAGCACCTCGGGGTGGGCGTGCCCGAGCAGCATCGGACCCCAGGAGCAGACCAGGTCCACCAGCTCGTTGCCGTCGATGTCGTACAGGTACGGACCCTTGGCGGCCGCGATGAACCGCGGCGTGCCGCCGACGGCGTTGAAGGCGCGGACCGGCGAGTTCACCCCACCGGGTGTCACGCTCCGGGCTCGGGCGAACGCCTCGACCGAGCTGGCATCCGTACTCATGGTGTCACTCCTCTTGCTGGCTTCGACTGCGCTGGGACCCGTCGCGGCGGCGTCACCGAGGAACGCCGGTCGCGACCTCGAGGGCCCAGTAGGACAAGATCACGTCGGCGCCGGCCCGCTTGATCGAGGTCAGCGCCTCGCTGATCGCCGCCTTCCGGTTGATCCATCCATTCGCCGCGGCGGCCTCGATCATCGAATACTCGCCCGAGACGTTATATGCCGCGACCGGGATATCCACGGCTGCCCGGACCGCCGCCAGCACGTCGAGATAGCCCAGCGCCGGTTTGACCATGATCAGGTCGGCACCCTCGGCCACGTCCAGCGCCACCTCGCGCAGCGACTCGCGGACGTTCGCCGGGTCCTGCTGGTAGGTCTTGCGGTCACCCTGCAACGAGGACGAGACGGCTTCCCGGAACGGCCCGTAGAACGCTGAGGCGTACTTGGCGCCGTACGCCATAATGCCGATGTCGGCCTGGTCGGCCTGGTCCAGCGCCGCCCGGATGGCCCGCACCTGGCCGTCCATCATGCCGCTCGGCGCGACCAGGTGAGCGCCTGCCTCGGCGTGCAGCACCGCCATCTGGGCGTAGATCTCCACCGTTGCGTCGTTGTCGATCACGCCGCCAGCGGTGAGCACCCCGCAGTGTCCATGGTCGGTGAACTCGTCCAGGCAGACGTCCGACATCACCAAGGTGGCGTCGCCCACCTCGGCCCGGACAGCGCGGATCGCGGTGTTGAGAATGCCGGCCGGCTCCAGTGCACCCGAGCCGACGGCGTCCTTGTGCTCCGGGATGCCGAACAGCATGATCCCGGCCAGGCCCGCCTCGGCCGCCTGGCTGGCGACCTTGCGTACCGAGTCCAGGGTGTGCTGGACGACGCCCGGCATCGAGCTGATCGGACGCGGCTCGGAGAGCCCTTCAGCGACGAACACCGGCAAGATCAACTGCCGCGGCTCGACGCTGGTCTCGGCGACCATGGCGCGGACGGCTGCGTTCACCCGCAGCCGCCGGGGCCGGATCTGGCCGACGTTGTGCTGCCGACTGGTCACAGCTGCCTCGACACTCCGCAGAAAGCGGGGAGGAGCAGCCCAGTCGGCGGGACGGGGGTCGCCATCAGCTGCGGCGGCGGGTACCGGAGCGCCGCTGGGACGGCTTGACGACCGGCTCACCCTCGGCGATGAGAGTGTCCCGGCGGCCGGCGGCGAAGCTGGCCAGGGCGTCGGCGAGATCGACCACGGACGGCTTGGCGGCCACCACATCGACCCGCAGGCCATGCTCCTCGCAGGTCTTGGCGGTGGCCGGGCCGATGGCCGCAATGATGGTCGACGTGTGCGGCTTGCCGGCGATACCGACCAGGTTGCGCACGGTCGAGGAGGAGGTGAACACGACGGCGTCGAACTTGCCCGTCTTGATCGCCTCGCGGACGTCTGCGGCCGGCGGGGCTGCCCGAACCGTCCGGTACGCGGTGACGTCCTCGACCTCCCAGCCCAGTTCCACCAGTCCGGCGGCGAGAGTCTCGGTGGCAATGTCGGCACGCGGCAGGAAGACCCGGTTGATCGGGTCCAGCACCTCGTCGTAGGGCGGCCATTCAGCGGCCAAGCCTGCGGCGGACTGCTCGTGCTCGGGGACCAGGTCGGCGCCGATACCCCAGGCCTGCAGGGCATTCGCGGTTACGTCGCCGACCGCGGCCACCTTGAGGCCCGAGAAGGCGCGGGCGTCCAGGCCGTACTCCTCAAACTTCTCCCGGACGGCCTTGACGGCGTTGACGGAGGTGAAGGCGACCCACTCGTAGCGTCCCTCGACCAGACCACGGATGGCCTTGTCCATCTGCAGCGGGCTACGCGGCGGCTCGACCGAGATGGTCGGCACCTCCTCGCTGTGCGCTCCGTAGGTCCGCAGCCGGGCCACCATCGGGGCGGCCTGGTCCTTGGTCCGGGGTACCAGCACCCGCCAGCCGAACAGCGGCTTGCTCTCGTACCAGCTGAGCTCATCGCGCTGCTCCACGGCCTGGCCCATGATCACGTGCACCGGGTCGGTGGCCGGAACCTTGGAGGAGCGGACCGTCTCGACCAGGTCGGCCAGCGTGCACGGCAGGCTGATCTGCTCGGTGCTGCCGCCATGGAAGGTGGCCAGCACATGATCATCACCGGGACGGCCGGAGGCGAGCGCGGCATCGACCAGGTCGCCGACCATGGACACCAGTGTGCTGACGACGACAGTGGAGGCGCTGCCCCACTGGCCGGTGGCCGCCTTCGTGAACCGGCCGTCGGTCACCGAGGCGAAGTGCACACCGCCACCATGGTTGAGGTCGATGCCCGCGTACTCCGGTACGGCGGTGAGGCTGGAGACGCCGGGGACGACCTCGAAGTCGATGCCGCCGCGGACACATGCTGCCGCCTCGTCGGCCACTGCGTTGTCCAGGAATGGGTCGCCGGAGACCAGTCGGACCACGCGGGCACCGCAGGCGGCGTGCTTCAGCACGATCTTGGCGCGGGCCGCCGGTGTGAGCGGCTTGCCGGCCTCGGACATCCCGAGTGTGGCCACCTCGGCCTCTGCGGAGATGCTGATGGCGGGGTGCGCCAGAATCTCACGCTGCCGTTCGGTGTCCAAGATGACAGCGTTGGCGTCGGCAAGGGCTGCGATGGCGCCCAAGGTCAACAGGTCGGGATCTCCGGGGCCAGTACCGACGAAGATGACCCGACCGCGCGTGGCGGTCGGCGCCGACGGTGCGCTGGCGGAGGTTGAGGTACGGGACTTGCGGACCGAGGAAGTGCTCACTGGCGTTCTCACGTTCTCTTGTTCAGCCTCGCCACTCAGTGACAAGCGCGTTGTATGGCGTGCAGCTCCGACAGGCACCGCTCAGCCGCATCTACCCCAAACTGCGCCGGATCAACGCTTGATCCGTGCAGATCCAGTCGGATCGGGGGTCCGCTCTTGGTCGGTTCTGACAAGTTGCTCACTAAGGTTCTCCCAATTACTGCGGCAAGAGTCAAATCGAGGCTTGTACCACGGACCGATTTGACAACTGCATGGGCACCCACTGGAGCTGTGCAACCTGCCTCTAGCCTAGCCAGGAACCCCCGTTCCACAAGGCATTCCGCTCGCGCGGTGGGGTTATCGACGGCACGCACCAGCCCGGCCAACTGCGGGTCCAGCGCCTGGTGAATTTCTAGGCCGAGTGCCCCCTGGCCGGGGGCCGGAAGCATTACTTGATGGGTCAATATCTCACCGGTCAGGTCCGCGCCAACCGAGACAACGTTGTCAGATTCCTCCAAGGAACGCTGCTGCAGGAGCCCGAGCCGTCGAAGCCCGGCGGCTGCCAGCACCACGGCGTCCACCTGCCCGCTGCGGACCAGGTTCAGCCGGGTGTCCACGTTGCCGCGGATCGCCACGATGTCGACCTCGATCCCGGCTCGCCCGGCGTAGTCGGCCAGTTGGAGAGCGCGTCGAGGTGCCCCGGTTCCGATCCGTACCGGCCCGGACACCCCGGCGGACCCGAGCTCGGCCAGCCGACGGCCGACCAGCACATCCCGGGTGTCCTCGCGGTCCGGCACGGCGGCTATCTCCAGACCGGGCTCGACAGCGGTCGGGAGGTCCTTCAGGGAGTGCACGGCTACGTCGATGGTTCCGGCATGGAGGGCGTCACGGACAGCCGTCGCGAATACTCCGGTACCGCCGATCTCGGTGAGGTGCCGCCGGTCCACGTCCCCGGTGGTGGTGACACCGACGAAGGTGGTCTCCACCCCGCTGCCGCGCAGCAGTGCGGCGACGTGGTCTGCCTGGGCGCGGGCCAGCGGGGAGGTACGGGCGCCGATCCGGAGTGGGCGGGTCACCAGCAAAGGCGCCGACTCGGTACGAGCGCGCACTACCGCTGGACCTCTGGCGACATCATCACGGCCACGGTGTGCGGATCCAGGGCGAACAGCTCCCGGAGGGCAGCGGCGTAGTCCACCGACTCGGTGTCGGAAGCCAGTTCCTGCACCCGGACGGTCGGCTGGTGCAACAGCTTGTCCACCACCCTGCGGACCGTCCGGTACACCTCATCCCGTTCGGACGCGGCGAGCTGCGGCAGCCGGGAGTCGAGCCGCGCCATCTCGGCAGACACCACGTCGGAGGCCATGGTTCGCAGCGCCACCACTGTGGGCGCCACCTGGGCCGCACGCCGAAGCCCGAGGAAGTCCTGTACCTCGGCACGGACCAGCTCACGGGCCGCTTCAATCTCTGCCGCGGTGGCCGAGTCGACCTGATCGTCGACCAGCCGGTCCAGGTTGACCAGGGTGATGCCGAGGTCCCGGACGTCGTCGGACACGTCGGCCGGCAGGGCAAGGTCCACGACGCCACGGACCGAGGTCCCGGCGAGCCGGTCTGCCCCGATCAGCATGTCCTTGGCCCCGGTGCAGGTAACCAGGATGTCAGCCTCGGCCAGCGCCGCGTCGAGCTGGGCCAGCGGCACAGCAGTGCCGGCCACGCTATCGGCCAGCCGCCGTGCCCGCTCGAACGTCCGGCTCGCGCAGGTCACGTCTGCCCCAGCGGCGGCAGCGGTACGGGCGGCCAGACCAGCCATCGCACCCGCGCCCAGAACCAGCACTCGGCGACCCTGGAGCGGGCCGCACTGCCGGGCCAGCAGCTCGTACGCGGCGCTGACCAGCGAACGGCCGGCCGAGCCGATGGTGGTCTCGGTCTGCACCCGCTTGCCCACCCGGATCGCCTGCTGGAACAGCGAGTTCAGCAGCGTGCCGACCGTTCCCTGCGCCTGGGCATGGGTCAGAGCAGCCTTGACCTGACCAAGGATCTGGCTCTCACCGACAACCATCGAGTCGAGTCCGGAGGCGACCGCGAACGTATGGGCGACGGCGCCCTCGTCGAAGTAGACCGAGCACATCTGCTGCAGGTCGGCCACCTGGGAACCGGTGAAGTCCGACAACGTGGTGGTCAGGTCGTCGAGGCCGCCGTGGAACCGTGACACCACCGCGTAGAGCTCGGTCCGGTTGCAGGTCGATACGACGACCGCCTCCTCCACGTGCTCGGAGGTGAGCATCGACTCGGCGAGCTTGGTCGCTGTGGCCGGGTCCATGGCCACCCGAGCCAGGACGTCGACGGACGTGGTCTTGTGCGAGATGCTGACGGTAAGGATGCTCACTGCGCTGTCCCCCCTCTTTCTAGTTCACGCTGTACGTCGTCGGACTTGCGCTGCTCGTGGTAGGCCAATATCTGCAGCTCTTGGCCAAGGTCGACCTTGCGTACGTTCACGCCGTCGGGCACGGCCAGAACGGTTGCTGCGAAGTTGAGAATGCTGGTGACGCCGAGATAAACCAGCCGGTCGGCCACCGCCTGGGCCGCCTCGGCCGGAGTCGCTAGAACGGCGATGGCTGCACCGGTGCGGGCCACTTCCTCCTCCAGATCGGCCAGGTCGGTGATAGCGACACCGTGGATCCGCTTGCCGATCAGGTCCGGTGAGGGGTCGACCATGGCAACGACCCGGAAGCCGCGCGAGGTGAACCCGGAGTAGTTGGCCAACGCTGTTCCAAGGTTCCCAAGCCCGACAATAATAACCGGCCACTCGTGGGCGGATCCCACCTCGCGCCCGATCTGGAACCGGAGATACTCCACGTCGTAGCCGACGCCACGGGTGCCGTAGGAGCCGAGATAGGACAGGTCCTTGCGCAGCTGTGCGGAGTTGACTCCAGCCGCCTCTGCCAGCGCGCCGCTGCTGATGGTGTCGATGCCGCGGTCGGCCAGACTGGTCAGAGCCCGTAGATAGACCGGCAGTCTGGCGATGGTGGCTTCCGGGATGCCTTTGGCGGCAGCAGCCACCTGGACCTGACTGCCGCCGTCCAAGGAGCGACCGGCGCTCGACATGCTCGAGTCCCGCGGCGTGTCAGCCGTGGAGCTGGGTTGAGCTGGAGGCAACATCTCTCCTGAGCATTCCATCCGGTGTTCCGGCGAACATCCCTACTTTAGAAGTTTGTGAACGGTTGCACAAACTCCGGCTGAGCCCCGTGCCTGCCGTCAGTCGACGTGAAACACCTCCTGCGCCGGGGCCCACCACTCCCCTTCTGCGACCGAGTCCAGCGGCTGCTGCTGCGGGTCGGTGATCTTCCACCACTCTTGGGTCTTGGGGTCGGCCGCCATCCGCTTCTGGTCTGCGGCGAAGTCGCTGCCGTGGTACTCGAAGTAGGCAAACAGCAGGTTCTCCGGCTCGCGCAGGAAGATCGAGTAGTTGGAGATGTTGCAATGCGAGATCGCGGCGAGCACTTCCGGCCAGACGGCCTGGTGAATTTCCTTGTAACGCTCGATGTCCTCAGGCTTGACTTTGATGATCTGCGCAATCCGCTGCATCGTTGCATCCTTTCGCTGGCCTGGGCGAAACACTAGTGCCGTCACCGGGTGGGCGGGAGCAATAGCGGTCGGAAGCAGTACGCGCTGATCATGGCGGTCAGCGGCTGAGCGCGCTCAGCAGCCGTTCGGGATCGACCCGCCAGTAGTCGTGCTGGGCGCCGTCGACGAACGTCACCGGCACCTGGTCGGTGTAGCGGCGGGTGAGCTCTGGGTCGGAGGAGATGTCCTGCTCGACCCAGTCGTCTCCGGTCTGTGCGCAGACCGCGGCGATGATCGTGACCGCGTCCTCGCACAGGTGGCAGCCGGGTCTGGTGAGGACCCGGACTCGCGGCTGGATGGTCATGATCGGTCCTCCGTCGTCCCGGCGGACGACGTCGTCGTCTGGTGGTTCAAGGGGTCGTCGAGCATCCGACGCAGTGCCCCTTTCCGGATCTTGCCGGTTGCTCCGCGCGGCAGGTCAGCGACGAGGTGAAGCTCCGTCGGCCGCTTGAACTTCGGCAACCGTTTCGCGCAGTGGTCCAGCACCGTCTCCGGCTCGACGTTTCGCCCGACCACGAAAGCGACAACCTGATCTCCGCGTCCATCGGCGGGACGGCCGAGGACCGCCACGGCGGCGACTCCGGGAAGGTCGCTGATCACGTCCTCGATCTCGGCCGGGTAGACATGGAACCCGTTCACCACTATCAGCTCGCGGGCCCGGTCCACCAAGAACAGCTCGCCGCCACGCAGATAGCCGATGTCGCCGGTGGCGAACCAGCCCTCCGCATCGGGCCCGTCCCGGCCGTCGGGCCAGTACCCGGAGAACAGGTTCTCGCCGCGGATGAAGATTTCCGCCGGCTCGGAGTCGTCCTCGCCGGCTCCGATCCGCACCGCCACGCCCGGCAGCACCCGTCCGACGTGGCCGGGGCCGAGCAGGTCCCCGCCCAGTGTCACCGAGACACCCGGAGCGGCTTCTGTCAGCCCGTACCCTTGGTCGACCCGCAGACCAGTGCGCTCGGTGAACGCCGCCAGCAAGGCCGAGGGCAGCGGCGCTGCGCCCGAGATCACGGTACGTACGCTGGCCAGGCTGGTCCGAAGCTGATCATGATGCAGCAGCTTGTAGATCAACGCCGGTGCCAGCGGAAGGTTGTTCACCTGCTCCGCGACGATCACGTCGAAGACGCTGTCACTGAAGCCGTCCATGATCACCAGCCGGCCCCCGGCCATCGCCCAGGTACCGACCACGGCGTTCAGACCGAAGATGCCGAACATCGGCAGCAGCGCGAGGGCGACCGTGTCGGCGTCAATGACGTCCAGCGGCTCGACATTTCGCAGGTGGCCAAGCAGCGCCCGGTGGGACAGCATGACGATCCTGGCGTCACCGGCGGTGCCGGCGGTATAGGCCAGCAACGCAAGGGCTTCCCGGTCCTGCGGTGAGCTGACCGGGCCGGTTGCCTCAGCACCGAGTGCAGCCAGGGCGTCGGGGGTCAGCGGCAGAACTGCGACCCCCGCTACCGAAATCGGCGCGGCACTGAGCAACAGCCGGGCACCGGTCGCCGCTAGGTCTGATCGAAGCTCGTCGGCGGAGCAGCTCGGGTCCAGCGGTACGGCGACGAAGCCTGCACGGAGCACGGCGAAGTAGGCGATCAGAAGCTCGATGGAGTTCGGTCCGCTGAGCGCCACCCGGTGTCCGGCGATCAGCCCGTGCGCAGCGAGGCCGGCGGCAACCTTGTCAATCATGGAGTCCAGCTCAGCCCAGGTCATGGTTCGGCGGTTCGGCCCCGGCTGCACCAAGGCAACCCGGTCAGGTGCCAGCTGCGCCTGCCGACTGACCAGATGGGCGACGTTGGTCTCCTCTAGGCGATCCGTGACCACGCCGCCAGGCCGATCCTGCTGATGCACAGGTCGAGTGTCGCACAGCGGCACGGCCGGCAGCCGAGCACGGCAGTTAGTGTGGTGCCCATGAGCGCATCCGACCGTTCCGGTCCAGCCGACGTCGGTCGGATGCTGCCCGAGACCGAGGAAGAGCTGCTGGAGCCCGAGGGCGAGCCGGGCGAAATTAACCCCGCCGACCTGCCGAAGGCGGAAGGCGCGCTGATCCAGGCCGACCCCCGGGCAGCCGCCTTCTTCGACCTGGACAACACGGTGATCCAGGGTGCGTCAATGTTCCATCTGGCCAAAGGCCTGTACCGGCGCGGCTTCTTCCCGACCCGGCTGATCTTCAAGGGTCTGTGGCTGCAGGCCTACTTCCGGATCGTCGGCCGGGAGAACGCCGATCACATCGAGGATGCCCGCAACGTCACCTTGTCCTTCATCAAGGGCCATACTGTGGCCGAACTGGAGGAGATCGGCAGCGAGATCTACGAGGAGTCGATCGCCAGCCGGATCTGGCCGGGTACCCGGGCCATCGCGCAGATGCATCTGGACGTGGGACAGCAGGTCTGGCTGGTCACCGCTGCGCCGCTGGAGGTGGCGTCGATTATCGCCCAACGCCTGGGCCTCAGCGGAGCGGTCGGCACCACGGCGGAACATGTGGACGGGGTCTACACCGGCCGGCTCCGCGGGGAGCTGCTGCACGGGCCGGCGAAGGGCGAGGCGGTACGGTCGCTGGCCCATGATCACGGCCTCGACCTGGCCCGCTGCTTCGCGTACTCGGACTCGTTCAACGACCTGCCGATGTTGTCGCTGGTCGGCCATCCGTGCGCGATCAACCCCGACCGGCGGTTGCTGGAGTTCGCGGAGGAGAACGACTGGCAGGTCCGCGACTACCGCAGCGGCCGGAAGGCGGTCCGGCTCGGTCTGCTGGGAGCCGGGGTCGCGGGGGCCGGAGCGGGGGCGGTGGCTGCCGGCCTGTCAGTCCACCGGTACCTCAAGCGCTGAGCCAGCTCGGGTACACCGCTTGCATCGTCGGTAGCTGTGAGGTCAGGTCAGAAGAACGCGCTTCGGCGCTGCATCAGCAAGGCGTAGAGGGTGTGCTGGATGGTTTCGCGGACCTGATCGGTGACGTTGAACACCACCATCGGATCGTCGGCGGCGCCCGGCGGCAGCTCATCTGTCGCGATCGCCTCGCCGAACTGGATGATCCATTTGCTCGGCAGCGGGATCAGTCCCAGCGCGCCCAGCCACGGGAACAGCGGCGTGACGGGGAAGTACGGGATCCCGAGCGCGCGCGCCAGGGTGGGCAGCCCGGAGATCAGTGGATAGATCTCCTCTGATCCGACGATGGAGACCGGGATGATCGGCACCTGCGCCCGGACGGCCGCCGACACGAACCCGCCCCGGCCGAACCGCTGCAGCTTGTAGCGGTCCGCGTACGGCTTGCCCAGGCCCTTGAAGCCTTCGGGGAACACAGCGACCAGCTGGTCGGAGGCCAGGAGCCGTTCGGCGTCCTCCTGACAGGCCAACGTCGTGCCGGTCTTGCGGGCCAGGTCGTGGGCGTACGGGGTGGAGAAGATCAGGTCGGCCCCCAGCATCCGCACGTGCCGAGCCATCTCGTCGAAGACCACGGTGTGCAGCACCATCCCGTCCAGCGGCATGGTGCCGGCGTGGTTCGACACCAGCAACGCCGACCCGGTCTCCGGGATGTTCTCCAGGCCGCGGACCTCGACCCGGAACCAGTTCTGCACCAGCGGTCGCAGCAGCGGCAGGAACACCTTCGTAGTGAACTCGGGGTCGAAGCCGAACTCGTCGATGCTGTAGTCGCCGCGCAGCCGAGAGCGGGCGAACTCGACGATCTCCTCCAGCGACTCCTGCCAGTTGACACCCAGCATCTCGGCGAGTCCGAGTACCCCACGCAGCGGGTCCACGGCGAACTGACGAAGCTGTTCCACCGGCGCCGACCGCAGAGCCTGCAACGCCAGCGACGCGGTCGAGGCGAACTCACTCAGCAAGGCGCCGAGGTCGATAGCAGGCGGCACCTGCGACTCGCCGGTCGCGTCCGCGGTCGGGTCGGACTGGCCGACCGACGCCGCGGTCGGGTCGGACTGGTCGACCGACGCCGCGGTCGGGTCGGACTGGCCGGGCGCCTCTTTCGGTGCGGTCGTCCGACTGGGTGCCTGATCCGAACCGGGCGCGGGCGCCGAGTCGGCGCTCGACGGCTTACCCGGCCCCTTTTGGGGCGACTTGCGGCTCTGCGGCCGGACTCCCTGCTTGCCCGCAGCCGGCCGGGACGGCGGGAACTCTGTGTCTGGCGCCTCGGCGACGGGCTCAGCCGGCGGTGGGGTGACCCCCCGCCGGGCTTGCTGCGCGGCGCCCGGAGCGAGGCCGCGGGCCGCGGCAGACGGAGCGCTCCGGCTGCCTCGGCCCGGGCGGCCGTGACTGCCGAGCTGGATGATCTCGGCGTCGCTCACGATCGCTCCTGCGGGGCTAGCAGCCGAGCGACGGAGTCCAGCAGGTGGTCGACCCGCTCCTCGGCTAACAACCCCCGCTTGGCCAGAGCCACGAACTCCTCCAGCGCCTGCCGCGAGGAGTAGCGCGGCCGGAACCCGGTGGCCTCGGTGAAGCGGCTGGAATCCATGCCTCGACCGTACGTCAGGGCGTCGATCTGGTCAGCAGAGAAGTCGATCAGCCTCGCCTGGCGGACCAGTCCGGCGAGCGAAGGCGCCAGCAGTTGCGGAACGCCGACAGTGGGGCGTCCCATCATCCGCAACGCCTGGGACAACGTCACCACGTCTTCGGCGCCGACGTTGAAGGTTCCGGGGACGTCCTCGCGGGTGACGGTGAGCAACGCCTCGACGGCGTCGGTGGGGTGCAGGAACTGGAGCCGAGCGTCGAAGCCCATCACGGTCGGCACGACCGGCAACGACAGGTAGCGGGCGACATGACTGTCCACCCCGGCGCCCATCAGGTTGGCCAGCCGCAACGTGGTGACGACGACGTCCGGCCGTCGCCGGGCCAGCCCGCGGACGTACGTCTCGATCTCCACCGAGTCCTTGCCGAAGCCGGTCCGTGGTTGCACCCGCGGCGACATCTCCTCGGTGAACTTCACCGGGTCGCGGGGTGACGCCCCGTACACCGAGACAGAGCTCTGCACCACGAGCTTGCGGACCGAGTCGGCCTTCTGACACGCAGCCAGCAGCTGCATGGTGCCGATGACGTTGATCTCCTTCATCGACGACCGGCCGCCGGCGGACGCGGGGATCGCGACCATCGCCATATGCACGACGGTGTCAACGGCTGCGTTGGCGATCACCTTGGAGATGACCGGGTTGCGGATGTCGGCCCGGACGTAACGGACCCGTCCCAGATCGTGCCGCGGCGGGGTCACATCGACCCCGATGACGTCGAGTTCATCGTCGGAGGCCAAAGCACGCGCGTACCGGGCCCCGAGGTCTCGAGAGACCCCGGTCACCAAGACGACACGCGTCATCTAGCCCCCCAACAACGCCTTGCTACTTACCGGCGCGACGACGCTGAATACGCGTGCGCTTCAACAGCTTGCGGTGCTTCTTCTTTGCCATCCGCTTGCGGCGCTTCTTGATGACCGAACCCACTATTTTCGACCTCTCCACATTCCGGGCAACGCGTCGCCCGGACACACTTTTTCAATAGACAAGACATGGACCAACCAGGCTGGTCGGGCAAGCACGAGATATTACCCGCCACACGGGTGTCGGCGCGAATCAGCATGACCGGCCGGACCGCGGGCCAGATGTGAGGGGAACGCTTTCCTCACTTCCTGGCCTGCCATGATGGCTCTCGACCGACCGAACCATCCTCCGCCTCACGAAAGGCGCACCTTTCCTCCATGAGCACCCAGACCGGCGCGGCCCTCAACTACTTCGAAGACTTCACCCCGGGTTCGGGCAGACGCAGCCCGGTACGGTCGTGGCTGCACTCGGACGCGCCGCGGCTCAGCTTGAACGGCGACTGGCGGTTCCGGCTGTGGCCGACCGCAAATGCCGACGACGCGGTGGCTTCGGTGGACTTCGACGACTCGGACTGGGACCTGCTGCCCGTCCCCTCGCACTGGGTGCTCGAGCAGGACGGCCGGTACGGCCGGCCGGCGTACACCAACGTGCAGTACCCGTTCCCGATCGACCCCCCCTACGTCCCGGACGAGAACCCGACCGGCGACCACCGTCGTAGCTTCGAGCCGCCCGACTGGGAGGTAGAGCGAATTCTGCTGCGTTTCGACGGGGTCGAGTCAACCTACAAGGTGTGGCTGAACGGGACCGAGGTGGGCGTCGGCAAGGGCAGCCGGCTGGCGCAGGAGTTCGACGTCACCGAGCTGGTGCGACCGGGCAGCAACGTGCTCGTGGTCCGGGTACATCAGTGGTCGTCGATGAGCTATCTGGAGGACCAGGACCAGTGGTGGCTGCCGGGCATCTTCCGCGAGGTGAACCTGGTCGGCCGGCCGCACGGCGGGATCGACGACGTCTGGCTGCAGGCCGACTTCGACCACAGCACGGGTACCGGCTCGGTCCGCACCGAGGTGCGGGCGGCCGCGGCTGCGTACCCGATCACCATCGAGATCCCCGAGCTGGGGCTCAGCCACACGCTCGACTCCCCCGGTGACCCGGAGCTGCTCGATGCCGGTGCCGTGGGGCCCTGGAGTGCCGAGTCGCCCCGACTGTACGACGCCACGGTGACCTCACGCGGCGAGCAGATCAGCCTGCGGCTCGGCTTCCGGACGGTCCAGATCCTCGGTGACCTCTTCACCGTGAACGGCTCCCAGGTGACTTTCCGGGGGATGAACCGGCACGAGACCCACCCGGTCCGCGGCCGGATGTTCGACGAGGACCATGCTCGGTCGGACATGATCTTGATGAAGCAGCACAACGTCAACGCCATCCGGACCAGTCACTACCCGCCGCACCCACGGGTCCTCGACCTGTGTGACGAGCTGGGGTTCTGGGTGATCGACGAGTGTGACCTGGAGACCCATGGCTTCCACTATCTGAACTGGGTAGGCAATCCGAGCGACGACCCACGCTGGGAGTCCGCCTACCTGGACCGGATGGAGCGGACCGTCGAGCGGGACAAGAACCATCCGTCGGTGATCATCTGGTCGCTCGGCAACGAGTCGGGCACCGGCCGCAACTTGGCCCAGATGTCTCGCTGGGTGCACCGGCGTGACCCAAGCCGGCCGGTGCACTACGAGGGCGACTACACCTGCTCCTACACCGATATCTATTCGCGGATGTACCCCAACCTCGTGGAGACAGCGAACATCGGCGGCGACACCGGCCCGTTGCTGGAATGCGGTCCGGCGGAGGGAGTACGGGTTCGCTCCAAGCCCTTCTTGATGTGCGAGTACGCGCATGCCATGGGCAACGGCCCGGGCGCACTGAGCGAGTACGACGAGCTGGCGGAGCGGTTCCCGCGGCTGCACGGCGGGTTCATCTGGGAGTGGCGGGACCACGGCCTGCTGACTTCCGCCGCCGACGGCACCGAGTTCTACGGGTACGGCGGCGACTTCGACGAGGTGGTGCATGACAGCAACTTCGTGATGGACGGCATGGTGCTGCCCGACGACACGCCGACCCCCGGCCTGGCCGAGTTCGCCGCCGTGTCGGCTCCGATCATGTTCGGGCTGGACGGTACGACGCTGACCATCCGGAACCGCTACGCCACCGTCGACACCGGCCACCTCCGCTTCGTCGCGACACTGGAGTGCGACGGTGTCGAGCAGCAGAGCTGGACCCTCGACGTACCGGCGGTCCCGGCTGGCGGTTCCACCACGGTTGGACTCCCACAGGAGGCGGTCACCGCTGGCAAGACTGGTGAAACCTGGGTCGGTGTCCGGGCCGAGCTGGCAGCAAGCTGCAGCTGGGCGGACGCCGGCCACGTCGTCGGTCGGGCGCAGTACCCGGTGAGCACCGCTGACCTGCCCTCCACCGCACCGGTGCTGACCAATGACGCACCGACCGCGGTACCGGCGGGCGCACCCCTCACCCTGGGTCCGGCCGAGTTCGACCCGGCGACCGGGCAGCTCACCCGGCTGCACGGGCTCCCGGTGTCGGGTCCGCGGCTGGAGCTCTGGCGCGGACCGACCGACAACGACCGGAGCGACAGCCGCGGGTCCTTCGAGCTGGGCCTACCGGAGCTGACCGGCGGCGAAGGCGCCCCCGGCCCCTCGTCGGAGCGTCGCTGGCGAAACCGCGGCCTGGACCGGTTGGTGCACCGGGTCACCGAGGTCGCAGCATCGTCGACGTCGGTGGTGAGCCGAGTCCGGGTCAGTGCTGCCAACAGCGGGCAGAGCGTCGACGTGGCGTACCGGTGGAGTATCGACCCGGCGGACCCGGCGGCGGTCCGGCTGCTGGTGGAGGTCGCCCCGACACCCAACTGGGACTGCACCTGGCCACGAGTCGGGGTGCGGCTTGATCTGCCCAAGGACCTCACCCGGGCGACCTGGTTCGGCACCGGACCGCACGAGTCGTATCCGGACACCCGCCGGGCCGCCCGGGTGGGCCGGTTCGAGGCGGATGTGGAGGAGCTGAACGTCGTCTACTCGCGACCGCAGGAGACCGGTCACCGGGCCGAGCTCCGCTCCCTCGACCTGAGCGACGGCACCCGTCGCCGGTTCAGCCTGAGCACCGTGGCCGACCCGCAGGGGCACCGGCCGGGCTTCACCCTGACCCGGCACACGCCGCAGCAGCTCGATCAGGCCGCGCACCCGTACGAGCTGCCCGAGAACGACAACCTGTTCTTGTTCATCGACGACGCGGTGCACGGCGTCGGCTCGCGGGCGTGCGGCATCGACGTTCTGCCGCAACATGCCCTCTGGCCGGGCGCGCGCTCGTTCGGTGTGGTCATCCACGACCCGAGCACCCGCGCACTGAGCTGATCTGGAGACCGATCTAGAGACGTGCCGAAGTAGTAATGGCGGGGTCTGACGCGGTCAGGCCTCGCCTGCTCAAGCGGTCCGGGCTGAGCCGGGGCCGCGGTCCTGCGGCTTCTGGCTATCCCGTCTCGTAGTAGGAGCCACGCAGATAGGCGTCCACGGCCGGTTCGGGTACCCGGAAGCTGCGGCCGAAGCGGACCGCTTCGAGCTCGCCGGAGTGGATCAGCCGGTAGACCGACATCTTCGACACGCGCATGATGGCGGCGACTTCGGCAACAGTCAGGAACTTGACGCCGGCGAGGTTCCCCCCAATCGGGGCAACGTCGCCTGGCTTGGACTCAGGGGTCATTTCGCACCATTCCAGCACGGGTCAGCGCTGGCTTCCCCTCCAGCGTCATGCTCGTACTGCTGTGAGAGTAGTGGTAAGTGGTGCCATTGGGAAAGGGCATGCACAAAGATTGCGTTCGACACGCCGGGTAGGAAGTTGACGTACAGCGGGAACCGCCTGACACTCTGCACCCATACTCCAGACATCTCGGTGCTGGCAGCCTGAACCGGACCGCCGCGACCCCAACCACCTGGCTCCGTTCGGGCGGCGCGAGCAGCTGAAATCCATAAATCGGCCACTGGTGGGATCGGTGCCGCCCAGATGCCGCGTGTCGCGGGTCGGCGGCCCGATAAGGGGCCGATTTCTGGATTCAGAACCGGATCAGAGGTCCGCGTCGAGCCCCAGCTCAGGGTAGACAGCCCGCCTGGTCGCCATAATCGCCTGATCGACCCGGCTCTCCGGGGTCATCCCTCGGGCGAACGGCACATAGTCGACTGAGGCATGGTCGGTCATCTCGGTCGGCGCGTACTCCCCCAGCTGGTCCCGCCAGGACTGCGGGATCAGCGTCTCCGGCGGTACCGGCTGTCCGCTCACCACGCCCAGCAGATGCGTCCAGGCCCGCGGGACCACGTCGAGCACCGCATAGCCGCCGCCGCCCGCGGAGACCCAGCGCCCCTGACAGATCTCGTCAGCCAAGTCCGCCAGTGCGAGGTAGGACGCCCGCTGGCCGTCGACACTCAGGTTCAGGTCGGCCAGCGGGTCGTGCCGGTGGGAGTCGCAGCCATGCTGGGTCACCAGCACGGTGGGCTTGAAGGCACGCAACACGTCGGGCACTATCGCGTGGAAGGCCCGGAGCCAGCCCGAGTCTGAGGTTCCGGCCGGGAGTGCCACGTTGACGGCCGACCCCTCGGCGCCCGGCCCACCGGTCTCGGCCGGGAACCCCGTACCCGGGAACAGCGATGCGGGTGTTTCGTGCAGGCTCACGGTCAGCACCCGCGGGTCGTCGTAGAAGATCGCCTGCACGCCGTCACCGTGATGGACGTCCACGTCCACGTAGGCAACGCGTTCACAGCCGGAGGCGAGCAGCCAGCGGATCGCGATGGCGAGGTCGTTGTAGACGCAGAAACCACTGGTGAAGCCCGGCATCGCGTGGTGCAGGCCGCCGCTGATGTTGTTGGCCCGAAGGCAGTTCCCCGACCACACCTGACGAGCCGCCTCGACGCTGGCCATCGCAATGCGCCCGGAGATCTCGTGCATACCGGGGAAGATCGGGTTGTCGGCAGTGCCCAGGCCGTAGGCGAAGTCGGGTACGCAGCGCTGGACTGCGTCGATGTAGTCGGCGTTATGAACCGTCCGCAGCAGGTCGACGTCGATCTCGGGTGGCGGTACCACCTCGAGGCGATCCAGCACCCCGAGAGCGCGGGAGAGTGAGATGGTGTTGGTGACCCGGCCTGGCGCCATTGGGTGGTCGAAGCCGAAGTCGTACTTGGTCAAAGCATCGGAGAAAACCAGCCGGCCCCTCATGGCAGACCCCGCTCACGGCGAGGTGGCTCCTGCCTGGCCGCCTCGGCCAGCTCCCGGCTACGGTCCCGGGCGGCCTCCATGGCCGTGATGAAAGCTGCGCGCACCTTGTGGTCCTCCAACTGTCGGATCGCGGCGGCCGTGGTACCGCCGGGGGAGGTGACGCGCTCCCGCAGCACGGTGGGGTGCTCACCGGTCTCCCGGAGCAGCTTGGCCGAGCCGAGCATCGTCTGCACCACCAGCTCGGTGGCCGTGTCCCGCGGCAGCCCGAGGTGCACGCCGGCCTCGATCATGGCTTCCACAACGAAGAACAGGTACGCCGGACCGGAGCCGGAGATGGCGGTGACCGCGTCCTGGTATCGCTCCGGCACGGTCAGCACCTCACCGGTGGCCGACAGGATCGCCGTCGTCCGGTCCAGATGCGACTGGTCGGCATGCCAGCCCGGTGAGATGGCCGCCATCCCCTCGTCCACCTGGGCGGGGGTGTTCGGCATCACCCGCACTACCGGGGTCCCCTCGGGAAGCTGGCTCTCGATTGACTCGGTGTCCACACCGGCGGCCAGCGACACCACCAGGGCACCCGGCCGGAGCTTGGTCGAGATCTCCGACAGCAGGTCACGCATGTCCTGCGGCTTGACCACCAAGATCACGGTGTCCGCGGACCCGGCGGCGTCGGCATTCTCCAGTACCCGGATGCCGTACTTCTGGCGCAGCTCGACCTGCCGCTCCGGGCGGCGATCGGTGGCGATGATCTGGTCAGGGGTCCACCCGGCGCGCAGCAGACCCGAAAGGACGGTCTCCCCCATGACCCCGGCGCCGAGGATGGCCAGGGTGGTTCCCGTCCCGCTCATGCGATCAGACCTGTCCGCCGGATACCAGCTGTCGGCTGACAACCTCCGCGATCTGCACCGCATTCAGGGCGGCCCCCTTGCGCAGGTTGTCGTTGGAGATGAACAGCACCAGCCCCTTGCCGGCCGGCGCCGACTGGTCGGCCCGGATCCGGCCGACGTAGCTGGGGTCCTGTCCGGCCGCATCCAGCGGAGTCGGTACGTCCATCAGCGCGACACCGGGAGCCGAGGCCAGCAGCTCGGTCGCCTGCTCCGGGCTGATGTCGTCAGCGAACTCGGCGTGAATGGCCAGCGAGTGGCCGGTGAACACCGGGACCCGGACACAGGTTCCCGCCACCAGCAGGTCGGGGAGGTGCAGAATCTTGCGGGACTCGTTCCGGAGCTTCTGCTCCTCGTCAGTTTCCAGCGAGCCGTCGTCCACGATGGAACCGGCCAGCGGCACCACGTTGTAGGCAATCGGCTTGACGTACTTGACCGGAGCCGGGAAGGTCACGGCGCTGCCCTGGAACGCGAGTCCGGCGGCCTGGTCGGCGACGGCCCGTACCTGGGTGTCCAGCTCCTGAACGCCCGCGCCGCCTGAGCCGGAGACTGCCTGGTAGGTGGCGACCTGCAGCCGGACCAGGCCGGCTGCCTTGTGCAGCGGCGCCAGGACCGGCATCGCGGCCATCGTGGTGCAGTTCGGGTTGGCGATGATGCCCTTCGGCGGCCGGAGCGCGTCCTCGGGGTTCACCTCGGAGACGACCAGCGGCACCTCCGGGTCCATCCGCCAGGCCGAGGAGTTGTCGATCACGATGGCGCCGGCGGCGGCGACCCGCGGCGCGGTGGCCAGCGAGGCGGTCTTGCCGTTGGAGAAGAGTGCCAGGTCGAGCCCGGAGAAGTCGGCGGTGTCGGTGTCCTCGACCACGATCTCGGTGTCACGCCACGGCAGCTTCGTACCAGCCGAGCGGGCGGAGGCGAAGAACCGCACCTCCGTCACGTCGAAGTTACGTTCCTGCAGCAACGCACGCATCACGCCGCCCACCTGACCGGTGGCTCCGAATACACCTACACGCATGCGGACAGCCTAAGGCCGCGCCCACACCCCGCCATAACCCATTCCGCCGACTGGTCCCGCGCTCCCCGGTCTGGTCGGCGTGTTGCAGCGCTCCTGACGCCTCGTCGGAAGGACCGGGCAGACTTGGCGGGGTGCGCGACAGTGACGGACCCGGCGACCTGGTGACGACCGACGGCGACCTGCGAACCCGCCAGCCGGGCTGGGAGATCTTCATCGTGCTCGGCCTGACGTTGGGACAGTCAGCGGTCTACTCCTTGCTGCGGATCATCGAGCGGCTGACTCGCAACGTCCCGCTGAACCAGCAGACCTCGACCCTGAACCAGTCGGTGACGCCTGACCGGCCGTGGTTGGACCTGACCTACCAGCTGGTCAACATCGGGTTCGGGTTCATGCCGGTGCTGCTGGCGCTGTACCTGCTGAACCAGACCAACCGTCCAGCCGGTGCCGCAATCGGCCTGGATCGACAACGGATCGGGTTCGACCTCCGGTTCGGCGCCCTGATCGCTGCCTTCATCGGCATCCCTGGGCTTGGGCTGTATCTGGGCGCCCGGGCACTCGGCTTGAACACCGACGTCCAGGCCTCAGCGCTGGCCGACACCTGGTGGACGGTGCCGGTGTTGATCTTGGCTGCGGTCCAGAACGCAGCCCTGGAAGAGGTCATCATGATCGGTTACCTCTTCACCCGGCTGAGCCAGCTCCGCTGGTCGCCGTCGATGATCATCGTCTTCAGTGCGGTGGTCCGCGGGTCGTACCACCTCTACCAGGGCATCGGCGGGTTCGTCGGGAACCTCATCATGGGGCTGATCTTCGGACTGATCTATCTGCGCTGGAAGCGGGTGGCGCCGTTGGTGGTCGCCCACACCCTGCTGGATGTCGCGGCCTTTGTCGGGTACGCGCTGGTCGCGCCGCACGTCAGCTGGCTCTGACGCGTTGCCGGCGCTCGCCACACCCGCGTGGCGGGGAGCCGCGACGCGTCACCTCCGCCGGGACACGCCGGCAGAAGCCCGGAGAATCTGACTAGTCGGCGGGTTAGGACTTGGTGAGGAGGCTGCGGGCGAAGAAAGCCAGGTTGGCGGGACGTTCGGCTAGCCGGCGGACCAGGTAGCGGTACCAGTCGGCGCCGTACGGCAGGTAGATGCGTACCGTGTGGCCGAGGTTGGCCAGCCGCTGCTGCTCGGCGGGCCTGATGCCGTACAGCATCTGGAACTCATAGGTCCCTTGCGCGCGGTCGTTGGAGCGGGCCAGGCTCTGCCCGATCTCGATCAGCCGTGGGTCGTGGGTGGCCAGCATCGGGTAGCCGTCGCCGGCCATCAAGATCTTCAGGCAGCGTACGTAGCTGAGGTCCACCTCGGCGCGGTCGATGAACGCGACCGTGCCCGGCTCGTCGTAGGCCCCTTTACACAGCCGGACCCGCGATCCCGCCGTGGCCAGATCCTCGCAGTCGGCCTCGGTCCGGCGCAGGTACGCCTGCAGCACCGCGCCGGTGGCCGGAAAGTCCTTGCGCAGCTCCGACAGCGTGTCCAGCGTGACATCCGTGGTGGTGTGGTCCTCCATGTCCAAGGTGACAGTGGTGCCGGCGTCACCCGCCGCCCGGCAGATGATCCGAGCGTTTCCCAGCGCAATCCTTGCGCCGTCCTGCGGCAGCAAGAGGCCCAACGCCGAGAGCTTGACCGACACCTCTGCCGCACCGGTCAACCCGGCGTCGCGGAGCCGGGCCAGCAGCTCAACGTAGGCGCTGGTGACAGCGTCGGCTTGCCGGCTGTCGCGGGTGTCCTCGCCCAGATGGTCGACTGTCACCGACAAGCCGGAGCCGATCAGCCGGCGGCTGGCGCTGACCGCGTCATCGACCGACTCGCCCGGCACGAACCGGGATACCAGGTCGCTGCTGACCGGTGTCCTGGTCACCAGGTCTTTGATCCGCTGGCTGCGTGACACCGCCAACAGCGTCCGTCGGAGCATGGTTCCTCCTCGATCCTCAGGAAGCGGCCCGATCCGCGGGCGCAGCCCTGCGGCGACACTAGCCGTCGCACCGGGCACAGCGAGGTCGGGGGCGCACCGGGGCCGGGCCTATCGGTGGGCAGCGCTCACAGAACGCTGGTCACGCCTCCGGCGTCGACCGAGTACGACGGCGTGACCCGCGCTGCCAGGTGCAGCCGGGCGAAGGCCAGCGACTCGGCCAGGTCGGCTTCGCGCTGGGCCCGGGTGACGCACTTACGTGAGTTGATCTCGAGCACCACGTGTCCGGAGAAGTCCTGTTCGGCCAGATATCCGAGCACCTTGTCGGCCTGCTGATCACCCCGGCCGGGGACCATGTGCTCGTCCTTGATCGAGCCCGTGCCGTCGGTGAGGTGGACGTGCTTCAAGCGGTCCCCCCACGACTTGGCCAGGTCAAGCGACTGCTGGCTGGAGGTGGAGGCGTGGGAGAAGTCCAAGGTGAGGTTGGCGTAGTCACGCTCGGTCGGGTCCCAGCCCGGCAGGTACGCCTTCAGCTCGCCGCCCGGGGTCCGCCAGGGGTACATGTTCTCGACACAGAAGGTGACGCCGGTGCTCTCGGTGAGTCGACGGATGCCCTCGATGAAGCCCCGCGCATAGTCACGCTGCCAGCGGAACGGCGGATGCACCACCACCACATTGGCATCCAACCGAAGGGCCGCCTCGGCCGAGCGCTCGAGCTTCGACCAGGGATCGTTACCCCACACCCGTTGCGTCACCAGCAGGCAGGGTGCGTGGATGGCCACCACCCCGATCCCGTGATAGTCACGCAGCTTCTCCACAGCGTCGATGTCTGCGGCGACCGGATCGATGCCGACCATCAGCTCGACCCCGTCGTAACCGAGCCGGCGAGCCAGCTCGAACGCGCTCGAGGTGGTCTCCGGATAGACCGAGGAGGTGGACAGGGCCACCTTGGCTGGCGGCACCTTAATCAGCTGGTCCGACGCTGGCGTCTCTGACTGGTCGGCGGTTGGCTGTTGAAGCACATTGTCCAGCGTAGCCCGTGTCGGAACCGCCTGGCCATGATCAGCTTCCGCCGCTGTCAGATGTCCCGCACACTGCGTTGAGCCGATCCCCATTGACCACCGTAGAGTTGAACGGTGCCTGAAGTTCTGCTTCCCTTCCCGCGTGCGTTCGTGGAGTTCGTCGACCCAGGCGACGCCGACCAGATCTACCGCTGTGACCTGACCTGGCTGACGTCTCGCTGGGCCTGCATCTTCGGGGAGGGCTGCCCGGGCATCTACGCCGACCGTCCCGACGACGGGTGCTGCACGCTGGGCGCTCACTTCGCCGACGAGGCCGACGAGAAACGGGTACGCAAGGCGGCTAAACAGCTGACCGCCGCGCAGTGGCAGTACAAGAAGGAAGCCAAGGCCGGCGGCTGGGTCGAGCTCGAGGGCCCCGAGACAATGACCGAGGGAGAGGAGCCGGCACGCAAGACCCGGGTAGTCGATGGAGCCTGCATCTTCTTGAACCGGCCAGGCTTCCCGGCCGGCGAAGGCTGTGCCCTGCACCTGCTGGCCATCGACCAGGGCCGGGACTTCGTCGAGACCAAGCCCGACGTGTGCTGGCAGCTGCCGATCCGCCGTCAGTTCCGCACCGTGACCCGTACCGACGACACCACCTACACCGAGGTCAGCATCGGGGAGTACGGCCGCGAAGGCTGGGGACCCGGCGGGCACGACCTCGACTGGTACTGCACGGCCAACACCGAAGCGCACCACGGCACCGCCCCGGTCTACCTCAATAACCGCCCCGAGCTGGTGACCTTGATGGGCGAACCTGCGTACGCCGTACTGGTGGAGATGTGCGAGTCCTTCGAGGCACGGCGGGGCCGGGCCATGCGGCACCTCGCTGATCCGATCTGAGCGCACCGACTGTTCGGTGGCTTGGGTGCTCGCCCATATCAGCCGAGACAAATCTGTAACAAAGTGACCCCTGCCCCGAACTCTGCGGGACTCGGGCAACAATGAACAACATGCACCTGGATCATCTGTCCTTTGCCGCTGGGCCCGAAGGGCTGGTGGGGACGTCGGAGCGGCTCAGCGACCTGCTGGGCGCCCCGTTCCACGACGGGGGTTTCCATCCCCGGTTCGGCACCCGCAACCGGATCCTGCCGCTGGCGGACGGCCAGTACCTGGAGGTGGTGGAGGTCCTCGACCATCCAGCAGCGGAGAAGGCCCCGTTCGGCCAGGCGGTACGGGCCCGGTCCGAGATGGGGGGCGGCTGGCTGGGCTGGGTCGTTGCGGTAGATGATCTTGCTCCGGTCGAGGAGCGCATCGGACGTGGCGCCGTCGAGGGCAGCCGCAACCTGCCCGACGGTGGACGGCTTGAGTGGCAGCAGATCGGGGTCAAGGGGCTGCAGGCCGACCCACAGCTCCCCTTCTTTGTCCGCTGGCTGTCGTCCCGCGCCTCCCACCCGTCCGTCGGTGGCAAGGACATCGAGCTGCTGAAGCTGGAGATCGCCGGCGACCGGGACCGGGTGAACGACTGGCTCGGTGGCGAGGCCGACAAGATCCTGCACGATGTCGAGATCAGCTGGATCGCGCCGAACGGCCAGCCCGGGTTGGTGGCTGCCGTCTTCAGCACCCCCAACGGCGAAGTCCGGATCTGATCGGAGCCGGCCGCAGCGACGATGACATCATGACGTCATGCCGCTCCCGGTCCGTCCCGCTGTCGCACGCCTACCTGTCTATCTGCCGGGTAAGCCGGCTCCGCTGGGCCCGGGCGGGGTCTCCTACAAGCTGTCCAGCAACGAGAACCCGTTCCCTCCGCTGCCTGGAGTGATCGAGGCTGCGGAGCTGGCTTGTGCGCAGATGAACCGCTACCCCGACATGGGCAATGTCGCGGTCACCACCGCGCTGTCGGAGAAGCTGAGCGTCGCGGCCGACCGGCTGGCCTTCGGCACCGGGTCGGTGGCGGTGCTTTACCACCTGCTCCAGGCGTTCTGCGAGGCCGGGGACGAGGTGATCTTCGCCTGGCGTAGCTTCGAGGCGTACCCGATCGCCGTCCAGGTCACCGGCGCCACTGCGGTACCGGTGCCGCTGGCACCGGGCTGCGTCCATGACCTCGACGCCATGCACGCCGCTATCACCCCGGCCACCAAGGCGATCCTGGTCTGTACCCCCAACAACCCGACGGGCCCGACGGTCCCGCACCAGAAGCTGGCCGACTTCATCGACGCCGTGCCGGACTCGATCCTGGTGGTGGTCGATGAGGCGTACGTCGAGTTCGTCACAGACCCGCAGGCCGCGCGCGGGATGGAACTGATGGCCGGGCGGCCCAACGTGGTGGTGCTGCGTACGTTCTCCAAGGCGTACGGGCTGGCCGGGTTCCGGATCGGATACAGCGTGGCCGACCCTGAGGTGACCACCGCGGTCCGGGCGACCGCGCTGCCGTTCGGCGTGTCGCTGCCGGCCCAGGCCGCGGCGGTGGCCTCGCTGGCCGCCGAGGACGCGCTGCTGGAACGGGTCGCAGCCCTCGTGTCGGAACGGGACGCGCTGGCTGCCGGGCTGGTCGGACTGGGTTTCGACGTGCCCGACGCCGAGGGCAACTTCGTCTGGCTGCCCGCTGCCGGGGCCACTGCAACCTACGCCGAGACCTTCGCCCGCGCCGGTGTCATGGTCCGGCCCTATGCGGCCGGCAACGACAGCGACGGCGTCAGGATCACCGTCGGCGAGCCGGCGGCCAACCGGCTGGTCCTCGAGGTGGCCGCAACTCTGCCCCGCTGACCGTGGCCGGCGTCCCGAGAACTGTCGGTGGCGCAGCCTAGATTGCTGGCATGGCAAAGACCTCGGCACGCCCCGGCCAGACCCGACCCTCGTACGCATGCACCGAATGCGGCTGGAGCACGGTTCGCTGGGTGGGTCGCTGCGGTGAGTGCCAGACCTGGGGCAGCGTGGCGGAGGCCGGTGGGCCGAAGCTGTCCCAGATCAAGTCGTCGGTGCCCGTCAGCAAGGCCGTGCCCATCTCCGAGGTCAGCGCCGACGCCGCCAACCGGACCCTCACCGGGGTCGGCGAGCTCGACCGGGTGCTGGGCGACGGCCTGGTTCCCGGCGCCGTGGTGCTGCTCGCCGGAGAGCCTGGGGTGGGCAAGTCCACCCTGCTGCTGGAGGTGGCGGCCCGCTGGGCGAAGAACGGCCGACCCACCCTGTACGTGACCGGTGAGGAGTCCGCGGCGCAGGTCCGGCTCAGGGCCGGCCGTACCAACGGTCTCGCCGACCGGCTGTACCTGGCGGCCGAGACCGACCTCGGCACCGTGCTCGGGCACATTGAGGAGGTCGCACCCACGCTGCTGGTGCTGGACTCGGTCCAGACGATCGGCACCGCGGAAGCCGACGGGTCCCCCGGTGGAGTCACCCAGGTGCGCGAGGTGACCGCCGCGCTGGTACGGGTGGCGAAGCGGCGCGGCATGGCGGTGATCATCGTCGGCCATGTCACCAAGGACGGGTCCATTGCGGGACCGCGGCTGCTGGAGCATCTGGTGGACGTGGTGCTGGCCTTCGAGGGTGACCGGCATTCCGGGTTCAGGATGGTGCGAGCCACCAAGAACCGTTTCGGGCCGGCCGACGAGGTCGGCTGCTTCGAGATGGGCGAGAACGGAATAGTCGAGGTCGCCGACCCGTCCGGGCTGTTCACCTCCGAACACTCCGAGCCGGTGCCAGGTACCTGCATCACGGTGAGTATGGAGGGTCGCCGACCGCTGCTGGCCGAGCTGCAGGCGCTGGTGGCGCCGTCGGCGCTGCAGTCGCCGCGGCGCACCATGCACGGCGTCGATCCCGGGCGGCTGGCGATGGTGTTGGCAGTGCTGGAACGACGGGCGAAGGTGCGGCTTTACAACCGGGACGTGTACGTGTCCACGGTGGGTGGGGCCAAGGTCAGCGACCCGTCGGCCGATCTGGCGGCAGCCGTCGCGGTGGCATCGGCCGCGTTGAACCGCCGGCTGACCCAACGCCTGGTCGCCATCGGTGAGGTCGGACTGGCCGGTGAGCTTCGTCGAGTGCCCGGTACGGACCGTCGGCTGGCCGAGGCTGCCCGACTCGGGTTCACCGACGCGATCGTTCCGGCGGAGTCGAAGCAGGCAGCCAACCGGCTCACCACGCTCCGGCACGGCATCCGGGTGCATGCTGCCTTCACCATGGTGCAGGCGTTGAGCATCCTGGATCTGACCGGTCGGCCGGAACAGCACGCGGAGACCATCCCCTTCCCGGGTGGCACCGGGCAGGGCTGAACGGCCCGGGCACACCAGACCAGCGCGTCTGTGGCATCGAGTCGGCGACAGCAGAACCTCTAGGATGAATGCTCGCCGCCTAATCAGGTGCAGGCGGGACGGCTTAGGGATGGGGATGATCGTGGCGCTGGAGGTGGGCCCACGCGGTCAACTCATCGACTACCTGGGGCTGATGGCTCCGGGCACCCCGCTACGCGACGGGCTCGAGCGCATCCTGCGCGGCCGCACCGGCGCCCTGGTGGTGATGGGCAACACCCGTGAGGTGCAGCAGATCTCGACCGGCGGCTTCCATCTGGACGTCCCGTACAGCCCGACCGCGCTGCGTGAGCTGGCCAAGATGGACGGGGCCATCATTCTCGCCTCCGATGGCAGCCGGATCGTCGGCGCTGGCGTGCACCTGATGCCTGACCCGAGCATTGACACCGTAGAGACCGGGACCCGGCACCGGACCGCGGACCGAGTCTCCCGCCAGACCGGCGTGCCGGTGGTGTCGGTGTCATCGTCCATGTCCACCATCTCGCTGTACCTTGACCGGCACCGCCACATGGTGGAGCACTCGGACCAGATCCTCTCCCGGGCCAACCAGGCGCTGCAGACTCTGGAGCGCTACCGGGCCCGGCTGTGGGAGGTGACCAACCGGCTGTCGGCGCTGGAGGTCCAAGACCAGGTGACGGTCCGCGACTTCGCGCTGGTCGCGCAGCGGATCGAGATGGTCCGCCGGCTGGAGATTGAGCTGTCCGGCTATGTGGTGGAGCTCGGCACCGACGGACGGCTACTCACCCTTCAGCTGCATGAGCTAGGTGCGGGCGTCGACGAGCTGCGGGAGCTGCTGGAGCGCGACTACCGTCCTCAGGACCCGGCGGTTCCGTTCGGCTTCGCCGGCCTGGCCGCCCTCAGCACCACCGACCTGCTGGACCCACTGTCGGTGGTCCGGGCCGTCGGGTTCGCATCCAACGATCACCTGGACTCGCGAATCACCACCCGTGGATACCGGCAGATGGCTCAGATCAACCGGCTGCCACAGGCCTTCGGTGTCCGGCTGATCGAGCACTTCGGCAGCCTTCAGGCACTCTTCGCCGCCAGCAGCGCCGAGCTGCAGGAGGTCGACGGTGTCGGCGAGAGCCGGGCCCGCATCATCCGCGACGGCCTGGTCCGGCTGGCGGAGTCGGCCTACACCGAACGGATGGGCTGACGCGCTCAGCCCTTGATGGTCATCCTCAGCTGCACGGGTTTCGCGCCCGTCAGCTGCGCGGTGGCGAAATAGGTGCCGGCCCTCGGGATTGCCGGACTGTTCTTGCAGTCCTTCGCGGAACGACGACCGTTCCAGGTTATCTTCCACTCGACCGCGTCCTCGCTGCGGACCGTCTTGTTGATCCTCTTCACCGCGCTCGAGCAGTGTCTGGTGGTCCAGATCCGGTCCGTACCGGAGTAGATCTTCAGCTCGAAGTTCTCTGGTGCCACCTCGACGGTGCACCTGCTCGGGCCGCCGTTGATCAGGGACAGGGTGAAGGTGTTGTCGTCGGTCGCCGCAAGACTCTGCTTACCCCGCAGTGTCGCTCGCAGCCGTGATGGCTGACAGCCGGTCAGCTCCGCTGGCTGAGGCGCCGCCGTAGCGCCGGCTGAGCTGGACCGGCCAGCCGGATGCGTCGACGCCGTGGAACTCGGAGACATCGGCGAGTCGGCGGAGGTGCTCGGATCCGGGCTGCTCGACACCATGCCAGGCGACTGCGGCATGGCGTCGGCCGAGGCGGGGGCCGTCGCGATCGTTGGTGTGCTGACGGCAGGTACCGCCTGCTGGTGGGCCGAGCCGGCGCCGCCCAGCGCGATGACCACTGCCAGCACGAACACACCTGCCGCCACCACCAGGACGCGCCGGACCCAGTAGGTACGTGCCGTCTCTGGCCCCACCGGGTGCAGCAAGCTGCTCATGGGCAGAGCCTAGGGATCCGGCCCGGCTGTGCCGGGCAGCCACGCCGCACCGGCCGGCACTTCACCGGGTACGGTGACGCCATGAATAGCGCCGCCGTCGTCTCTGAGGTGCTGCGCTGGTACGACGCCACGGCGCGTGACCTTCCCTGGCGGCGCCCGGAGGCGACCCCGTGGCAGATCATGGTGAGCGAGTTCATGCTGCAGCAGACCCCGGTCAGCAGGGTGCTGGTGCCGTGGCAGGAGTGGGTGGACCGCTGGCCGGCACCGGCGGCGCTGGCTGCGGCACCGGCCGGCGAGGCGGTCAGAGCCTGGGGGCGCCTTGGCTATCCCCGGCGAGCGCTCCGGCTGCATGCAGCCGCCACCGTGATCACCGACGAACATGACGGCCAGGTCCCCAACGACCGTGACAAGCTGCTGGCGCTGCCCGGCGTCGGCAGCTACACCGCGGCGGCCATCCTCAGCTTCGCCTTTGGCCAACGGCAGGTCGTCCTCGACACCAACGTCCGCCGAGTGCTGGCCCGGGTCGCCGGCGGCGTCCAGTTTCCGGGAGCCGCGCCGACCCGGGCGGAGTCGGCGGTCGCCGAGGAGTTCCTGCCTAGGCATGCGCCCCGAGCAGCCCGTTGGGCGGCTGCGTCGATGGAGCTGGGCGCGCTCACCTGTACAGCCGCCAGCCCACGCTGCCGGGACTGCCCGATCCGCAGCCGGTGCGCATGGTTCCAGTCCGGCTGCCCGGCCTGGACCGGCCCGCTACGGCGCGGCCAGTCGTACCAGGGCACCGATCGGCAGTGCCGGGGGGCGCTCTTGGCGGTGCTCCGCTCCAGCGACGAACCGGTGCGCCGCAGCGAGCTGGCCGGCGCGTGGCCGGACCAGCTGCAGTACCAGCGCGCCCTCGCCTCACTGCTGGCCGACGGACTGGTCGTCACCGCCACTGCCGACACACTCGCGCTGCCGCACTGACTGAGCGGGTGCTACGGTCACCACCGATGCACATCCACATCGACCCGGACGTAGTCACAGCGCCGTTCGAGCAGATCCGTACCCAGATCGCGACCATGGTCAGCGACGGCACCCTGTCAGCGGGCACCAAGCTCCCGACCGTACGACAGCTGGCGACCGAGCTCGGCCTGGCCGCCAACACCGTGGCGAAGGCCTACCGCGAGCTGGAGTCGGACGGTGTGATCAGCACCGACGGTCGTCGGGGCAGCTTCGTGCGCAGCACAGTGGTCAGCGGCGGCCCGGCACCCGACCTCCGCGCGGCCGCCGAAGCGTACGTCCTGGTGACCCGCCGGGCCGGGCTGTCCCAGCCGGAAGCCCTCCGGCTGGTCGAGCAGAGCTGGAGCCGCTCGCAATGACCACAGCCTCGCAATGACCACAGTCTCGCAATGACCACAGCACAGACCGCCCGGTCGCGCCGCCGCGGCTGACCCGGCCACCCACCCAACCCGCACGAGGAGACCCCGATGACCGCCCTTGCCCCGACCATCCCGTTGCTGCACGGCGCCCAGATCCCGGTGATCGGACTGGGTACCTGGCCGCTCCGAGGTGCCGAAGCTGCGGCGGCCGTCCGTACCGCGCTCGAGGCCGGCTACCGGCTGGTCGACACCGCGGAGAACTACCAGAACGAGGACGGAGTCGGGCAAGGGATCCGCGACTCCGGCATCGACCGGTCGGAGATCTTCGTCACCACGAAGTTCAACAAGCGGTGGCACAGCGTCGAGGGCGCCCGGCAGGCCTTCGAGGCCAGCTGTCAGCGGCTCGGTGTCGACTACATCGACCTGCTGCTGATCCACTGGCCGAACCCCGACCAGGACCGGTACGTGCAGGCGGTCAAGGGTCTGGCTGCGTTGCTTGAGGCGGGCTCCGTCCGCGCCATCGGGTCCTCCAACTTCAAACCGGCCCATCTTCAGCGCGTGATCGAGGCGACCGGCATCGTGGTGGACGTGAACCAGATCCAGCTGAGCCCGTACACGACGAGGGAGAGCACCCGGGCGTTCGATGCGGAGCACGGCATCGTGACGGAGTCGTGGAGCCCGATCGGCGGGTCCAACGACGACCTCCGGTCGGACCCGGTGATCACCGCCATCGCCGAGCGGCACGGCAAGACTCCGGCCCAAGTGGTGCTGCGCTGGCACGTTCAGCTCGGTCTGGTCACCATCCCGAAGTCGGGCCACCCCGGCCGGATCGCGGAGAACATCGATATCTTCGACTTCGAGCTGGACGCCGACGAGATGGCCTCGATCAACGCACTGGACCAAGGCGAGGCCGCGGCGACCGACTCCGACACCACCGGCCACTGAGCCAGCGCATCGCTACCCAGGAGAAAAATGACGCAGGCGTCCGCCCCGCTGTTCCGTGACCCGATCTTCGACGGAGCGGCGGACCCGACGGTGATCTACAACCCGCTGGAGCAGGCGTGGTGGATGGTCTACACCAACCGGCGGACCACCATCACGCTGGAGGAAGGACTCTCCTGGCTGTTCGGCAGCGATCTCGGTGTCGCATCTTCCAGCGACGGGGGCGCCAGCTGGCACTACCGCGGCATCCTGGAAGGGCTGCCTTTCGAGTGGGGACGCGGAACGTTCTGGGCTCCGGAGATCTTCGCTCACGACGGGATCTTCCACATGTACGTCAGCTACATCCGTGGCATCCCGAGCCCCGGAGCGGACCTGCCCATGCACATCCACCACTACACCAGCCCGGATCTGATCAGCTGGACCCACCATGGACCGCTGCCGCTCAACTCCGACCGGGTGATCGATGCCTGCGTGATCGAGCGTCCAGGGGGCGGGTTCCGCATGTGGTACAAGGATCAGGCGGGCGGCTCGGTTACCTGGGCGGCCGACAGTGACGACCTGTTCGACTGGACTGTGATCGGTCAGGTGCTGGCGACACCGACCGGGCATGAGGGGCCCAACGTCTTCGCCTTCGGCGGGTACTACTGGCTGCTGGTGGACAGCTGGGCCGGCCAGCTGGCGTACCGGTCGACCGACGTCGACACCTGGGAGCCCGCCGGCACCATCCTCGCCGGTCAGCATGGCGAGCGGTTCGCCCGTACCGACGACGTCGGCCCGGGCCTGCATGCCGATGTCGTGGTCGACGGCGACCGCGCCTGGGCCTTCTACTTCACCCACCCTGACCGGCCTGGCCAGCACCACCCCACCATCCGCAGTCGGCGGTCGTCGATCCAGGTGGTCGAGCTCAAGGTGGTCGATGGTCAGCTGGTCTGCGACCGGGACCAGGTGCCGGTGCCGGCGTTGCGCCCGACGCCGTAGCCGGCGCCCGGAACGGCACCGGGCAGCTCAGGCAACTGGCTCCGCCGGGGGACGCGAAGTCTTCGTTGCTCCGACGCTCGCCGCGACTACGCACACCATCGCGAGCCACTGGCTCGCGCTGAGGAACTCCGACAGCAAGATCATCGCGGCCAACGCCGCGGCGGCCGGCTCCAGGCTCATCAAGATGCCGAACACCCGCGGCGGGATCCTCCGCAGCGCCGTCAGCTCCAGGCTGTAGGGGATCACCGAGGAGAGCAGCCCGATGGCGACGCCGAGCAGCAGCACCTTCGGCTCCAGCAGGGTGGAACCTGCCTCGATGATGGCCGGCGGCGCCAGCACGGCCGCGCCGACCAGACTGGCGATGACCAGCCCGGAGATCCCCGGCCACCGCTTCCCGGTCTGCGCGCTGAGCAGGATGTAGGCCGCCCAGCCCGCGCCGGCGAGCAGGGCGAACAGGACGCCGGGCAGGTTGAGGTTGCTGGGGCTGAAGCCGAGCAGCAGTACCCCTGCCGCAGCGAGCGCGACCCAGACCAGGTCACGGGGGCGCCGGGACCCGACGACGGCGACCGCCAGCGGACCCAGGAACTCGATGGTGACAGCGACGCCGAGCGGGATCCGCGCGAACGACTGGTAGATCGCCCAGTTCATCGTCAGCAGGGCGACCCCGAACGCCAGGGCCACCAGCCAGTCCTGGCGCCGGTGACCCCGTAGCCGGGGCCGGACCACCAGCACGAAGATCACGGCCGAGGTGACCAGGCGCATCCACACCATGGCGGTCGGTGGAACCAGGCCGAACAGGTCCTTGGCGATGGCCGCCCCGAACTGCACCGACCAAATCCCGCCGATCACCAGCCAGACTGCCGGGATCCGGTCGATCCTTCGCTGCGGCTGGTCCCTGTGAAGCACCCGCACACTCTGCCAGACCAGCGTGTCCGGCCTTCCGCCATCCCACCCACCAGCATCGCCGACTAGTCAGTTCTCCCTCGACACGCCGACGAGGGGGCGGAGGGTGTGACTACTCGGCGGAAATGGGAGAGGCCCCTCGCGGGCCGGATGCCGTGGCATGCCGGGCGCGAGAGGCCTCTGGCCTCAGCTGCCCCCCTTAGGGGATCAGCCGATTAGTCGTTGCTCTGCTCGGTGCCTTCGCCGAGACTGTCGATGATCCCGTCGAACTCAACCGGCGGAACGTCAGGCGCTGAGCTCTGCTCGTTGCCGGTGAAGGTGAACGGGAGCTCCGAACCGGGGTCGGCCGCGTCGACGACAACAATCTCGCCGGCCTTCAGCTCGCCGAACAGGATCCGCTCCGCCAGGTGATCCTCGATGTCGCGCTGCATGGCCCGACGCAACGGCCGAGCACCCATCACTGGGTCGAAGCCACGCTGGGCGATCAGGGTCTTGGCCGCCGGGGTGAGCTCGATGCCCATGTCCCGGTCCTTCAGCCGACCCTCGATCTCGGCCAGCATCAGGTCGACGATCCGCTCGATGTCTTCCTGGGTCAGCTGGCGGAAGACCACGATCTCGTCCACGCGGTTCAAGAACTCCGGCCGGAAGTGCTGCTTCAGCTCATCGGCGACCTTGTTCTTCATCTTCTCGTACGAGCCCTCGGTGTCACCGGACTTGCTGAACCCGAGGCTGACGCTCTTGGCGATGTCGCGAGTACCCAGGTTGGTGGTCATCACGATCACCGTGTTCTTGAAGTCAACGACCCGGCCCTGGGCGTCGGTCAGCCGACCTTCATCCAGGATCTGCAGCAGCGAGTTGAAGATGTCCGGGTGGGCCTTCTCGACCTCGTCGAACAACACCACGCTGAACGGCTTGCGCCGTACCTTCTCCGTCAGCTGGCCACCCTCTTCGTACCCGACGTAGCCGGGAGGTGATCCGAACAGCCGGGAGGCTGTGTGCTTCTCGGAGTACTCACTCATGTCGAGCGAGATCAGCGCGTTCTCATCGCCGAACAGGAACTCGGTCAGCGCCTTCGTCAGCTCGGTCTTACCGACACCGGACGGGCCGGCGAAGATGAACGAACCGCTCGGACGCTTGGGGTCCTTCAGCCCGGCCCGAGTACGACGGATGGAACGAGACAGCGCCCGTACCGCGTCGTGCTGGCCGATGTAGCGCTTGCCCAGCTCCTGCTCCATCCGGAGCAGCCTGGACGACTCCTCCTCGGTGAGCTTGAAGACCGGGATACCGGTCGAGGACGACAGCACCTCGGCGATGATCTCCTCATCGACCTCGGCCACCACGTCCAGGTCACCGGACTTCCACTGCGCCTCCCGCTCGGCGCGCGCGGTCAGCAGCTTCTTCTCGTCGTCGCGCAGCCCGGCCGCCCGCTCGAAGTCCTGGGCGTCGATGGCCGCTTCCTTCTCCAGCCGCACGCCGGCGATCTTCTCGTCGAACTCACGCAGGTCCGGCGGAGCGGTCATCCGGCGGATCCGCAACCGTGCACCGGCCTCGTCGATCAGGTCGATCGCCTTGTCCGGCAGGAACCGGTCGGAGATGTAGCGGTCAGCCATCTGCGCCGCCGCCACCAGGGCCTGGTCGGTGATCGTGACGCGGTGGTGCGCCTCGTACCGGTCACGCAGACCACGGAGGATGTCGATGGTGTGGGCGATGGACGGCTCCGCCACCTGGATCGGCTGGAAACGCCGTTCCAGCGCAGCGTCCTTCTCGACGTACTTGCGGTACTCGTCCAAGGTGGTGGCGCCGATGGTCTGCAGCTCACCGCGAGCCAACATCGGCTTCAGGATGCTGGCGGCGTCGATGGCACCCTCTGCGGCGCCCGCCCCCACCAGCGTGTGGATCTCATCGATGAACAGCACCACATCGCCACGGGTGCGGATCTCTTTGAGGACCTTCTACAGGCGCTCCTCGAAGTCGCCGCGGTACCGAGAACCGGCCACCAGGGCGCCGAGGTCGAGGGTGTAGATCTGCTTGTCGCGGAGCGTCTCCGGCACGTCGCCGCGGACGATGGCCTGGGACAGGCCTTCCACGACGGCGGTCTTGCCGACGCCCGGCTCCCCGATCAGCACCGGGTTGTTCTTGGTACGTCGGGACAGAACTGTCATGACCCGCTCGATCTCGGTCTCCCGACCGATCACCGGGTCAAGCTTGTTCTCCCGGGCCGCTTGGGTCAGGTTGCGCCCGAACTGGTCAAGCACCATCGAGGACGACGGCGCGCTGCCGGTCTCGGGGGCACCGGAGGTCGATGCCTCCTTGCCCTGGAACCCGCTTAACAATTGAAGGACTTGGTTACGAACTCTATTGAGGTCAGCGCCCAGCTTCACCAATACCTGGGCGGCGACACCTTCACCCTCGCGGATCAGTCCCAGCAAGATGTGTTCAGTGCCAATGTAGGAGTGATTGATCTGAAGCGCTTCTCGAAGACTCAGCTCCAGAACCTTCTTGGCGCGCGGCGTGAAAGGAATGTGCCCGCTAGGTGACTGCTGACCATGACCGATGATCTCTTCGACCTTCTGCCGGACAGCCTCGAGCGAAATACCCAGTGACTCCAATGCCTTTGCCGCTACACCTTCACCTTCGTGAATGAGCCCGAGCAGGATGTGTTCGGTCCCGATGTAGTTGTGGTTCAGCATGCGGGCCTCTTCTTGCGCCAGCACGACGACGCGACGGGCCCGATCGGTAAACCGCTCAAACATGATTGCTCCTCGCTTTGGGTGCCGCTGAGTCACCCCGGCGATGGGGCAGGCACCTGGTCCCAACTCTAGTCGGCTCTCTATGGCAGCGAGGTACCCCCACGTAACGACCGTGTGAGAACCCGTCAGCCGACTTTGTGAGCCGATAGAGGTTCAACCGTGCAGCCTGCGCACATGTTCCCTAACGAGGGCCGGATCTTGTCCAAGACACCGATCCGCACCGTCCACAGACTGAACCGCTCTGGGCGAACGACGCTCGTTCGCCCAGAGCGGACAGCAGGACCCCGCTGTAGGCAGTAGCAGTGCCTACCCGTGCGCGTTCTCGAATGCCTCCCGCACCTCCGCGGACACCCGACCCCGGCTACTGACCTCGTAGCCGTTTTCATGTGCCCAGGCCCGGATGTCGCTAGTCGTTGATCCGACGCTCGTCTTCCCCCCACGACGACGGCGTCCACCGATCTTGCGCGCGTTGGCCACCCACGGTGCCAACGCGTCCCGTAATGCCCCTGCATTGTCTGCGGAGAGGTCGATCTCGTACTCCGCCCCGTCCAACCCGAAAACGACAGTTTCGTCGGCGGTACCGCCGTCGTAATCGTCCTCGAGAATGATTTGAACCCGTTGCGCCACTGTCTTCCTTCCAACTCCCCCGTTGTGAGCACCTGACGCCAATAGATTACACCGATGAACTACGCAGTTGAGACGAAATCCAAGGCGATATCGAGAATGGGCGCGGAGTGCGTTATGGCGCCGACGGCGACAAAGTCGACGCCGGTAGCGGCGATCGTTTGGGCGGTGTCCACGGTCAGCCCGCCGCTGGCTTCGAACCGCGCCTTTGCGCCGAGCTCGGCGACGATCAATTGCATGGTGTCGGCAGACATATTGTCCAACAGCACGTCGTCGGCGCCGGCAGCCACGACGTCGCGCGCCTGCTGCACCGACGTCACCTCCACCTGTACCGGGATGCTCGGGTACGCAGCGCGGACAGCTTCGTAGGCGTTCACCACCCCACCGGCCGCGATGACATGGTTGTCCTTGATGAGTGCAGCATCGGCCAGGCACATCCGGTGGTTCACCCCTCCGGCCACCCGGACTGCGTACTTCTGCAGCATCCGCAGGCCCGGGACGGTCTTGCGGGAGTCCCTGATCCGGGTACGGCTACCGGCCAGGGCCTGCACCCAGGCGGAGGTGGCGGTCGCCACCCCCGACATCAAGGTGACCAGGTTCAGCGCCACCCGCTCCGCGGTGAGCAAGGCCCTGGTGTTGCCGGTGACGCGGAGCAGCACCTCATCGCGGACGACCTGGTCGCCGTCGGTGGCCAGCACCTCGATTCGGAAGTCGCCGGCCGCCGAGCAGAGCAGCGCGACCGCGTACGCGGCCACCGACAGGCCCGCCAGGGTGCCCGGCTTGCGTACGACGAAGATCCCGGTGGCTGTGGCCGCGGCGTCGATGGTGGCGTAGGAGGTGACATCGACCCCGGCACCGGTCCCGGTCCCAAGAACACCGCGCCCGCCGAGGTCCTCCTCCAGCGCCTCGGTCACGATCCGATGCACAGCGTCGACATCGAGACCGTCGGCGCGTAACCACTCCGCTACCTGGCTCAACTCGGTGCAGATCATCGGCCCGCCTCCTGGCTGTAGGGCTGGCCGGGCGCGGCTGCTCCGGGCACCGCCAGCGGAACGAACTCGTGCTCTAGCCCCGACTCGCCGCTCAGCACGACCAGATGACCGACCCAGGGATCACGCCGGCCCTCGTAGTCGCTGCGCCAGTGCGCCCCTCTGGACTCTTCGCGGGTACGGGCGGAGGCGACCACGGCGGTGGCGACGGTCATCAGGTTGGTTGCCTCCCAGCCCTCCAGACCCGCCTCCACGTCTGCTCCGACAGCCAGCCCATCGGCGGCGAGCCGGGTGAGCACGGCTGCGCACCGGTCCAGGCCTGCTGCGTCCCGCAGGCCGCCCGCGTACCGGCTCATCGCCTGCTGCATCGCCGGCACCACGGACCTGTCGATCAGCCCGGCAACGCGGTCGTCTATGGCGGGTGGACGCCTGGTCGGTGGTTCACGGTGCAGCAGGGCGGCGATGCGCCGGGCGAAGACGAGTCCCTCCAACAGCGAGTTGGAAGCCAGCCGGTTCGCGCCGTGCACCCCGGAGGAAGCCACCTCGCCGCAGGCGTACAGCCCGGTCAGGTTGGTGGCGCCGTCGATGTCGGTCTCGACCCCGCCGCAGAAGTAGTGACAGGCCGGGGCCACCGGGATCAGGTCGGTCACCGGGTCGATGCCGACCCGGCGGCAGCTGTGCAGGATGTTGGGGAACCGAACCCGCCACAGCTCCTCACCAAGCATCCGCCCGTCCAGCTGGACGTGGTCGGACCCCTCCTTGGCCATCTCCTTCATGATCCCCTTGGCCACTACGTCGCGAGGGGCCAGTTCGGCCAGCTCATGCTGCCCCACCATGAACCGCTCGCCCGCGGCGTTCAGCAGATGGGCTCCCTCGCCGCGCACTGCCTCGCTCACCAGCGGCAGCTGACCACGGGCGCCGGCGCCCAGGTACAGCACGGTGGGATGGAACTGGATGAACTCGATGTCCCGCAGCCTTGCTCCGGCGCGTAGCGCGGCGGCGACGCCGTCACCGGTGGAGACCGGTGGGTTGGTGGTTGCTGCGTAGATCTGGCCGATGCCGCCGCTGGCCAGGACCACTGCACCTGCATGGATCGCGCCAACTCCACCCCGGGTGCCCTCACCCATCACGTGAAGCGTCACTCCGGCTACCGCGGGCCGCTCGCCCGGGCCAACCTCGGCGGGGATCAGGTCGAGGACCAGGGCGTGCTCGATGATCTCGATGGCCGGATCGGCCCGGACCGAGGCGATCAGCGCGCGCTCGATCTCGGCGCCGGTCGCGTCACCTCCCGCGTGCGCGATCCGGTCCCGGTGGTGGCCGCCCTCCCGGGTCAGTGCCAGCTCACCGCCGGGCGTCCGGTCGAACCGGGCGCCCAGCTCGATCAGCTCCCGCACCGCCCGCGGCCCCTCGTCCACCAGCACCTCGACCGCATCCCGATCGCACAGGCCCACCCCGGCCGTCAGGGTGTCGGCGAGGTGGTCTGCCGGGCTGTCGTCCGGCGCCAGTGCGACCGCGATGCCGCCCTGCGCCCAGCG
>JAOPXN010000013.1 GCA_025965155.1 Propionibacteriaceae bacterium
TGGTTTGCTTCCGTACGCAGCATCCGCTTGGCGCGGTGGTCAACCGGCCCCCGGTGTGGTCTGGCCGATGAGTTTCCGCGCCGTGTCGGTCTGTACGCCGAATACCGACTCACGGGAGGCTGACGCCATGCGGAAACTGACCTTTGGCATGAACCTGAGCCTGGACGGCTACATCGCCGAGTCCGGCGACGACCTCGGCTGGAGCGTGCCGAGCGATGAGCTGTTCCAGTGGTGGTCCGACCGGGTGGGGGCGACGGGCCTGGCGCTGTACGGGCGCAAACTGTGGGAGACGATGAGCTCCCACTGGCCGACCGCCGACCAGCAGCCTGGCGCCACACCGGCGCAGATCGAGTTCGCCCGCCGCTGGCTGGAGATGCCGAAGGTGGTGTTCTCCTCGACGACCAGCGCGGTCGACTGGAACGCCCGTCTGGTCACCGGCGACGCTGTCACCGAGATCACCCGGCTCTTGACTGTGGACGGCGGTCCCATGGACGTCGGCGGCGCCTCCCTCGCCGCGGCGGCCATGCGGGCCGGGCTGATCGACGAGTACGCGATCGTCACCCACCCGGTCCTGGTGGGCGGCGGCACGCCGTTCTTCACAGCCCTGGACGACTGGGTGAACCTGAACCTGGTGGAGACCCGGACGTTTCCCGACGGCGTGCTCCTGACCAGGTACGAGACCAGGCGCTGAATACCCGACCTCGGATCGGCGCGGGCTCGGGCCACCCAAGGATCTCGTGGCCGTTAGGAGGTCGGCTACTGCGTGCGTCCCGCACAACGGTCGGCTACCGCGTGCGTCCCGCAGGAGGATTCCTCTACGGGCGCCCGCGAGCACCCGAATTCCGCGGGAATAGCGCCGTGGCCGATGCCAATACCCTTACTCGCGGTCAGTCATTATGCGCTGGTAGCGCTCGCCGGGAGCGAGGTTGGCGTACGGGGGCAGCGAGGGGATCAGGTGTAGTGGAAGCCAGGTTTTGGCGTACACCCGCTTCATCGAGGCCCCAGAGTTGCTCGCGCGCGGGGCGGCTCCCCGCGGGCCAGCACTGGTCGGGGCCCTGGCCAACGGTTCCGTCGTCGAAGGCGAGGACGTCCATCGATCCCCACTCCACGGCCTGGCCGGTCGGATTCCATCGAACAAGAGCGTCAGGTAGGTGTGGCCCGCCTTCAGCTCAATCCCCTGGCGGCCAGCGCGGCGGCCCACCTGCGGAGCGGCCGGGGGCGGCGGGGGCGAGTGGGCGTGATCACAACGTTTCCGTAGGGACCAGCTCGACCCTGCCGTCCTCGTCTGTAAGCCGCACCTGAGCTGCAATGAGGTGGTCGCCATAGGTCACCCAGCCCTGCAGGCTGTAGTAGGGAAAGGCGCTAGCGGTGGAGACGTCGGCGCAGGACCGCTCATCGGCTTGCGGCCCTGAGCGGGCGCACCCGCACGTCAGCAGCAGCGTCAGCAGCACGACGGCAACGCGCTTCACTCGGCCTCCAGCCCCTAGTGTGCCAGTCGACTCGTGCCTTCGCCGCTCGTCAGGCGCACGGGGTGTACCGGTGAACCCTTCGTTTCGTGGCACCGCCGATTCTTGCCCCTTTGAGGGGTCGGCTTGCGTGCGTTCCGCGCGACGGTCGTTTAGCGGCGCGGACCAGCGGGCGAAGCGTATCCGGTCTTGCAACGCCTGGTAGGTCCGCCATGCATTAGAGGCAGGCGTCACCTCGGTGGTGTCGAGGCGGATCACCTGGCTGGGAGGAGGCTGGTACTGCTTGGTGGAGGGCCGGTGCCCTCGGTAACCCTCGGGATTCGATCCTTTACGCAGGGCCACCCGGTCAGGGTTGTCGATTCGGCTGACCTGGACGTCGATGTCGCAGGTGAGGATCACCGCCAAGAACAGGGACCCACGCCGCTCGGCCAGGATCACATCGCTCTTAGACTTGCCGCTGATCGCCCCGCGCAGCCGGGCGGCGTGGCGCGCCCCAGCAACGACAGACCACAACCGGCGTCGGCCAACGCCACCGACAAGGCAAGCCAGGTCATCGAGGTCAGCTCCGCGACCGCGACCACGCCCGGCATCTTGGCCAGACGGCCCGTCAGCGTCGCCAGCCCAGCCAGCGTCGGCTGGACGTGGAACCGGTCCACCCGGATCCCACCATCGGCCTCGGTGACCCGCAGGCACCTCGTGCTGCGCGACCACCGCAGCGTCAATCCCGACCCGCACCAGCCGCGGCGGGTCACTACTGTGAACAGGCACGGGGGTTCTCCGTTCGCATCGACGAAGGGCACGCCCCATCCCGGCCAGTGAACAAGGGTGCGCTCACCAACACGGGAGGGCCCTCGAGTCACGACCGAAGGAAGCCTCCCGCCCCAGGAGCTTCCCGAGCTGAACGGCAGCAGCAGTCGCCCGCTCCCGCGCTTGTCGGTGATCCGGTGCCTCTGCCCGGACCGGCGCCCGCGTCGTGGACGGACCCGAACCCACCAATTCCCTTCAACCGGGACTGCAGGGCCAGGAGACAGGCCCCCGAGCCGACGATCTCTTTCACGACCCCGAACGCTCAGCCGAAAACCGTCACGCACGGAGACCCTCCCACGGCCACCGTAGCGACCGCGCCCACCGTCGGGGACGCCCTCCAAGTGATACAAGATTTTCATTGACACCGTAACGAAGTGCGAGCAGCGTGGGCGGGGAAGGACCAGACGACAGCGGTCCGGCGACATCCTCCAGTGAAGTGGATGATTCCGATGATCAGTCATCACGTACGCCTACGAGTCGCCGGCCTTCTGCCGGCCGTCGCTCTGCTCCTCGCGACAGCGCCACCCAGCACAGCGGCACCCGCCACGCCGGCAGGTGGAGCACCGCACGACACCGCTGCGGTGCGCTACACCATCACCGATCTGGGCACGCTCGGCGGATCGTTCGTAGCGCCGCTCGACCTGAACGACCGAGGCGAAGTCGTAGGGGTGGCGGACAGGGGGGACAACGCCGGGATTCGCGGATTCGTGTGGAGACGCGGCCTCATGAGCGACCTCGGCTCTCTGGGTGGGCCACAGACGGCCGCGAGCGCCATCAACGCGTCCGGGCAGATCGCCGGGTGGAGCCAGCTGAAGCGCACGGCCCCCAAATCGATCTTCAACACCACCTCCCTGTTCTGCGATACTCCGGCTCAGCCCACATCGCCCCGGTTTGTGTGTCGGGCCTTTCTCCGCACCCACGGGCGTCTGCTGGACCTGGGAACGCTCGGCGGTGCCAACAGCGCCGCGGAAAACAAGGCGATGAACGACAGAGGCGATGTTGTGGGAGTGGCCGAGACCCGCCAGCCCGACCCGACTGCTGGAGGGAAGCCGCGCTTCCACGCCTTCCTGTCCCGCAGCGGTGCGGCCCGCCTGCTGGACCTCGGCACACTCGGTAGAGACCCAGACAGCTTCGCCCTGGGGGTGAACAACCGACGGGAGGTGACCGGGGTCAGTGTCGCCAATGGGTCCACCTTCACCGGAGGCACCGGCCGGGGCTTCGTCTGGCGGCGAGGTCACAAGATCGAACTGCCGAGGCTTGGTGGACACTTCAGTTCGCCGGGCAGCATCAATGACCGCGGCACCATCGTCGGCTGGTCCACGCTGGCCGGGGACCGGACTAGGCACGCGGCGCTGTGGAGCCACGGAAGAGTGCTCGACCTCGGCACGCTGCCGGGTGATGTCTCCAGCGAGGCGGCCGACATCACCGACCGGGGACTGGTCGTCGGTACATCGTGCGGCGCCAACGGCTGCCGGGCGGTCCAGTGGAGGTGCCGGGCCTCGGCCGACCTGAACGCGCGCATCGGCGACTCGGGACCGTGGGAGCTGACCGACACTCAGGCGGTGAACCGACGCGGACAGATCGTGGGGGACGCCGCCCACGCGGGGCTTCCCCGGGGATTCCTGCTGACCCCCGCGCGGCGTTGACCTCTACTCACCTCTGTCCGGACCTCTACGGGCGACGGGGCAGCTCCGCAGAGCTGCCCGCCGTTTGTGCTGTCGTGCTGAGATACCTCGTCAGAAGTCCATGTCCCCGCCGGGCATGCCCGAACCGGCGGCTGTTCACCGATGCCGCTGACGGCGAGCTCAACGGCATCATCGTCCCGAACTGGCTCAGCACAGACCAGGTCGACGAGCGCATGAAAGTGTGGATCGCGATCGGCATGTTGATCGCACGTCTGCCCCTCAGCAACGACGACGCCCTCGCCCTGCTCCGCGGCTACGCCTACTCCCACAACCTCACCCTCGCCCAAGTGGCGCGGCAGATGACCAACCATGGCCTCCAACCAGAAGCGCTTCTCGTCTAGCCGTACCAACCAGACCCGACTGGGCCGCGGCGCGGTCTGGCCGGACACAGCCCGACGACCGGCGCCTGCAACTGGTCCTCAGCTGCTGCCAGATCCCCTTCCCCTTGCGGCGCCGCCGCCGGCTCGTTGGACGGTCGGCTCACGGTGCTACTGCTAGCCGGGCCGGTCGCCGAAACGAGGAGGCTGTTGAGTCAGGCGAGCCCGGCCCTGAAGCAGTGCGTCCGGTACGGCAGGTGAACCGTGTCGACGGCCGGGAACTGGGCACGGAGGAACGCCGCCACATCGGCGTCGATCTGGTTTCGCTCCGTCGGCGGGGCGCTCAGGTAGTAGCTGCGGGTGGTGACCAGCTCGGCCAGGTCGGCCAGCAGCATGGGCTGCGCCCAGTCGATGGTGACGGAGGTGACGGGGCCGAAGCCGGCGCCGAGGACCGGCAGGTGCCGCATTCGATCGGTGGCCTGGTCACCGCTCACCGTGTGCCAGATGGCGGCGAGCTCGGCCACCCACGGC
>JAOPXN010000130.1 GCA_025965155.1 Propionibacteriaceae bacterium
CAAACTCGGCCAAGCCGTCCTCGACAAAAAACGATCCCAAGTCGAACTCGACGAACTCACCCGACAAATGGCCGGCGGCGACGAACTCACCGAACTCTCCCACGAACTCCAACGCTAAACCCAGCACTACAGCGCCGAGAGGAATGCCTTACCGCACAGCAGTCTGAGCGCTAAGGAGTGGAAATGACGCGACCGACCTAGGAAACTAGGTCGGTCGACTCATTTCATGCTTGCTGGCGCGTCCTATTCACCAGCAGGACTTACTTGCGCGCTTGAGCGCTCTTACGGTTGTTCGCCTTTTGTAGCGCCTCGACGAGCTCTTCCTTAGTCATCGTGGACCGGCCAGGAATATCGAGCCGAGTGGCCAGCTCGTACAAATGCTTCTTGGACGCATTCGCATCTACCCCGCCGGCCGTGGGGCGGTCGGTGTCCCTGCCTCCTTCGGCCTGGCGGTCGGAAGGGCCCTTGTGTTCTTTCGGCTCCCAGTGGTCGCCGACTTTCTCGTGGGTGTGTTTCAACGCGCTGAAAGCCACCTGGTTCGCACGTCGTTCATCGCCGTACTGCTCCTCGGCCGAGTCGTGCGCCTTGGCATAGGTGCGCTTGGCCTTGTCGTCGGAGCGTTGCAGCGTGGAGGGCAGTTCGCTCTCCTTGGCGTTCCCGGACTTGTCCGTCTTGGGCATGATCAACTCCTTCCACGTGGGCTGGAACTGCTGTCCTTGTCCTGCTACCCCCCGTTGCGGGTCTTGTCCCGCGGGAACCTGCAGCGACTGCCGCCCCGGTACCCGAGACCTCTAATGGCCCCGGGCAGGGGTGGCAGAGTCAGCTGACCTCGGACAGCCCGTCGATCGTGGCGACCTCGTCATCGGTGAGCTCGATGTGAGCCCCTACGGCGTTGGAGACGATCCGCTCTCGCTTGGTGGACTTCGGGATGACCACGAACTCGTGCTTCACGTGCCAGGCGACGATGATCTGCGCAGGGGTGGCATCGTGCGCCTCGGCGATGGACGTCAGTGCAGGGTCGTCCATGTTGCTCAGCTTGAAGGGGCTGTAGCCCTCCAGCACCACGTTGCGCTCCTTCAGCCCGGCAACGAGCGCTGGGTCGTACTTGGTCGGAGCCCAGGGGATCTGGTTCACGGCCGGAGCGACGCCGGTAGCAGCAATAAGCTCATCGATCTGGTCCAGCGAGTAGTTGCTGACCCCGATCGACTTCGTGAGTCCGTCCTGCTGCGCCTTGATGAACTGCTCCCACGCCTCGGGCGTGGCCTGCTTGTTCGGCGGCCAGTGCACGAGCCACAGGTCCACGTGGTCAAGACCAAGCTTCGTCAGGCTCTCCTCCAGCGTCTCGCGCTCCTTGCCGACGTTGTCCGGCGGCATCTTGGTGGTCACGAAGATCGAGTCGCGCGGCAGCCCGACGGCCATCAGGCCCTCTCCGATCCCGGCCTCGTTCTGGTAGCCGGTGGCCGTGTCGATGTGTCGGTAGCCGGCCTCGAGTGCGGTCTGGACGGCTTCGGAGGCGTCCGCGTTGTCGATCTGCCAGGTGCCGAACCCGAGCAGTGGCATCTCGCCGGAGCTGAGGGCGACTGCGGGCTTGGTGTAGTCGGATGTAGTCATGACCGCAGTCTTTCGTGACCCACACCAAAGCAGCGCTCGGGGGTAGATCCGGTACGCCCAGCGGCGGTTCAGTCTGGCGGCTTCCAGCCAGCAGCACCCCGGGTGACATAAACCGGTTGCGAGCCGATCACCCTCTTCCTTACGCTCGGGGTTGCACGCGTCCACACCGTCCCACATGGGGCTGCTCTTCGAGATTGACGCGTACGGCCAACGCTCCAGAGAGGAGGTGCTCGACTTGTTCCTTATCACCATCGCGACCGGCGTGGACGCCGTGACCGGCCTCCTTGCCGCGCTCGGCTCGGGCACCGCTCTGGACCTGCGTCGCCGCTGAGACCGCACTCGATCCGACGCTGTTACCCCCATGGGGCGCCCGCACTCAGCTGCGCCCCCCCATTCATTTGTGACGTCGTACTGACGTCGCGCATCTTGAAGTTGACGCCGCAGTAGTGTCACACTGATGTCACGATGACGTCACTTACTCGACGAGGAGTTCGACATGTACGCAGATCACGGGGTCTACGACCTCGACTCACCTGCGCTTCGCGAAGCTCATCTGGCTTCGTCGCGTGGGGATGCGGGAAGAGAGGTCAGCCGACTGGCTGCCGAACGATCCGCACTACTCCAGGCCCTCGCCGACCGGCGAACGGCGCGCCCGGACCAAGCACGGGCTCGTCGTCAGCCAGGTCTGGGGTGGGCACGGGCAGCGCTCGGCAAGCTCGCGTGACCGTCCCTCCAGGTCTCGGCGGCGCTCCGTTCAGAGCCGAACGAGGCGCCGCTCACTGCCGCCAAGAGTGTTGCGGTTCCCAACCGATAACCTCCCGGGCGCGGTCGATCGAGAATCCGCCGGCCGTCTCGTCGAGCTCGGCACGCACCTGAACATGGGGCGCGTGAGAAGCCAGCAACTGCTTGAGTGGCCGCTTCGCCAGCACATCCGCAGCGACGATGTTGATCGGCACGAAGCCGAGCGACTGATCCGCTGCGGCCTCGAGCGCCAGCCGACAGGCTCGGGCAGCATCCCGAACGTCGACGTACCCCCACAGCACGCGCAGATCGTCGGCCGAACCCTCCTCGGGCTGAGTCCGAACCCGCTCCTGCTGCTCCTCGGGTGTGGCGAGCCAATGAAAACGCAGCGCCACCACCGTCATCGGGGCCCGTCGGCTGAACATCTCCGCCGTCCGCTCGTCGACCTCCTTGGACAGCCCGTATGGATCAGCGTTTCGCATCGGATGATCCTCGTCCACCGGTACGTAATCGAACGTCGTTGGCTCCGCTGACCAGGCGGTGCCGTAGGCCGAGACGCTGGACGCGATCACGACCCTCGTGATGCCCGCCATGACAGCCGCCTGCAGGGCAGCGAAGGTGGCCCCGGTGTTGTTGCCGAAGACGACCTCCTCCTTCCCCTCGACGGGGTGCGGGATGGCGGCCAGGTGCACCACTCCGGAGCATCCCTGCATGGCGCTGACGAGGCCCGGCACGTCATTCCCCTCGAGGTGGTGGAAGCGGGCGGCCGATGTAAGGGTAGGTAGCGGGGTGCGGTCCACCGCGACGACATCGATGCCGTGGCTGGCGAACTCGTCCACAACCGCGCTGCCCAGCCTTCCGTTGGCGCCCGTGACCAGCACCGATTGCCTCATTGCGTTGTCCCTTTCCGCCGACTCCCACGAAGCCCAGTCATCCCCGGCAACCGGTCGGTCATCTCCGACGAGCGGTCGCGAACAAGCTGCGTACGATCTCCCGGCCGGCCGACCGGGCGAACTGCTTGAACGTGGAGGACGAGACCACCTCTTCTACTATGCTCCTCGACTCCCGAGCGCGGGTGCCCGACCGGGAGCGCGACGACTGCTCAGCAGGAGCCTCGCTCCGCCGTGCCGGGGTTGCCGGCTTCGCGGCTTCCTTGGCTTGCTGCTCGGCGGCGGCAGCCTCCGCGCCGGCCGCCAGTTTGGCCGCCAGGATCTCCCGAGCCGACTCCCGATCCAACGCAGCACCGTACCGAGCCATCAGGCGGGACGCGGCGACACCCGGCTGCAGCGTCTCGGCTGGAGTCGGCGCCATCAAGGACTGCGGAGCACGCATCCGGGTCCAGGCAACCGGAGTCGGGGCCCCGTCTGGGTCCATGACGGTCACCACCGCCTCCCCGATCCCCAGCTGTTGAAGCGCCTCGGCTAGGTCGTAGTGCGATCTCGGGAAGGTGGCCACCGTCTGCTTCAGCGCCTTGGCATCATTCGGGGTGTGGGCCCGCAGCTGATGCTGTACCCGCGACCCCAGCTGAGCCAAGACCTCGTCCGGAACGTCGCGCGGGCTCTGGGTGACGAAGAAGACCCCCACCCCCTTGGAGCGGATCAGCCGCACGGTCTGCGCGATCGCGTCCAGGAACGCCTTCGACGCGTCGTTGAACAGCAGATGTGCCTCGTCAAAGAAGAAGACCAGTCTGGGCGCGGCCGTGTCGCCGACCTCGGGCAGGTCGTGGAACAGGTCGGCCAGCAGCCACATCAAGAAAGTCGAGAAGACAGCCGGCCGGTCCTGGAGGTTCGGGAGTTCGAGCAGAGACACCACACCCCGACCGTCGGCCGTCACCCGCAGCAGGTCGGCGGTGTCGAACTCCGGCTCCCCGAAGAACGCCTCGGCACCCTGATCGGCGAACGTGATCAGCGACCGGAGGATGACACCCACCGTGGCGCTGGACAGCCCGCCGATGTTTTTCAGCTCCGATTTCCCCTCATCGCTGGTGAGGTGCTGCAGCACGGCCCGCAGGTCGGCCACGTCCAGCAGAGGCAGGCCCGCCGCGTCGGCATAGTGGAACACCAGCCCCAACGAGGACTCCTGCACTGCGTTCAGACCCAGCACCTTCGACAACAGCACCGGACCGAACGAGCTCATAGTCGCGCGGAGCGGAACCCCGATTCCCTGCCCGCCCAGGGCGAAGAACTCGGCCGGGCAGGCAGCCGGCTGCCACTGCTGTCCGATCTTCCGTGTCCTGGCCAGCAGTTTGTCCGACGGTTGGCCCGCAGACGCCAGGCCGGAGAGATCGCCCTTGATGTCGGCCGCGAACACGGGCACTCCGGCGGCCGAGATCTGCTCAGCCATCAGCTGCAGCGTCTTGGTCTTCCCGGTGCCGGTGGCGCCCGCCACCAGACCGTGCCGGTTCAGCATCGACAGCGGGATCCGCACGCCGGCCGACGGTACGGGCTCGTCGTTCTCCACCACGACGCCGAGCTCGATCGCGGGCTCCTCGAAGGTGTAACCCTTGACGATGGCCGCGACATCGTCGGACATCGGGGCGGGCGCAGGCGTCGGCTCGGTCACTGCGTCAGCGTCGCACACCGCCGCAGCCAGCGGTAAGGCGACCGGCCGCGGAAATCGTAACTTCGCCGTGTTCGGCCTACCTCCGATTGTTCAATAGAGTGTCACAGTGATTTTCAAGCGCGTTGGTGACGTACGCCCGTACCCCGACCACAGTTACGTGCAGAAGCAGTGGGCCGCCATTGCTCCGCACCAGGTGCGCTTGGACCAGCTCGTCACCACAAAGCGAACGCTCGACCTGGAGGCCCTGCTCGAGGAGGACTCCACCTTCTACGGTGATCTGTTCGCACACGTCGTGGCGTGGCGAGGAGAGCTGTACCTCGAGGACGGCCTGCATCGTGCACTCCGGGCGGCTCTCCAACAACGTCAGACCATGCATGCGCGAGTTCTCGACCTGAAATAGCCGATCGCTCAGGTAGGCTCACGCGCACCGGCACCAGTGTCCACGGAAGGAGACCGGCAGTGATTGGTCGCGTCTTCCGCCTTGTGCGGACGCCCCTGACGCTGCTCGCCCTGCTGGCCGTCCTTTGCTACGGCGCCTGGTGGGGGTACAGCAACGTGCTGAGGCCGGTGCCGGCGCTTCCGCCTGAACCGTGCGTGAACCAGACGGTGCCGAAAGGTCAGCTGCTGAGCAGCCAGGTGGTGGTGAGTGTCTACAACGGCGGCACCAAGAAGGGTCTGGCCGGGGACGTCGGCAGGATGCTGCGGGAGCGGCAGTTCAAGGTACAGCGCACCACGAACACCAACGAGAAGATCCAGAAGACGGTGATCGTCGGCGCCGGGGCCAAGAACCCGGAGGTGCTGCTGGTGAAGGGGTTCTTCAAGGATGCTCAGGTCCGCGCCGACAAGCGGCCGGACCACACGGTTGATGTGCTGGTCGGCAACAGGTACGCGGGCTTCAACAAGAACGCTGCGACCTCTTTGGCGGTGAGGACGAAGACCGTCTGCCTGCCGCCGACTGCCACGGCGACACCGACACTGGGCAACTGAGCCCGTCAGCCGCCGGTCAACCCCGACGTCAACCGCCGGAAGCTGATCAACTGTGCAGCGAGTTGCGCCACCGAGCCAGCCGGCCTCCACGGCCGAGGGTACGGAGCCGCTCCTCTGTCTGCAACCGTTGCGTGCTGGGGGTCACGATCAGCAGCTCGTCGCCGATCTTGATCCGATCTCGAGGCGAGGGAACGAAGGGCGCACCGTCCCGGATGATCAACGACACCACCGTGAGCTTGTCCAGGCGCAGCTCTGAGATTTCAACGCCGGCGAGCCGCGACCTGCTGGGGATTCGTACCTGAAGCAGGTCGGCGGAGATCTTGTCCAGTGGCGCCGCCTCTACCTCGACGTCGGTGGGGCCGTCGTCGTCGGAGAAGCCAAGCAGCCGGGCAACAAATGGCAGCGTTGGGGCCTGCAGGCAGGTGAACACCACCACGAAGACCAAGACAACGTAGAACAGGTACTCGGACCCGGCGACGTTGTCGGCCAGCGGAATAGTCGCCAGCACAATGGGCACGGCCCCCCGGAGCCCGGCCCAGGAGAGGAACGCCTGCTCGCGCGCGGGCAGTTTGAACCAGACGGTGGAGGCCCAGACCGACAACGGCCGCGCCACGAAGGTCAGAAATGCACCGGTCGCCACAGCGTGACCGACGTACAGCAGGGTGACTTTGGTTGGGGTCGCCAGCAGGCCAAGCATCACAAACAGCCCGATCTGGGCGATCCAACCGATGCCTTCCACGAACGATCTGGTGGCACCTCGGTGCGGGAGCTGGGCGTTGCCGAGCATCAGCGCACACACGTAGACCGCGGCGAAGCCGCTGGCGTGGGCCTCGGCCCCCACTGCGTAGGTGAACACGGTCCAGACCAACGCCGCCAACGGGTACAGGCCCGAGGACGGCAGGGCCACCCTGCGCAGGATCTGGACGCCGACCCACCCCAGGGCCACTCCGATGAGCAGACCCAAGACAAGCTCGACGGCAATGAGGCCGATCAGACCTGGAACGCCGCCGCTAGGCTCCTTGCCCGCTGCCGCGGCGCTGGCCAGCATGACCAGCAGGACGGTGGGGGCGTCGTTGAGTCCAGACTCCGCTTCCAGCGCGCCTCGCAACCGTCGCGGGATTGGGACCCGGCGCAGCACCGAGAAAACAGCAGCCGCATCTGTCGGCGAGGTGACCGCCCCGAGCAGCACGGCGAGCCAGATGGGCAGGTCGAGAACGTAGAAGCCGAACAGCGTCATCAGGCCCACACTGACGCCAGTTCCGACAGTCGCCAGCGCCGCGGCGATGCCGACGGTGGGTTTGATGTCGTCCCACTTGGTGGTGAGGCCCCCCTCGGCGAGAATCAGCACCAATGCTCCGAAGCCGAGCGCGTGAGCCAGTTTTTCGTCGTTGAAGTGGACGATGAGCCTAGGTTCGTTCAGCCACGCTCCGATCCCGGAGTCGCCAATCAGCATGCCGAGGCCGAGGAAGAGCAGCAGCGAGGGAAGCCCAATCCGGGCGCCGAGGCGGGCCGCGAGAATCGCTGCTATCAGCACCACGGTACCTACTAGGAGGATGCCATCGAGATCGATCATGGCCTCAACTCCTGGTCAACTGCGCGCGCCTCAGGCGAGAAGCGTACCGGGCGGCCCGGGTTCAAAACTTCGATGGCCGCCTGCCGCTGCCGACCGGCACTGTGCTACGCGGGCTGAGTGGCAGACATGCAACAGCCCCGGTCCGACAAGGACCGGGGCTGTCGGCAGACCGACGTGACTTACACGCGGCGAGCGGTGTTCCGGCCGGTGACGGTGGAGGCGATGATGACCAGGATGGCCGCAACCACAATGGCTACGATCCAGCGAACCCAGTCAATTCCAGCGCTGCCGTTGCCGCCGAACGCGGTGTAGATGAACCACCCAATGATGACGCCGCCGATCCCACACAGGATCGTCAGCCACAGCGGGATGTTGTCCTTGTCTCCCGGCGCCACAAACTTACCGAGCACGCCAATGATGATGCCCGCGATGATTACCCCAATTATTTCCATCGTTCACCCTCTCTCTGTTCTGTCTAGTCGGATGTTGCTTCCGATCATCTCCCTATGTACCCCACTGTGCTCTCCCAACACACCGGAACCACCGGAAACTCAGCTTGGCGCCGGAGCTCCACACCCACATCGGGTGATGATCAGGGCTCAACCCGCGTAGACGACCTGCCATGCGGCCGCCAACACCGCCGGCAGTGGTGGCGCAACCAAGACGCCCCGACAGGCAGGTCTCTGTGTCGATCCGCGGCTCGGAGTCCGTACGAATCCACAGCTGGCGGTGGCGCCAGGATCTGAACCCGCGGCGGTCTTACCCTCACGCGCTTTCGAGTTCTGCCGCCGGTGGTTCAGACCGCGCGCGTCCACCCCGGCATTAGCCCGCATCGTGCGTTCGCGTCCGTCGTTGCAGCTCCGTAGGCTGCGCGCTGGCTGCCGTGTCAGGCACGCTGCAGAAGTGGTACCGGCGGTCGAGGTGAATTCCCATCATGCCGACCGCACCGCCGCGGCACCCCGCGCCCAGCTCACGGTTCAGGGGATTGCTCACCGCCGGATAGGTAGACCGCCAAGACACCCGCTCGAATGCTGTGACGGTTCGTTTGGCGGTGTCCTCCTGACTTATATATGGCATTCCAACCCGTGTTTCCCAGTCTTGAGGAGTTCGTATGAGCACCACGACGACCCCGGCCGCCACCGAGCAGAGCAAGGCCGGCGATGACACCAACGCCCCGGAGCCGAAGCCGTTGGACGCCCTGCACACCGCGCACGGCGACACCACGATCGCCGACCAGGTTGTGGAGAAGATCGCTGGAATTGCAGCCCGTGAGGTTCCCGGCGTCTTCGCCATGGGTTCCGCCGTCGGGCGGGCATTCTCGAGCATGACACAACGCATGCCGGGCCAGCAGCAGAGCGTGTCCGGCGGAGTGAGCATCGAGAAGGGTGAGCGTCAGACCGCGATCGATGTGTCGATCGTGGTGGACTACGGCGTCTCCGTCGTCCAGGTCGCCGACAACATCCGCGACGTGGTCACCAGGAGTGTGGAGTATGGCACCGGGCTAGAGGTCGTCTCGGTCGATGTGAACGTCACCGACGTGCACCTCCCCGAGGAGTACGAGGCAGGTGCCAGCGACACCGCCGCCCCGGCGCAGGGCTCTGCAACCCTCGTCTGAGCCTACGCGGCGGCCGGCGCCTTGGGCGCTGGTGGCCAGGTCGGCACGGGCGGCCCCACGTTCGGCCTCGCGTCTCCTGATCGCCAAACATTCATCACAAAGGAACCCGACTGTATGTCCACATCCCAGTTCGCCGTGATCGTTGGGATCGCGCTCGGCGCGGTGGCCGTCTTCGCCGGTTTTGTCTCGTTCGTGACCGTCTTGCTGTTTGCGGCGGCCGGGCTGGTGGTCGGTCGGATGCTTGAGGGCAAAGTCGACCTCAAGGCGCTGGTCGGCCGGTCCACCGAACGGCGCTGACCCCGTGGCATCCACCGTTGGGGCCATGCCACCCCGAGCAGCATCGCCCGGCCGGGGACGGCTGATCATGGACCACAAAGTGATCGAGAAGATTGCCAGCCAGGCCGCCAGCGAGGTCGCCACCGCGGGCGGCAGCAGCGGCGGGTTTCTCGGCATCGGCTCGCACACCGACCTTTCGGCCCGCCCCAAGGTCCGCGTCGAGTTGTCGGGCGGGACCGCCTCGGTCGACCTCGCGATTACCGTCGCCTATCCGACTCCGATCCGCAAGGTCACCGAGCAGGTCCGCCAGCATCTGATCGACCGGGTCGGTGAGTTGACCGGGGTCGAGGTGACCCGGGTCGATATCACCGTTTCTGCTTTCCACCGCGAGGCCAATCCGGGCACGGAGGCTCTTCGGTGAGCCGCACCGACGGGCGTTCGAACAAGCTGCGCCGCCGCCCCACCCGGACCACGCCCGCCAGCATCGTGGGCGTGGTTGTGCTGGCGGTTGGCATCGGCCTGGTCTGGATCATGGTGTTGCGGCTGCTCAACGGCAGATGGCCGAGGTTCTTGGGTGACGTCCACGAATGGTTAGCCACGCTGACGTGGGGGTCCACCAGTACGCTCGCGATCAGCCTCGCAGCCATCGCGGTCGGGCTCATCTTGCTGTTCTGCGCCTGGAAGCCCGGGCAACCGAACGCCATTGTCCTGCGCGTCGACGGCAGCGGTGACGCGGCCGGGTCGACCGAGTTCGTGATGACGCGCCGCTCGGTCGCCCGACTGGCAGCGGGCCACGCCGATTTGGTCGACGGCGTAGATTCGGTCTCGGCCACCGTCAGATCGCGCAGGATCACCCTGTCCGTCAAGTCCCAGTCGGAACAGCGCGGCCAGCTCGCCGCTACGGTCACCGACGGGGTCCGTCAAGCCCTCCAGGGTGTTGGGCTGCAACCGATGCCGAAGATCACCACTACCGTCCACACCCAGCGGCTGTGACCACCCGCGAGTTGGCTTTCTTCACGAAAGCAGGCACGACATGAGACAACGCTCGGGGCTCCTGAACCGGGCATGGCTGGCTGTCATCGGCCTCCTCCTGCTGCTGGGGGGGATCGTGGCGGCGCTGATCGCGCTGGGGCTCTTAGCCCGCATCGCCACCACCATCGGTATCCGTCTCGGCGTGCCGGCGACGTCGAGCAAGGTTCTAGGGTCCGGCGTCGACGCATTCTTCGACCGGCCGGTGGTCGTGGTGGCGGTCGGTCTTCTCGGGGTGATCCTAGGCGTTATCGGCCTGGCGTGGCTCCTGGCCCAGATCCCGCGGACCAATGCGGCCAAGCCGTTCCGGCTTCAAGACGACGCCGCTCGCGGTCTCACCATCTGCCGCGCAGACGTGCTGACCGACGCCGTCGAGGCCGACGCCGAGCGCCTGCTGGGTGTCGCCGACGCGTCTGCGGTCCTGCGGGGCACCGCCCTCCAGCCCGAACTGGCCCTGAAGGTCACCGTGAGCGACCGCGCCGACATCCAGCGGCTGCTGCACTCCCTGCAGGCCGAGACCGTGGCCCGCTTGGTCACCGTCATGGACACACCACTGAAGCACCTGGCCGTCCAGGTTGATGTCACCACTAGCCGGCATACCGCCGACCAGATCACCGTCTAAATGACTTGAGGAAGCTCAGCAGCCCGTCCTGCAGAAGCGAGATGCCACAGCTCGACGCGACGATGCAAGGACACGAGGGCTTGTTCAGAGAGGGGGTTCAGTCTGTGAACTGTGCGATCGGTACCGGCCCCGACCAGGGATACCACCGCGAGCACCATTCGTCGGCTCCGGCGGCACCGGCTGACTTTGCGGTGCCGTCCTCACCTGTCGCCGGGACAACCTCACCGCCTCGGGTGTTCAGTGAAGCGACCACGGTGGCCCGGGCCCAAGATGGTGACACCGACGCCTTCGAGCAGCTGGTCCGCTCCTACGAAGCAGACTTGTTCCGGCTCGGCTTCCGGATGCTGGCCGATCGAGGCGAGGCACAAGACGCCGTGCAGGACACGTTCGTTCTGGCCTGGCGTCGGCTGCCGAGCGTGCTCGATCCGGAGGCCTTCCGCGCCTGGATCTACCAACTGATGACTCGCCGCTGCCTCAATATCCTCCGGGTGCGCGTCCGGCGACATACCGGCGTCACCAATGGTCCCGACTTCGAGCTCGAAGCCCGGGCTGGCCGGCCCCTGCCTGGTGACAGCACAACGGACCCAGAGGCGGCCGCCCAAACTAACGCCATGCAAGACTGCCTGACCGCGGTGCTGGCCACGCTGCCTCCGGACCAGCGAGCCTGCTGGGTGCTGCACGAGATGCACGCACTGACCTACCCAGCGATCGCCTATGCCATCGGGGTCCCGGTCAGCACCGTCCGGGGTCGGATCGCCCGCGCACGACTCCAGCTTGCGAAAGGAATGACGGCATGGCGCTAACCGGCACCACCTCGACCCCTCCCAGCCAGACCGACCCGAACTGGCTCGGCTGTGGACGCAGCATCGACGAGGTATGGGCCCGCGTCGATCTGCCACCCGACCCTCACGAACAGACCTGCCCCGACTGCCAGGCTGCCCGGCATGACCTGGGCGATCTGGCCACGGCCACGCGCGGCGTCGTCGCCGCCGACAAAGCTGATCCCGCACTGAGGCTCAACTCGGGGGCGATCACCGGCATCCTGGAGATCGCCCGCGCCGAAGTCCGCCGCGGCCGCCGAATCCCGATGGAGCAGCCCCGACCCGGCGCGGCCGGGGACGAGTTGACGGTCAGCGAGCAAACCCTCGCCAACCTCATCCGACGCACCAGCGACGAGATCGACGGCGTCGAAGCTCGCCGCTCCGCAGTCGCGCTCAGCAGGCACGACCTGCTGAATGAAGGTGCGCCAGGACCGGAGACGCGCCAGCCTGAGACGCTTGCGGCGCCCGCCGAGATCACCGTCGATCTGCGAATCAGCGTTGCCCCGAACGCGGCCATCCCTGCCCTCGCCCACCTGCTGCGGGAGCGGCTGCGTACAGCCATCGATCTTGAGGTTGGAATAACCGCAACTGTGATCAACATCACCGTCGAGGACATCAACCATGTCTGAGCTCGAACCCTCGACGGTCGACGTCAGCACACCCGTCTCGCGGGCCACGCGGCAGCATGACCACCAGTACCCAGCCATCGACGCGGCCCTGCTGGACAGCCTGGCAGCTGCCGTGCTCGCCACCCACGGGGTGCTCCGGCTCGAACCCACCCTGCAAGGATCTTTGCCCAGGTTGATGACCGCCACCAAACAACGACCGCCCCGCCCCGGCCAGCCGTCCGCCACGGTCGCCGGCTCCGAAAGGATCACGGTCACCCACCGCCCTGGGCCGACTGGCCGGGCCGAAACCCAGGTCAGCGTCGACATCGCCACCTCAACCCTCGCCTCGGCACGGCAGATCGCCAGCACCGTCCGCGAGGCGATCGTCGACTGCCTGCAACTCACCCGACACCAGCCTGGCCTGATCCACGTCAACGTGCTGAGCATCGAGCCCGGCCCCGCCCAACCGAGCAGCAGGTGAGGCCGCGGAACCAACGTGCGGGACAAACGCGAGCTGGCGATGGAATGTGGCGTGTCGCGCTCGGTAGCCCTCCGGGTGACGGAACGGACGTAGTCATTGGGCCGGGTAACCATGCAGCCGCTTCGGCGTGCCGAACCGTTAGTCCACCGAGCCCCCGTCAGGGGCCGATCCACCGGTCGCCGTTTTCACCCAGTCGGTTGCGGTGAGCGCGACCATAATGGCGTCCAAGCTAGGCTGCGGTCTCTCTGCCAGAGTGGACGCGTCCCGGTCCAGGTACAAGCCGATTGCTTCGGGTCGGCCGTCGCGGAGTGCAAGGGTCGCGGCGCCTCGGCGGCGTCAGTGAACCGGTGCAGCTCACTCAGCCGGACCGCGCCATGGCTAGCCTGGATGTCACGAAGCACACCACCGGCGCGGATCGCGGCGAGCTGTTGATCATCACCGACCAGCCGGACACCGCCGCCACGCTGCACAATGAGCTGGACGGCGGGGCCCAGGGTGAGGGTGTCGGCCATGCCGGCTTCGTCAATAATCGCCATCGTGGACCGGGCGATGCGGTTCGCCCAGTCGGGCAGGTCAGTGTGGTGGATGGATCACGTACGCCTGGCCAGCGTTTCGGCTAGTGCACCGGTCACGTCGCGGAGTTGCGCCGCGGCGGCGGCGGATGGGGCGAGCCTGAGAATCTAGCCGCCGCTGTTGGTCCACGCCCGAACCAGGGTGTCCATGGCGGCGGTTTTCCCGGCTCCAGCCGACGCGATCGCTGGCTGCAGCCGCGCCCCGGAGCTGCAGATGGAACGAACCAAAGCCGCCTGCCCGGCATCGAAAGCATTGCCGTTGGCGGCATATGCCAGCAGCGCCAGCTCGACCGTTCCCAACGTCTAGGATCCGCCCGTCGCTGCGACCCGCCGTGGTGACGAGTCGTTGTTCGGTAGCCAGGATGCGGGCGGAGGACCACGCTAAAGCTCAGACGGTCCAGAGACGGGCGCCCGCTCAGCTGTGGGAGACGCGATGGCCGACTCCACGACGCGCGGCACACCGCCTCGACGGTGCTCTTGCTCCCGGGAGTGCACGAGCGCACGATGACGAGCGTTTTGGGATGGTCAACGACGATGGTAAGCCGCTACGCACACGTCGCTGCTCCGATTCATGGCGACGTGGCGAGTCGGCTCGACGACCAAAGAACTCGAACGCCGGCGCCGCCCCGAGGGCTGCGCCGGCGTCGTGCCTAGTCAAGCTGGCGGTGGCGGAGAGATTTGAACTCTCGGAGGTTTTACCCTCACGCGCTTTCGAGGCGCGCTCTTTAGGCCGCTCAGACACGCCACCGCGGGGAAGATTACCTGACTCCACGCGTGCGGTGCCAATCGAGCGCCGGAACCACCGGCACCCAGCTCCCCGGCTCATCCGTCGCGATGGCTCCGGAAGAAGTCCACCAGCAGTTGACCACAGTCGTCGGCCAAGATGCCGCTCATAACCTCGACCCGGTGGTTCAGGCGCGAGTCCCGGACCACATCCCAGAGGGAGGCGATCGCACCAGCTTTCGGGTCGAACGCACCGAAGACGACCCGCTCGACCCGGGCCAGCACCAAGGCACCGGCGCACATGGTGCACGGCTCCAGGGTCACGACCAGAGTGTGCCCATCCAGTCGCCAGACGCCGGCGGCTTCGGCGGCCCGCCGCAGCACCAGGATCTCGGCGTGCGCAGTGGGGTCCTGGGCGTACTCACGTTCGTTCCCTGCGGCAGCGACCGGCTGCCCGGCCGGATCCAGCAGGACCGCCCCGACCGGGACATCGGACCGCTGCTCGGCCAGCCGGGCGTGCTCGATGGCAGTCCGCATCGCGGCGTCCCACTGGCTGGCCAAGATCAGGAGTTGAAGGCTGCTTCGGCGACCTTACGGAACTGGGGGCCGATGTTGATCTTGTCCGCAATGTCCATCAGCATCTGGTCGCTGCCGAGGTCAAGGTCGTCGATGATGCCTGCCAGGTCGAACTCGCTCACCCCAAGATCGGCGAGCAGCCCCAGGTCGCCCATCGGCTCGTCCTCGTCCTCAGCGTCGGGGATGTCCGCGCCCAGGAAGTCCGCTACGTCGCGGGCGATCGGCCAGTCGGCCGCAGCCGCGGCATCAGACAGCAGCACCTGAACATGCTGACCACGAACCCGGACGATGACGAAAACTTCCTCCACCAAGCTGACGAAACCGATCGCACCGGCGTCTCCCGGTAGCCGACGCAGCTGGCCAACCAGCTCCTCAAGATCGTTGGCCAGCTCGCCACTCAGGCCCTGGACCTGCGGCTGGCCGTCCTCGCGGTAGGCCGCGATGACGAAGTCGATCTCGTCGTCGGCGGCGTCTTCAAGATCATCATCATCGTCGTCGAGGTCGTCATCGTCGTCGTCCTCGTCGGAGTCCTCGGCGCTGTCGGCGAGTGCACGCTGGGCGGCCTTGTCCTCGTCGGAGCCGTCCAGATCGAAGGATACGTATTCGTCGTCATCGAACTCCGTCATCATTCGTCCTCCGCCCTCCTGGTTGCGCCCGAGCTTCGCGCGGCCCCGTACATCGTGTCAGAGATTGGCGTCAGACACGACTTGGTATCCAGTCTGCGCCGAAGTCGCTACGGTTCAACAGTGGAACTCTGCATCGTGGAACACCCTCTAGTCGCCCACAAGCTCACGACACTGCGGGACGAGCGGACCGACTCGCCGACGTTCCGTCGGCTGACGGAGGAACTGGTCACCCTGCTGGCGTACGAGGCGACCCGTGAGGTGCGGGTGGTGGATCACACGGTCCGGACCCCGGTCGCAGACGCACATGGGGTCAAGCTGGCGGCGCCCCGGCCGCTGGTGGTACCCATCCTGCGGGCCGGCCTCGGCATGTTGGAGGGGATGACCCGGCTGGTGCCGACCGCCGAGGTGGGCTTCCTCGGGATGGTCCGCAACGAAGAGACCCTGGAGGCATCCTCGTACGCGGAACGGCTGCCGGACGACCTGTCCGGGCGCCAATGCTACGTCCTGGACCCGATGCTGGCCACCGGTGGCACGCTGGCCGCGGCGGTGAAGTTCTTGGTCAACCGCGGCGCCGACCACATCACCTGTATCTGCCTACTGGCGGCGCCGGAGGGTATCGACCGGCTCACCCACCTGCTGGAAGACCTGCATGTGCCCTGCACGCTCGTGACCGCGGCCGTCGACGAGCGGCTGAACGAGCTGGGATACATCGTTCCCGGCCTGGGCGACGCGGGCGACCGGCTGTACGGATTAGCCGGCTAGCCGCATCTTGGGATCAGTAGTAGTACGGGAACGCCGACCAGTCCGGCGCCCGCTTCTCCAAGAACGCGTCCCGCCCCTCGACCGCCTCGTCGGTCATGTACGCCAGCCGGGTGGCCTCTCCGGCGAAGATCTGCTGGCCCACCAGCCCGTCGTCGATGGCGTTGAACGCGAACTTCAGCATCCGCTGCGCGGTCGGGCTCTTGGCACAGATCTTGCGACCCCAGTCCAGGCCGACCTCCTCGAGCTGCTGGTGCGGCACTACCCGGTTGACCATGCCCATCCGGTGGGCGTCCTCGGCGTCGTAGACCTCACCGAGGAAGAAGATCTCGCGGGCAAACTTCTGACCCACCTGGCGCGCCAGGTACGCCGAGCCGAAGCCGCCGTCGAACGAGCCGACGTCGGCGTCGGTCTGCTTGAACCGGGCGTGCTCCGCGCTGGCGAGGGTGAGGTCGCAGACGACGTGCAGGCTGTGTCCGCCGCCGGCCGCCCAGCCGTTGACCAGGGCGATCACGACCTTGGGCATGAACCGGATCAGCCGCTGCACCTCGAGGATGTGGAGCCGACCCAGCGCGGCCGGGTCTACCGAGTCCGCCTCGTCGCCGGCGGCGTACTGATAGCCGGCGCGGCCCCGGATGCGTTGGTCACCACCACTGCAGAACGCCCAGCCGCCGTCCTTCGGCGACGGCCCGTTCCCGGTCAGCAGGACGCAGCCCACGTCGGAGGACATCCGGGCATGGTCCAGAGCCCGGTACAGCTCGTCCACCGTGTGGGGGCGGAAGGCGTTACGTACCTCCGGCCGGTCAAAGGCGATGCGGACCACTGGGGCGTCGACGGCGCGATGGTAGGTGATATCGGTGAAGTCGAAGTCGGGAACCGTCACCCAGCGGGACGGGTCGAAGGTGGCGTCAGGCTCGGCTGCAGATGGCACCCGCCCACGGTAGCGGCCGCCGGTCAGACGTCAGCTCCGTACCGACACACCGGACGGAGCGCGGCGGAGCTGACGCGTCGGCGGGAGGCGGTTACTGGATGCAAAACTCGTTGCCTTCGGGATCCTTCATTACGATGAAGTGCCCGCTCTTCTCGTTGATCTCCTGCACCCGCACCGCTCCCAGTCCGACCAGCCGCTCCATCTCGGCCTGCAGCTGTGCGGTGCCGACGTTGAGGTCGATGTGCCAGCGGTTCTTGGCAGTCTTCGGCTCAGGGACCGTATGGAACAAGATTCGCCGCCCCTCGCCACGGATCGCTTCGAACCCGGCCCAGGCGCGGACACCATCGATGACGACGGTGTCGCTCTCCTCGGCGTAGCCCTGCGCCAGCACCTGCTCGATCGCTGCTGCGTTGTCCTCCTTGGTGTAGTGCAGAGCCTCGGCCCAGAAGTCGGCCAACGTGTGGGCGTCCACCGCGTCGACCGCCAACTGCCAGTTGATCGGGTTCATGCCTTCTCCTCCTTGGAGTTGCGGATCTGGAGCGCGATAAATCCGCTAACACCCAGGATCAGCAGTACCAACAACACTGTGGCAGTGACCGGTGACAGCTCGTAGAGCCTGCCCAGCGCCTCGATGGTCACGAAGCCGACGGTCGCGTACAGGACGGCCCAGAGCACGCAGCCGACGGCCATCGCGGGCAGGTAGCGGCGCAGCGGCATCCGGATCACTCCAGCCGCCAGGTTGACCGCCGTCTGGAAACCGATGGTCAGGAAGGAGAGGGTGATCACCGGCGCACCCCAGCGGCAGATCCAAGACTCGGCCGTCCGGAACCTGCGGGAGGCCAGCGCCTTGTGAGCGCGGGTTCGACCCGCGCCGGCGTAGGCGGCCCGCCCGAGCCAGTAGGTTGCGCTGGCGCGAAGCAGCACCACGACGAACAGCACGGTGACCGCCAGCGGGAACGGGAGGTCTTTGGTGAAGTCCATCATCGCGACATCGGACTGCGGTCAGCGGACACCGGGACAGTCTAGGGCGGCGAATCGCCCGTCCAGGTTCGCTGAGTCGGTGCCTACGACGGGTGTCTCAGCGGTCCTCACCGGTGGCTGGCGGCGGGTCCGCATCGCGGCGGGTGCGGCCGTCGTCAGCATCCGACACGGGAACCGGACTTGGTCCACTGTCCCCCGTGATGGTTGTAGGCCCGGGTTCGTCAGGCAGCGGCGCAGCAGTGAGCGGGTCAACTATCGGCGGGATGCCGGCGGCCGGCGGAATCGGCGGCGGCACCGAAAGGGGTGTCCCGGGTTCGCCAGTGATGCGATCGGTGGACGCGGCCTGCGCACGGCGCCAGAGAGCGAGGCCGATGACGATGATCACCAGAACAAGAATCAGCAGTAGCCACTTCATCAGAACTCCTCTCGGAGCACCTGAGCGGTGCCCGGCTGGTTCTGGTCAAGCCTACGCCGGTGGAGTGACCTCAACCGCACGACTCGGTGGGCGCACAAAAAGACGGCTCCCGACCTGTCTTGGGAGGACAGCGTCCCCGTGGAGCCGTCTTTTCATGGTCGACTATCTGGTCACCGTGCCGTGCTTTCTCCCCCCGCGAGTCGGGCCCCCCGCCCTGCACGCCGTGCTTCCTTAGGTCGATTCCGCCTTAAGTGTTGGCCTACCGCACGGTGCTCACCACGAACAACGAACGAACAATCGACGCAGACTGATTAGACTGGTTCGCCCCCGACCATTACCGACCAGACTTGAGGGACCGCGTGGCCTATTTCGGCGATGAGCTGCGGCGACTCAGAAAGCATTTCGGCCTGTCCCAGGAGGCCTTGGCACACCGCGCCGGCCTGACCCCTGAGGCAGTGTCCCTGCTTGAACGTGGTCGGCGGGAACCGCGGATGAGCACCTTGCAGCTGCTCGCACAGGCGATGCGGCTGCCCGACGCTGACGCTCAGGCGCTGTTCGCCAGCGCCTCGCGCCGGAGCGCTCGCTCCAACGACCTTCCGATCCTGACCGACGTCTTGGTCGGCGCCGACCAGAGTGTGGCGGACCTGGTCCGGCTGCTGGAGAACCCCCAACAGCGCCTCATCACCGTGACCGGACCTCCGGGGGTGGGCAAGACGCGCGTCGCCATCAGTGCGGCGCACCAGCTCGCGGACCGGGTGCTTGATGGCATCCACTGGTTGCCCCTGAGCTCGATGACGGATCCCGATGCATTGGCGCCGGCGCTGGCCGCCTCCTTGGGGCTGCGGCAGTCCCAACATCGTTCGATTTCCGCGATCATTGACCAGCTCGCTGATCGACACACCCTGTTGGTGGTCGACGGTGGGCAGCACCTCGGCCACTTCCGGACCGAGCTCTGCGCAGCGGTGCTGGAACGGACCCACGGTGTCCGGATCCTGCTAACCAGCCGGGAACTGCTGCATCTCCCCGGCGAGGTGGTGTTCCCAGTACGGACGCTGCCGCTACCCCCTCGGCGTCCGACCCGCCAGCAGCTGAACGATGCCGCAGCGGGCCGGCTCTTCCTCACCAGGGCACAGGCTCACGACTCCGACTTTGCGGTGTCGGAGGCCGATCTGACCTCCATCGCCGAAATCTGCCGGCGGTTGGACGGACTACCGCTGGCGATCGAGTTGGCCGCCGCGCGGACCAGCGTATTGACAGTGGAACAGCTCGCACAGGCCCTGGGTGACACCCTGGACATCCTGCGCAGCCCGGCCGACGGTGGGCAGAGCCGGCTGGACGCGACGCTGGAGTGGAGCTACCAACTGTTGGATGCCGACGAACGCCGGCTGTTGGAGGATCTCTCGGTGTTCGGCAGGTCCTTCACGGTCGAGGCTGCAGCTCAGGTATCTGCTTGCGGCGGTCCGACGGTGGGCATGGTCAACCTGATCTCCTCCCTGGTGGCGAAGTCGCTGGTGCTCCGGATGGAGGACGCCGCCGGTGCCGCTCAGTTCACTCTGCTCCAGCTGGTCCGCCACTACGCCGGGGAGCGGCTGGTGCAGTCTGGTAGAGCGAACGCGGTGCGTCGCCGGCATGCCGAGTACTTCGCTGCGCTCGCCCGTCAAGCGGAACCGCATCTGACTACCGGGGACCAGCACCACTGGCTTGCCCTGCTGGACTCTGAGTTCAGCAACCTGCGCCGGGCGGTGCAATGGCTCACCGCGCACCAGCCCGCCGGCGCCCTGACGATGATCAACTTGTTGTGGCGCTGGTGCTACGTTCGCGGTCTGTACACCGAGGGTCGGGCGTGGGCAGACGCTGCGCTCTCGGCGGGCCGGGATGCCCCGGCGGCTGTTCGCGCCACTGCACTGGCCGGCGCCGGGATGTTGGCCTTTCTGCAGTGCGACTACGAGACGGCCGAGAAGCAGACACGGTCGGCGCTGGAGCTCTACACCGCGCTGGAGGACGAGGTGGGGATTGCTCGGACCCTGTCCCGGCTTGGTGCGCTGGCGCGTGAGCAGGCCGACTACGTCGGTGCCGAAAAGCTGCACAACCGCGCGCTCGAGCTCGCGATCGCTCATCATGATCGACACGGTGCGGCGACCCAGCTCAACTACCTGAGCTTCGTGGCCTGGTTGCGGGGTGATCTTGATCGGGCGCACGATCTCAGCAGCAAGGCGCTGACCACGATGACCCGGTTAGGGGACAGGGAAGGCATTGCCTGGGCCTTGATCAACTCGGGCGTGGTGGCGCACCATCGTGGCGATCTGGTGGGTGCCGACCTGCTGCTGGAGCAGAGTTTGGAGGTGTGCGAAGAGATCCGCTTCCGCGAAGGAGTTGCCTGGTCGCTCAACCAGCTCGGTGTCGTGGCGCGGCTGCGTGGCGACCCTGCTCACGCCGCAGACATTCAACGCGCCAGTCTGGCCGAGCACCGTGATCTGGGCGACCGGTGGCGGGCCGCCAGCGTGATGGAGGAGCTCGCCGCCAACGCGGCCGCGACTGGTGATGCGATCCACGCGGCCCGGTGGCTGGGGGCCGCTGAAGGGTTACGGGAACTGATCGGAACTCCGGTCCCCGCAATTGAACGGCCCGTCGTGGATGAGACGACGGCGCGCGCCCGAACCCTGCTCGGCCCGACGTTCGACGCAGCGCGGATTGCCGGCATGTCGCAACCTCTGTCCTTTCCCGAACCGGACGCTGACCCCGCCGCCCCCGATCTGTTCGATGTTGCCGCCACTAGCGCCCACCCCTCTCTTACTGACCCGGCTGGCGCCGACCCCACTGATTCAGACCCGGCTGGCGGAACCTTCTGGACTAAAGCTGGCCGACGCTGACGATCTCGACGACGGCCGTCCCCAGGTCGTCGCTGCGGGCGAGATCAACCACGGCGCTGATTCCCCAGTCGTGATCCCCTGCCGGGTCGTCGATGATCTGCCGGACCACCCACCGCTCCGGCTGCTGGTCGATGATCAACATCGCCGGACCGCGGGCGTCCGCACCGGTCAGGATGGTGCTCTGCTCAGCAAAGTACGGTTCCAGCGCAGCGGACCATGCGGTCGCATCCCACCCGGAGTCCGCGTCCAGCTCCCCCAGCTCGCTCCACCGTCGGCGAGCGGCCAGCTCGACCCGGCGGAACAGCGCGTTCCGGACCAGGACCCGGAAGGCACGCTCATTCGCAGTGACCGGCGGCGGTCGCTCGTCCACCGGCGCAACGACGATCGGCTCGTCCGGGTTGCGGAGCCGCTCCCACTCGTCCAGCAGGCTCGAGTCCACTTGACGGACCAGCTCGCCTAGCCAGACGATCAGATCCGTCAGCTCCTCGGTCCGTCGGGTGTCGGGAACCGTCTGCCGCAGCGCCTTGTAGGCGTCGGCCAGGTAGCGCAGTACCAGGCCCTCGGACCGGGCCAGACCGTAGAAGCTGACGTACTCCGTGAACGTCATCGCCTTCTCCGACAGGTCCCGCGCCACCGACTTCGGGGACAGCGTGTAATCCGCGACCCACGGGTGCCCCTTCGCGTATGCGGCGAAAGCCGTGGTCAGCAAGGGTTCCAACGGCTTCGGATAGGTGACGTCCTCGAGCAGCTCCATTCGTTCCTCATAGTCCATCCCCTCGGCCTTCATCGCCTCGACCGCCTCCCCGCGGGCCTTCGACCGTTGGGCGCTGAGCACCGTACGCGGGTCCTCCAACGAGGACTCGATCACCGAGAGGACGTCGAGGGCGTAACTGTCCTCGGCGGGGTCGAGCAGATCAAGGGCCGCCAAGGCGAATGGCGACAGCGGCTGGTTCAGGGCGAAGTCGGCCTGCAGCTCCACGGTCAGCCGGGCCATTCGGCCAAGGGCGTCGGGTTCGGGCAGCTGCTCCACCACGCCGGATCCCAGCAGGCCGCGGTAGATGGCCACGGCACGGGAGATGTGGCGGCGTCGGCGCTCGGGCGGCTCATCGTTGTCCGTCAGCAGGTGCCGCATGGCCTGGTAGCAGTTGCCGGGCCGGTTGATCACGTTCAGCAGCATCGAGTGGCTAACGGCGAAGCTGGAAGTCAGTGGCTCGGGCTCGGCCTCGACCAACCGGTCATAGGTCGGCCTGCCGTATCCGACCACGCCGTCGGGAGGACGCTTGCGGACCACCTTGCGTCGCTTCTTGGGGTCGTCGCCTGCCTTGGCGAGCGCCTTCTCGTTGGCCACCACATGGTCGGGTGCCTGGATCACCACAGTGCCGGAGGCGTCGTAGCCGGCCCGGCCAGCTCGGCCGCCGATCTGGTGGAACTCGCGGGCGGTGAGCAGCCGCGGTCGGACGCCGTCGTACTTGCTGAGCGAGGTCAGCAGCACTGTGCGGATCGGTACGTTGATGCCGACGCCGAGGGTGTCGGTGCCGCAGATGATCTTGAGCAGCCCGGCCTGGGCCAGCAGCTCGACCAGTCGGCGGTACTTGGGCAGCATCCCGGCGTGGTGCACGCCGATCCCGTTGCGTACGAGGCGCGACAACGTCTTGCCGAAGCCGGCGGTGAACCGGAAGTTACCGATCAGGTCGGCGATCTGGTCCTTCTCCTGCCGGGTACAGACCTTGAGGCTGGTCAGGGCCTGCGCCTGCTCGATCGCGGCCGCCCGACTGAAGTGCACGACATAGATCGGCGCCTGGTGCGTGGCGAGCCGTTCCTCGATGGTCTCGTGCATGGTGGTGGTGACGTACTCGTAGTGCAGCGGCACCGGTCGTTCGACCGAGGTGACCACGGCAGTCGGCCGCCCGGTGCGGCGGGTGAGGTCGCGCTCGAAGCGGTCTACGTTGCCCAACGTTGCCGACATCAGCACGAACTGGGCTTTCGGCAGCTCCAGCAGCGGGATCTGCCAGGCCCAGCCGCGGTCCGGGTCGGCGTAGTAGTGGAACTCGTCCATTACCACCAGCTCCACGTCGGCATCGGAGCCCTCGCGGAGGGCGATATTGGCCAGGATCTCGGCGGTACAGCAGATGATCGGCGCGGTCGGGTTGACGCTGGCGTCGCCGGTCATCATGCCGACAGCGTCGCTGCCGAAGATCTCCACCGCGGCGAAGAACTTCTCCGAGACCAGTGCCTTGATCGGAGCTGTGTAGAAGGTGCGGCCACCGGAGGCGAGGGTGGCGAACTGGGCGCCGGTCGCCACCAGGCTCTTCCCGGACCCGGTGGGGGTCGACAAGATCACGTTGGAGCCCGACACGATCTCGATCAGCGCCTCGGTCTGCGCCGGATAAGGCGTCAGCCCGCGCTCGGTGGCCCAGCCGGTGAAGGTCTCGAAGATCGAGTCAGGGTCGGCGTCGGGCGGGATCAGGTCGGTCAGAGTCATCGTGGTCCCATGGTGCCCTGACTTCCGCCGCTGGTCACATCCGCCCGGGCGCGCGACCACGAGGCGTGCACGGGGACTCCGGGCCGACCGTGGGTGCCTGGGTGTGTCTGTGTGGGCGACTGGCAGACTCCCGGTGTGAGCGGCAGGCAGCTGGTGGTGGCAGCGATCATCGTGGACGACCTGCGCCGCCCCCGCCGGGTCCTCGCCGCCGAACGCAGCACCCCGCCCGCTCTTCGGGGTCGATGGGAGTTCCCGGGGGGCAAGGTGGAGCCGCGCGAGCACCCCGTCGCAGCGCTGGTACGCGAAACGGCCGAGGAACTCGCTGTCGACATCGAGGTCGGTGCGGAGCTGGTGCACCCGGGAGCCGCCTGCTGGCCGATCTCAGCGGCGTACGAGCTGCGCTGCTGGTTCGCCGAAGTCGTCCGGGGGATCCCGACGCCGGGTGACTCCCACCATGCGGTCCGCTGGCTCGCTGCCGACGACCTGGCCACCGTGGACTGGCTGGACGCCGACCGGCCGGTGGCTGCGCTGCTGCGCTCCCGGCTCGGCTGCTAGTGGGCGGGCGAAGTCCCTAGCTTCCGGCAGAACCTCCATCTCGAGCACCCGGGACAGCAGGCCCAGCGCGAAGTTGGCCGTCCGGTACACCGACCGAACTGGCAGGATCATCAGCATGAGGGTTCGGCGGATCGGGGTAACTCCGATCAAGGGCACCCGGCACCAGGCGCGTGCCGAGATCGAGCTGGCTCCGACCGGCCCGGTCGGGGATCGGGTGTTCGGTCTGGTGGACCTAGAACGTCGACAGGTGCTGCGGACTGTCGCCACCGGGTCGCTACTGGCCGTGGCGGCCTCCTGGCAGCACGGGCGGCTGACGGTGGACCTTGGCGGGACCGAGGTGACCGGTCTGCCCCGGGCCACCGGGGCTACGGCCGGTGTGGACTACTGGGGACGCCAGATCACCGGGGAGATCGTGGACGGGCCGTGGTCTGCTGCCTTCTCGGAGTATCTGAACCGTCCGGTGGTCCTGACCGCCAACCGGGTCGGGGACATCGTCTACGGTGACAGCGTCTCCATCATCACCACCGGCTCACTGACGGCGCTGCGACTCGGCGCTGAGTCGCACCCGTCTGCACAACCCGCCGTCGACAGCGCCCGGTTCCGGGCGACCTTCGTGATCGACACTGCAGGAAGCCGATATGCCGAACCGGGCACCGAGCGCAGCTGGATCGGTCAGGACCTGATCTTGGGATCGGCACGCGTCCACGTCACCGGCGTGATCGTGCGATGTGCCGTGGTCGACCTCAACCCGCTCACCGGCCAGCGCGACCTGCGGTTGCTCAGCAGGCTGCCTCGGAACGCTGCCGGAGAACCGGTGTTCGGTCTGCAGGGCGAGGTGGTGCAGCCGGGACGGGTGTACAGCGAGGAGATGGTCACGGTACGCCAGCCATCCTGACCAGCTCGCTCAGACCAAGGCTGACTCCTCCTTCGCCGGCACCAGGGGAGTCGCCAGCAGGGGGAACAAGGCGGTGATCGCGAAGGTCAACGGAAAACCCAGCACGGTGATCATGGCGCCCATGGCCGGTGGAACGAGCGAGGCGGCCAGAAACTGTGCGGTGTTCTGCGTGCCGAGCGCACGCCCCGACCAGAAAGGTCCGCTCACTTCGGCGATGGAGGTGAAGGCGAGACCGTTGTCCGCCACCGTGACCACCGTCGCCACGACCAAGATCACCACTGACATCGAGAGGTCAAGCTGGTCGGTCACGGCCAGGGCCAGCATCGTGATCGCTGCCGCGATCGCCACCCAGCGGAGCGGCCGCATCCGGCTGCCGACCAGGTCCGACAGCACGCCCACCGCGATCCGCCCCAAAGCGCCCAGTACCTGTGTCGCGGCGACCAGCAGCCCGGCCGCGGGTGCGCTCCAGTCTCGATCGCTGATCAACCAGACAAGGGCAAAGGTCCAGACCGTGAACTGCGGCACGACCAGCAGCACCGACACCGCGTGGATGCGCCACAGGAAGGAGCTCTGCCGGTACGGGTTAGTGAGATGGCCGGAGAGCTTGGCCTCGGCCCGAGTCGGCCGCGGCGGATCCATGATCAGCACCTGGCATAGAACGGCGGCCAGGATCGCGAGCGCGGCCGGCACCGCGAGCGCGGCGCCGATGCCGGCACGGGACGCCACGGTCGGCACGATGAAGGCGGCCATCCCGACCCCCAACGGTTGCGCCATCTGCCGGATACCCATCGCGAGACCGCGGCGGTGCCGTGGGAACCAGCCCACCACGACCCGGCCGCTGGCCGAGCTCGTGCTGGCCGCCGCCATGCCACCGACCAGTAGAAACACGCACAGCGCAACAACTCCGTCCGCCAGGGCCGCGCCGATGCCGGCGGCGCCGGTGAGCAGCAACCCGCTGACCAGGATCAGGCGCTCCCCGAACCGGTCCACGGCCGCACCCCACGCGATCAGGGTCAGCGTCACCCCGACGGTCGGCATGGCGGCCACCAGACCGGCCTCAGCCAGTGTCAACCCGCCCCGATCTTGGAGCACTGGAATGAGAAACGCCGCACCGTGGATGAAGAAGGCGCTGGTTGCCTGCGCCAGCATGCTCATCGCGAGCATCACCCACCGGCGGGTGGAACCGACGTCTGTCAACTGTCTCACCATTCGATATCCTGATCTCATCATGCGGGCTTCCACCGTAGCCGCCCTTGCTGCCCGTGGTGCCGGGCCCCATGCGGATGTGAGATTGTGCCGAAGGACAGTCGGCTATGGCAGCCACGACGAGAGGATCCTGTGGACACGCGCTACTTTCCCGCTCCCGAGGTTCACATCGAGCATCCGCAGTGGTGCCGGAACGCCACCATCTACCAGATCAACACTCGGGTTTTCACCCCCGAGGGCACGTTCACCGCTGCGCAGCAGCAGCTGCCGCGGCTGAAGGATCTTGGTGTGACCATCTTGTGGCTGATGCCGGTGCACCCGATCGGCGAGGTCAACCGCAAGGGCGAGCTGGGCTCCCCGTACGCAGTGCGGGACTACTTCGGGATCAACCCCGAGTTCGGAACGTCGGAGGATCTTAAGACCTTGGTGCAGGCGGCCCATGACCTGGGGATGTACGTGATCTTGGACTGGGTGGCCAACCACACAGCGTGGGACAGCAACCTGGTCACCGAGCATCCCGAGTGGTATCGGCGCGACTACAAGGGCGACTTCTGCCCTACTCCCTGGTGGGACTGGGACGACATCATCGACCTGGACTACAACCAGCCGGCGCTGCGGGAGTACATGACCCAAGCTCTGACCCACTGGGTTCGCGAGTACGGCATCGACGGCTACCGGTGTGACGTCGCCGGCTTTGTCCCGCTGGACTTCTGGGAGAACGCGCGCGCGGAGCTCGACGCGATCAAGCCGGTGTTCCTGCTCGCCGAATGGGAGACGCGGGACCTGCACCGTGCCGCTTTCGACGCCAGCTATGCGTGGAGCTGGAACGAGATCCTGCACAAGATCGCTCACGGTAAGGCCGACGTTGAAGCGCTCCGGGTGTTCTACTCCTGGGACCTGAAGTCGTTCCCTGAGGACAGCTTGCGGATGATGTTCGTCAGCAACCACGACAAGAACGCCTGGGAAGGCACCGAGTACGAGCAGTTCGGCGACGCCCTGGATGCGGCGATCGTCCTGTCGGTGGTGGGCAAGGGCATCCCGATGCTCTACAACGGCCAGGAGGCCGGGAACGACCGACGGCTCGAGTTCTTCAAGAAGGACGTGATCGAGTGGCAGGACGACCACCCGATGGCCGATTTCTACCGCCGCCTGATCGCGCTTCGCACCCAGACGCCCGCGCTCTGGAGCGGCCGCTGGGGAGCACCGATGATCCCGGTACCCAATGACCGGCCCAGTCAGGTGCTGAGCTTCGTCCGACAGGATGACCAGCACAAGGTGCTTGCGGTCTTCAACTTCAGCCCCGAGCCGACCCAGGTCACCCTGTCCGAGGAGTTGTACGTCGGCCGGTACAACGACTTCTTCTCCGGAGAGCAGCGAGACCTCGAGCCGGGAGCGGCGCTCACGCTGGACCCGTGGGGCTACCGGCTGCTGATCACCGCCCAGCCGGGCTGAAGCCAGTGGCGTCGAGCGATATCCACCTGGCACAAGAAAAGGCGAGTTCAACGCAAGGGGCGGTGGCCATGACCACTCTGGGACTCGACGTCGGGGCGACCACCATCAAAGGAGCCGCAGTCGACGACGACGGGATGATCTTGGCCCGGCACACCGAGTACACACCCAGCGAAGGCACCAGCCGCGAGATCGAGGACGCCATCGTCAGGTGTCTGGAGATCCTGCGGGACGAGGTTCCGACGGCTCGGGCCGTCGGGCTCGCGGCAGCGGGCTGGATCGGTGCCGACCGTCGGTCGGTCATCTTCTCCGCCAACTTCCCGTCCTGGCGGGAGGAGCCGCTGGTTGAGCAGCTGGAGGCCCGGTCCGGGCTGCCAGTGGTGCTGGAGAACGACGCCAACGCCGCCGCCTGGGGCGAGTTCCGGTTCGGCGCGGGCGCCGGGACGAACTCGATGGCCGCGATAACCCTTGGCAGCGGTGTCGGCGGCGCGCTGGTCGTCAACGGGGCGCTGGTCCGCGGCTTTCAAGGCGCAGCCGGCGAGATCGGGCACTCGGTCATGATCACCGACGGCTACCCGTGCAACTGCGGACGGCACGGCTGCATGGAGAACTACGTCAGCGGCCGCTCGATCAACCGCCGCGCGCTGCCTGTCCTTGGTGATGCCGATCTGTACGCGCTGGCCCGGGCGGGTGATGAGCGCGCGCTGGAGCTGTACACCCAGTTCGGCGGTTACCTCGGCCGCGGGCTGGCCAACGTTGCCATGCTGGTCAACCCGGAGCGTGTAGTCGTAAGCGGCGGCGTCGCTGAGGCGTTCGACCTGTTTGTGGAACCGGCCATGGCGGCTATGCGGGCCGAGCTTGGTCCGGCCTGGCAGGCGCTGGCCCCCACGTTTGCAGTGGGCATGCTGGGCTCGGACGCGGGCCGGCTCGGAGCAGCAGACCTTGCCCGCTCGGCGGTGACGCACTGAGCCTGCTCGAACGGACTCCCTCACAGTGGTGCTTGCTGGCACAATCAAACAATGAAGGCCACGGCGGTGATCATGGTGATACTTCTGGGGATGACCGGATGCAGTAGGCCCGCTACCTCGCCCCCGCCGGCCGCCTCCGCGTCGGATCTGCCGACGGTGCAGACATCGACGGGCGGCGCGCCGGGAGCTGTGCCCGATACAACGACGAGCTCCCGCCCGACCGCCTCCCCGGCGCCCAGCACTGCAGCACCGAAGCCGACGATCCCGACACCGCCGCCGCACCCGATCTCGGTCCAGGCCCTGATCGACAAGAAGTACAACGGCGGCGCGCTGAAGCTGGGCGATCTGCTCGACGACTTCGGTGCGTACAAGCGGTACCTGATCACCTACCGCAGTGAGACGCTGACTATCTCCGGCGTGATGAACGTGCCCGACGGTCCAGGCCCGTTCCCCGTGCTGGTCCTCAACCACGGGTACATCAACCCGCGCACCTACTTCCCCGGGCAGGGGATGCCGCGCGAGCATGACTATCTGGCCCGGCAGGGCTACGTGGTGCTGCACACCGACTACCGCGGGCACGCTACCTCCGACAACGACCCGAGCGTCGACTACGAGCTGCGGCTGCCGTACGCCGTCGACGCCATCAACGCAGTCCTCGCCGTCAAGAACTCCAAGCTGAAGTTCCTGGACGGCGAGCGGGTGGGCTGGCTCGGTCGGTCGATGGGTGGCAACGTGACGTTGACCGCGCTGGTGGCCAAACCTGGTCTGGTGGATGCCGCGGTCATCTACGCCTCGACCAGCTCGCTGGCCGCAGACAACTGGAAGCAGTTCTACCGGCCCAGTGCCGACCGGGCTCGGGTCAACCGACGGATCGAACGGACCTATGGTCTTCCGGACAAGTCGCCGGAGTTCTGGCGTGCGGCCTCGCCGCGGCCCTACTTCGGCCGGGTCACCGAACCTCTGCTGGTCCACCACGGAACAGCGGACGACACCTGCCCGATCGAGTGGTCGCGCGACACCGTTGCAGCCCTGCGTAAGGAAGGCAAGGACGTCGAGCTGGTGCGCTACCGCGGAGAGGGTCACACCTTCGAGGGACAGTGGCGTGCATCGATCAGGCGTACCGTCGACTTTTTCGACCAGCACCTCAACTGAGTCGCCGAGACGCTTCGGCCGCCGGCATCCGAACACTGCTCTGCGACCGGCGCGGCAGGACCGGAGTCAGCGGTCTCGAAGTCAGCCGCGTTCCATCGATCCGGCCCACGAGCCCGAGCCGCTGTGGTGCTGGCGGCCCTCTAGCTTGATCACGTGCTGGACGGCGTTGATCAGGGCCAGGTGGGTGAACGCCTGCGGGAAGTTGCCGAGGTGCTGCCCGGTGTGGGGATCAATCTCCTCGCCGTACAGCTCCAACGGGCCGGCGAAGGAGAGGAGCTTGGCACAGAGCCTGCGCGCCCGCTGGTACTCGCCGATCTCGCACAGCGCGGAGACGAGCCAGAAGGAGCAAATCGTGAAGCTACCCTCCTCGCCGGCGAACCCGTCGTCGGTCTCCTCCACCCGGTAGCGCAGCACCAACCCGTGCACCGTCAGCTCGTCCGCGATCGCCAGGACGGTGGCTCGGATCCGGGGATCGTCCGCGGGTAGGAAGCGGACCAGCGGTGCGAGCAGCAAGGATGCGTCCAGCGCCTTGGTGCCGTAGTACTGGGTCAACACCCCACGCTCGTCCACACCGTTGGCAAGGACGTCAGCCTTGATCTCTTCGGCGGCCATCTGCCACTCATCCGCCTTGGCGTCCTCACCACTGAGCCGGGCCAGCCGGGCCCCTCGGTCGACGGCGACCCAGCACATGATCTTGGACGAGGTGAAGTGCTTCAGCTCGCCACGTACCTCCCAGATCCCCGCGTCCGGCTCCCGCCAGTGCTTCAACGCCTGGTTCACCTGCTTGTCCAGCATCGGCCAGATCCGGCCGTCCAGATGGTCGGCTGCCTTGGAGTGCAGGTAGACCGAATCCAGCAGCGCTCCCCACACATCGTGTTGCTCCTGAGCGTAGGCGGCATTACCGACCCGCACCGGTCGTGAGCCGGCGTAGCCGGGCAGGTGGTCGAGCTCGCGCTCCTCGAGGTTCCGTTCGCCGCCGATGCCGTACATGATCTGCAGATCCTCGTCCCGGTCGGCTAGGTCAGCGATGAAGGCGAAGAAGTCGATCGCCTCCCAGTCGAACCCGAGCGAGTAGAGGCCCCACAAGGCGAAGGTCGCGTCCCGGATCCAGGTGAACCGGTAGTCGTAGTTGCGTTCTCCTCCAGGCGTCTCCGGCAGCGAGGTCGTGCCAGCCGCGGCGATGGCGCCGGTCGGCACGTAGGTCAGCCCCTTCAACGTCAACGCGCTCCGCTGGAGGTAACTGCGCCAGGGGTGGTCGGCAAACTCACCCCGGGCCAGCCAGTGCTGCCAGTGGTGCGCCGTCCACACCAGACGCGAGTACGCCTCGGCGAAGTCCATTGGGGGCGGCTTCGATCCCCACGACAACGCGATGTAGCGGACGTCGCCTTCCTTCAGCAGCGTCCGCGCGCTCGCCTGCCCACCCTCGAAGCCGAGCCTGAGGTCGGTAGTCAGAGTCAAAGCGAGGTCGATTCCCTCGGCTGTTGCCACCCCCTGGTGGTAGCCGTGCTCGGTGTAGCCCCAGCTGGCGTGGGTCAGCCCGTAGTTGAAGACCGGCTCGCAGTCCACCACCGTCTGCACCTCACCCGAGACGCAGCGAATGGTGCGGAGCAGGATGTGCTCGGCGTCGTAGTCGTTGGGAGTCCGTCGATGGGTCTTGGACCGCTTATCCTCGTGCCGCCACGGACCGAGCAGCAGCGCGTCGCGGACGATGATCCAGCCGGTGGCAGTCGCCCAGCTGGTCTCCAGAATCATCGTCCCCGGTAGATACCGGTGGTCCGCCGGCACCGTCGCGTCCGCCGGGGCTATCCGGTAGGCGCCGGCGTGCCGGCCAAGGATGTTGCCGAAGACGCTCGGCGAGTCGAATCGCGGCACACACATCCAGTCCACCGATCCGCCCGGTGCCACCAAGGCCGAGACCTCTCCGTCGCTGAGGAACCCGTAGTCGCCGATCGGAACGTCGCGCGCGTGGTCGTGGGCGGACGTCATATGGACGCTGGTGTTCTTCTTCGCCATGAACGAAGCATGGCTGCGTCTGCCGCCGCTGACAAGAGAGCTGGACGATGCCATCAGCACCATAGAGCGGACGATCCGAGCCGAAGACACGCGCATGTAACAAATGGTTCTTACGATCGGGTATGGCCTCACCGCTGACGCTCGGAGTTGAGGAAGAACTGCATCTGATTGACATGGCCACCTTCCGCCTCGCGGGACGCGCCCCCGCGCTGCTGGCGCAGCTTCCCGTCGAGCACTTTTCCTCCGAGCTGCAGCGGACCACTGTTGAGATCAACACCGATGTCTGCGACACCCTGTCCGAGCTGCGGGATGAGCTGGTCCGGCACCGTCGCGAGCTGGTAGCGGTAGCCGCCGGGGAGGGCATCGGCATCGCTGCGGTGGGCACCGTGCCGCTGTCCACGGCCGGCGACTTCGAGCTCACCAGCAACGGCCGGTTCGCTCGGATGCAGGAGGACTACCGTCTACTGGTGGACGAGCAGCTGATCTGCGGCACCCAGTTCCACGTCGGCGTCGCCGACCGCGACGTCGCCGTACGGGTGATCCAGCGGCTCAGCCGAGACCTGCCGCCGCTGCTGGCGCTGTCGGCCAGCTCCCCGCTGTGGCACGGCTCGGACACCGGGTACGCCAGCATCCGTACCATCATCTGGCAACGCTGGCCGACCGCGGGAGCGACCGGGACCATCGGCTCCGCGGCCGAGTACGACGAGCTGCTGGCCGACCTGATCGCCTCCGGTGTCATCACCGACGCCAAGATGGCCTACTTCGACGTCCGGCCGTCATCGCACGTACCCACGCTGGAGCTGCGGATCTGCGACGCCATCCCGCTGGTCGAAGACTCAGTGCTGGTGGCCGGTCTGTTTCGAGCGCTGGTGGCGGAAGCCATCGCCGCGGACGAGGCCGGGATCCCCAGTATTCCCCAGGCTCTGCCGCTGCAGCGGGCAGCGATGTGGCGGGCGGCACGAAGCGGTCTCACCGGTCAACTGCTCGACCACAGCCCTCGGCCGCAGCCCCGGCCGGCGCACGAGGTGATCCGCGCCCTGGTGGACCGTCTCCGGCCCTGCCTCGAGGAGCTGGGCGACTACGAAGCGGTTCAACAGCTGGCCGAGCGCACACTGCAGCGCGGCAACTCGGCTGACCGGCAGCGTGGGTCGCTGGCGGAGCGCGGGCGGCTGGCCGACGTGGTGCTGCAGGTCGTCGCCGAGACTCAGGATGAGTCGACCGGCCCCGACCAGCCGCCGCAGTCTCACAGCGACTATCCAGCCACCCCGGGCGACGAGGCGTTCACGCCATCCGGCGTGGTACGCCCGCTCTACCGCGCCGTCGTCAGCGGGCTGGAGTCGCTCGGCCCGTTCATGCTCAGGGACCGGCTGGACGAACGCAACCGGTGGCTGTCCGGCGCCGGAATGACCTTCGGGGTGGACGCCGACCAACGGCCCTTCGAGGTGGACCTGGTGCCGCGGCTGATCTCAGCGCATGAGTGGCGCACCCTCAAGGCTGGACTGATCCAGCGCGCGCGGACCCTCGAGATGTTCCTCCAGGACGTGTACGGACCCGGCGAGGTGGTCCGTGACGGCGTGCTGCCGGGAGCGGCCGTCTATGAATGTTCCGGTTGGCGCCAGGAAGCACGGATGCTACCGCGCGGAACCGTGCATGCACCGGTGATCGGGTTCGACCTGGTCCGGGACGACTCGGCCGGCTGGCGGGTGTTGGAGGACAACGCCCGGGTCCCGTCCGGGATCGGATATGCGATGGCCACCCGACAGCTGATGGATGCGGTGATGCCCGAGCTGCCCAGACCCCCGGACCTGCAGCCCTCCCACACCGCGCCCGTTCTGCTGCGTCGCACCATGGCCGCGCTGACAGCGGTGACGAACCCGGTGATCGCGCTGCTGTCCGACGGCGCCGGCAACTCGGCCTGGTTCGAGCACCGGCTGCTGGCCGAGCGGGCCGGGTTCCTGCTCGCCCAGCCGGCTGACATCGAGGTACAGGGACCCGTCGTGACGGTGCGGGGACGACGGGTCGATGTGCTCTATCTGCGCCTCGACGTCGAGCTCGACGACCTGACCGCACCCGACGGTCGCCCGATCGGCACGCAGCTACTGCAGTCGGCGGCACGAGGCTCGGTGAGCCTGGCGAACCCGCCCGGCAACGGCGTGGCGGACGACAAGTCCATGTACTGCAACGTGCCCGATCTGATCGCCTACTACCTGGGCGAGCGTCCGCTGCTCGACCCGACGCCCACCTACCGCTGCGCTGACCCGGTCGAGCGCAGCTCGGTGCTGGACCGGCTCGACAAGCTGGTGACCAAACCGGTCGACGGCTACGGCGGTGGCGGCGTACTGATCGGTCCACGGGCCGATGCCGACGAGATCGAGCGGCGCCGGAAGGAGATCATCGCCGAGCCGGCCCTATGGATTGCGCAGGAGATGGTGAACCTCTCCACCCACCCGACGCTGACCCGCGACGGGATGCAGCCGCGCCATGTTGACCTCCGGGCCTTCGTCTACCTGACCGGCACCGCCGAGTCCGACGCCGTAGTCGCCGACCTGGGGCTGACCCGGGTAGCTCCGGAAGGAAGCATGCTGGTGAACTCGTCTCGAGGCGGTGGCGCCAAGGACACCTGGATCCTGGCGGATTCGCCCGAGGAACCGTAAGAGACCTTTTCCGTTCCCGACGTCGACCACAAGGAGATCTGATGTGCGGGCTTGCTGGTGAGATGCGATTCGACGGTGGCCGCGCCGACGTGGCAGCCGTGGACTGTGGCTGCGCCCGGCTGGCCCCGCGCGGCCCGGACGGCAGCGGGGTATGGGCGAACGGGCCGGTGGCGCTGGGGCACCGCCGCCTGTCCATCATCGACCTGAGCCTCGCGGGATCTCAGCCGATGGTCGACTCCGGGCACGGGCTGACCGTAGTGTTCAACGGCTGCATCTACAACTACCAGGAGCTGCGGGAGCTGCTGACCGGCCGTGGCCACCGTTTCTTCTCCACCTCCGACACCGAGGTGATTCTCCGGTCGTACCTGGAGTGGGGTGTTCGCTGCGTGGAGAAGTTCATGGGAATGTTCGCCTTCGCTATCGCCGAGCGCGACACCGGCCGCCTGATCCTGGGCCGGGACCGGCTCGGGATCAAACCGCTCTATCTGGACCAGAACGCCGAACGGCTCCGCTTTGCCTCCACCCTGCCCGCGCTGCTGGCGGCCGGGGGGACCGACACGTCGATCGACAAGGTCGCTCTGGCGCATTACATGACCTTCCACTCAGTCGTACCGGCGCCGCGCACGATCCTCAACGGCGTGCGGAAGCTGCCGCCCGCGACCGTACGGACGATCGAGCCGGATGGTCGCAGTACCGACCTGGTCTACTGGACTCCGGCCTTCAGTCGCGATCCGGCCGACGCTTCGATGACCGAGCGGGACTGGCAGGAGGCTCTGCTGGACAGCCTGCGGACCGCCGTCCAGCGCCGGATGGTGGCCGATGTCCCGGTCGGCGTGCTGCTGTCTGGCGGGATCGACTCCAGCCTGGTGGTCGCGTTGCTGGCCGAGCAGGGGCAGCAGGACCTGAACACCTTCAGCATCGGGTTCGAGTCAGCCGGGGGCGAGTCCGGGGAGGAGTTCGAGTACTCGGGGCTGGTCGCCCAGCACTTCGGCACGGTGCACCACCGGATCGAGATCGACAGCACCCGACTGCTGCCGGCGATCGACTCGGCCATCGAGGCGATGAGCGAGCCGATGGTCAGCCATGACTGCGTCGCCTTCTATCTGCTCAGCCAGGAGGTGTCCCGCCACGTCAAGGTGGTTCAGTCCGGCCAGGGAGCGGACGAGGTGCTGGCCGGCTACGACTGGTACCCGCCGCTGGCGGACGTACCGCGGGCGGACGCGGTGGAGGCGTACGCCCGGGTCTTCTTCGACCGGCGGGACGCTGATCTCCGCAAGCTGCTCAGCCCCGACTGGCTGGTCGACCAGGACGCTCCGCTGCACTTCATCACCGAACAGTTCGCCCGGCCGGGCGCGCAGACGTCGGTGGATGCGGCGCTGCGCAACGACACCACGATCATGCTGGTCGATGACCCAGTGAAGCGGGTGGACAACATGACCATGGCCTGGGGCCTCGAGGCGCGGGTGCCGTTCCTGGACCACCAGTTCGTCGAGCTCGCCGGGCGGATCCCGCCGGAGCTGAAGCTGGCCGATGGCGGCAAGGGCGTGCTCAAGCGGGCCAGCCGCGGGGTGGTTCCGGATGCGGTGATCGACCGGACCAAGGGAAGCTTCCCGGTGCCGGCGATCCGCCAGCTGGACGGACCGTACCTGGAACGGGTTCGGGAGGCACTGTCCGACCCGGCGGCACGTCAGCGCGGCCTGTTCGACCAGGCCGCGGCGGACCGAATGCTGGCCGATCCGAACACCACCAGGACGACCCTCGGCTCCAATGCGCTGTGGCAGCTGGCACTGCTGGAGATGTGGCTGCAGAAGATGGGGATCCGCTGACGTGGAGAAGTTCATCTCCGACCTGGTCGAAGCCTGGGGCAGCTGGGCGCCGACCCTGTCGCACGACGGGCAGCAGGTGGCCTTTGTCAGTGACCGGCGCGGCCGCCCGGAGCTCTGGGTCTGCCCGGCCGGCCCGGTCGGCGACGGCGCGACGTCCAGCGCGCGGGTCATCGAGATCTCCGACGATCCGGTGACCTCGGTCTCCTGGTCCGCGGACGGTGAGTGGCTGGCCTGCACGGTCGCCCCGGACGGCGGCGTCCGGACCCACGTGTGGGTGGTGCGTCCGGACGGGTCCGACGTCCGCCGGCTCGCCGGCAGCGCCTATCAGCACGCAGCCTTGGGGCCGTGGTCCAGGTACGACCATCAGCTGGTGGTGTCAGTGCCCCGGGCCAGCGTCGGCTCGGTCAGCCGGTGCGACCTGATCGACCCGGCCACCGGAGAACGAGAGCGGATCGCTCACGGCGGGCTGGTCGAGGTGCTCGACATTGCGGCGGACGAGCGGTTCGCGCTGCTCCGCGGTGGGCGCCGCGGTCAGCACTATTGCGTCACCCTGGATCGGGTCCGCGACCACGACTACCCACTGCTGCCGTACCCGCACATCGGCTCAACGGAGAGCGGTCTGCTCCGCCCGGCTGCCTGGTCGGAGCACCCGGATCACCTGACCGCTTATCTGGTGACCGACGCAGGCCAGCCCCGGGCTGCGCTCGCTGGGGTAGATCTGGAGCGGGACGGCGTTCGAGGGACCGTCGGTATCCTGGCTGCCCGGGACGACGGCGAGCTGGAGCGGGTCGACGCCGACGACGCGGGACGGCTGCTGACCCTGGTCTGGAACGTCGCCGGGAGGAGTGTGCTGGAGCTGTTCGACACCTGCACCGAGGCCCGGACCGAGGTGCCGGATCTCCCGGGCGCGGTGATCACCGGCTGCATCCTGGCGCGGAACGGGAAGTCCGCGGTGCTGAGCATGGAGGGCCCGCTTACGCCGCCGCGGCTGTGGCGGCTCGACACGGCCACCTTGGCGTGGACCCCTATCGACATCGGGCCCCAGGCGATCCCGGAGCAGCTGGTCGAACCGACGCTGGAGCATTTCGACGCCTACGACGGGCTGCCACTGACTGGCTGGCTGTACCGTCCGATTGGTGCTGCCGGTGCCGGACCGGTTCTGTTAAGCCTGCACGGCGGACCGGAGTCGCAGGAGCGGCCGACGTTCAGCGCCCAGCATCAGGCAGTGGTGGCCGCCGGCATCTCGGTGTTCGCGCCGAACGTGCGCGGTTCGACCGGCTTCGGACGGCAGTTCGCCCACCTCGACGACCGCAACGGGCGCTACAACGGCATCGCCGACGTCGCATCGTGTGTGGGCTACCTGGTGCAGGCGGGGATCGGTGAACCGGGCCGGATCGCCGTTTCGGGACGCTCCTACGGCGGCTATTTGACTCTGGCGGCGCTGGTGCGTTTCCCGTCGCTTTTCGCGGCTGGGGTCGACATCTGCGGCATGTCTGACCTGCTCACCTTTTACCGCGACACGGAGCCCTGGATCGCCGAGGCCGCCGTCACCAAGTACGGCCATCCCGAGCGGGACCGTGCGCTGCTGGAAGATCTGTCCCCGCTGCCGAAGGCTGCCTCGATCGCCGCCCCACTCTTGGTGGTGCACGGCGAGCACGACACGAATGTGCCGATCGGCGAGGCGCGCCAGATTGTCGCCGCGCTGGAGGCGCTGGATTCTGAAGTGGAGTTTCTGGAACTCGCCGGCGAAGGACACGAGTACCGGATGCAGTCGTCGCGAAAAATCCTCATCTCCCACCTGCTGGACTTCCTCAATGGTCATCTGCTGCGTTCTCACCGCGAGCCTGCCAGCGATGGGGTTGTGGGCAGCGAACCTGGCGGTACGGTGACCGCGCTGCGCCATCGGACGGCCGATGACCAGGGCTCGCGCCGCGCCTTTTCTGACTGACGCCATCCGCAGATGGGAGTGAGCGACCAGCTCTATCGGCCGGCGACAGATTCGCGCCGAGCGCCTACCGCAGATTCGGCGGAGCGCCGGCGGGTACCAGTGCCACGCTGTCCGGGTTCAGCAGCGCAGCCCGGGCAGTTCTTCGTCGCCACGTTCGGTACGAGCGCTCCACGCGGGGTCGCACCGCGCTTCAACCCATGTCGATCATCCGGCAGCACGTCAGGCACGTCCTCGTCAGACGCCGCACCTCCCACGGCAAAGGACGCCTCAGCATCCTGCTGGTCCGGCAGCTACGCGTGCACTGACGGAGACGTGTTGTCTACTGACGGATTCAAGAACGAGTGCAGGTATCCAATACGCTCATGTCTGATATCCCTGGACCAGTCGGTCCAGCCGTAGGAATAGGCGGCGAAGACGGCGCGCAGCGCGTCAGAATCTGGAGGGAGGGCGACCTGACCCTCACTCAGTGTCTCGCCCTCAGCCCGGAACCGTGCCTGGAACTTGCTTGCGATGAACTTCCCAAGCACTTCGTCAGTGTCTTTGGCCGAGACAAACAGTCCAGCGATGAGCGCTGTCAGGGAAGAGCTCAGAGTGCTGAGCAGCGTCTTCTGCGGATCGAGCGAACCCGCAAGCTCGGTGAAGTAGATGGTGATCAGCACGGTGAAACAGCTAGCGACCGCGGACAGTATGCCTATTGCCAACGCGCGGTATTCGTACAAGAACAACGAGATCTTTGGTTTCGACGTGATGAGTCGGTCTGCGACAACGCCGAGTACAACGGCCACGATCAGGGCCGCCACGCCAAGACCTAGTGCGACCTCACGCATCCCGCTGTACCACAGCGCCGCCAAGCCGACTCCGATCAGTGAGTAGATCGCCGTAAGAACGGGGATCCTCAAGGCGTCGATCATGGAGCGGGGTACTCATGCGGCGGGCGATGAGTGCAGCTGACCCACTGCTTGCCGTCGCGCGTCACGAAGAAAGTTTCACCCCACGGCGTCTCCTCCTCGCACTGCCCAGTGAAGTCGGAGCGTCTGGCCGCGTCAGCACGGTCGACGGCGCGGTCCATTGCCTCTCGCTCGTTGCGCCCATCTGTCACATCAAGTCCTTTCGAGGTATGAGCAGGCACTGGAGGCAGACACCCGCCGGCTAGAAACAGTTACAGACCCACACCCAGTACACCCGGCCGTGCTTTTCGCGCTGCTCGCGCCAGCAATGGCCTTGAGAGCCGTCCGGGCACTCCATCCTTGCCGGTTCCGCTCCGAGATCCACCACTGAGGAATGGGCAGTCAACCGTGAACCAGCTGGCGCGAACTGGCCCAGCGATCCAGCGGGATCGGGCAGCTCAGTCGCCGAGTCCGTCTCGAGGAGGTCGATGCAGTGGCTGAAATAGTCGCGCAAAGCAGCGCGACCCTCAGGCTTGCTCAGGTCCGTTTGCCAGTCAGCCTGCTTATGTGAGTAAGACTCCATGAATGCTCCTGGCCGTCAACAGATATTGACACAACGTAGCCGACGCCCGGACCCATCGCAGTAGCAGGTTCGGCATCGAATCGGGTCATAGAAACAGACGTCGAGACCCCTGGAAAGAGCTTCGGCGGCGACGCTAGCGGGCACATTGAGTGCGGCCGAGTGGCGACCAACATCACCGGCCAGCTCGAAGGAGGCGCCCTGCCCATCAGGCCAAGAACCTACGATGTCGACGATGTGGTCATCCTCGTCGAGTTGAATCTCGAAGTCTGCTCCCTCATTCGACGCCATCGTGAAGTGAGCCATCGGGAAAATCACCTCTCTACGGAGTCTGCATGGTTGTGGACCGGAGCGTACTGCGAGCGGGGACGATCCGCAGCAAGATCACCAGGCGCGTCGCCGGATCCGGGCCCCGGTGGCGACACTGTGATGACCGATGCCAACGCCCAGGCGACGACGTGCCCTCGCCTCGCTGCTTCGCGGTACTAGGACGAAGGTCCTAACGACGCCGACCACCGCTCGGTCCTACGGTGAGGGTGGCGTTATCGTCCGTCGTCCTCGCACAGCCCCCGAGTTGCGACCGTGCGGCTCCTGACGCCGCCCACCGAGGACTGGAAGGCGGCTTGGCAGTGACAACACATCGGGTAAGGATCGCGACGAGGAGGGCGCTCGTCTCCGCGCTGGTGACGGTGCTCGCGTTGGTGGGCGTGGTCGGTACGGCGGTCGCCGTGCCGCCCGCTTCCCCGGTCCTCGCCGGACCAGCGGACGGCGCCAGTGTCACCATTCCGTTCACGATCTCGTGGTCGGCGGTGAGCGGTGCCGGCGGCTACAACTGGCAGCTCAGCCGCACGTCGGACTTCGGTACGGTGATCGAACAGAGCCCGGCGCTGCTGGCGGGCGCCGACACCACCGAGGACGTGGTCAGCGGCATTCCTGCGGGCAGCTACTTCTGGCGCGCGCAGGCCGTCAGCCGCGATCTCGAACCTGGTACCTGGTCTACGGCCCGAAGCGTGGTCGTCACCGGGGCCGGCGCCGGGGTGCCGGCGTCCCCGACGCTCAACCCGCCGACGGACGCAACCCAGTTCCGCCCCTCGGAGAACATGACCTTCTCCTGGAGCGCCGTTCCGGGTGCGGTCAGCTACATCCTGCAGGAGTCAACCGACCCGGCTTTCCCCGTCGGCACGCGGGTGCGGCAGGTCGGCCTTCTTGAGACCACCGAGCGCATATCGTTCAACTCAGGCAACCAGGGCAGCTTCCAGGCGCGGGTCCTCGCCGTCAACGCGGACGGCCTGGTAGGCGCGCCGTCCAACCTCGTCAGCTTCAGCGTCAGTGACACCAACCCGCTGCCTGCGCCGCCAAGCCTGCGCGGCCCGGCCAATCAGACGACGAGCCAGCTCCCGTTGACCCTTTCCTGGAGCCATGTGCCCAACCACCAGGACGACGGGTACCAGGTCCAGATCTCCACTAGCTCCGCTTTCACCACAGCCGAGAAGACGTTCCGAACAAGCAACAACGAACTGGCCGTGCCGACCCTGACGCCCGGCAACAAGTTCTGGCGGGTGCGTTCGCAACACGGCTACAACGCCGACGCCGAGGCGTACACCGCCTGGTCCGCGACGGGCACGTTCACCGTGTCACCGCAACCGCTCGCCATGGCCGCGGTGACCTTTGCTACTGAGAAGTTCAGCGGCGGCGAGGCCCGCGGGAGCATCGACCTGACCGGGCTAGCGCCGGCGGGTGGCGTCACCGTCACCTTCAGCACTGACCGCCCGGATCTGCTGCCCGAGCTCCCGGCCTCCCGCGAGATCGCGGCCGGCACGTCCTCCTCGCTGGTGTTCGTCTATCCCACCGGGGCCATCAACTCCCAGCGCGGGATGCGGGTCGGGTTCGTGACCACGCCGACGCCTGCCACCGTGACCGCGACATACAACGGGACCACCGCAACCACCACGATCACCGTACTGCCCCCGAAGCTCAACACCACGCCCCTCCAGCTCTTCCCCGTGAAGGCAACCGGTGGCGACGACCTGCTCGGGATCGTGGACCTCGAGGGAGGATGCTTCGCCAGCTTCTGTGACGGCCTGGCCCCTCCCGGCGGTTTCCAGGTGAACCTGTCGACATCATCACCGGCCGCCATCGTCCCCGCGACGTTTACGATCGAGTCGCCCCGCGGCGGTGACCAGTTCCCGATCCGTACCAACCCCGTCGACAAGCCCACTCATGTCACCATCTTTGCCCGGGCTGGCGGAGTCACGGCGAGCTGGACCCTGACGCTCACACCTGCGCCGGAGCCCGCCGCGCTGCGGCTGGTGCCTGCCTCGACCACCAACGGCTCCCAGGGCCAGATCACCATCCCGCCATCGGAGATGAAGGGATACGACCAGCGCGTGCAGGTGACCAGCAGCAACCCTTCCGTCGCCTCGGTCCCGGAGTTTGCGACTATCACGTCGGACTTGGGCCGCTTCAACATCACCACCGGCCCCGTCGACGTGCCCACTGACGTCACCATCTCGGTCACCGGCCGCGGAGTGACCCGGTCAGCAACCCTGACGGTCTCCCCAACGCTGCCGCCGCTGACCGGGCTCAGTCTGAACCCCACTAGCGTGACCGGTGGGACACCATCAACCGGCACGGTGACCCTCGGAAGCCCGGCCCCAGCAGGCGGGGCTACCGTCAGCCTGGCCAGCAGGCTGCCCGGTTCGGCCAGCGTTCCGGCCACCGTGACGGTGCCCGCCGGAGCGACCAGTGCCAGCTTCGGAATCACCACCTTCCCCGTCGACAACACCACGGTCGAGATCTCCGCCACGTTGGGTGGCACGACGCAGTTCGCCGCCCTCAACATCACCCGCTCCACCTCCGTGGCCCTGAGCTCGGTTTCGGTCAACCCGACGACCGTGGTTGGAGGCAGTTCCTCGACAGGTACCGTCACGCTGAGCGCGGCCGCACCGACGGGGGGCACCGTGGTGACGCTGTCCGACAACTCGGCGTCCGCCAGTGTGCCGGCCAGCGTCACCGTGGCGGCCGGGGCGACCAGCCGAACCTTCACGGTCACCACCTCGGCGGTCACGGCATCGACGCCTGTGGTGGTCTCGGCCACCTCGGCCGGAGTGACCAGAACCGCGACGTTGACACTCAACCCGCCGACCCCGGCCGCACCCACCCTGCAGGCCCCCGCCAACGGCGCGACCGCGGTGGCCCAACCGGTCACGCTGAACTGGAACGACGTTCCTAACGCGACCAGCTACGAGGTGATAGTCGACGACAGCTCCACCATCGCGGCACCCTTCGTAGCCAACCCCACCGTCACCGCCTCCCAAGCAGTCCTCAGCGGACTGCCAGCGCGTCAGCTGTGGTGGCGAGTACGCGCCCGCAACGCGGCCGGTGTCTTCGGACCCTTCTCCGCCACCCGCAGCTTCACCCCGCAGGCGCCCGCCAGCACCACGTCGACCCTCTCATCACTGGCACTCGCACCGACCAGCGTGACCGGCGGTGCTGCATCCACCGGCACCGTCACCCTCACCGCGGCCGCTCCCCCGGCGGGCATTTCGGTCAGCCTGGCCAGCTCGAATGCCGCGGTCTCGGTGCCGGCGAGCGTCACCATCCCGGGTGGCCAGGCCAGCGCGACCTTCACGGCGTCCACCGGCACCGTGAGCTCGCCGAGCGCGGTGACCGTCACGGCGACCGCGGGCGGTATCTCCCGAACGGCTACGTTGACCGTGAACCCACCCGGCTCCGGCACCCTCGCAGCTCCGTCGGTGCTGTCACCCGCCGCCGACGCACGCTTCACGGTTGGCCAGAACGCCGTCTTCGACTGGTCCGACGTGACCGGTGCCGCGAACTACACGATCGCCATCGACGACCAGGAGACCTTCGCCTCCCCGACGGTCCTCGCCACGGTGACGGCCTCGACGTTCTCGACCACCACTCTCCCGGCGGCTCGCATGTGGTTCCGGGTTCGGGCACTGGACGCCTCCGGTGTCGCCGGAGCGTGGTCGGGCTCGCGTCGGTTCGAGGTGCGGTAGCTGGGGTCTCGCCCGGCGGGGTGTGTACCGGTCACTCTGCCGGCATTAGCCCATTCCCACTACTGGCGCCGAGAGTCGGCCTCTCGAATACGGTGGCCGCAGGTCAGCTCCACGACGAACGATGCCGCTACGACATGCGCCCCGACCCCAGGAGAAGGACTCTGTCGCCTTGAAACACCGACGGCCCGACCACTAAACCATATCTGGTTGGGCAGCGCCCTCGCCGCAGCTGGATACCGTCTCGACATAACGAGATGTACCCACCGACGCGGGCGCGCCCGCTTAGGTGGGTACATCTGGAATCCGGGTGCTATTCGGTCATCCGCCGTGGCAGACGCCGCACAGTGGGCTACCCATGAGCTGGGCCGCAGGGGTTGCGTTGGCCACGTCGTTCGCGCCTAGTAGCAGCGCGCTTACGACAGCCACGGTCGTGGCCATACCGATGCTCGTCTTACGGATGAAATGCTTCATTGTCTTGTTCCTTCCCCTCGGGGCTCGATTTACTACGATCCTCCCAGTGGCCCGCGACCGTTTCATCCGACACTGGTCTGATCTTAAGTGCGCCGTCTCCGGCTGCAGTCGTAAGCGCCGGAGATGACGGCATGCTCCTTTGCCATGCAAAAGGAAGTAGCGGCTCCTGGCGAAGGCTGGGCGCTGTGAGATCGACCGTCCTTTACAGGGCCGGTAGCCAGGTGTCTCATGGACGGAAGAGGCATGCCAAACCGTGGTGGTAATCGTGGGGGTTCAGTGTGGCGGTCACGTTGATGGGGCGCACCCTGCGCCTGCCACCGACGGCCAGCGACGTTGCCGTCGCAACCGGGGCGGTGCTCGCGGATCTAACTGTGTTCTCCGCGGATCTGGTGCGAGACCTCCCGGCCGTCGCTTACGCCAGCGTCGCCGGTCTGGCCTTGGTATGGAGACGCCGCGCGCCCTTCGCGATCTTTATCTTTGTGTGGCTGCACGCGCTGACTGGCCTGATCCTGTTTCCGGGCTACGGTCCAATCGTTGGTCTACTGCTTGCGCTCTACACGGTAGCCGCCCACTCCAGCACGATCGCGGCCCGCATTACTCTCATTCTGGCCTCTATCTCGGTGATGACCTATGCCGCCCACGAAGCCTTCTTCGCCTCGCAACTGGGGGCAGAAGGTGCACACGGACCGGCGCACCGGGGAGTAGGCGCGTTCCTGGCGTTTGCCCTGTTCTATGGCTTGCTAGTCGGTCCGGCGTGGGCCGCTGGCCGCTGGGTCAAGGAACGCCGACTGCGGGTGCAGGCGGATGAGGCTCTCGCCACCGAGCGTGTCCGGATTGCACGGGAGTTGCACGACATCGTCGCGCATTCAGTGACGGTGATGATGTTGGAGGCCGCCATCGCCAAGCGGATGATCGATACGGATCCAGGTCAAGCCGCCAAGGCGTTAGCGGACATAGATGATCAAGGCCAGCAGGCGATGAGTGAACTACGCCGAATGCTGGTCGTGTTGCGAGCCGATCAGCCGACAAACGAGTCCCAGTTGGACAGCGGTCAGCAGCGCGGACTTGCACAAGTGGATGCTCTGGTGAGCGCCGTGAACCGTACCGGAGTGGCGGTCGACCTGGAATCGGTCGGTGACCGCCCTCGACTCGATCCGAGCGTCGACCTCGCGGCCTACCGGGTGGTGCAGGAGGCGCTGACCAACACCTCAAAGCACGCGGGAGTGGGCGCTCACGCCGTTGTCCGCTGGACCTGGACAGGGCACGGAGACCTGACCGTCCAGGTGAGCGATGACGGCGAAGGTCGACCGGATCCGGCTACCCAGACTCTTTCCACCGGCCACGGCCTACTCGGCCTTCGGGAGCGAGTAGCGGTAGTGGGCGGCAGCATCCACGCCGGCCCGACACCCAACGGTGGGTTCGAGGTCACGGCCACGCTGCCGGTCGTCGGAGAACTTGCGGGATCGGCAGTACGCGACTCTGGTGGCGTTGCGGCGTCGGGTGCCGGAGACGCCGAGGCTTCCCTACGACACGGCAGCCGACCGGGGACGGCGGGCATGCTATGACGGTCCGGGTTCTCATCGCCGAGGACCAACCGTTGGTGCGGGCAGGCCTTGAGATGCTCCTGAATGCTGAGCCCGATATCCAGGTCGTCGCGACAGTTGGTGACGGCGCCCAAGCGATCGAAGAGGCTCGGCGACTACAACCGGATGTCATCGTGATGGACATCCGAATGCCTGGAACCGACGGCGTGGAGGCTACCCGGCATATCGCCAATGACATGTTTTCCAAGGAGGTCGATCGTCCAATCAAGATCCTTGTCCTGACGACCTATAACCTCGACGAGGCCGTCTTTGCTGCGATTCGGGCGGGCGCCTCCGGCTTCCTGCTCAAAGATGCCATCCCTCGGGAGCTGATCAGTGCGATACACGCGGTCGCAGCCGGTGACGGCTGGCTAGACCCCGCGGTGACCCGCGCCTTCCTCAAGGAGTTCGCCGCCCGACCCGAGCCACTCCCGCGCACCAGCGCCGCGGTCGGGCAGCTCACGCCCCGGGAAATAGACGTCTTCGGCCTGGTGGGGCAAGGGCTGTCCAACGCCGAAATCGCTGAACACCTGTTCATCAGCGAGGCCACCGTGAAGACCCACCTCGGCCGAGTCCTGATGAAACTCGGACTGCGCGATAGATCCCAAGCAATTGTCGCCGCCTATAGAAGCGGGCTGGTTGAGTTCGACGGCAACTCCCACTGAGGTTGCAGACGTACCGTTCCTGGCCGCCAACCAGGAAGGGTACGCCTCCGCGGACACGATTAAGCTAGGCGTAAAGGTCCCAGTATCGAGTGCTGGTATTGAAGTGGCACCAGTATCCCTGCCACCATCCGTAGTAAACCCCGGTAAAGCCGGTGAGATCGCAGTCGTAGTACAACTGATAGGAGCCTCGGTAATAGGCCTGCTGGGCGTACTGAGTTTTCTTGCTACTGAGGCCGGCGAGCGACGCGCCGGTTACTGCCGCCGACGCAGGGGCCGCCATTGTCGGCCCAGTAGCAATGGCCAGACCGAGCAAAGGCAAAACAAGCGCCTTGGCTGCCCTCCGACGTAAAGGGGAAGTTCCCGGCATGATGCTCACCAGGTCCAAACCCATAAGACCCACGGATAGGATCCGCCGACGTAGCCGCAGTATGCGTAGCCGGGGAACGACGCCGCTGCAGCCTGGCATTCCCCGTAGGTCTGGTATGCCGCGATCGGCGTCCAGGAACTCGTCCGAATTGCACCCGACCCTGCGGCAGCCGTCTTGATCGTGTGTGATTCCGTTCCGGTACTCGCATGTGCAGCACTCGCGACACCACCGGTCAGTGCGCCCGCGATTACCGCCGTCGCGGCTAGCCCTCGCAGGGACCGCCGCATTCGTCTACTTTTCATCTCGACCTCCTGATGTGTCGCGTCGGCAGAACTCCGTATCCTGCGGTTCGATCCGCGACGCTTCAATCGTGTCGCCAGTGTTTTCGGGTGCCGTCGGCCCCGGAGAGGATTTTCCTTGTCCACCGTGGAGAGGATTTCCGCGGTGGTATCTCCGATCACGGGTGGACCCGGTAAACCGATGTCGCCGGCGGGGCCGTTGACCTGCTCGACGGCGAGGCTACTCACGAGCAGCCCCCTGGTCGAGGGACGCCGCGGCGCGGACAGCACGGCCTGGATCCGAACCGCCGACGTGCCGTAAGGGCGGCTGATGCCACGGCGGTCCTGCCGGTGTGCCAGTTCCGTCGGACTGATCGCGGATGAAGCAAGTGGAAGGCCCTGGTGACGCATATCAGGTGGGCTACGCCACCAGGGCTGCGCAAAAGTAGCAAGCAAACCTCAGGGAAACCTCAAGGCGCCGGTCGGCCGGCGACGTGGGCGACGCAGGACGGGCCCACGGCGTACGTTCAGTACACCGGCGACCGGCGCTGCAACCAGCAGGTATCACTAGTGGTGCGACTTGCGGCAGTCACCGCAACGGCAGCCGGCACGGAATGCGGCCTTTGACCCGTGTCTGAGATCTGTGCGGCGCGTAGCCATAAGCGTCTCCTCGAGCTGGCGACGCCATTGCTCATCGCGGCGCGCCGAGCCCCACACGATCCGGGCTGCCACACCTAGGTCGTCGAGTGCCTCGGCAAAGCCGAGGCCTCTAGCCAGCAGCTCCAGAAACCGGGTGCGTTGCTCGACCGGAAATCTCGCGTCCGCCAGGTCTCTATGTCGCTGACGGATGTCCACGGTGTGAGCCTGTGTGCAATCCGGGCAGCTACAGCCCGCCCTCCACCGACTTGCTGTCCCATGGGCCGCCGACAACCGGGTTGACTCTGGCGAACTGGTGGCCTCGGCCAGCTCCTCAAGAGTCCATGGCGGTTCGGGCAGCAGCCCAGATTTCACCCAGCTCGCCAAGGTATGCGCCGACACACCAGCTGCTTGCGCTGCGCGGCGATAGCTGGACACATCGCCGGCGGGTTCAGCCAGGTCGGGCACCTCCACCGTTGTCCCGAAAGGGACCGCAGGTGCTTGGCGCTCCGGGCTCGGTGCCCCGGTTGCGGGTAAATGCATGACGAACTCCTAGTTTCTTGATCTTTGGCCGCTGCACGGCGATCAGCCGGACGGCCCTGGAATGGTCCGTCTGACCATGTCCAGGGCCGTCCGTTAGCGACACCGTGTGCGCTAGGCCCGGTGGTGAAGCCCCATGTGGCCGCAGGCGTCTGCGGGTCGCCGGAGCGCATGTGTGCATCTAGGTGGTCCCCCAACTGATGGACGCGCCGCCCCGTCGGGCACCCGCCAGTCGGCCTATCGTCCGACTGCAGATAATTCTGGGGTTCGGGTTACAACGTGGGTACCCCTAGCCTGGGTGCACGCCTGCCCCCAACTCGTGGGGTGCGCACTCGGAGAGTCGACAGCTGAGCGGCTTGGAATCGTCCCCTCCGCGGCCGTGACCAGAGCGGGACCGGTTCAAGCCGAAGCCGGCGAGGACAGTTGCGTGACTCCCCGCGCTTGGCCATTGACCACGTGCCAGACATCCGCCCGCGCCTGAGCCTGGTCGAGCCGGCGCCCAGGCGGTTGAGGGTTACTTCGACCGAGTGTATTTATCCGCGACTGCGGCCGTCCGACCTATGAGCGTGCCCGACCGCCGGCGCTGCTCAACAGACCAGCCGTCAAGAGGAGTCGCATGAAGAAACCTGTGGTTCTCCCACCCCTCGTTACCAGCGGCATTCCCCCGCCGGAGCAGCCGCGAGACTCTTATCGCAACGACCGAGTTTGATCTTGAAGCACGTTAACAACCAACTTTGTGCAATGAGGAGTTAATCATGCCTGTCAGAAAAACGACGATTGAAAAACTACGAAAGGGTCTGCTGCCGATAGTCGCACTTGCAGTTGTCGGTACCGCGGCACCGGCCGCCTCGATGGCTGCGCCGGCTGGCCCAACGCACGACGCCACACCAGCCAGCGTATCGGGCACCACCTCCGTTCTCGCGCCGGTGAAGCTGCCGGGCCAGAAGCTGGCCCGAACCTACTCGCCGTCCGAAGCGAAAGCTTTCGAGCGCACCGGCGGCGACCCCGCGGTGCTGGCTTACTGGACGCCGGCGCGAATGAAGGCGGCCAAGCCGCTCGACATGCCGGGAGACGCGAAGGTCGTCGACCAGACCGTGCGGGCGATCGCCACCAAGCAACCGCAGGTTGCGGCCAGGGCCGTCTCCAGCAAGCTCTCAACGACGATGAAGAACTTCCCGGCGCCGGTGACCAACTTCTCCATCACCAACGGCAAGCTGTTCATCGGCGGCTACGAGAGCGGCTCCTGGTGCTCGGCGTCGGCCATCAATACGGCCTCCAAGCGGGTCCTGATCACCGCCGGCCACTGCGTCCACTCCGGCAGAGGCGGCGACTGGCGCAACAACCTGGTCTTCGTGCCCGGCTACAACGCGTTCAACCGCGACCACGACCCGGTGGGCCGTTTCCAGGCTTTCCGCCTGCGCACCTTCAACGCCTGGATCAACAACAGCGACCTGAACCGTGACGTCGGTTTCGTCACCACCTACAACGGCGGCGACTGGAGCCGACGCGTCGTCGACACCGTCGGCGGTCACGGCCTCGCCTTCAACGGCGGCACCGAGTTCGACGTGTCCATCTTCGGCTACCCGAGCAACCGTGACGGCGGCAACAAGATGTGGGCCTGCTGGGGCGTCGCCACCGACAGCAGCTGGTGGGACAACCAGTCCAAGATCGGCTGCAACTTCGGCCCCGGCTCCTCAGGTGGTCCGTGGACGTGGAACTACAACAACGTCACCGGTCAGGGATTTGTGCGCTCGGTGATGTCGACCATCGACGGCAACGGGGTTAACCGGGGTCCGTACTTTGACACCGCCGTCCGCGACGCGCTGAACGCCGCCAACGGCGACTGGCCCTTTGCATAAGGTGGCAGTCATGACTGGTCACAAGGGCAACCAGACACCACAGAAAGTGCACCAATGACTCGACGGCCGCCCCGATACTCAGCCTGGCTGATCCTCGGGGCGGCCGTCGTGCTGGCTGCCTGCGGCCCGGGAGCCGACGACGCCGACAGCACCGCCACGGGTGCGCCGTCCTCCCCGGTCGCAGCACCCACGCTTTCGGTCCGCGACGACCTAGTCCACGCACAGGTCGTACCGTGGCGCTCCTGGCGGGCCGTGGACGACATGACGCTGGAGTTCACCGTCACCGCGGGACCGGCCGACTGCTACGGTGCGCAGCCGAAAGTCATCGAGAGCGACACCGCTGTGAAGGTTCGGGTGCGGATCGGCCGGCTACCCGAGGCAGCGGACCGCGCGTGCGCGGCCATCGCGCTCGAGTCGGTCGTACCCGTGCGGCTGACCAAGCCGTTGGGAGCACGACGGGTCGAGCCGCTGACCTGAGTCCTCGCACTGGGGGTCGAGGGCGATGATCCGTCCTCGGCCGCCCGCTCCGGAGGCGATCACGTCCAGCTATCGATCACCGAGCCGCGTCGGTGTGGCGGGAGAGATCTTGCTGTTGCCTGGCGGCCGCCTTGCGGGAGGCGGGCGACAGTAAAGGCCGCAGAACTGCGGCGTAGTGGACCGGGAGGAGCCGGGCGATCAGGTCGGGAGCGATGGCGGAGAACCCGATAAGGACGCGTCCCCGGCGCCGGTGCACGCCATGGAGGATCTTCTCGGCGGCCTTGTCGGCGGGGTAGCTCAGAAGCTTGGCGAAGGCCGCCTTTCCGGCTGCAGCCTTCTCGGCTGGAACGCTGGCCGGCACGCGGGCGCTCTCGGCGATGCGGGTCCGGATACCACCGGGATGCACTGAGGTGACGCCAATACCTTGGGGTGCCAGCTCCTGACGCAGTACCTCGCTGAAGCCACGGAGTGCGAACTTGCTGGCCGAGTACGCCGACTGCCCTGCGGGGCCGATCAGCCCGAAGAGGCTGGAAACGTTGACAATGTGGCCACCCGGTGACCGGCGCAGGGCGGGGAGCAGACCGCGGCACAGCGCAACCGGTGCGCGAAAGTTGATCGCCTGCACCCAGTCGAACTCCTCTGCGGTCAGGTCGGCGAAGCTGCCGCCGGCCAAGGCGACACCGGCGTTGTTGATCAGCAGGTCGACTCGCGGCGAGACTGCCAGGATGCGCTCGATCAGGGTGTCGACCGCTGCGGGTTCGGCGAGGTCCACGACCTCGGCGTGCACCTGGAGCGTCGAATGCGCATCCCGGATCTGGCCCGCAACGGTCTCCAGCCGGACCTGGTCGCGGTCGATCAGGACGAGGTTAGTTCCACGCTCGGCGAGTTGGTAAGCGATCTGCTCCCCGATGCCGCTGGCAGCGCCGGTCAAGACGGCATGCGCGCCGTCGAAATGAAACGGGGGCAGCGACATGACGGGTGTTCCTTTCACCGGATGACACCTTTAGTCTCTCGCGGCCACCGCACCCACGTCAGTCGGCCTCCTCCGGGCCGCCAGCATCCTTCTTCACGGTGGCGGTCTGAACCGCTGTCCCGCTGGCGCTCACCTGGACGGTCACGTTCAGCGCGTTGATATCGGTGTGATACAGACTGAACTGGTTGACCGGAAAATGGTCCGTGGCGCCTGTCTTGTCGAAGTGAGCGACGCGCTGGCCATTGGCGGGGATCTCGAAGGCGGCAGGAAGCTTGGCGTAATAGCTCTCCGACTCCTGCGTCTTCGAGGGACAAGAACGAGATCGCGGACGATGAGTCGCGTCGAGGAACGTGGCTCGCTGCGGCGCAACTGAGCGCGCACCCGAGCCAGCAGCTCAGCCAGGTTGAACGGCTTGCTGATGTAGTCAACCGCACCGGCATCCAAGCCCACGACCACGTCCAGCTCCTCATCGCGCGCAGTCAGTCATCGTCCTCAATCAAAAGATCTTGTCGGCGCTCACCTGTCACCCCTCAATGCTCGAAGTGCCCCCGCAAGACGACGTAATATCCCCGCCTGCTCAAACCTCCACGTCACCGTGCCGCAGTGCAGCCGTTCTGGTAACTGAAAGGCCACGTTTCGCTGGGTACTGGCCTGACATCGATTCCGACCTGCGTGTTTTCTCTTGACCTGCCTAGAGCCGGTCTCCTACTGTTCATGCTGGCTACAGCAAAAAGCTTGGGACCGCCCGCCGTAGAGGCGTGTCATGCAGACACCATTGACGATCTTCCTCCGACAGCACAATGTACCCATTGATAGTCAGAGGAAGGAGGGGCATGAATCTTGAGAAGGTTGTCTTCGGCTTCTTCGTGCTGCTCGCGGCGACGCTTAACTTCGGCTTCTTCATCGGCGACATCGCTAATCCCGATGTGCACAACATCTATGAGCTGTTTGCGGCGCTCGCTGTCAGCCTGATCGCCACCGTACTGAAGTTCGGTGATCGAACCCAGATCGGCGCCGTGCACCTTGCCACCAGCCTGGTAGCCGACCTGCAGCTGGTCGCGGCCAGCGTCGTCTGGGTCTGGGCCGAAGAAATTTCCGCGTACGGCATGAGCGCGGCCTCCACGGCAAGCGTGGTCTCCCTGTCCGGCGGAGCGCTACTGGCAAACCTGGTCTCCGTCGTGCTGCTGGTGATCGAGACCGTCACCTTCCACCGCGGATGAAACTCGTGCACCGGTGAGCAACCCGCTGCTGATCTTCTGGGCTCAGCTGTTCAGCCCTCGCAAGCCTCCGAGCAAGGTTCCGCCCCACGCGCAGATAGAGTCGTCCAGCCAGGCATCCTCGACCATCTTCCTAGTCATGCGGCGAATGCGGGCGCCGCTGATCACTCTCATCGTCATCTTCTCCATCAGCGTCGTCGGCCTCACGTTGATCACCGGTGTCGGCCCCGATGGGCAGCCGGCGCCCATCAGTCTCTTCGAGTCGTTCTACTTCATGAGCTACACGGCGACCACGATCGGGTTCGGCGAGCTGCCGTGGCCCTTCACACCCGCGCAGCGGCTCTGGGTCACCTTTGCGATCTACCTCTCGGTGATCGGCTGGGCGTATGCGATCGGCTCTTTGTTGACGCTGCTTCAGGACCGGTCGTTCCGGCAGGCGTTGGCGCTGCGGCGGTTCACTCGCAAGGTGGCGCGGCTCCGTGAGCCGTTTCTGCTGGTGGTCGGCTACGGGCGCGCGGGGGAGGTGCTGGCCAAGGCCTTCGACGCGCTCGGACAGCAGCTCGTGGTGATCGACGAGTCCTCCGACCGGGTCGACGCCCTGGATCTGGGGTCCTATCACGCGGATATCCCCGGCCTGGTGGCCGACGCCGCCAATCCTCACCACCTGAGCGCGGCCGGCTTGGACCATCCCTTCTGCGCCGGCGTGCTGGCTCTCACCAACGACGACGAGACTAACCTCGCTGTCACGATGACGGCGGCGCTGCTGCGTCCTGACCTGCCGGTCGTGGCACGGACCGTTTCGGCCCCGATTGCGGACCGGATGCACGCCTTCGGGACGCCGACGGTGGTCAATCCGTTCGATCGATTCGGCGAGCATCTGCGGCTGGCGCTGAATGCGCCGGCCTCCTACCAGCTGCTCACCTGGCTCGAGGCCGGGCCGGGCGCGGAACTGCCCGGGCGCGGCAGTCCGCCCACCGACGGCCGATGGGTGATCTGCGGATACGGTCGCTTCGGTCGGGAGGTCACCGCTGACCTGCGGGCAGCGAACCTTGAGGTCACCATCATCGAACCGGTCGAGCGGGGCGAGCCGGAGCCGGGAGTGATTGTCGGGGACGCCTCCGAACCGGACGTGCTGGCCCGGGCCGACCTCGCCAGCGCCGTCGGCCTCGTGGCCGGCACCGACAACGACACGACCAACCTCTCGATGCTTGCCGCCGCACGCCGTCTGAACCCTCAACTGTTTCTCGCCGCGCGACAGAACCGGCCGGCCAGCGCAGCCCTTTTCGACGCCATGCAAGTGGACGCCCTCCTGGTGCCGACCGAGGTAGTTGCGCACGAGGTCTACGCCCAGATCAGCACGCCGATGCTGTGGCGTTTCATCCAGGAGATGCCGGCGCGAGGCGACCAGTGGGCGGCCGATCTCATCCAGCGGCTGCGGCACAACTGCGGTCGCGAGCTTCCCGCCCTCTGGAAGATCAAGCTGGACCCCGAGCAGGCGCCGGCTCTGGGCGGCTGGCTCGGGGATGGCAGGGTCACCCTGGGTGACCTGCTGCGAAGCCCCGAGGATCGGGAGCGGCGACTCCGGGTCGTGCCGCTGCTGCTGCTCCGCGACGGCAACGCCGTCCTCACACCCGACGGCGAGACAGTGCTTGCCCGGGACGATGAGCTGTTGTTCGCCGGGCAGGGCTCGGAGAGGCGAGAGCTCGAAAGCACCCTGGTGGTCGACTCAACCGCAGCCTATGTGCTGTTCGACCAGCACACTCCTTCCAGCTGGGTGTGGCGCAAGTTGTCCCGGAAGAGACTCACGCGGAGCACGCTGGACGACCGCGAAGGCAGGACCACCCACCATGGCTAGCTGCTGGTGGCGAAGTCCACCAACGGAGCCGTCGGAAGTCCCGAGCGGCCGATGATCCGCCGAGCTGTCCTACCTCGTGTTGCGCAGGGTGAGTTGTCGGCGGTGATAGTCGTAATGCTGGGTTGCGTAGTGGTAGACGTCTTTGACGGTCATGAAGTCGTTGAAGTACGGGTCCCAACCAACGGGGAAGTGCATGCCTCGATTCAGGCCGTCGTCGGTCTCATTCGCGAGCGACGATTGAAGGTGCTGGGTTACGCGGTCCATGAGCCGCTCCATGCCCGCGTAGCCAAGGACCCGCGCACCGCCCAGGGAGCCCAGGTAGTTGATGAAGTGGAACGGCCGGGTGGCCGCGTTGAGGCCCGCAGCGAAGTGACGTGAGACAGCCCCAGGCAGCCGGGCGAAAAAGCGGACCAGGACCATCAGGTTGCGAACGAGTAGGTAGCCGAAGAGCATGTGGAACAGCAACTGCTCGTTCGTCCATCTGGTGCCGTTCGTCGGCCTGCGTAGATCGGCGACGCTGGCGCCGTCGACAGTTCGGTGGAAGTCCAGCCTCGTCCGAGTTATCTCCTCGGTGATGTCCCCACGGGTCGCTGGGCTCATGATGCCTTTCGCAGGCCGGCTTCGAGGGCGGAGAGGTCGTGGACGCGCTGGTTGAGAGCGACGTAGGCGTCTTCGAAGGCTTCGTCGGTGTCAGAACCCGCTGGGTCGGGGACCGACCAGTGGAGTCGTTGCAACCCCTGCGGGAGTTCCTCGTGGGCGTTGTCGCAGACAGCCACGATCAGCTCATCGCCGCGGCGGACGCTCTCGATATCGGCTGGGACAGCGGACTCCAGGTCCATGCCGTGCCGGCGCGCCACTTGGACTGCTCGCGGATGCACCTGGGCGGCCGGGTGGGTTCCGGCCGAGGCTGCCGGAATGGGGCTGACGCTGTTCCAGCTGGCCGCAGCGAGCTGGGATCGAGCGGAGTTGGCAGTGCAGACGAACAGAACGCGGTCGACTGTGGCGGGGAGGCCGACGAGTGCCGTGACTGTCCGGGCGACTGCGCGAATCGTCAGGTCGTCACGGCGCAGCTGGATGTAGCTCCGGCGACGGTCGCCCTCCGACCGGGTCCGGCGGATGACGCCCGCCTCCTCGAGCACGCGCAGGTGGTGGGCGAGGAGATTTGTGCCCAGCCCCAGCGACCGGGCGAGCTCGCCCGGAGACTGGTCTCCCGCTATGAGCCTGTCGACCAGAGCCAGCCGGAGAGGCTCCCCGAGGGCAGCGAACAAGGCGGCCCGGCGTTCCAGCTGCTCAGACAATTTGCCTCCATCAGTATTGAGTCAAGTATGCTTGATATATGTCTACGGTCAAGCCCGAGCGCGCCGCGCTCGCTCGACGCCTGCTGGCGGAGTTCCTCGGCACCGCCCTGTTGGTCGCCGTCGTGGTCGGCTCGGGCATCGCGGCGGAACAGCTGTCCCCGTCTGATGTAGGCCTGCAACTGTTGGAGAACAGCACCGCCACAGTGCTCGGTCTGGGGGTTCTGATCTTGATCTTCGGCCCGGTATCCGGGGCGCACTTCAACCCGCTGGTCTCGGCCGCAGACTGGCTGCTTGGCCGGCGTCTCGGAACGGGCCTGCCAGGCCGTGACGTTCTTGTCTACGCTGCCGCGCAGATCCTCGGCGGGATCGCTGGTGCGGTCCTGGCTAATGTCATGTTCGATCTTCCGGCCGGCCAGATCGCCGATAAGGACCGAGTCAGTGTCGGGCACGGAGTCGGGGAGGTGGTCGCCACGGCCGGACTACTGCTGCTGATCTTCGCACTGGCACGCACCGGACGAGCCGCCCTGTCGGCAGCGTCGGTCGGCGCCTATATCGGAGCGGCCTACTGGTTCACCAGCTCGACGTCGTTCGCGAACCCGGCGGTCACGATCGGCCGTACCTTCTCCGACACCTTCGCAGGCATCGCACCATCCTCGGTCCCGCTGTTCATCGGCGCCCAGATTCTTGGCGCCGGCGTAGCACTAGGCGTCCTGCACGTCCTGTTCCCCGACGCGGCCGCCACGGCCGACCGCGCCGTCGTTCCGCACAACTCCACTCCCACAGCGAAAGAGGCTTGATCATGCCGAAACCGAGCGTGCTCTTCGTCTGCGTGCACAACGCCGGACGGTCGCAGATGGCAGCGGCATTCCTCAACCGGCTGTCCGACGGTGCGATCGAGGTCGGCTCCGCCGGGTCCGAGCCCGCCGAACGGGTCAACCCGGCTGCTGTCGAGGCGATGGCGGAGGTCGGCATCGACATCCCCGCGGAGAAGCCAAAGATTCTGACCGACCAGGCGGTACGCGAGTCCGATGTCGTCATCACGATGGGCTGCGGCGACACCTGCCCGTTCTACCCCGGCAAGCGGTACGAGGACTGGGTCCTGGAAGACCCGGCCGGGAAGGGCGTCGACGCAGTCCGACCCATCAGGGACGAGATACGACGCCGCGTCGAGACGCTGATCGGCGAACTGACCGCCACTAGCCCGGAGAGCCAGAAGTCATGACTCAGGTCGCGACAGTGCTGTTCGTCTGCGAGCACAACGCCGGCCGGTCGCAACTGGCCGCGGGCCTGGCTGCCCACCGTGCGACGGCACAGTGAACGTGCTCTCGGCCGGCACGGCGCCCGACGACCAGGTGAGCGACGCGATGCTCGCCTCCCTTCAGAATCAAGGAGATTGCGTGTCCCGTTCTCCTCGTCGCCGCCTCATCATGATTCTGCTCAGCGCCGCTTTGGGATGGGCTTGCCTGTTGAGCCTGCCGCCAACGCCAACTGCTGCGCTCCGACCATGGCGGGAGAACTTCGTTCGCTGAGGTGCGACACCGCACCGGTTCGGCCACCTGAGTGGGACGTCACCGTGGAAGATGCAGTCCCTTCGGGTCGGGAGTGGCCCTTGGTGTCTTGCTGTTCGAGCAGCGGTTGGATGCGCTCTGGGCGGTGCTCAGATCAAGCACCGGCAATCACCGTCATGGTCACCGAGGACACCCCTGCCACCGAGTTCCCTGACGGAGAAGTGCAGCTCATGCGGCGCACGACTACAGCGCCTAAGGTTTCGCGTGTGACCACCGACGGATCGGATGTCCTTCGCCTGCGACGGATTGTGCTGATCGTCGCCCTGATCAACTTCGTCTACTTCTTCGTCGAGTTCACCGTCGCATTGGCTGCCGGATCGGTGTCGCTGCTGGCGGACAGTGTCGACTTCCTTGAAGACACCTCCGTCAACCTGTTGGTCTTCATCGCTCTCGGTTGGCCGCTGGCCGGGCGCGCCCTGCTCGGTAAGGCCATGGCGCTGGTCATCTTGGTGCCCGCGTCCTTGGCCGGATGGCAGGCGATCCAGCGCTTCGACGACCCGCAAGCTCCTAATGTCGTACCCCTAGTCCTGGTCTCCCTCGGCGCCATCGCCGTAAACGGAACCGCCGCAGCGTTGCTGGTCCGGGTCCGTCAGCACGGCGGATCGCTCAGCCGGGCAGCCTTCCTGTCGGCCCGCAACGACGTGCTCGTCAATCTCTCGATTATCGCCATGGGCGGCGTCACCCACTGGACCGACTCGGGCTGGCCAGACCTGGTACTCGGTTGCTTCATCATCGCCCTGGCACTGCATGCAGCGTGGGAGGTTTGGGAGGTCAGCGAAGAGGAACGCCTCGCCGCCAAAGCCCTCGAAGGCGAAGTTGGCTGATCACACAGCGCGGGCGATCGCCGACCCTCGCGACGCGGGAGGAAGGCCCCGGTGCATCTGGTCTGTCCGGTCAGTGTTGGAGTCACTGTCACCCGAAGTGTCAACCGTGGACCCTGCTCTCATTGCGAGGTAGATCTTCTCGGTCGTTGACGTTTGCAGCGACGAAAGCAGCGACGTCAGCCAGTTTGGCCACTGAGTCGGTGTGTCCCATCTCGTACGTTCGCGCTGTCAGCGTGCTGTGCTGCAGAAGCCACTTCATAGTGCGCTCAACGTAGTCCTGCGGGATGACCGTGTCGTACCTGCCTCGTCCCCAGAACACCGGTGGCCTCGTACGCCGCAGTTCGGAGTCGCCTTCCTCTGTGCCAGGCAGGGAGTATCCCGACAGGTTGATCGCGTAGGCGAAACGGGACGGAGCAGTACGAAGCAGCTGGAACGCAATACAGGCACCTTGAGATGCGCCGAGGAGGCCGACCGAGCCAAAGGTTGGCAGGCGGTCCAGCCAGGCGAGGACTGATCGGGCAGCCTCGTTGCCGACAGCCGTCACTGCACTATCGGTGGCGGCGCTCCGTCTGGTCTCAGGTGATACCCATGAGTAGCCGCTGCCCTCGGATATCGGGCCGCGGACGGAAGCAACAGTCAGGTTGCGTGGAAGGAGTGGCACGAGGCGCGAGAACAGGTCGCGCTCGCTGGATGTGGCACCATGCAGCAGCACGAGAAGATTGCCACCGTATCTAGCGGTCTCGTGCGCGGACCACAGAACCGCTTCGGGGTCGATCGCCTCAGCCACAAAAATGCCTTCTTGAGCCGAGCATCTGCAACGTCGACGTGCTGCGTCTCGTTGTGCTCCTGGGTTGTCTACCCCTGCCATCGGCACCTTCTGATCCGTAGTTCGCGACTATCCGTCCAACCTCGTCCATGGTGACTGTCGTTGAGCACGGTGTGCGGGAGGTAGTGGTCGCTAACGTTCCCCTGCGTGCGGACGTGTGCGACCCGTCTGGCTCCCAGAATGGCTCCCCGCAGCTGAGTGCTGCCGTATCCGCTCTGGCTCGGCACTCGCGACGTCCATCGAATGGCAACCCATCGACGCCGTCCCGCGCCGTTTCCGACGAACAGGCCGACATGAAGCCGCGGAGCTGCGGATGGAGCGTGATGTCCTCCTTGCATGAGTATTGGGCTTGCGGGCGCACTGCGGGCCACGCTTCTAGCATCGCCTCCATCGACCTCTACCGCGCGGTTCTCGACGAGGGTGTGCGCACCGTAGATGATCGCCGTGCGTGGAGCTGCCTCGCCTACCAACAGATATTGACCCGCTGAGGACCCCAGTGACCTTGCTTTGCGGCCACGAGCCTCGAACTGTTTCCGGCGGCCCCTTCGATCGGCAGCGCCAAGCCCCTACCTGTGGCCCCTCGTTCTGGGCGCTCTGGACATCCGTGATGACCCGCGCCGGCCAACTTACGCGGGCTCGCCACTGAACGCCTGGTGGCAGGTCGCCACGCCGGGCGGGCTGACGGGAGGCTTTCCCTTGGAGGTCGCTCGCCACGCAGTCGCCCGCCCCACCAATTGCGATGGCCCTACTGGCAGTCGCGATGACTCAGCGGCAAGCCCAGCAGTGCGTGACAGCACCGTGACGACGGTGGGGGCCCAGACCCAATCATTGCAGGCCGAAGCGGTTGGCTTGGGGCGAATCCAAGTTGTTGGGGTCTCCGCGGCGCGTGGGCGCACCTGCGGGGAGCGACCGCTTGCGAGTCGGTTAGGTGCCAGTAGGGTGCGGTGTCCCGCGACCTCGATTGCAGGACTGTCCGAGTCCAATCCGACTGCAACGGCGATGCCCTCAGCAACAACCGAAGGTCGCGTCAACCGGCCTCAGTGTATTTCCGCCAACTGAATGGCCTCAGTCATCGTGTGGCATACCACTGAGGTCCCTAGTGAGGAAGGAAGTATGATGCGAAATCACCACCGACCCGCTACTCTACTGTTCGCTTTCGCGATAGCAACTGTCGCCAGTCTGGGGGTCGCGTCGCCGGCCCGAGCCGAGAACGCCATCGTCAAGCTTGTCAGCGCCCAGAACGGCAAGTGTCTCCAGCCGGTGAACGGTTCTCTCGAGATGGGGGCTGAAATCGTTCAGCAGCCTTGCAATGGCAGCGTCGCTCAGCAATGGACAGTCACACCGGTATCCTCAACGAAGGTCCACCTCGTCAACAGGTCCAGCCGTCTCTGCATGGACGTCCGCGGAACGGCTATCAACGGAACGCCCATCCAGCAATGGACGTGCAACTGGATCAGCAACGAGAACTGGAACTTCGGCATCGCCAACAACTTGTTGGTGTCGGCCGTTTCCAACACCTTCAGCCACTGCGCCGCTACACCGGGAGATCAGAACGGCCTGGCAATGGAGCTGCGGTTCTGCAACGGCGACTCCTCGCAATTCTGGAGGCGTCCCAATGGATGAGGCACAACCGTGACCGTGAGCAATCCGTGAGCAACGAGCCGAATCCGCGAGCGGGTCTTGGAACCACAAAACCAGCGACACCCCGTTTCCCCAGTCCAAGCGTCATTTGAATCGTGGGCCCCGTGGGACTCGAAACCCACAACCGCGGATTAAACGGGCTAGGCAACCGGTCCGTCAGCGGGCGCGGGCGCCTAGTTGCGTTGCTCGATGTGCAGCCGGTTCGGGATCCCACGGCTGTTCGTGACCGGCAGCCGGCAAATACTTGTGTTTCATTGCAGAATTTGTGCCTTATTAGGGTGACTCCGGCGTGCCACCCTGCTGCGACAGCTGTTCTTCGCTGGACGGCAGGGGCCCGCCGCGCGGCTGGCGCGGGCGGGCCCCGGGTGTGTACGCCGGACAGATCTGCCGGCGTAATGTCGATCCTCAGGCGACCACGCGGTAGCGGGTCACCATGCCCGCGGTGATGTGGTCGTTGACGTGACAGTGGAGCAGCCAGGTTCCGACAGCGTCCGGCGTCATGTCAGCCGTCATCATGGTCGCTGGCAGGAGGCCAACCACATCAGTCCGCATCCCGTTGGCGACCACCGTGTTGCCGTGCCAATGGGGGGTGTGGAGGTCGACCTCTGTGCCCATGCCCATCAGATACCAACGGACGTGCTCGCCCGCTTTCATCGTCATGGACGAGAGCGGCTGGTTCCCGTACACGTAGCCGTTGATGCTGTGCATCAGGTTGCTTTCGTAGAACTCCTCGCCATCGGGGTTCACCGAGGCTGGGTTTGTCGCGAAGCGCTTGATGTTCCGTGCCAGGTACGGACTCTGGTTCTCATCGGACACCTTGTACTGCAGGACGATCTCCCGGTCGACGCCGATCGGCGTGCCGTCAGGCCGAGCCTGGTCCGCGGCGGTGATGATTATCGGGCCAACCAGTCCGGAGTAATCGTCGGATACCTCGTCGGTGTGGGAGTGGTACATCCACATCACCGAGCTGCCGTCCATCGGACCGGGCCCGGCGCGCTCCGGCACCTCGTAGGAGTAGGTGTACTCACCCTTCGGCGCCACCGCATCGTCACGCTTGTCGGACTTCTTCGTGCCGTCGTCGTACGGAGCGCCCTCGGAGTCTTTGGCGTACTTGACCCCGTGCACATGGATGCTGGCCGGCTTGTCAGTGTTGTTGCGGAAGACGACCTTGATCGTGTCGCCCACGACGCCGCGGATCACCGGGCCGAGGAGTCCCAGGTGCTGCCACTCCGCGGGCACCGGCGCCAACTTGCTAAAGGTGGCATCGGTGTAGGCGCGATAGACCGCCTTGATGTACTTGTGACCGATGCGATCCGGGCCCTGTTGGGTGAACACTCTGGCCGCTTCGGACAAAGGCTGCCCGGTGATGTCGTCCTTACCACTGGGTGCGTAGTCCCACACCACCTCGTCAGCGGCGATGAAGTACGTCCGGGTCTGCGGCACGTAGGCCGTCTCCGCTTCGGCATGGACCGGGGTCGGGATGGCGAACCGTCCCACAAGCAGCACCAGGGCAGTGGCCATGGCGAACGCGATGATCAGCTGCCAGGGTCGTCGCCCGGCGATGCTGCCGGCTCGCCTGAAGGTCGTTGCCTGGCCGACGGCTTGAGCGTGGGCAAGCCCGCTCACATCATTATTCATTTCCTCAGTCCCCCATTGGATATTGAGCTGCTCCCCTTGCAGCTTCCATCGAGAGACTATGGGCTTCGGACGTGCATGGGTACACGTACATTGGGGGGTCGGAGTACCCCGAAATGGGGGTCAGGGGTGACGACCCGGACACAACGGGATCGGTCCGAAGCTGTGCGAGCGCCGGTCATTGGTGGGTGGACCGCCATGGATCATGCCCCCAACGACCTTGCTCCCACGCCGTCCGTGACTTCAGCACGTTAGGGGCAGCAGCCGTGACCCCTCCTGCGGCACCATGTCAAGGGCGGCCGAAACCGCCCCCATGGTGGCCGGGTTCTAATCACGCCCCATCGTCTGAAGTGTCCGGGCCGCAGTTCACGGTCCACCTCTACGCCTTGGCTAGACGCGAAGTACGTCGAGCACCGCATCGAACTCTTAGCGGACCTGTCGAGCACCGCCGCGTAGCGGCCCGCAGCGCAGCGAGGACACGCGGAGCGGCGTGTGAGTCCCCTCGTGTCACACCTGGCCCGGCCCGACCTGGGCCGCTGGCTGGGCCAGTCCAGCAGGTCCGCTCCTGCGCCCACCCCGTCCGCCTGGTCGGCACCACCGACACCATCGACCGGCGTACCGGCGAGGTGCTCAGCTCCTACGCTTCGACCGGCGAGCCGGACGGCGTCACCTACTTCCGCTGCGAAAACCGGCGAGCGTCGGTGTGCCCGTCCTGCTTTCATGAGTACAAGGGCGACGTCTGGCATGTGCTGATGGCCGGCGCCGCCCGCGGCATCAAAGACGTCCCCGACACCATCAGCCGGCATCCGCTGGTCTTCGCCACCTTCACCCGCACCCTCTTTCGGGCCGGTGCATGCGGCGAAGAAGCTGGGCCGGCCCGGCAGCCGTCGCTGTCTCCCCCGCACCGGCGACCGGCGGCAGCTGTGCCCGCACGGCCGGCCCCGCTGGTGCATGGCCATTCACGACCACACCGACTCCATGGCCGGGCAGCCACTCTGCCCGGACTGTTACGACTACGCCGGTCATCTGATGTGGCAGTGGTGGGCGCCGGAGCTGTGGCGCCGCTTCACCATCACCCTCCGCCGCCGGCTCGTCGCCCACCTCGGGCTGTCCGAGACCGCCGCACGACAGCGGGTGCGGGTGCAGTTTGCCAAGGTGGCGGAGTTCCAACGCCGCGGCATCATCCACTTCCACGCCCTGATCCGGCTCGACGGACCGCCCACCTACGGCGGCTACGGACAACTGTCGGGGAACTTGCCGTTCGGGCGGCCTTCGCGCACCTGGCTCAGGGTGAGGATGACCCCTACCAGGGGTGGGGCCGGTGGGTGGACATGCTGGGGTTCCGTGGCCACCTCGCGACCAAGTCGCGTCGCTACTCGGTCACCCTCGGCCGGCTCCGCCAGGCCCGCCGCGACTACACCCGCCGACATCACCACCGCCCCGACGGCGCCGAAAGCACGATGCGGGCCGCGGACGACCCGGGACGGCGGCGAGCAAGAGTCGACGCTGGTCGTCGGATCGTGGCGGTTCGCTGGCATGGGGTGGCTCACCGGCGGCGACGCCGCCCTCGCCGCAGCCTCCGCCGCCCGCGCCCGGGACGACTGACGAGGCCGCGCACAGCTCGGCCTCACCCGATAACCAGCCGCACTCGGTCGTAGGAACGGCGGTCAGGGTGAGCGAAGCGAATCGCGCAGCGACACCGACAGGTGTCCTTGACGGCCGAGCCGAAGACCGAACAATCCAGCTCGGGTGAGGCCGAGATCCCAACCAGGAAAGGAAAGGAGGAGGGATGATGGAGAAGTTGCTGCTGAGTCCCGCAGAGGCGGCCGCGCATCTGAGTGTCGGTCGGAGCAAGGTTTACGACCTTATGCGCCTGGGTCTGCTGCGGTCGGTGAAGATTGGGGGGTGTCGTCGGATTCCTCGTGCGGCGCTTGACGAGTTCGTGGCTAGCCTTGAGACTGTCGGCTGATGGCGCGCCGCGGCCGGGGCGTGGACTCGGTTTATCGCGACGGCGACCGATGGCGCGGGGCAGCCTCGTTCGGGTATGGACCGGATGGCCGGCGAATGCGCAAGAAGGTCACCGGCGCCACGAAGGCCGAGGTTCTTCGTAAGTTGCGTGATCTTCGTACAGAAGTTGATACCGGGCGACCGGTTCCGGACGACCGCCTTACGGTCGGAGTTTTCTGGACCGGTGGGCGACTCGGAGCCTGCCGGGGCAGGTCAGTGAGCGGACGCTGGACAGTTACGCCGACACTGTCCGATTGCACCTGTCGCCTGGACTGGTCGGAAGGTGCTGCGTACGCTCACGGTCGCCGACGTCGACGCGCTCTTGGCGTGGAAGCGTGGCGCGGGCTACAGCGCCAACTCGGTCAGAATCATGCGCGCGGTGCTCCGGCGGGCGTTGCGACAGGCGGAGCGTGAGGGGCTCGTTTCCCGGAATGTGGCCGCGTTGTCCGCCGCGCCCAGGGTTCGCGGCGACGAGGGCCGTGCGTTGTCCATTGTCCAGGCTCAGCGCCTCATCGCTGAGGCCAGCGCGACCCGACATGAGGTACTGCTGACCATCATGTTGGCGTTCGGACTTCGACGCGGGGAAGCGCTGGGACTGCACTGGTCTGGCTTCGACTGGACGGCGGCCACACTCAAGGTCACGCACGGCGTCAAGCGTGTCCAGATCAGGGACGACGGCTGCGCGGGTAGAACGCGTCTGGTGGTCGGCGAGCTTAAGACTGCGCGGTCGCGGCGGACCCTATTTCTGACGCCTCAGCTGGTTGAGGTACTGCTGCGCCATCGAGCTCGGCAGGCTGAGGAGCGAATGGCAGTTGGCGAGGCGTGGCAGGACTACGGGCTGATGTTCCCCAGCGAGGTCGGGACGCCGCTCGACCCGGACAACATCTCCCATGTGTTCTCGCGCATCAGCGTCCGAGCGGGCCTAGGTCACTGGCACCTTCACGAGCTGCGGCACTCGGGCCGCCTCCTTGATGCTGGCTCAGGGCACCGATCTGTGCGTGGTGTTGGGGCGATCTAATGTGGCGATCACCAAGGACGTTTACGGGCACCTGGTCGAGGGCCAGAAAAGGGCGGCCGCGGAGTTGATGTCGAGTGCGTTGCTGGGGGACGTTGGCTCCCACAATGGCTCCCATGAGGGCTGATTTGAGTGCCGGAGGGTGCATCGGAGCGGATAGCACCGCTTTGACAAGCGCTTCTGCTTGCGCACCCGGAGAGATTCGAACTCCCAACCTTCTGATCCGTAGTCAGATGCTCTATCCGTTGAGCTACGGGTGCTTGCCCGGAGCATGCTCCAGAGCAACGACAAAGGATTCTAGCGGTGTGCGGCCGATACGCCCAATCGGCCCTCCCGCGTGCTGCTGACCGCCCTCCAGGAAGCAGACGCTCGTCCCCGCCACAGCGGCAACACGCCGCGTGAGGGGGCTAACGCGGGCGACGAAGGGCCACAAAATGGATACCGCTACCGCGAACCGCGTGAACGGGCGGCGGCTGGGGTGCTCCGATCAGCCGCAGGCACGCGCTTGCCCGAGCGGAGACTCAACTCGGTTCGAACTGGTAGGGCTGGAGATTGACATCCGGGCTGGTTCACCTATTGTTCAATTTGGCGGCCACCTCAGCGTCGTTCCTGCCGGTGTCCCCGACATCGACAGCCAACCCGTCAAGAGTAGGGACTGCAGTGACCCTGTTGTTCGTCGTGACCGCTGTCATCGTGGTGGCGCTCATCTTCGACTTCACCAACGGCTTTCACGACAGCGCGAATGCCATGGCAGGCCCGATCGCCACTGGAGCTCTGAAGCCGCGTACGGCCGTGATCATCGCCGCGGTCCTGAACCTGGTCGGCGCCTGTCTGTCGACTGAGGTGGCCAAGACCATCTCGAACGGCTTCTTCGATGACGCATTGATCACTCCCGCCATTGTCCTGGCCGGCCTGGTCGGCGCGATCGTGTGGAACCTGGTCACCTGGCTCCTGGGGCTGCCGTCGAGCTCATCGCACGCGCTCTTCGGCGGCCTGATCGGGGCAGTCATCGTCGGCGCCGGTCTGAGCTCAGTCAACGGTTCGGTCGTGGTCTCCAAGGTGCTGCTGCCGGCCATCGCAGCCCCGCTCGTCGCCGGCATCGGTGCCGCCCTGGCCACCCGACTGGTCTACCGGATCACCCGGAAGACCCCGAGGGAGCACGCCGATACCGGCTTCAAGTACGGCCAGGCCTTCACCGCGTCGCTGGTAGCCCTGGCCCACGGCACCTCAGACGGTCAGAAGACCATGGGCGTCATCACCCTCGTGCTGGTCGCGGCCAACCTCCAGCAGCCGGGAACCGGCCCGCACTGGTGGGTCGTGCTGGCCGCGGGCGTGGCGATCGGCCTCGGGACCTACTCTGGCGGCTGGCGGATTATGCGCACCATGGGCAAGGGCATCGTCGAGATCGAGACACCGCAGGGTTCGGCGGCCGGCGCCGCATCCACGGCCACCATCCTGGCTTCGGCACATCTGGGTTTCGGGCTCTCCACCACCCACGTTGCCACCGGTGCCATCCTGGGCTCCGGGATCGGCCGCCGCGGCGGGGAGATCCGGTGGGGTGTTGCACGGAAGATGATGTTCGCCTGGCTGTTGACCCTCCCGGCCGCCGGCCTGGTCGGCGGGCTGGCCGCGCTGCTGTCCGATCACGGCAACGTCGGGGTCGTTATCTTGCTGATCTTGCTCGCGGTTGCTTGCGCAGTCATCTGGGCCATCTCCCGCAAGCACTCCGTCGACCACACCAACGTCACCGACAGCCACGAGGTGATGGTGCTCGCCGCTGCAGCGCCGGAGACCTTCGAGCATCACTCTCCCCGCGCAGACTCCAGTCAGCCGGTCAAGACTAAGGGCGCCGCCTGATGCGTATCGACTGGGCCGCCCTGGGCGTCGTCGCCGTCGTCTCGGTGACCGCCACCGTCATCTTCGCCACCTTGCTGGCACTTGGTGTCCGGTTCGTCTCCGTGGCCAGGGTCCGCAGCAGCGAGGGCGGCAGCGCGACGCTCCCGCTGACGGCCGGATACGCCCTCCTGGGCTGTGCAGCCCTGCTGGTGCTCTTCTGCCTCTACTTGATCGTCCCGCAGTTCCACTGATCTTCGACTCAGGCGGCCCGGCGATCACCTAGAGTGACGCCATGGCCTTGCCGGACCCTCTCCGCAGCAGCGACGGATCTGTGATCGCAACGGCGGATCAGTGGCGGGCGGAGCGACGACCGCAGTTGGTGCACCACTTCGAGGAGTGGGTGTACGGGCCCCGCCCTAGTGCGCCACGCGTGCTGGAGACCCGCACTGTGCTGCAACCAAGCGTGATCATGGACGGTGCCGCCACCCTGCGGGAGATCGAGATCACCACCAGCCGACCGGATGCCAGCTTCCGGCTGTTGATCATCACTCCGCGCGGCATATCCGAGCCGGTCCCTGCCTTCCTGGCCGCCAACTTCTTCGGCAACCACCGGGTCCTCGACAACCCTGGGATCGCCCTCAGGCAAATCCCCGTCGGCGCAGACCAAGCGCCGCCGCACCCGGCCGAGCGCGGCGCCGAAGCCGCGGCTTGGGACGTGGCCCGCACCATTAGCGCCGGCTACGGCTTTGCCACCTTCTGTATGAGCGAGGTGGTACCGGACGACCCGGACCTGAGCGTCCCGGCCCTGGCCGACTTCGCCACCGACGGCCAACCCACCGGTGCCATCTCAGCGTGGGCCTGGGCCTTCTCCCGGTCCCTGGACGCCCTCGAACAGATTCCCGGGATAGACGCGGGGCGGGTCATTGCGGTCGGCCACTCTCGGCTCGGTAAGGCCGCCCTGTGGGCTACGGCCATGGACGAACGGATCGCTGCGGTCATTCCGAGCCAGTCCGGGTGTGGCGGGGCGGCACCTTCGCGTACAGCGCGGCAGCTGGCCGTGATCGGTGCGAACGGCCGACCCACCGCTGAGACAGTCGCAGAAATCACCCGGCGTTTCCCACACTGGTTCATCCCCGCGTACGCGGGAGTCGCGGACCGGGTCGACGACCTGCCTGTCGACCAGCACGAGCTGGTCGCGCTCTGCGTTCCCCGGCCAGTGCTACTGCCGAATGCGGTCGACGATCTCTGGGCCGATCCGGCAGGACAGTTCGCCATGCTCCGGGCCGCCGACCCGGTCTACAGGTTGGTCGCCGGCGGCGGCCTGGAGACGTACCGGATGCCCATGGTCGGCGAGCAGTCCTTGGGTCGGCTCGGCTACTCCCTCAGGGCGGGCGGGCACTCCATGATCGCCGACGACTGGACGATCTGGCGCGAGTTCGCAGGCCGCTGGCTACACCTGCGAGCAGAGCCGGCGCCCGAGGATCCCGGCGCGGAGGTAGGAGTTTAGGAGCTTGCCACGGACCCGATCTGCCCCGTCGTCCGCAGCTCCTCCCACCCGGCGCCAGCCGGATAGGCCCAACGCTGCACCGACTCCGGATACATCTCGGCGCCGTTGCCCGGGGCGCTCGGCGCCTGGTACCGGCCGTTGACCACGCTGACCGGGGCCACGAAGTGTTCGTGCAGGTGGTCCACGAACTCGATCACCCGGTTCTCCTGCGTTGCAGACACGACTGCGTAGTCGAAGAAGGAGAAGTGGACGACGAGCTCGCACAGACCCACGCCGCCCGCGTGCGGGCAGACCGGGATGCCGAACCGCTTGGCCAGCAACAGGTTGGCCACATTCTCGTTCGGCCCCGCCACCCGGGTCGAGTCGATCTGCATGAAGTCCAGCGCTTCCGCCTGTAGCAGCTGCTTGAAGATGATGCGGTTCTGCACCGCCTCCCCGGTGGCGATCTTGATCGGGGAGACTTCACGGCGAATCCTGGCGTGGCCGAGGACATCGTCGGGACTCGTCGGTTCCTCGACCCAGTACACATCATGATCAGCGAGCGCGTTGATCCACTCCGACGCTTCGTGGACTTCCCATATCTGGTTGGCATCCACGGCGATCTTGATGTCCGGCCCGACCGCTGCGCGGGCCAGCTGCATCCGCCGGATATCGTCGGTGACGCTGCGTCCGACCTTGAGCTTGATCAAGGTGAAGCCGTCGGCCACCGCCTCCTTAGCGAGTCGCACCATCTTGTCGTCGCTGTAGCCGAGCCAGCCCGGCGAGGTCGTGTAAGCGGCGTACCCGTGCTGCTTCAGCTCGGCGATCCGCTGCTCCTTGCCCTCCTGGCCCCGAGTGAAGATGTCCAGCGCCTCCGCCTCGGTAATCGCGTCCCGCAGGTGCGAGAAGTCGACCACCTCCACCAGCTCCTCGGGGGTCATCCGGGCAAGCAGCTCCCACAGCGGCAGTCCCGCCCGTTTGGCCTTGAGGTCCCAGAGCGCATTCAGCACGGCACCGGCCGCCATGTGCGCGGCGCCCTTCTCCGGACCGATCCAACGGAACTGCGAGTCGTGGACCAGCGCCCGGGACACCTCGCCGAGGTGGCTCAACAGCTCGTCGAGGTTCTCATCCGGCAGCAGAGCCACGGCCGACTCGATCGCCGCCACCACAACCTCATTGCCGCGGCCGGCGGTGAACACCAGCCCGTACCCGTCCGGCCCCTCATCGGTGGTCAGCTTCAGGTAGGCGGCCGAGTAGTCCGGGTCCACGTTCACGGCATCCGAACCGTCCAGCTCAAGCGAGGTGGGGAACCGAACGTCGACGACTTCGGCAGCAATGATTCTGGTCATGTCAATCCTCTCGAGTTCGTGCAGGATACATCAGACAAATATGGGCGGTCATCCGCGCGGGCGTCCTCGACGGTTTCAGCGGACTAGGGTTTTCATCAGATCTCTAACCCGGAGTGACGCAGTCCTCGTCCAGCTGATCGACTCACCAGCCGCCCGGCGTCGAGCACCCGCACGCCACTGACCCAGATGTCATCGATCCCCTCCATCGGCCGCCGCGGCTCCGCGTAGCTGGCTCGTACCTGCACCGCTTGTGGGTCGACCACGATGACGTCCGCCACTGCGCCCGGTTGCAGCGATCCCCTGCGCCCGAGCCCGAACCGGCGCGCGGGCGCGGCGCTGAACCGCTCGACGCACTGTCCCCAGCTCAGGTCACCCCGCCGGACGAAGACGTCGAGGTAACGGCCGAACGCACCCCAGCCGCGCGGATGCGGCGACCGGCCGATGAAGATGCCGTCGGATCCGCCCATGTGCCGGGGATGCCCGAGATGGACGGCCATCTCCTCGTCCGAGCGTTCCACCGGCGTCGCCATCACCACGCTGACCTCCAGGCCCGACTCAGCCAGCACCTGAAGGCCCAGCTCACCCGGTGTCGTCCCAACCGTCCGAGCCGCCTCGGCCACCGACAACCCGTGTGCCCAGTCGAACCCGGAAGCGGCAATATGCGCGAACCGCACGTGGTCGGCCCACTGGGGTCCCATGTCCGCGCGAGCCTGCAGCCGATCCACCCAGCCGGCGGCGGTCTCTCGCCGCAGCTGCGGGTCCAGCAGCTGGGAGGCGCAGACATCCAGCCCGCGGCGTAGCAGTTCCGGCGGCAACAGCAGCATCCCCAGCAGCGTGCAGCCACGGGAGTACGGGTAGGAGTCAAAGGTAAGATCAACTGTGGTGTTCGCCTGTTCCACTAGCTCGGTGATCATCTCCGAGCGCGCGTGGAAGTGCGACACATGCCCTCGCACGCCGGCCCCGGCACAGATGTTGATCACCTCGTCCAGACCGGCGGCCGAGTTCTCCTCGTAGCCGCCACGCATATGGGTCACGTAGATTCCGCCGGCGGCCGCCACCGGACGACACAGCGCGGTGATCTCCTCCGCATCGGCGAAGAGTCCCGGCACGTAGTCCAACCCAGTGGACAGGCCAAGTGCCCCGTCGACCATTCCCTTGCTGACCACCTCCTGCATAGCATTGATCTGCTCCGCCGTCGCCGGCTCCGGGCTCAGGCCCATGATCATCTCGCGGACCGTGCCGGCTGGGACCAGGTAGCCGACGTTGATCGGCGTGGTGTTGTCGTAGGTCGAGAGCAGGTCCGCCACTGAAGCGCCGACATAGCTGGGATGAGTCCCATTGATCGCGGCGAAGTAGCGGCTGGCGAACAGCCCGTCACCCGGAGCGAACGACACCCCGTCCTGGCCGGCGATGACCGTCGTCACGCCCTGCCGCAGCAAGGCGAAAGCCACTTCCTCATCGAACACCTGTCCGTCGGCATGACTGTGGGTGTCGATCAAGCCGGGCATGATCAGCCGGTCGGCGCAGTCGACCACCACGTCGTCCGGCTCGGTGTGCACCGTCCCGATCATGGCGATCAGGCCGCCGTCGAGAGCAAGGTCAGCACGTTGCGGTTCGGCTCCGGCCTTGATGACGTAGCCACCGCGGAGCACGGTACGCGTCATGTAAATGTCCCTCTCAGCAGAATCGTCTAGAAGTAGGTCAGTGCCACATCGGTGACCCGCGGGTCGACAGCGTCGGCCGAGTCCACCATGGGTATCGCCCGCCACTTGTCGAAGGCGGTGCAGGGATGGGAAAGTCCGAGCTTGAGGACGTCGCCCACCTGCAGCGGACTGTCCGAGTCGATCCGGACGAAGGCGTGTTGATCATTGAGCGCGGTGAGGTGCGCGTTCACCGGAATCAGCTGCGGGTCCGCACCGTTTCGGCGTGCAGCAAGCACCACCGGGAGATCGATGTCGAACGGCAGGTCACGACGTCCGGCGTCGATGATCACCAGGTCGTGCTCGGGCCGCGACAGGACCGAGGCCCAGACATGGATGGCCGACCGCAGCGTTGGACCGGCCGACCTGGTGCTCGGAGTGATCCGGCTGTAATGGAGGTCGTCGTGCACCACGTACGCCCCCGACCGGAGCACGACGTCGACCGGTGTGCCGTCGGTTCGTACGAACGGCCCCAGGACGGCGGCAACCCGATCGAAGTAGGCGCTGCCGCCGGCGGTCAGGGTGATCCGCTCGGTCTCGTACCCGCCGTCGAGCTGCTGGTGCACCGCCAGCATCAGGCCGAGGAAGTCGTCGACGGCCTGCAGACCGGCCCCGTCCGCGGCGGCGCCCGGCACTGCACCCTCGTAGCCCGCCACACCGGCCAGCGCCAGACGCGGCGCGGCACGTACCGCAGCCGCCACCTCCAGCGCCGCCGCGGCGGTCCGCGCTCCGGTCCTCCCGGCCGCCGCGCCCACCTCGACGCAGACCGGGATGGGCGGGCCGTCCGTCGTCACGGCGGCGCTCATCCGCTCCACCGCCGCCACTGAGTCCACCCAGGAGAGGAACGTGAAAACCGGATCGGCAGCCAGCTCGGCGGCCACCCATGCGACGTCGGCGGGATCTAGCAGCTCGTTGGCCAGCTGCAGGGCGGTCACGCCGAACGCCCGGGCAGCCCGCAGCTGGCTGCCGTTGGCGACGGTGATCGCCGTACAGCCGGCCATCAGCTGACCGAGCCACAGCACCGGCGCCATCGTCGTCTTCCCGTGCGGCGCCAGGGTGACGCCGCGCTCGGAGCACCACGCCGCCATGGAGAGCAGGTTGTCCGCGACGGCACCGATGTCGATGGTCATCATCGGGGTGCCGAGCGCAGACAGTGGCAGTCCTTCCGCCCGAACCTGATCGATGCTCGGAGTAGCCAGCGCCCCGAAACCCTTGTACCGCCAGTCGAGCCGCTCCTGGCCTTGGGCAGCCAGGAACGCCTCCAATCCTGCAAAGCGTGAGCTCGGCGCTGTCCCCATCGCGGAGGTCGAGTCAGTCGGCCTGCGGACGGACTGCGACGACGTCGATCTCCACCAGGATGTTCATCAGCTGCGACCCCACCGTCGTACGCACCGGGTACGGCTCCACCATGCGGGATCGGTAGACGGCGTCGTAGCCGGCGAAGTCACGCTTCAGCTCCTGCAGGTGGGTGGTCACCTTGACCACATCGGCCAAGGTCAGACCATCAGCGGCGAGCACCGCCTCGAGGTTCTCCAGAACCTGCGCCGTCTGCTCCTCGATGGTGTGGCCGACCGTCAACCCGGTTGCGGGGTCGACAGGGCCCATCCCGGCGCTGAAAAACAACTGCCCGGTGGCAATCGCCTGGGAGTAGCTGCCGCCGGGTCGCGGGGCCTGATCGCTGTGCACTGCCTGACGCATGAGAAGCCTCTCTAGGGGGTTGGTCGCCTCGAACGCTATTAGCCCGGCGGCTCCGTCATTCTCCGGGGCTGTGGTCCGGCGCTCGCCGAACGCCCACAAGGGTGGTCCGCCCCCGGCGTCTGTTCACTCCGAACTGTCAGGGGGTCTGGGTACCGTGGTGCACACAAGGACCAGCGTAGGTAAGGAGAGACCAATGACCACACTCCGGAATCGGCCGAACACTGCACTCCTCGTGATCGATGTGCAGAACGGCGTGGTCCAGGGAGCGCACGAGCGCGACACCGTTGTCGCCAACGTCGACAGCCTGGTCGAGAAGGCGCGGCGAGAACAAGTGCCCGTGATCTGGGTCCAGCACTCCGACGAGGGGCTTGCACGAGGCAGCGACGACTGGCGGATCGTCCCCGAGCTCACTCGGGACGACGCGGAGCCGCTCATCGAGAAGAGCTACGGCGACGCCTTCGAGGACACCACGCTCGAACCCGTGCTGTCGGACCTCGGGGTCGGGCGGCTTGTTGTGGTTGGGGCACAGACCGATGCGTGCATCCGCTCGACGCTCCACGGTGCGTTTGCTAGGGGATATGACGCGACCCTCGTCAGCGACGCGCACACGACCGAGGACCAGACGGCCTGGGGAGCGCCGCGGCCGGACCAGGTCATCGCGCACACGAACCTCTACTGGACATACCAAACCGCGCCGGGGCGGACGGCCGGGACAGTCGAAACCAAGGATGTCGACTTCGGCGCCGCATCCTAAGCGGCTGCGGACCGGATCGGCCGGGCCCGAGAGCCGGCCACGTGGCGGTGCCGGGCGATCCGTGCCACCCCCAAGCGGGGCCACCACAACGCGGAGGTGGCCCGGAGATATCCGGTCACAGTGCTCGAACTGCCACGGTTGGAGCACAAGAAGTCCGAGGCGCTCAACACCGCCTGGGCCCGGTACGGCCGGGATGCAGACATCGTGATCTGCCTGGACGCCGACACCGTGATGCCGCCCAACGCGGTTAAGGACTGGGAGCAGGAGCTCATCGGGGACGCCGACCGCCTGGAGAACGAGCAGGTGTGGCTGGACACCACCGATCCGGGCACCACCCAGGTGAAGCCTCGCGGGGCGCTCCCGCTAGGCGGGTCCTCCAGCAAGTTCACCATGCTGGGCACTGACTTCCTGACCCGACTACAGCGGGCAGAGTTCTCCCGCTGGACCGACACCGCACTCCGGCGCGGCTGGACCTCGGTGTCTTTCTGCCGCTGTTCTTCGTAGCTGTCCAGGTGAAGCACGCCCTACGCATCCCGCACAGGCACCGGACCGACCTGGTCCACGCCATCTTGATCTAGCCGACGGAGACCTTCGCCTGGCTTCGAGCTGGGTGGTTCACGGCGGCCTGGGTACAGGCCCCAACCGCTTTGCTGATGGGCAGGCGAAAGGATCACTGGCAAGCTCAGTACCGCGCGGAATCATTCAGCCTCAGCGTGCGCGGTCGGATCCGCCTGCTCCTGATCCGGTTGACCGCGCTTGACTATCGCCGGCGCGCTGGTTATCCCCTCCGTCGGAAATCTCTACCCGGCCTCCGGGCTGCCGACCGTAGCCAGCATGGCCAGGGTCGGACCTGCCGAGACCATGGAAAGCGCTGCGCCTGTGCGCTGCTCGAGATATGTGGCTCTGACCTACGACGACGGTCCGACCGCGTTCACCGCCGCCACCTCCGACCTGCTCCGGCGCTACCGGCTGCACGCCACATTCTTCGTAACCAGCGAGCAGATCCAGAACAGCCGAGAGGTGGTGTACGCCCTCGCCGCCGAGGGCCATGAGATCGGCGTCCACGCCGGGCACATCCGGCGGCTCACCGAACTCCCACTGGCCCAGGCACAGGCGGAGATCGATCAAACGTCAAAGCTGATCGAGGACACGACCGGACGCCGTCCCAAGCTGTTTCGACCCGCCTACGGCGATTCCAATGACGCGATCGAGACGTTCGTCGCCAACGAGAATATTCCGCAGGCGCTATGGACCCAGGACACGAACGACTGGCTCGGCAAGACCGCCTCCGAGATCGATGACGTCATCGATGGAGCAGCAGCCGGCGACATCATCTTTGATGCACGACGACAGGGACACCGCCGTCAAGGTTGTGCCCTGGCAGAACGCGCGCTCCGAGAAAGAAGCAGCACGATGAATGAAGCATTGACTATTGGCACCTGGGTGCTCACCGGGATCGGCTTGGTGTACGGGCTTCTTGGCTGCGTGGACCTGTGCCGACACCTGTCCAAGCTCCGCCCATAGAGTGAGGAGCGGACGCCGGACCCGAGCTCGCTACTCAGGCGTCTTGTCGGCCACACAACAGGCACTTACGATCTCGATTGATGCAGTGAGGAAGTCGATGCCAGCCACTCAGCCGCCCGACAGGGCGGCGCCTCCGGTCGGCCAGCTGGCCAGTGCGCTCTGGCTGAGCCCCGCCGAGCAGCAGGCCTGGCGGGCCTTCCTTACCGTGCACCGGGCTGTCTTCGCGGCGCTCGAGGCGCGGTTACAGAGCGAGTCCGGCATGCCGCTGGCGTACTACTCAATCTTGGTCACGCTGGCCGAGGCGCCCGACCGGACGCTCCGGATGGGCGAGCTCGCCGCCCAGCTGCATGCCTCACCCAGCAGCACCAGCCACGCCGTCACTCGCCTCGAGTCCTGGGGTTGGGTCGATCGGCGCAACGATCCGACCGACCGTCGGGCTCAGTTAGCGGTGCTGACCGACGAAGGCTTACAGGCCCTCGCTGACGCCGCGCCGGGGCACGTTGCCGCAGTGCGAGAGTATCTTTTCGCTCCGCTGACCCCCGAACAGATCACCCAGCTTCGCGTGATCAGCGAAACCGTCACGGCGGCACGCGAGGAAACCTCGGGAGTGGGTGGCGATGCTGCGGACTCTGGAGACGCGGAATGAGACCGTAGCGCTCGTTGGCCGATCGCCACCGAAGCGCAACCGATGGCTCCCCCGCATCCGGTCGCCAAAAAAAAGATCTAGCCGGTTGGATCAAACAGGTCCTCAGCCGGCACTAGTGAATCGGGGGGCTACGCACGCCTCGGACATCGCAGTTCCGGGGGGACGATGTCCGAGGTGTGGCGAACCTTCCGAACTACTGACAGCGAACAACACCCGTACTAGAAAGGTTGAACGGTCCGCTTTTACCCCGTCCTTGGAACTTTTATACACCGTCCTTGGAAGTCGATCGACGGGCCATGTTGACGCGCATAGTATATTCTGAATTGAATTATATTATGAGTTGAATTTCCGCGTAGAGAGTCAACGCTGCTAGGCCCAGTGCCAGTCGGCCGGGGAGCGTCGCGGAATTGCACCTTGGGGGGTGGTCTCGTGTCACAAGACTCATTTGATCAGCTTGTTCATTCAAGCATTCTTGAATCTGCCCGATCTGCCGGTGACAGCGGCGTGTGGATGGCAAGTCCGGCGGTGGTCTCGGACAGCGAACTCCTGCAACGTTGCCGTAAGGGTGATGCTGAAGCGTGGGGGATCCTGGTTGGACGGTACGAGCGTCTGGTGTTCAGCGTCGCGCTTCGCAATGGCGTGAGCTGGGAGGACGCCGCCGACGTCACCCAGACCACTTTTATCGCCCTGCTGGATGCCATCGACCTTCTCCGGGAGGACGAGAGACTCGGGTCGTGGCTGATGACGGTCGCACGTCGCCAAGCCTGGCGGAGCCGTCGCCGCGGCGAGCGATTGACCGGCCCGTTGGACCGGTCAACTACTCCGGCTGACGCCATCGAGGATTGGGAGCGGCTGGTCTGGCTGCACGCGGGACTGGAACAGCTGGGCGATCCCTGTCGGGAGTTGCTCACCGCGCTGTACTTGGACGTTGACTCCCCGTCCTATGCAGCTATTGCGCCCCGTCTCAACCGTGCAGTCGGCAGTATCGGCCCGCTGCGGGCGCGCTGTCTGGCCCGTCTGCGGGCCATCCTGGGGGAGGCGGCATGAGCCCGGCAGAGCGCGACGACGCATCCCCCGATTTCCCGATTCTTGTTGATTGGGTCGAAGGACGGCTAGACCCGGCGACCGCCGCCGGCGTCTCCGAAGCGGTCAGGGCCGGAGATCCGCAGGCCACGGCCGACGTCGAGTGGCTGCGGGGGTTCCTCGACCTGGCACACGCGATGCCGCTGCACAAGCCGCCGCCGATCATCAGCCAGAACCTATGCCGCTACTACGGGCGCTGGAGTAGAGCCCGAGCGACGCTTGACCACCCGCGGCTGGAACTGAACGCGAGCTTACTGTTCGACAGTCGGCTGGATCTTGCGCCGGTAGGCGTACGCGGACCCAACGACTCCGAAGGTTTCGTGCACCTGGCCTATACGACCGATCGCGCCGATCTCGTTCTTGATATCAGCCTGGTCGGCGGCCGCGTCGCCCGTCTGGACGGGCAGGTGCTGTTGACCGACGACGACCAGGCCCCGATCTTTGAGGCCGTCGCCGCAGGCCCCAGTGGCGCCAGGCGCACCGTCGATGGAGACGCCCTCGGCTACTTCTGCCTGACCGACGTACCTGAGGACGCCACTGAGCTCCGGGTGACCAACGGTGACATGGCCATCGTGGTTCCCCTCGATCTGCGGGGCGAGGATTCGGGGTTGTGACCGGACGGCTACCGGCTGCGGTGGTTGATCTGCTCTCTTTGACCACCGATGTCGCTCGTTTGCAGAACCTCCAGGACGAAGGGCTGGCCGACGTCGAAGGTCTGGAGTGGGTACTTGACCGGGCCCAGGAGCTGGGGCATGACAATCCCGAAGCGGCCAGCCAGCTGGCGCAGCTCTGCGATGCAGCGGCGCAGCGGTTGGAGCTAGCCTCGACCAGCGCTCGGGCCCGTTATCTACTGGCGCGGGTGCACGCCGAGCGCGGCCAGCCCGACCGCGCTCTAGAGCTGATTGAGCAGGCCCGTGACTTGTGGTGGGGAGCGGGGCAGCAGCTCCAGTCGCTGCGTACCGATCTGGGCCGAATGCAGATCCTTGACGATCTGGGCCGGCACAGCGAGGCGCTCGCGGTCGGCACCGGCCTGATCGCGGCCCTGGACAGTCTGACCGTGAGCGAGAATGAGGAGGAGCTGCGGGACTGGACTCGCGCCGCCGCGCTGGAGAACGTCGGCGTGGCGTATGGGTTCGTCGGCGAGCACGAACGGGCGCTGGAGGCGTACGCGATGGCCGAAGGCTCCTATCTCGCTCTCGACATGGTGGAAGAGACGGCGCGCCCTCGAGCCAACCGCGGCGTTGAGCTGCTGGAGCTCGGGCGCGGCCGGGAAGCCCTCAGCGTGCTCCGTTCGGCCGAAGCGGTGTTCGCGGAGGCGGGTGATCGGCTGTGGTCGGCCAAGTGCCTGGGTCACGTCGCGCAGGCATTGGAGCAGGTGGGCGAGTTACGCGCCGCCCTTCAAGTCCTAGAACCGGCCCGGGTCACTCTCGACGAGCTCGGGGCAGAGACGGAAGCGGCCCGAATCCGGCTGGCGATCGCCCGGGTGTACCTGGGGGTCGGGCTGGCCGAGGAGGCCGGCGTCGAGGCGACCGCCGCATTGGAGAATGCTTTGGCGTCGGGGCTGGCCCACGACGCCGCCACGGCCCGGTTCATCATCGCGCAGGCCCAGGCCGACGCCGGCAACCTGGACGAGGCGGGGCGGGAGGTGCGTGCCGCGGCGTCCATGTTCGCTCAGGTCGGGGACGCCCAAGGACAGGCCAGGGCGAAGCTGGCCGAGGCCGAGATCGCCGCCGCTCAAGATGAGCATGGTGAGGCGGTGCGGCTTGCCACCGCAGCGGCCGAGGCGCTCCGGGCCGGAGGCTGGCTTATTCCTCTCACCTGGGCTGAGCTGTGCCTGTCCGATAGCGCCGACGACATGGTGACCGCGGCTGCTCACTTGAGGCGGGCAACGACACTGGCCCGTCGGCTCGGTCTTCCTCAGCTCCGTTACGCCTGCGATGTGCGTACCGCACGCAATCACCGCCGCGCAGGCCGGGAAGCGGTGGCCGAGCGCCTCCTCCGGGCAGCGATCGACGACGCTGATCAGGTCGGTGCGAGCCTGCCCACCTACGAGATGCGACGCGCCTTCCGGGCGGGGAGGCTGGCCGCTTACGAGGAGCTGATCGAGCTTCTCCTGCAGCGCGCGACCGGGCCCGATATCGCTGAGGCACTGCGGATGGCTGACCGATCCAAGTACCGGACCATGGAAGATCTGCGGACGCGAACTGTCGGCGCTCCTCGTCGACATCGCACCTCACTCCCAGGCTCGACGCCCGAGCTGGAAAGCCAGCTCGACCAGCTCCGGATCGACCTGAACGCCGTCTACGGAGCGCTCACATCGACCGAGTCGTCACGGGCTCCGGCGCTTCGGCGACGGGCATCCGAGCTAGAACGAAGGATCAACACCTTACGGGCGAGGGCGGCAGTCAGCGGGACGCCGCTCGCACGGCCGCAGCATGCGGTGTCTCACACTGAGGCTGACAGCCACGCCGTGGGACTGGAGTTCCACGTCAGCGGGGACGATGTGGTCGCATTCGTCACCCACGGCGGACGAGTCGTTGCCCAGCGACTGACCGGTGTGTTGCCGGATGTTGAGGTGCAGCTCGACCGGCTGGCCGCGCAGTGGAGCCGGTTCCGGATGGGGGCTGCTTTCGTGAAACGCCATCAGGTCGCATTGACGCAGACCTGCCAACAGATCCTCGGCTCGCTGTACCGGCTGCTCATCGCGCCGATCGCGGAACTGCTAACCGACGGCGGGCGTCACCTTGTTGTGGTGCCGCACCGGCGCCTGCACCAGGTGCCGTTCCATGCGCTGTACGACGGCTCGGCTTACCTGGTGGACCGGTGGACCATCACCGTGTCGCCGAGCCTGGCAGGTAGCGGGGTCCGTGCGGCGTCGCTGGACCAAGGCACTGTTGTTCTGGCGGTGCCCGACGCGCGGGCGCGGTCGGTGAGCCACGAGGCCGCAACGCTGGCCAGCCTGCTCCCGGACACCCAGGTCTTCCTCGGCACCGAGGCCACCTCCGACACTTTGATGACGTCCATGCCCGGTCCCGGCGCGCTGCACATCGCCTGCCACGGTCTTTACCGGGCAGCGAACCCGCTGTTCTCTTCCTTGCGATTGGCTGATCGCTGGGTGGCAGCCGCCGAGGTCCTCGACTTGGACCTCGATGGCGCGCTCGTCACACTCAGCGCGTGCGAATCCGGCCGCTACGGCACCGGCACCGCGGAGCCGGTCGGCCTGGGATGGGCCTTCCTCGCTGCCGGCGCCAGCGGGGTGGTAGTCAGCCAGTGGGCGGTTGATGACGACGTCACCGCAACTTTGATGGGACAGCTTTACAGCCACCTCGTTGCTGGCAGCCACCCAGCCGATGCTCTACGGCGAGCGCAGCAAGCCACTGCTCGTCATCATTCCCACCCGTTCTACTGGGCACCGTTCGCGTACGTTGCCTCAGCCCATGACCTAATCGGAGCCACCCCATGAATAGCCTTCGACGACGCCTGCTCGTGCTGGCGCTCGTTTTTGCAACAGCCGGTGCCGCGTCACTGACGCCCACGGCATTAGCGGCGACGCCTTGCTCACCAGCCAACCCGGCCGCCCGGGCCGAGGTGGTGGTCAAGCTGGCCCCCGGCCACACCATCGGTGAGGTCCTCGCCGCCTTCCCAGTCGAGCTTGGTCCACGATTGCTGAGTTCACACGGTCTCTACGTTGTACGTGCCACCGAGCCGCAGTACTGCCGCACCGTTCAGTGGTCGAAGAAGCTGGCGGTGAGGATCAGAGCCAACGGCGCCGTCTCCTACGCCCAGTCCAACCTTCCGGCCGATCTCTCCGACGGTCGCTTCCACGCCTGGCCGCAGGGCGACCCAGACGATGCCGGCACCGATTCGGCGGTGTGGACCAACCAGGCGGCCAGCCGTCAACTGCAGTTAGCCGCGTCGCATCGGCTGAGCACTGGCGCCGGTATCCTGGTGGCGGTGCTGGATACCGGTGCCGAGCTCAACCACCCCGCGTTCGCCGGACAGCTCCAGGCCGGCTGGGATTACGTGGACGACGATCCGAACCCTTCTGAGGTCCAGAACGGCCGCGACGACGACGGCGACGGCGCCGTCGACGAATCGTACGGGCACGGCACGTTCGTCAGCGGAGTGGTGGCCATGACCGCCCCCGGAGCGCGCATCATGCCGATGCGGGTACTTGACAGCGACGGACGGGGCAATCTCTTCGTGGTTGCCGAAGCCATCACAGACGCTGTCAACGCCGGGGCCGACGTCATCAATCTCGCATTCGGCACGGACACCAAACCTGAAGCCACCTTGCTCAAAGACGCCATCAAGCTGGCACGCGCGCGTGGTGTGGTCATTACCGCGTCAGCAGGTAACGAGAGCAGCACCGCTGAACAGTATCCCGCTGCCCTGGGCGAGATCCTCGCCGTCAGCGCGCTCCGAGCCGATCTGCAACAACTGGCGCTGTTCTCGAACTCGGGTGACTGGGTCGATGTCGCCGCGCCTGGGGTGCTGGTCGTTGGGCCGGTGCCGGGAGGTCGTTATGCGTACTGGAATGGGACCTCAGTCGCCGCCCCGTTCGTCGCCGGGCAGGCTGCGCTCATTCGTTCCCGTCAACCGCGGCTGGACGCCAACAAGGTGATCAACGCCATCACCGGCAGCACCACTGTGATCAAGGCGACTGGGCAGCCCGACGTACATCGGATCAACATCCTGCGAAGCCTGACCTACCCGAAGTAAGTCCCGGCAGAGGTCGCCTTAGGTTTGCGCTGGCGTCATAAGCAGCTCAAGATGCGCCGCCCGACGTCTTCCACGCCTCTGCCCGCAGCGAAGGCCGGCACCCTCGGCTTAGGCGAACGGCGGTGGACGGTGGCAAACGAGACCAGAAGTGAGACCAGACCGTCTTGCTTGCAAACATCGTGTTGACCATATTCGCCGCGGTGTGTCGCGTCGGGAAGGGCAACGGC
>JAOPXN010000088.1 GCA_025965155.1 Propionibacteriaceae bacterium
CAACGCGGTCTCCGCCTCCACCTGCGCGCGGTAGCTGTCGGCGACCAGCGCCGCGACGGCACCACCCGACAACCCCGCCAACCCCTCCAAATCGAACATACGTTCACACTAACCGGGCCGTCTGACAGTTCTCGTTGATGCGCAAGGTGTCTTGGAACGCACTGCTCGAGCCAGTTGACTGCCGGCAGAGGGCGCAGTCAAGACTCAGCCGCGCATTGCCGTCTCCACGCGGTGCCGCTGGCGCCCACACCCCCATCGCGAGCGCTAGGGTGGCGCAGAGGTCATCCTCGGCGAAGGTGGAGGTCCCAGGCATGTCTATCCCGCGCCCCACCGCAGACCTGGTCATCCGTGCCCACCGCGTGCTGATCGACGGGCAGTGGCAGTCGGCTGCGGTCATCATCCGGCGCGGCGTCATCACAGCCCTGACCGAGATCGAGTCGGCCGTCGAGGCCAAGGATGACGTTCGGCTGGACGAGGACACGGTGCTCATCCCCGGCCTGGTGGACACCCACGTCCACGTGAACGAGCCGGGACGGACCGAATGGGAGGGGTTCGCCACCGCGACCCGTGCCGCTGCCGCCGGTGGCGTCACTACCTTGATCGACATGCCGCTGAACAGCGTGCCGCCGACCACCACCGTGGAGGCGCTGGACCTGAAACGGGCGGCGGCTGCCCCCCAGTCCGTGGTCAACGTGGGGTTCTGGGGCGGTGCGGTTCCGGGCAACTTAGGCACGCTGCGCTCCCTGCACGACGCAGGGGTGTTCGGTTTCAAGGCGTTCCTGTCCCCGTCGGGCGTCGAGGAGTTCCCGCACCTGTCGACCGACCAGCTGAACGCCGCGCTGCAGGAGATTGGCGCATTCGGTGGGGTCCTGCTGGTGCACGCCGAAGATCCCGCCCGGCTCCAGGAGTCGGCCACGGACGGACCCGGTTACGGCGACTTCCTAGCCTCCCGGCCCGAAGAGTCCGAGACCAGCGCGATCGAGCAGGTGATCAACGGCGTCCGGCGGACCGGTACCCGGGCCCACATCGTGCACCTGTCGGCGGCGTCGGCGCTGCCGATCCTGCGGGCCGCCAAGGCTGGCGGCCTGCCGATCACTGTGGAGACCTGCCCGCACTACCTGATCTTCGACGCCGAGCACATCCCGGACGGCGGCACCCAGTACAAGTGTTGCCCGCCCATCCGCGACGCAGCCAACGGCGACCTGCTCTGGCAGGGTCTGCTGGACGGCACCATCGACTTCATCGCCTCCGACCACTCCCCCGCGACCGCCGAGCTGAAGCTCGCGCACGCCGGCGACTTCCGACGTGCCTGGGGTGGCATCTCCGGTCTGCAGGTGAGCCTGGCCGGGGTCTGGACCGCCGCCCGTCAGCGCGGTATTGACCTGGCCACTGTGCTGCGGTGGATGTCGACTGCCACCGCCGACTTCGTCCGGCTCTGGGACAAGGGGCGCATCGCGGTCGGGTCGGACGCCGACCTGGTGGCGTTCGCCCCGGAGGCGACGGTGCAGGTCAGCGCCGACGACCTGTGGCACCGCAACAAGATCAGCGCCTACGACGGGCGCCGGCTCCATGGCGCGGTCGGCCGGACCTGGGTCGGCGGGATCACCGTGGACCCGTCCGAGGCATCGGTGCTCGGCGATCGGCTGCTGACCCGGCCCTTGGACCGCCGGGAGAGCGCGGTCAGCCCGGTGTTCCAGGAAGATTAAGTCTTCGTAACCGGCACCCCGGAAGGGCTGCTCCGGTACAGATAATCGAGTGCGCCCGCACCGCGGTCGCATCGGTTACCGCTGCTCGGAACTGGAGAGTTGATCATGGCCATCATCCTCGGCGCCAACACCTATGGGAAGGCGGAGAGCCGGGTGGTCCGGATTCGCCGCGATACCGAGCGGCACGAGATCCGCGACCTCAACGTCTCCACTGCCCTCCGTGGCGACTTCGCGGCGGCCTACACCGTCGGTGACCAGTCGACCGTGCTGCCCACCGACTCGCAGAAGCAGACCGCGTACGCGTACGCCAAGGAGAAGGGGATCACGTCCATCGAGCAGTACGGCCTTGACCTGGCGCGTCATTACGTCGACGACGTGCAGCCCGTCCAGTCCGCCCGGATCGAGATCGAAGAGTACGCCTGGGAGCGGGTGATGATCAACGGCGTCGAACATGATCACACCTGGACCCGCAAGGGCCAGGAGGTCCGGACCGCTGCGATCACCGTCGAAGGGGCCGGCTCAACACAGCAGACCTGGGTGGTCGGCGGGCTAAAGGACTTGATCATCTTGAAGTCCACCGGGTCGGCGTTCGCGGGCTTCCTCACCGATCCCTATACCGTCCTGCAACCAACATCGGACCGGGTGATGGCCACCTCATTGGTGGCGAAGTGGCGCTTCACCGAAACAGAAATGGACTGGGACACCGTCTACGCCGACGTAAAGTCGATCATGGTGGAACGGTTCGCCAACCTGCACTCGCTGGCACTGCAGCAGACATTGTTCGCCATGGGCAAGGCGGTGCTGGAGGCGTACCGGGAGATCGCCGAGGTGCGTCTGTCGGCACCCAACAAGCACCACTTCCTTTATGATCTTGCGCCGTTCGGGCTGGAGAACCCGGGGGAGGTCTTCCATGCCGACGATCGGCCGTACGGGTTGATCCAGGCCACCGTGACCCGCGACGACGCTCCTCCGGCCGACCCTGCCTGGGACTCGTTTACCGGCCTGGTGTGATCATGGCTGACCCGGCGACCGGCCTCGCCCGCGTCTACCGCGGTCATCTGTTCCATGTCGCAGGGTCGCCGGACCAGGCCGACGCCGCCGAACACCTGGCCTCGCTTCCCGACGGTGCGCTGGTCGTCGAAGCCGACGGAGTCATTGGCTGGGTCGGTCCCTACACGAAGATGCCGGAGCGGTTCGCCGCCTTGGACGTGGTGGAGGCAGGCTTCATCCTGCCCGGCTTCGTCGGCACACATGTGCACTTCCCTCAGACGTTCGCGACTGACAGCTACGGCGGCGGCCAGCTGCTGGAGTGGCTCGAGCACTGCATCTACCCCTCCGAAGCCCGGCTCAGCGACGAGAAGTTCGCCCTGGCCACCGCCCGTGCGTTCACCGCGCGTCGGGCCAGGGTCGGCACGACCGCCGCCATGGTGTTCGGGTCCGCGTTCCCGCACGCGCAGGACGCGCTGTTCAGTGAGAGCCGGGAGGCGGGGTTGCGGCTGGTCAGCGGCCGGGGGGTGCAGACCAACGGACCGCCGTCGGCTGCACCGCTGATCACCAGCGAGGCGGACGCGCTGCGGCTGGTGGCCGAAGAGATCGACCGTTGGCACGCGGTAGACACCCACGACGCAGCCACCGCCCTGCTCCAGGTCGCGGTGGTGCCGCGGTTCAGCTTGTCGGTGACGCCGCGGACGTTGGCCGGTCTGGGCGAGCTGTACGAGTCAGTCCGCGGCGACGGCGTCTACTTCCACTCGCACATGAACGAGAACAACCGTCCCGGCGACGGCGAGATCGACGCGGTCCGGGCCCTCTATCGGGGCGAGAGCTACCTGGACACCTACGACGGCAAGTTCCTGTCCCGCTCCGCGATCGGAGGCCCGAGCCTGTTGGGCCCGCGCAGCATCCTGGCGCACGCTGTGCACTGCCAGGACCGCGAGCTCGCCCGGATGGCGGAGACGGGAACCTCGATCGCGCACTGTCCCACGTCCCAGCTGTTCCTCGGCTCCGGCACGATGCCCTGGCGGCGCACCGTTGCGTCCGGTGTCACGGTCAGCATCGGCTCCGACGTCGGCGCCGGTGACGAATGGCTGATCGCGCGGGTGCTGAACGACTGCTACAAGGTGCACCTGTCCGAGCCCGGGTCGGACAGTGTCGCGCTGCACCCGGCGGACCTGCTGTTCGCCGCCACCCTGGCCGGCGCCCGTGCCCTCGACATGGAGCAGCGGTTCGGCAACCTCGACACAGGCAAGGACGCCGACTTCCTGCTGATCGACCCGGAGCAATGGGAGCCGCTGGCGCTGCGACTCGAGCACGGGACCCGCGTCGATGACGAGGCGCGGTCGGCGGTGCAGACCCTGTTCACGCTGCTGATGGGCCTACGGGAGCCGGCGATCACCGGCGTGTACGTCCGTGGCAGGCGCGTCGCCGCACCGCAGGCGTGAGGATCAGCTGCCGCGGTAGGTGGAGAACGCGAACGGGCTGAGCAGCAGCGGGACGTGATAGTGCTGCTCCTCCTCTGCCAGGTTGAAGATCACCACCACCTCGGGATAGAAACCGGTCTGCCCAGTGTCGGCGAAGTAGCTGTCGGTGTCGAAGGTGACCCGGTACACGCCCGTGTCCAGATCATCGGGACCCAGCTCGGCCACCCGGCCGTCCTCGTCGGTGGTGGCGCGCGCCACCTTGAGCCAGTCCGAGCGGGCCTTCTGCTCCAGGCACACGGCGACGCCGGCGGCCGGTCGGCCGAGCGCTGCGTCCAGGACGTGGGTGCTGATTTGAGGGCTCATCGTGCTGCCTCACTGTCGTCGTAGCCGGA
>JAOPXN010000027.1 GCA_025965155.1 Propionibacteriaceae bacterium
GAGGTGATCTGGTTCATGGCCATGGTCAACCGGATCGCCGACATCCTCCACACCAACGGCGACACCGACCCGGTCGACATCCGCCGCTCCAAAGCCATCGGCATCCTGGCCCAACCCGCCTACGCCCTGCAGCTGCTCCACGACCACCAACACGACCCCACCACCATCCCCGAACCGGCAGGCGGACCCGACCAGGACCCGGGCGAGGCGGCGCACCGGTCGGTCCGGCTCGACCGGCCCACCGTGGACCCGGACAAGGCCCGGCCGAATGTGACGCTCTACGTCCATCTCAGCCAGGAGGCGCTCGCCGGCGCGGCCGGCGCTGTCGACTGCCCCAGGTGCAACAACGCGTCGGCGGAGGCCTCCAGCGAGGTAGCGGCCGAACCCAACGGCGCCGCCGTCGACGTGGCCGGGAGCGGCGGTCCGGCGCAGGTGGGTCGGATCGAGGGCGTCGGGCCGGTCACCATCGACCAGATCCGCCGATTCCTGGCCAGCAGCCACTGCCGCATCCGGGTCCAACCCGTGCTCGATTCGAACCCGGCCCCGGTGGACAGCTACGAGATCCCCACCCGGACCCGCGTAGCCCTCCGACTCCGCAACCCCGACAGCATCTTCCCCTACGCCCCCACCACCAGCCGCACCATGGACCTCGACCACACCATCCCCTACCTGCCACCCGAGCGCGGTGGGCCACCCGGCCAGACCGGACTCCACAACCTCGGACCACTCTCCCGCAGCCAGCACCGACTCAAAACCTTCGGCCGCTGGAGACCGCGACAACCCGAGCCGGGCATCTACCTGTGGCGATCACCGCACGGCTGGATCTACCTGGCCACCAACACCGGAACCCACGACCTCGGCAACAACCCATTCGCCCACGCCGTCTGGGATGCCGCGCGCCAGTTGACCAATCAGGCGCGAAAGACGGCGGGTCCAACGAAGGTGGCATGACTGCTCCCGGGCCTGTTTCGCCGCCTGCTGCGTCCTTGCCGACTGGCGCCGCTGTCCTGCGCGGCGCTTGCTCCTGAACGACCGCGGCGTCCGTACGGCAACCAACTCTTCTAACGGGTCGCCGCGCCCGACCCGATTCCGATCGATAGCCCGTCAGGCCAGCGGCAGGGTCGGCCGAACGCCTTTGATTCCTACGTCCGCCAGGTCCGCGTACCCGCGGGCCACGCCGGCCGCCACATTGACCTCCGGGAACGGCCACGATCCAGCGGTCAACGCGTCCCGCTCCGCCACGCCCGACTCCACCAGCCGACGGACCTCTCCCGAGACCGCGGCCAGCTCCCCGCGCGCGTTGAAGACGAACTCCCTGTCCACCTCGGGCCCATGTCCCGGCACCACCCGGCTGCGCCGGGCCATCAACCCGATGACACCGTCCAGCGTCGCGGCCCACTCGTGCGGGAAGGAGTCATCTCCGTACCAGGGCGGACCGGCCGACTCCAGCAGGTCACCGGCAAAGACGACGTCGGCATCGGGCACGACCACGACCAGGTCGCCATCTGTGTGACCCCGGCCGAGGTGCGCGATCTCCACCCGCCGGTCGCCGAGGTCGACGGCGGTGGCGACCGCGATCTGGCGGTGCGGCGCTACCAGCTCCGCCGGGTCGACTCCGAGCCCGCGTGCCGCCTCGGTGACACCGTGGTCGAGTGCACTGATCCGCCCCGCCACCGACTCATGGCCGATGGTCAGGACATCGTGGAAAGCCGCCAGCCCAAACGCGTGGTCGTAATGCCAGTGGGTGACCACGGCGGTACTCACCGGCGCCGCCGTGATCCTCGCCACCGCGTCCCGGATCGCGCGGCCCTGAGCAGGGCTTGAGCCGGTATCCACCACCAGCGCGGCCTCCTTGCCGACGATCAGCCCCACGTTGACCCCGGCTGGTTCGGCGACCGCGACGTACACGCCCGCCGCGACCTCACGCCAGTCGCTCAGCTCACTCATCAGGCTAGACTGGCACTCCGGCGGCAGGAGTGCCAATGCACGGTCCGCCGGCGCTCTACCGCGTCCGAGAGAGCGCGAGTCGGCCGAGTCAGACAAGGAGGGAGACGATGGACGACCGGAAGCTGCAGGTGCTACGGGCGATCGTCACCGACTATGTCTCCAGCCAGGAGCCGGTCGGGTCAAAGTCCCTGGTCGAGCGACACGACCTCGGAGTTTCCCCGGCCACTGTCCGCAACGACATGGCGGCGCTGGAAGAAGAGGGCTACATCACCCAGCCCCACACCAGCGCCGGCCGAATCCCCACCGACAAGGGCTACCGGCTCTTTGTCGACCGGCTGGGTTCGGTCAAGCCGCTGTCACCTGCGGAGAAGCGCGCCATCCAGACCTTCCTCTCCGGAGCCATGGATCTCGACGACGTCCTGCACCGGACCGTACGGCTGCTCGCCCAGGTCACCCAGCAAGTCGCCATAGTCCAGTACCCGACCCTGAGTCGGTCGACCGTACGGCATGTCGAGGTGGTGTCGCTGGGAGCGCACCGGATCATGTTGATCCTCATCACCTCGACTGGCCGGGTCGAACAGCGCGCACTCGAGGTCATCGAACACGATGAGGAAGACCTCGCCGATCTCCGCAACTACCTCAACGCCGCCGCCGTGGGCAACTCCACATCGCAGGCAGCCGCACGGCTCCATACACTGGTGGGGGAGCTGCCGGAGCGCATCGACGTGATGGGACAGGGCAGCATCGCCACCTTGCTGGAGATGCTCAACAGCGAGGCCAGCAGCCGGGTCGTGGTCGGTGGGGTGCCGAACCTGACCCGCTTCTCCGACGACTTCGAGACCACGGTGAAACCGGTACTGGAGGCGCTGGAGGAGCAGGTGGTCCTGCTCCGACTGTTGGGCGAGACCACCACGGCCGATGTCGTGACCGTCCGGATCGGACAAGAGAATCCGTTTAAAGAACTTCGTACGACATCGGTGGTCGCCAGTGGCTATGGCAGCCAGGAAGACACTTGGGCCACCTTGGGTATCGTCGGTCCGACCCGGATGGACTACCCCTCAACCATGGCGTCGGTTCGAGCCGTAGCACGCTACGTCGGCCGATTCCTCTCCGAAGGATGACACAGCAGAAAATGAGCTCTGACTACTACGAGATCCTTGGTGTCTCTCGGGACGCGTCCCCGGAGCAGATCAAAAAAGCCTACCGCCAGCTGGCGATGAAGCTGCACCCCGATGTGGCGCAGGAAGCCGACGCATCCGACCGGTTCAAGAAGGTCGCCGAGGCGTACGAGGTGCTGCAGGACCCGAAGAAGCGCGATATCTACGACCGCGGCGGTGACCCGCTCGGCGGCGGGATGGGTGGCGGTTTCGGCGGTGGCTTCGGCTCGGCCGGTGGCTTCGACTTCACCAACCTGGTCGATGCGATGTTCGGCCAGCAGGCGTCTCGCGGTCCCCGTTCGCGGACCCGCCGCGGCCAGGATGCGCTGGTACGGCTGGACCTCGAGCTGGCTGAGGCTGCCTTCGGCACCACCAAGCCGCTCCGCGTGGACACCGCCGTACTGTGCCCGCGCTGCGCCGGCACCGGCGCCGCCGAGGGATCTCAGCCGGTCCGTTGCGAGACCTGCCACGGGCAGGGTGACGTCACCCACGTCCAGCGGTCCTTCATCGGAGACATCCGCACCACGCAGCCGTGCCCCACCTGCCGCGGGTACGGAACCGTCATCCCGCACCCCTGCGTCGAGTGCTCGGGCGACGGACGGGTCCGTTCCGCCCGCACCATCAACGTGAAGATCCCGGCCGGCGTCAGCACCGGCAACCGGATCCACCTCTCCGCCCATGGTGAGGTCGGACCGGGTGGTGGCCCGGCCGGCGACCTGTACGTCGAACTGCAGGTAGCTCCACATGAGGTCTTCAAGCGCGACGGTGACGACCTGGAGATCGTTGTCCGGATCCCGATGACCGCGGCCGCCCTGGGGACCGAGGTGACGGTGCAGACCCTGGAGGCCGACGTCGAGGACTCCGATGCCGACAGCCGGTTCGTCCGCGTCGGCGTACCGGCCGGCACCCAGTCCGGCACCCGGATCGCGATCGACGGCAAGGGCGTACCGAGGCTCCGGGCCGGCGGCCGCGGCCAGCTCGGCGTGACCCTGCTGGTGCAGACCCCGACCCGGCTGGACTCCGAGCAGCGTGAGCTTCTCCGGGAGCTGGCTGAGCTGCGGGAGGAGACCCGCGCCGAGGTGACCGTGCAGAAGCACAGCAAGGGAGTGTTCGGCCGCCTGCGTGACGCGTTCGCCGGATAGCCGCCCGTGAGTGATCCGCTGTTCCTGCTCGACCGCCTTGACGACCCGTTGCCCAGCGCGGGCACGCTGGTCCAGCTGGATGGTGAGGAAGGCCGGCACGCCGTAGTGGTGCGCCGGCTCCGCGCCGGGGAGTCGATCATCTTGTCCGACGGCGCCGGCCGAGGCCTGCGTGGGGAAATTGTGGAGGTCGGTAAGAGCTCGCTCACCATGGCGGTCACCGAGCAGCTCAACACCGTCGAGTCCGGGCCCCGGTACGTCGTCGTGCAGGCGCTGGCCAAGGGTGACCGCTCGGAGCTGGCGTTGGAGATGCTGACCGAGATGGGCGTGCACGAGGTCGTCCCGTGGCAGGCATCCCGCTCCATCGTGCGCTGGAGCGGGGAGCGGACCGAGAAATCGTTGAGCCGTTGGCGGTCGACCGTACGCGAGGCGACCAAGCAGTCCCGACGGCTCCGGGTGCCCGTAGTGAGCGAGCTGGTCAGCAGCACAGGGCTGGTGGACCGGATCCGCCATGCCGACCTGGCCTTGCTGCTGCACGAGGATGCCACCACACCGCTGTCTCAGACGGAGCTGCCCGTCGACGGCGAGGTACTGATCATCGTGGGACCCGAAGGTGGCATCAGCCCTGAAGAGGTGGCGGCCTTCGCCGCTGCCGGCGCTGATCCGGTCGTGATCAGTGACGGGGTGCTTCGGACCTCGACGGCAGGCGTCGTCGCGTTGGCCGGCCTGATGCTGCGGTGACCGGCTTCGAGTTCGTGCCCGGTGTACGGCTGGAGTCGGGTCGGGGTCGGACCGGTGTGATCAGCACTCCGCACGGCACCATCGAGACGCCGGCCTTCATCGCCGTTGGCACCAAGGCCACCGTCAAGGCGGTGCTCCCGGAGAGCATGAGCAGGCTCGGTGCCCAGGCGCTGCTGGCCAACGCCTACCACCTCTACCTGCAGCCCGGGTCCGACATCATCGACGAGGCCGGCGGGCTGGGCCGGTTCATGAACTGGCCGGGACCGACCTTCACCGACAGCGGCGGTTTCCAGGTGATGTCGCTGGGTGTCGGGTTCAAGAAGGTCCTCGCGATGGACACCGACGGACTCGGCCACGACGACGTGATCGCCACGGGCAAGTCCCGGCTGGCTCAGGTGGACGACGACGGAGTGACCTTCACCTCCCATCTCAACGGCAGCAAGCACCGCTTCACCCCCGAGACGTCGATGCGGATCCAGCACGAGCTCGGCGCCGACATCATCTTCGCCTTCGACGAGTGCACCACGTTGATGAACACCCGGAGCTACCAGGAGCTTTCCCTGGCCCGCACCCAGGCGTGGGCGCAGCGGTGCCTGGAGGAGCATCACCGGCAGACGAAGCTACGGGCCGATCGCCCATACCAGGCGCTCTTCGGCGTAGTGCAGGGCGCCCAGTACGAGGACCTGCGCCGCAAGGCGGCGCGTGACCTGGAGTCGCTCTCGGTGGCGGGGTACGCCTTCGACGGCTACGGCATCGGCGGCGCGTTGGAGAAGGAGAACCTCGGCGCCATCGTCGGCTGGGTGTCCGAGGAACTGCCCGAGCACAAGCCGCGGCACCTGCTCGGGATCTCCGAGCCGGACGACTTCTTCACCGCGATCGAGAACGGCGCCGATACCTTCGACTGCGTGTCACCGTCCAGGGTGGCGCGCAACGCGGCGCTGTACACCCGCGACGGTCGGTTCAACGTCAACACCGCCGCACACCGACGCAGCTTCATCCCGATCGACGACGAGTGCGACTGCTACACCTGCGCGAACTACACCCGCGCCTACCTGCACCACCTGTTCAAGGCCAAGGAGATGGTGGCTTCCACGCTGTGCACCATCCACAACGAGCGGTTCATCGTCCGCCTCGTCGACGACATCCGTGCCAGCATCGAGACCGGCGACTTCGAGGCGTTCAAGGTCGAGTTTCTCGGTCGCTACTACGCCAGGAAACGGGCTGTCGCTCAGTAGCTCGGTTCGCGCTTCTTGAGCGCCCGGATCACGGCATACGTGACCGGCAGGCAGACCACTTCGACCAGCACCTTGTAGACGTAGCCGATCAGCGTGTAGCTGACCACGTCCCGGGTGGACAAGATGCCCCCGAAGGCGATGGTGCAGAAGATGGCGGTATCGGCGAACTCACCCACCACGGTGGAGCCCACCAGCCGGGCCCACAGCCCTCGCTCCTGCATCCTCTCCTTGAGCTTGACCAGTACGTAGGCATTGAGAAACTGGCCGACCAGGTAGCCGGCCAGGCTCGCCACCACGATCCTGGGTACGAACCCGAGAACTGAACGCCACGCCTCCTGGTTGGGCCAACCGGGCGCCGGCGGCGAGACGCTGACCACCAGGAAGGTCACCGCGGCCAACGCAGAGAGGACAAAGCCGGTGACGATCGCCCGGCGGGCCCGGCGCAGGCCGTAGACCTCCGCCAGCACGTCGCCCAGCACATAGGTCAGCGGAAACAGGAACGCCCCGCCGTCGGTGATGAGATTCGAGCCGATGATCGGCACGCTGAACGGCAGCCCGAAGGCGATTGCCTTGGTAGCGCCGATGTTGGAGATGAGCAGCAAGCCGCAGAAGAAAGCAAGCACCAGGTCGTAGTTGCCGCTCACCTCCTTGGCGAAGTGAGCGGTGTCGCCGTGGGCTGACAAGGGCGTGGATGTCTGCCGGATCGTCACAGCCGAGCATCCTAGTCCCGACCCCCCGTGGCAGGCTGGACCCATGAGTGACTTCTACGACGGCGTACCCGAGCCCTCAGAACAGCTGGACCAGCTGGAGAACGACCGCAGCCTGCTTGACCGCGGCGTCGACGACCCGCTGGACGAGGGCTACACCACTCCCGAGCGTTGGTCACCGGTCGAACGGTACGGCGAGGAAGAGACTCTCGACCAGCGGTTGGCCGAGGAGGAGCCCGACGACAACGGGCTGTTCGACGAGGCCGAGGACGACGACGAGTTCGAGGACGATGAGGACATCGAGGACCGGGAGGTGGGCGACAAACGGGCCGGCCGGCTCGTCGCTCCGGACCTGGGCGTGGCCGAGGACGAGGAGTCAGATCTGGTCGGGGAGGACGTCGGCATCGACGGCGCCGCCGCCAGCGCCGAGGAGGCTGCGGTTCACATCATGTACGAACGGTGACCCTGTACCCCGAGATCGAGCCGTACGCGAGCGGTCTGCTGGAGGTCGGGGACGGCCAACGGATCTACTGGGAGGAGTGCGGGAACCCGAACGGGACGCCGGCGGTCTTCCTCCACGGCGGCCCCGGAGGCGGGTCGACGGCGACGGTCAGACGGCTCTTCGATCCTGCCCGGTACCGGGTGGTGCTGCTGGACCAGCGCGGCTGCGGCCGCAGCCTGCCGCACGCCGCCGAACCGACCGCCGACCTGACAACCAACACCACCTGGCACCTGGTGGCCGACCTGGAGCGGCTGCGGGTGGCCCGCGGTATCGACCGGTGGCTGGTGTTCGGCGGCTCCTGGGGTAGCACCCTCGCCCTGGCGTACGCGGAGGAGCATCCCAGCCGAGTCAGCCAGCTGGTCCTCCGCGGGATCTTCACGCTCCGTCGGGCCGAGCTGGACTGGTACTACAACGGCGGAGCGGGGCAGCTGTTCCCGGAGTGGCGGGAGCGGTTCCTGGCCCCGTTGGGCGGCCGCTCGTTCGGCGGTGATGCCATCGCCGCGTACCACGAGCTGCTCTTCGACCCCGACCCCGCGGTGCACACCCCGGCCGCCGTCGCCTGGACATCCTGGGAAGCCGCCACGATCACGCTGGAGGAGGACCGGGCGCTGGTCGCGGCGTTCAGCGATCCGACCTATGCGCTGGCGTTCGCCCGGATCGAGAACCACTACTTTAGGCACGGCGGCTGGTTCGCCGAGGGACAGCTGATCCGCAACGCCTCCCGGCTGGCTGACATCCCCGGAGTCATCGTCCAAGGTCGCTACGACGTGGCAACTCCCGCGGTGACGGCCTGGGATCTGCACCGAGCCTGGCCCACCGCCGAGCTGGTGATGGTGCCAACAGCCGGACATGCGTTCTCCGAACCGGGCATTCAGCGGGAGCTGATTCGGGCCACTGACCGGTTCGCACGCGGCTGAGGGGTCGATTCCGCCGGGCATTGACTAAGATGGTCACTTCGACATCGTCCATCTTCTGTGAGGAACTCCTGAACAGGTCAGACAACGTAGCCGCCGCCCGCGGAGCCGACACCGAAGCGTCCGGCGATTCCAGGTCCGACGCGGCTCTCGTCGGCAGCCGGCGAATCACGGTTCCGGCATCCATCGACATGGTCAACATCCTCGGATCCAGGGACGAGTTCCTCCGGATCTTGGAGCGCGAGCTCGAGGCGGACGTGCATGTCCGTGGCAACGAGATCACGCTGACCGGAAGCTCCGCTGCACTGTCGCTTGGCGTGGATGTCATCAACGAGATGGTGACCGTGCTGCGCACCGGGCAGGGCCTGACCGGCGACGCGGTCGAGCGGATCTGCACCATGCTCAGCGCGCGGGAGGAAGCCCGTCCGGCGGAGGTTCTGACCCAGAACATCCTGTCCTCCCGCGGCCGCACCATCCGGCCCAAGACGCTGAACCAGAAGCGCTACGTCGACGCGATCGACAAGCACACGGTGGTCTTCGGGATCGGCCCGGCCGGCACCGGGAAGACCTATCTGGCGATGGCCAAGGCAGTCCAGGCGCTGCAGGCCAAGCAGGTCAACCGGATCATCCTGACCAGACCTGCGGTGGAGGCCGGTGAGCACCTCGGTTTCCTGCCCGGCACCTTGAACGACAAGATCGACCCGTACCTGCGGCCGCTGTACGACGCGCTGCACGACATGGTGGACCCCGACTCGATCCCGCGCCTGCTGACCGCGGGAACCATCGAGGTCGCGCCGCTGGCGTACATGCGCGGCCGTACCCTCAACGACGCCTTCATCATCTTGGACGAGGCGCAGAACACCTCGATGGAGCAGATGAAGATGTTCCTCACCCGCCTCGGGTTCGGCGCCAAGATGGTGGTGACCGGTGACATCACCCAGGTCGACCTGCCCGGTGGCACCCGCTCCGGCCTGCGGGTGGTGCAGGGCATCCTGGACAACGTCGAGGACATCGCGTTCTGCAACCTGACCAACCATGACGTGGTCCGGCACAAGCTCGTCGGTCGGATCGTCGCCGCGTACGACAGGTTCGAGGCGACCGAGCCGGCACCGAGGCACCGATCGTGACCATCGATATCAACAACGAGTCCGGTTTGGAGGCCGACAGTCCGCGCCTGGTCCGGTTGGCTACCTTCGCGCTCGACCAGCTGCGGATCCATCCGCAGGCGGAGCTGTCGATCCTGCTGGTCGACGAGGACACGATGAGCTCCTACCACGAGAAGTACATGGGGGAGCCCGGTCCGACCGACGTGCTGTCGTTCCCGATGGACGAGCTGCGGCCCCCCGGTGACGGCGAGGATCCGCCGGAGGGTCTGCTCGGAGACATCGTCCTCTGCCCGGCGGTCACCAGCCGGCAGGCCGCCGAGCACGGCCGGTCGGCCGAGGCTGAGGCCGAGTACCTGCTGGTCCATGGCCTGCTGCACCTGCTCGGCTTCGACCACGCCGACCCGGAGGAGAAGGCCGAGATGTTCGGCCTCAAGGACAAGATCATTGCGGCCTGGGCCCGATCGGATGGGGCCGGTTAAGCGATGAACCAGGCGGACTGGTCCCAGCTGGGGATGGCCCTCGCCCTGGTGATCCTCGCGGGTGTGATGGCTGCCGGCGAATCGGCCCTGTACTCGTTCTCGAAGGTCCGGGCGGACCGTCTGGTGGAGGAGGGCCGATCTGGCGCAGACAAGGTGCGCAAGATTGTCGAGGACCCGCCGAGGTACCTCAACACGGCGCTGTTCCTGCGTACGGTGTTCGAGGTCACCGCCATCGTGCTGGTGGCGCTGGTGGTCTTCGGCATCTTCGCCCCCACCTGGCAACGGGTGCTGATCACGGCCGGCTCGATGATCGTTGTGTCCTATGTCCTGTGGGGCGTCGCCCCCCGGACGCTGGGCCGGCAGCACTCGGACCGGGTGGCCTGCGCCGTGGCCGGTCCGCTGGTCGCGCTGACCACGGTGCTCGGGCCGTTCCCCCGGCTGCTGATCATGATCGGCAACGCGCTCACTCCCGGCCGAGGGTTCACCGACGGGCCGTTCTCAACCGAGGCCGAGCTGCGTGAGCTGGTCGACCTGGCCGAGGCCAGCGAGCTGATCGAGTCCGGAGAACGACGGATGATCCACTCGGTCTTCGATCTGGGTGACACCATCGTCCGTGAGGTGATGGTGCCGCGGACCGACATGGTGTTCATCGAGGAGCACAAGACGTTGCGGCAGGCCGTCTCGCTCGCACTGCGGTCCGGCTTCAGCCGGATCCCGGTGATCCGCGACGGGCTGGACGACGTGATTGGGGTGCTCTACCTCAAGGACGTGATCAAGCGGGTCTACGACAACCCCAAGTCTGAGACCGAGGAACGGGTCGGCTCGATGGTCCGCAAGCCGGAATGGTGTCCCGACTCCAAGCCGGTGGACCAGCTGCTGCGGGAGATGCAGCTGAAGCACACCCATCTGGTGATCGTCGTGGACGAGTTCGGCGGAACAGCGGGGCTGGCCACGATCGAGGACATCCTGGAGGAGATCGTCGGCGAGATCACCGACGAGTACGACGAGGAGAACAACGACGTCACCGAGCTGGGGGAGGGTCGCTACCGCGTCTCGTCCCGACTCCCGCTGGACGAGCTCGGCGAGCTGTTCGGGCTCAAGCTCGAGGACGAGGACGTGGACACCGTCGGAGGCCTGATGGCGAAGGTGTTGAACAAGGTGCCGATCGCGGGATCGGTAGTGAAGTTCGGCGGGCTCGAGCTGGTGGCCGAGCGGTCCAGTGGCCGGCGGAACCGGATCGGCACCGTCGTCGCGACCCGGATCGAGCCGGACGACACAGGCGACGGCTACGACGAGCACCGTGCGGAGGCAGCCACCCGGCTGGCCGCCGAATCTGCAGTGAGGGCAACCTAGTGACCGACATCTCCAGTCCGACCGACCCCGAGGACGTCAAGATCATCACCTTGGCGAAGGCGACTCTGGCCCGTACCAATGCGCGCGAGGGCGCCTGCGTCCGGGACACCGACGGACGTACCTACGCCGCCGCCAGCGTGTCGTTGCCGCATCTGGATCTGTCGGCAGTCGCGCTGGCCGTAGCCATGGCCGTGTCCTCTGGAGCGGAGGGGCTGGAAGCCGTGGCGCTGTGCGCCGAGCATGAGCCACGGGACTCCGACGTGGAGATCGTCCGCGACCTGCCCGGTAAGGGCGTGGCGATCTGGTTCGCGGACCCGGCCGGCGCAGTGCAGGGCAGGTTGGACGTCGATGACCTCAACTGATACAGAGTTCCGGTCCGGCTTCGCCTGCTTCGTGGGCCGACCGAACGCCGGTAAGTCCACGCTGACCAATGCCGTCGTCGGATCGAAGATTGCGATTGCCTCCTCCAAGCCGCAGACCACCCGCCACGCCATCCGCGGCATCGTGCACCGGCCGGATGCCCAGCTGGTGCTGATCGACACCCCGGGTCTGCACAAGCCGCGGACGCTGCTCGGTGAACGGCTGAACGACCTGGTCCGGACCACCTGGTCGGAGGTCGACGTGGTCGGCGTCTGCCTGCCATCGAATGAGCGGATCGGGCCGGGCGACACGTACCTGGTCTCGGAGATCGCGGACCTCAGAAACAAGCCGACTCTGGTGGCGATCGCCACCAAGTCCGATCTGGTTTCACCGTCCCGGATGGCTGAGCACCTGATGGCAATCAGTGCGCTGGAGGAGAAGCTCGGCATTAGCTGGGCCCACATCATCCCGGTCTCGGCTACCGCGAACGACCAGGTCGACCTGCTGGCCGACACGCTCGTCAGCCTGCTTCCCGAAGGGCCGCCGCTTTATCCGGATGGAGATATCACCGATGAGCCGGAGGAGACCTTGGTCGCCGAGCTGATCCGCGAGGCTGCGTTGGAGGGGGTACGCGACGAGCTCCCGCACTCGATCACCGTCGCCGTCGAGGAGATGGGGCTACGCGAGGGCCGACCGGCGGACAAACCGCTGCTCGACATCTACGCCTCCATGGTGGTCGAGCGGGACTCGCAGAAGGGCATCATGATCGGCCACCGCGGCACCCGGCTGCGGGAGATCGGCGCCGCAGCCCGGCAGCAGATCGAGGCGCTGCTAGGAACGCCGGTCTACTTGGACCTGCGGGTGAAGGTGCTCAAGGAATGGCAGCGTGACCCCAAGCACCTCAACCGCCTCGGCTTCTAGCCGCCGGTGGTGGCCATCTCAGCCTCAGCACCGGCGGTGACAGGGGACTTCAGCAGCAGCTGGAACTCCGCGAAGACCCGCGAGAGCCGGTAGCCGATCGCCTCGTTCACGTTGATCATGAACGTGTTATCGGCGTGGTTCCAGGTCTCGATGACCTCGAGGTCCGGCTCCACCTCGGCCAGCCAGCGCATCATCTCGATCTTGAGCAGCATGCCGAGCCTGTGCCCGCGGTGCTCCCGGCTGACCGCGGTGTCGCCCTGGTAGGCGAAGTGCGGTCGGAGCGGGTTGGCCACCACCACGGTGTGGCCGCCGACCTCGCCGGTCTCCTTGTGCCGGGCGAAGATCCGGTACAACCGGCTACCCATTCCTGCGTTGGCCGTCTCCACGTCCTTCAACCGCTGCAGGTCGAACTTTTCGTCCTCGAAGGCCAGGTCACCCATCGGCGCATCGTTGATAGCGGCTGTCACCTTGATCAACTGTTCCAGGATGTCGTCGGGTGTCGGAGCCATCTGCCGGACCAGCTCGTAGTCGGCGGCCGCCGCAGCCGCTTCCGCGTGCCACCGATCTACCTCGGCGTAGTCCACCTCGGCGAGTACTTGGCGACGCCGGGCGTCGTGGCTGGAGTAGACGAAGCCGAAACGCTCCAGGAACGCCCGGGCGCCGAGGTCGTCCTCGGCGGCACCGATCCAGATGATGCTGCGGTCCAGCTCTTTGGTCTGCCGCAGCACCTCCTCCACGATCGCGGTGCCGTGCCCGCGGCGCCGATGGTCGGGATGAACAACGAGGCCGGCCCACACCAGCTGCAGGTTGTCCCGCTTGGGGTGATCGATGTCCAGAACGCCGACCGCAGTGTCGCTGCCCTCGGGATAGAACAGGTACTTCTCACCCGGCTCCAGGTCCCAGCCGTAGGTGAGGTTGCGCGCGGTCAACTCGGGAATCGAGTCAACCTCGTCCGGGTCGTCGACCCGCTTGGCGGTGTTAGAGATGTCGACCGCGACGGCGATCAGCTCGGTGTCCTCTGGCCGTACGCGAATGAAAGGCATGATTGAAGGGTGCCGCATGCCCGATCGGGCCCGCCACTGGTTTTTGTCCCCACCCCTTTTGCCCCGGCTAGGTTCCGTCGACCGCAGTGTCTGGGTTAGAGTGACGACATGGCTGGTATGGAACGTCGGAGCGGTCTGCTCCTTCGCTGCCGCAGCGAGGCCTCCTAAGGGTCGGCCCCCTCGCTGCGGAGTTTTGGCGTCCCGGCCCGGAACCCGTTCGATCAGCGAGGAACTCATGTCTATCGTCAACACCCCTTCCGTACCGGCCGCCGGCGCAGCAGCAAGCTCTTTCGGCACCCGCCCCCAGTCCGTGCCAGTCCAGCAGCCGAGCCCGATGCCCTTCGGCCGGTACCGCCCGTTCGCCCCGATCCAGCTGGCTGACCGCACCTGGCCGTCGCAGACCATTACCAAGGCTCCGCGCTGGCTGTCCACCGACCTGCGGGACGGCAACCAGGCACTGATCGACCCGATGACAGTCGCCCGCAAGCACAAGATGTTCGACCTGCTGGTGCAGCTGGGCTACAAGGAGATCGAGATCGGTTTCCCGTCGGCCAGCCAGACCGACTTCGACTTCGTCCGCGAGCTGATCACCGGCGGGCACATCCCCGACGATGTCACCATCTCGGTGCTGACCCAGGCCCGCGAGGATCTGATTGAACGAACCGCGGAGTCCCTGGTCGGCGCCCGCTCCGCCACCATCCACATGTACAACGCCACCGCCGAGCTGTTCCGCCGGGTCGTGTTCAACGTCGACAAGGCCGAGTGCCTGGCGCTGGCCACCCGGGGGACGGAGATGGTGATGAAGTACGCGGAGCAGTATCTGGGCGACGTCGAGTTCGGCTACCAGTACTCGCCGGAGATCTTCACCGGCACCGAGCTGGAGTTTGCGGTCGAGGTCTGCAACGCCGTGATGGACGTCTGGCAGCCGGGCGAGGGCCGCGAGATCATCTTGAACCTGCCGGCTACCGTCGAGATGGCCACGCCGAACGTGTACGCCGACCAGATCGAGTGGTTCGGACGGAACGTCCGCAACCGCGACCATGTCGCCATATCGTTGCACCCGCACAACGACCGGGGTACGGCTGTGGCCGCGACCGAGCTGGCTCTGATGGCAGGCGCGGACCGCGTCGAGGGCTGCCTGTTCGGACACGGAGAACGCACCGGAAACGTGGACCTGGTCACCCTGGGCATGAACCTGTTCTCCCAGGGCATCGACCCCAAGATCGACTTCTCCGAGATCGACGAGATCCGTCGCACGGTGGAGTACTGCACCAACCTGCCAGTTCACCCGCGCCATCCTTACGCCGGTGACCTCGTCTACACCGCCTTCTCCGGTAGCCATCAGGATGCGATCAAGAAAGGTCTGGAGGCGTTGGAGAAGAAGGCCAAGGCGGTCGGGACCAGCCTGGACGAGATCGTGTGGGAGGCCCCGTACCTGCCGATCGATCCGCACGACGTCGGCCGGTCGTACGAAGCGGTGATCCGGGTCAACTCCCAGTCCGGCAAGGGCGGTGTCGCCTACATCATGAAGACCGAGCATGCGATGGACCTGCCGCGGCGCCTGCAGATCGAGTTCTCCCGAGTGGTGCAGACCCGGACCGACGCCAGCGGTGGTGAGATATCCCCGGAAACGCTTTGGGAAATCTTCTCCGCCGAGTACCTGGACGCGCAGGAACCGCTGCGGCTGGTCAGCGTCAACAGCACCTCAGTCACCGGTCGGACCGACTCCGTGACCGCGACGGTGACCGACCACGGCCGAGACCGGACGATCACCGGTGAGGGCAACGGTCCCGTGTCGGCCTTCGTGGACGCCATCTCGACGCTGGGTCATGAAGTACGGGTGCTGGACTACCACGAGCACGCGCTCTCCTCCGGCGGCGACGCCTTGGCTGCCGCCTATGTCGAGTGCGAGGTCGGCGTCGGCGAGGACTCGCAGCTGGTCTGGGGGGTCGGCATGGACGCCAACATCGTCGGCGCATCGCTCAAGGCCGTGACCTCGGCGGTCAACCGGGTGGATCGCTGACCTCCTTCACGACACCGTGATGACCACCGCCGGGTCGGACTTGGTGCCTTCCACGTTCTGTTCGCGAATGCTGGTGACGGCGTAGGAATAGGTACCTGGCCCGACGGTGCTGTCGGTGAACCGTGGGACTGGGCTGGTGCCGATCGGCCGGAGCTCGCCTCCGTCACCCCGGTAGACACGGTATTCGACCACCCGGTCGCTGTAACTGTGTGGCACCCTGACCGGCGGCGGAGCGTCCCACACCAGCTTCACTGTGGTGCCCGACCTGGCTGCCCGGACGTTGACAGGGGCTGGTGGGTTCAGGGCCAGGTCGTCCTCTGCTGTCATCTCGCTGGGCACGGCCGAGGCCGTCGGTGGCGGTGTGGGGGACCGGCCGGCGCCGCTGCTGTCGGCGCACGCCGACAGCAGCGACAACACCAGGGCTGCCCACACAAGGCGGCATGGGCGTCGAACCATGGTGATCGACCTCTCGTCTCAGTGGGCGAATTTCTTCGCCTGGTCCCAGGTTAGTTCGTCAGGCAGCACCCGATTCTGCTGAGCAGTGATTGGTGCCGCACCCGCGCCCACCGTTCCACCCCCGTAGACCAGGTTTGCCCAGTCGTTGAAGCCGGTCAGCGTACTCCCGAAGTTATCGGTCGGACCGTTGATGTCGGCAGCCACGGTGCCGGAAGCCACGCCATTGCAGTTCCAGTCAATCGGCCCGTTGGCTGTGCCCGGACTTGTCCGCTGGACGTTATTCGGGCAGAACCATCGCGTCCGGTAGGTGCTCGCGGCGGTGCTGTTAAGCCCGACACTTTCGTTCAGCGAGAACTCGTTCAGGCTTGGCAGTGTTGCCGAGGAGTATCCGAAGTTGGGTGCAAGAGTCCCTGTTCTGGGCACACCGGTGAACTGGAAGGCATAGTTCATCACGCTCAGATAGTTAGGCTTGTAGTTGTCGCCGGTATTTCCGCCGTGGGCCAGACCAAGATCATGGCCGAACTCGTGCACGAACGTACCGACCTTCTGGTCCGACGTTCCGTGCGACGGGAATGCGCCGAGCGTCACCACGAAGCTGTCATTGGGAATGGCGAACGCGTTGCCACTGCTGGTGCCTCCGTCGTATCCGTGGGCCCAGATCATGTAGTAGAAGATCTTGGCTCTGTTCGCCCTGAAGTTCGCTGACTTGATGGCGCTGAACTGCGCTACCACCGGATTGAGGTCGGCGTCGTGGGCTACCAGGTTTCCGCCACCGAGATTGAAGGCCGCCCCGCGCGCGGCGCCCGCGTCCAGGTGCAGGTTGATACCGGCCTGTCCGTTCGGATTGTTGGCAAATGGAGCGCTGGCGTAGACGGCCCTGATCCGGTTCAGGTCAGCCGCCAGTGGGAGGTGGCAAGGGCAGGTCGCCTCGGCACCCATGTAGTCCATCTCGACGTAGAGGTCCTTGCGGACGACGCTGGACCCGAAGCTAGGAAGGTTGACGTCGATGATGCCGTCGTTGTTGGCGTCGTAACCGTTGGCCTCCCAGCCATCGAGGAGCTTGTCCCCGTCGGTGTCTGCGGCGCCGTTTCGTCCGATCGACAGAACTTGGGCGACCCAGACCAGGCAGTCCGGTCCGCCTGCGACCTTGACGGTTGCGCTGGTGTTACCCGGCTTGACCAGGTTGACGGTGTTGACCGTGTCTGTGTCCCAAAGGTTGCCCTGGCTGTACGCGGGGACCGGCCGGTCAGTGCCGTCCCAGTCCGCCTGTGAGACGCCTACGCCGTTGATGGTGCTGGCCGGCTCGGCGAAGTTCCGCTGACCGTCGGCACCGATGAAGGTGGTTCTTACCTGCCCGACCGGGTTGGTCGCGGCGAACCCGAACGGCATGGTGGTGGTGAGTCCGGTGGCCGTACTGACCAGCCCGTAGCCGTTGGAGATCGTCACCCGGGTCAGCGGGTAACTTGCCTTGCTGTAGAGCACGACCAGCGATGCGCCCTCGGCCAGTGGTGGGATCTCAGCTGTGCTGAATGGGTCCGCGCCGGTGGCGACGCCTGAGGCGAAGCCGGACAATGCGTAGTTGCCGTTGCCGGTGACCAGTGAGGTCACGTTAGCCCGGTAGGCATAGCCGGTCGTCACTGAGTTCCAGCACGGGGAACCACCCGAGCCGACGCGGAGGCCGGTGATCGCGGAGCCCTTGAATCGTCCGTTCTTGAAGTTGGCGGGTTCAGCCGCGCCGCCGAGCACGGACCAGAACAGGTACGCCGAATGAACCGTTGCACCCGCGGGAATCCCGCTGAGTGCGATCGTCCCGGCGCCGCGGTTGCGCAGCCCGACGCCAGCAGCGACATAGCCGCCGCGGATGTCGACGTTGGCAAACGTGGTAGGTACCGCCCGGGTGCCGATAGGTGTGCCCGCCACACCCGGGCTCACCCCGCCGCCTCCCACGCCGGTATCGCGCGCGGCCGCGGTAGTACCGCCAACCGCCACCACCGCCATCACACAGATCATGCCTGTCACCAGGACAATCCGAAGCGCCTTCAGTTGGCGCCTCACCCCTTCACTCATGCCGCCCCCCACTTTGAAGTTTTGAGCCGAAGGTCCAGACGTAGCAGTGGCTCGGCTCCTTGGCGCCAGAGCGTATTCCGTTCACGGTAATAAAGCACGTCTTTTAGAAAACCTGCGCAAATCCTGACATGGGACGCAGGACCAGCGACGGTCCTGCGTCCCTTCAACTCGACGTCGGTTGAGGTGTCGTCTCAGCGGCCGTATTTCTTGGCATCGTCCCAGGTCAGCTCCTCCGGTAGCACCCGCGTCCGCTGCGTCGTGATCGGTGGTGCACCTGGACCGACAGCGCCGCCACCGTAAGTGAGGTTCGCCCAGTCGTTCCAGCCGGTCAGCACGCTCCCAAGCCCATCGTGATTGACGTCGACACCCGAAGTTCCGGAAGCAACACCGTTGCAATTCCAGTCGAGCGGGCCGTTAGCCGTCCCAGGGCTTACCACCAGGACTCCACTAGGGCAGAACCAACGAGTCCCATACGTGCTGGCGTCGGTGCTGTTCAGTCCGACAGTCTCATCCAGTGAATTCTCGTCCAGGTTCGGCAGTGTTGCTGAGGAGTACCCGAAGTAGGCGGGCTGGCCGTCAGCTCGGGGCACACCATCAAGCTGGAAGGCATAGCTCATCACGCTGAGGTAGTTAGGTTTGAAGTTGTCGAAGGTATTTCCTCCGTGGAACTGACCAAGATCGTGGCCGAACTCGTGCACGAACGTCCCGACCTTTTGGTCGGAGGTTCCGTGCGAGGGGAAGGCTCCGAGCGTGACCACGAAGCTGTCGTTAGGAATAGCGAACGCGTTGCCACTGCTGGTGCCTCCGTCGTATCCGTGGGCCCAGATCATGTAGTAAAAGATCTTGGCCCGCTTCTCGTTGAAGTTGGCAAGCTTCAAGGCATTGAACTCTGCCAGGACTGGGTTCAGATCGTCGTCGTGGGGCACCAGGTTTCCGCCGCCGAGGTTAAACGCCTTACCGCGCGCAGCTCCCGCGTCCAGGTGAAGATTGATGCCGGTCTCGCCGTTCGGGTTGTTGGCAAATGGTGCATCGGCGAAAACCATCTTGATCCGGTTCAGGTCAGCCTCCACTGGAAGGTGGCAGGGGCAGGTAGCCTCAGCACCCATATAGTCCATCTCGACGTAGAGGTCCTTGCGGACGACACTGGACCCGAACTCCGGTAGGTCGACGTCGATGATGCCGTCGCTGTCGGCGTCGTAGCCGTTGGCCTCCCAGCCATCGAGGAGATTGTCCCCGTCGGTGTCTGCGGCGCCGTTTCGTCCGATCGACAACACTTGGGCCACCCACACCAGGCACTCTGGACCACCTGCAACCTTGACCCGTACCCCGGTGTCGCCCGGTTTGATCCACTTCCCGATGTCCGCGGTGTCGGTATCCCACAGGTTGCCCTGGCTATACCGAGACGATGGATCATCTGTGCCGTCCCAGTCGGCTTGAGGCACGCCCTGGCCGTTGACCGTACTGGCCGGCTCGTCGAAATTCCGCTGGCCGTCGGCACCGATGAAGGTGGTACTCACCTGACCGACGGGGTTCGTTGCGCCGAACTCGAACGGCATGGTGGTTGTCAGACCGGCGGAATTGGTAACCAACCCATAACCGTTCGCGATTGTCACCCGGGTCAGCGGGTAACTTGTCTTGCTGTAGATCACGACCAGCGACGCACCCTCGGCCAGCGGTCGCACCTGCGCTTTCTTGAACGGGTCCGCGCCGGTGGTGACGCCTGAGGCGAACCCGGAGAGCGCGTAGTCTTCGTTGCCGGTGACGAGCGACTTCACGTCAGCCCGATAGGCATATCCGGTGGTCGCGGCATTCCAGCAGGGGTCCCCGCCCTTGCCGACGCGTACGCCGGTGATTGGCGCCCCCTTGAACTTTCCCTTCCTGAAGTTGGCGGGTTCAGAGGAGCCCCCCAGCACGGACCAGAACAGGTACGCCGCTTCAACAGTTGCACCCGTCGGAATGTCACGGATCTTGATAGTTCCGAAGCCGCGGTTGCGCAGTCCGACCCCAGCGGCCACATACCCGCCGTGGACATCGATGCCGGTAAAGGTCGTAGGTGCCCCCGCGGTCCTGATAGGTGCGTCCGAAGGCGCACCCCTGCCGCTCAGGCCCCCCACGCCGGGGTCCCGCACGGCCGCACTCGTCCCGCCGACTGCCACAACAGCCATCACGGTAACTATCCCTGTCACCAGGAATATTCGTAGCGCCGTCTGGTGGCGCCTAACGCCTTCGTTCATGCCCATCTCCCTCGATGATGTTCAAGCCGGATCGAAACGTATCAATTGATTCGGCTCCTTAATCGAGCGATCGTATTCCTCTAAAGGGCACAGTTGGCGGAATGCACAACCTATGCATACCGCGGTCCACGCGCGGACAAATTTGCTTCCGGGGTGAAGGGAAACGGCTGGTGGAAACCAGCGAATATCTTTGTCCAAGCGGAAGAAATAGAGTGAGAGTCGCCCGCTGCTTGTCAGAAGGTCAGCCGCTCGGCTGCATTTGCCAGGCTCTGCGCCATGGGGTGCATCAAACGATCATGGTCGGTTGACCCGGGGAACGACCAGACAGCATGGTCAGCCTGCACCACCATCGACAAGAAGAGAATCCGGTTCGCGGCCAGCACCAGGCCGATGGTCTCGTTGGTCGTGTCCGGCTGCTTTCGTTGCTGGTAGGAGATCTGTAGGAACTTGCCGGTGATTCCCTCGGGAATCTCGACGTCGTAGAACGGCGTTGGTTCCTTCGCGTCGAAGCCGCCCTTCTTGAGGGTGCCCCGGCAACCGCTGGCGTCGCTCGACATCAGCTGGAAGATGGCTTCGGCCTGGCTCGCGGTCTCGAAGCTGAAGATGAGTGCGGTGGCGTATCCCTGGTCCGGCAGCGTGAAGTTGCGCCGGAAGATGGCCTGCACTCCGTCGAAACCGGTCGAATCCTGCGGCAGGCAGAGTGACGGTGCGTCGTCGCCCGCCCCGTCATAGGTGGCCTCATCCCTCCAGTCGGCCGCCTGTTCCCAGACCAGGTCCTGGCTCGTGGGCAGGTTCTTCTCGGTGAGCCGGCGAGGCTTGGCGGCTGCCGGCGGGTGGGACGGCGGGGCTGGGCTGGTCGGCGCGTCGGGCACGACCGTGGGCGTGGGCGTGGGCGTTGGCGTGGCTGACGGCTGTGGTGTGGTGGCAGGGCTTGACGGCACTGCGGCGGTCGGGTCGGGTCCCGGAACTGCCGATTCGTTGCGGTGGCCGCTCAGCACAGCGATCCCGGCGACGATCACGGCGATGATCATGACGACCCCGGCGACGCCCAGCCAGCGTTCGCGACGCATCTCAGTGGCGGAAGCCATTGGCCGCCGTCTGTGCCGGTGCGGTGGAGCCAAAGATCCACGTCTCAAAGAACGGCACCAGGTCGATGGTGGTTGTCGCCTGCGCCGCGATCATCCACTCCTCCAGGCCACGGGATCCCCGGTCCTGGGCCCAGCCCCGGGCCAAGGTGAAGAAAGCCTTGTCGCCGATCAGGTTGCGTAGGGCCTGCAGCGTCATGGGCCCGCGGGCGTACACGGTGGAGAACAGCCGGTCCGGGCCGGGATCGCTCATGGTCACCCGCCAGAAGTCGGCGCGGTCCTTGGTTCGGGCATAAAGCCTGTTCAGCTCATCGTTGGCGGTTCGACCACCGCCCCGTTCAGCTCGTCCCCACTCAGCCCAGGATGCGTAGCCCTCGTTGATGAAGATGTCGTTCCATTGCCGCAGAGTGACGTTGTCGCCGAACCACATGTGTGCCAGCTCGTGAGTGATCAGCTCTGGGGCGAACCGCGGCTGCAGGATGGCGGCCCGGTCGTACACGGGTCTGGTCTGGGTCTCAAGTCCGGCGAAGCGGAGGTCATGGGCCGGCACCACGCCGCCGAGATCGCTGAAGGGGTAGCTGCCGAACATTGCCTCCAGGTCCGCCACGATCGCTCCCGAGGTCTGCAGCGCGGCGAAGGCGGCGGCCTGGTCGGCTGCTGACAGCTGTTCGGACACGGCATACACGTACGGCCGGCCGTGGTCCACTCCTTGCCGGAGCTGGTACTGACCGATTGAGACGAAACTGAGGTAGGTCGCCATCGGCTCCGGCGAGACCCAGTGCCAGGTGTCGAAGTCCGGCTCGTTGCCCGTGTCGGCGGACGCCAACCGACCGACGCTGATCGCCTCCATGCCGGCCGGCACCCGGACCGACACATCCATCAACGCCGGATCGGAGGGGTGGTCATTGGCCGGGAACCACCAGGCAGAGCTCTCCGGCTCACCGGCCGCGGTCCACTCCTGACCGGTGCTGGACCACGGCGCGACCTCACCTCGCCTGACCTTGCCGGGAGCCCCCGAATAGTCCACCACGACGCTGAACTCGGCGCCTTGGGCGACGGGGGTCTGTGGCGTGATCCGGAGGTCCTGGAAGCCGGTCTGACCGAAGCTGGCCGGCCGGCCGTCAACCCGGACGGCGTCGGTGTGCAGAGCGAGGTCGACGAAGAACGTTCGCAACGGCTGGGTGGCCTTTGCGGTGATGGTGGTGGTTGCCTGGAGGCTCTGCTCGGCCGGGTCCCAGCTCATCGAGATGACGTACTTGAGGGCGTCGTAGCCGCTGCTGCCGTAGTCGATGAAGTACGGGTCGCCGACTCCGGACTGACCCTCGTCCGGGCCCGCGGCTGGCATGGTCGGGTAGCTCGAGGGAGAGGGCGGCGGGCTGCGCAACGCCCGGATCCCGTACGCGATGCCGGCTGGCGCGGCCAGCGCGACCAGCAGGACGAACGGCATCACAGCGGCGAAGACGTACGCAGCCCGGTAAGGCCGGTGCCGAACCTCGGTAGCAGGAGGCCAGTGCGGGTCAACGCTCGACATGAGCCATCGAGCGGAGGCTGCGTTCCAGGTGCCAGGAAACGAAGGCGGCGGTGATGCCGCTGGCTTCCCGCGCGCAGCGCTCCTGCACATCGCGGGTGGCCTCCCACCGGCCCTCAAGCAGGGCGCTGAGCAGGCCGAAGGTATCCGGTGCCGGTCGGGCCGACCCGGACGGACGGCAGTGCTCGCAGACCGCGCCGCCGGCGGCGGGGGAGAACGCCAGGTGCGGGCCGACCAGGCCGCAGCGGGCGCAGTCGGTGAAGGAGGGCGCATAACCCGCCACCGCCAAGGAGCGGAGCAGATACGAGTCCAAGATCAGCGATGAGGCTCGGGGTCCGTCGCTGGTCCCGGTGTTCAACACCCGCAGCGCACCGACCAGCAGCAGGTACTGCTGCAGCGCCGGTTCACGTTCCTCCACGACGAGCCGGTCAGCGGTCTCCAGCATCACCTGGCCCGCGGTGTAGCGGGGGTAGTCCGACACCAGAGGTTCGCCGAAGGCGTTCAGCGACTCGACTTGGGTGACGATGTCGAGCGACCGACCGACGGCGAACTGGAGATCGATGTGGGAGAACGGCTCCAACCGGGCGCCGAACTTCGACGAGGTCCGGCGGACACCCTTGGCGACTGCACGCAGCTTGCCGTGACGCCGGCTCAGTACCGTGATGATGCGGTCGGCTTCGCCCAGCTTGTGGGTCCGAAGCACAACGGCCTCATCACGGTAGGTAGGCACCTCGCTATTGTCCCTTACGTGCCCAAGATCCAGCGGAGGAACGCCCGTGAGGTGCGCGCCAGGACGCCGACGAGACCGACACCGCATTCGAGTGGTGCGACGCCGCCACCGATCCCGGCGGACAAGCTGCCCCGACACGTGGCCATCGTGATGGACGGCAACGGTCGCTGGGCCAAGGCTCGGAACTTGCCGCGGACCGATGGGCACGCTCGCGGCGAGGAGTCACTGTTCGATGTGATCGAGGGCGCGATCGAGGTGGGCGTGAAATACCTATCCGCGTACGCCTTCTCCACCGAGAACTGGAGCCGGTCGCCGGAGGAGGTCCGCTGGCTGATGGGCTTCAACCGGGACGTGATCCGCCGGCGACGAGAGCAGTTGGACGCGCTCGGGGTGCGGGTCCGCTGGGCCGGCCGTCGGCCACGGCTGTGGCGCAGTGTCATCAACGAGCTTGAGGACGCCGAGGCCCGGACCGGAGGAAACGACGTGCTGACGCTCCAGTTCTGCGTCAACTACGGCGGCCGTGCCGAGATAGTGGACGCGACCCGACGGATCGCCGAGCTGGCCGCCGCGGGCAAGCTGGATCCGGCCAAGCTCACCGAGGACCGCTTCCGGAAGTTCCTGGACGAGCCGGAGATCCCCGATGTTGACCTGTTCGTCCGCTCCTCCGGTGAGCAGCGCACCTCCAACTTCCTGCTCTGGCAGTCGGCGTACGCCGAGATGGTCTTCTTGGACCGGCTCTGGCCGGACTTCGACCGCCGCGACCTCTGGCGGGCGATCGAGCTGTACGCGGACCGTGACCGGCGCTACGGGGGTGCCAGGCCGAACCCGGTCGAGTCCTGAACCTGGGTCACCGATGTGACCAGGGGAGGCGGGTTGGTATCTGCTGCGCGCGGTGGCGCTCTTGGTGGATATTCACCGCTTCGACCTGAGGAGGCCCGCGATGCCGGGTTGGTATGTACATCTGGAGGCCGCGCACCAGACGGCGACTCGACTGCGGTCGGGCTCGGTGCCGACAGGCTTCCCCATCGCCGTCGGTGAGGCGCAGGCTCTGGGCGAGATCTGTCACACCTGGCGCAACTACCTGGCGCTCGGATCACTCGGGCCGGACCTGTTCTACCTGCTGCCCGACTTCGCCGACACCAAGGGCTGCGTGATCAGGCAGGTGGTGCAGTGGGTGATCGACGTCTGGAGCGAGATCGACGCCGAGTTCGTCAGCAAGTGGGACAAGTGGATCGGCCCCATCAGCACCAACGCCTCGCAGCTGGCCTCCCAGCTCACCGGCGGTCTCGCCAACCAGCTGGGACAGATCCTGGACGAGCTGAGCGCGGCGATCATGAACGCGTTCAAGGGTCTGCTGGCGCAGATGGGCGACTGGTTCGGAGTACTGACCTCCGGGGTCCCGCAGGGCTATGCCGAGAACGGTTTCTACTGGTCGGATGTGTTCCACTACCGGCGGACCTACCAGTTCCCGTTCGTACTGTTCCAGCAGGCTCGGGCCGCGCTCGACGCCGCCGGTACCGACGACGACCGGCGCGACGCCCAGGCGCGGATGGCCTTCGCCATCGGCTGGCTCAGCCACTGCGCCACCGATGTCACCGGCCACCCGTTTACCAACGCCAAGTCGGGCGGACCGTACCGGGACCACTGGCAGCGGCACCACCTGGTGGAGAACCACATCGACTCGCAGAACTACGCCGCGATCAACAGTGGATCCCTCTATGGCGAGTACGGCACCAGCGCACTGCACTTCTGGGTGGCGTTCAGGCGGCGGATGGACGGTGAGTACGCCGGCCGCGGCGACGGTCCGGCGTACGACTACTTCACCGGCTTCCCCGCCTACGACACCTCCGACACCCCGACCGCGGGTGCGGCCCGGCGATCGTTGTTCGACCTCGACTCCGGCGAGCTTCCGACCCACCTGACCGACGCGTTGCAACAGGCGATGGCCGACGTCCACCCGGACGGTCCGAAGATCCTCACGCTCGACCCGCAGTACTCCGCGGTCGACGGAGCCGGCAACCCCGACGGCCGCCCGGACGGTGCCGCGATGGCGCAGATGTGGAAGATCGTCTACAGCTATCTGAAGATGACCGGGTCGGACGGGTTCTCACCGAGCAAACCGCAGCCGCCGAGCGTCTTCACCGACCACTCCTTCCCGACCCCGCCTGGCGGTGGGGGTAGTGGAGTGGACGACGACCCGGCCCGCGGGGCGGACGTGGACGACGACGACTCCTTCTCGCTGCTGGACCTGCTGCTGGCCATCTTCGCCTGGGCCGTCTACATCGCTGAGGTGGTCATCTGGCTGGCGACGGTGCTGCCCGGGTTGATCTTGGACATCGCTACCTTCCCGGCCCGCGAGGTCATCTACTGGACCGTGGTGATCCCGGCCTGGAACCTGTACATGCTGTCCCGCCGGGCGCTGGTGATGGCGGGCTTCTTGATGCCCAAGCCCGAAGAGGTCGATCTCGGGCTCACCACGTTGGGCCGTTCCGGCGCGTTCAGCATCGCCTCTGCTCTGGACAACTGGGCCGGAATCGGAGTGAGCGTCACCGTTGTGGACGAACCGTCCGGTCGGCTGACCTCCGCTAGCGCTTTTGGCATCGACCCCGCGTACCCGCGCAACATCGTCCGAGACCACCCTGGCGACGTGCCGGGCCCGGACCTGGTGGCCGCGCTCGGACTGACCGGGCCGCTGCAGTACGCCGGTGACGGCGGCGTGGAGTTCAAGCCCAGCGAGTGGGTGGCACCGTGGCGCTATCCGTTGCAGAACCAGGCCGGTCAATGGGTGCCGCAGGAGGGGGCTGCAGCCCATGTCGGCCCGTACGTGGTTGGCGACCAAGGGACGGCGCTGCTGCCCGGGACCGTCGGCGACGAGGACGCACGAACCGTGCTGGAGAAGGCGGGCTCGCCGCAGGAAACCTTCGAGGCGCTGGACGCGTTGCTGCCTGAGGACCGCCACCTCGGCGGACCGGTGGACTACTCCACCTACCTGGTGGGGCGGATGGTGGCCGAGCGGGGGAACGTCGAGTTCGGGGTCCCCGACTTCAACCTGGACAGCGACCGCGGGTACGCCTGGCACTGCTGGGACTACGACCGGCACCACCTCGACCGTGATCCGGGACGGCCGGATGACCGCGGCGACTGGGAATGCGTGCCCGACCACATTCCCACTCCGCAGTCCGACTTCAGCTATCCGCAGCCCTGCACCCCACCACAGTTCTTCCACGCCGACCACGACAACCCGCGGCAGGCAGACGGTGCCGGCAACCCGCTCGACTCTCAGTGGTACGACCCGCACTACGACCTCAAGGTGCACTACCTGACCCGGGCCGTGCCCCCGCCGCCGGACCCGTTCGGCGACGACCCGTGCCGGGAGAACCCAGGCAGACCACACGACCCGGTCCTCGGTACGGACTGGAAGAGACGACTGCACCTTCAGGAGGAGGACCGATGATGAGCAACGACCAGCTGGGCCGCCCCGAGCACCCCGAGCACCCCGAGCTCTCCGAGGAGGAGAACGAGCTCCAGCGCGGGACAGATCCGCACACGGTGGTCGGCACCGACCCGGTCGCGCCGGCGACCTCCGACCCCGATCCGGAGTGGCAGCCCGATCCCGGCCGTGCCGACGAGTGGCGGCGGATCGCCAACGAGATCGGCCGAGAGCGGCGGCCGCGTCGGGAGGACGTCTACCCGTACCTGCTGATTCGTGCCACCGCATCCGGCGACCGGGGCAAACGCCCGACCTGGCCACCGGTGCCGTGCTGGGAGTCACCCGACATCCTGCTTCTCGACGCCTCCTACACCGGCGAGTTCGACCCGGCCCGGCTCGTCGTATCGCCGGTGGCCGGCCGGTCGTACCGAGTGTTCGTCCGGATCTGGAACCTGGGTCTGTTCCCCGCCACCGGCGTGCACGTCAAGGCGTGGGCGGTCAACCCCGGGTTCTTCGGCACCGGTAACCAGAACGACCCGTACTACCAGCAGAACATCATCGGCGGCCGCTGGGTCGAGCTGGCCGACCGGACCCGGCCGAGCTGCACCGCGCTGGTCGAGCTGGATGCGACCTGGGACATCGGCCCAGACGAGTTCGGTCATCACTGCCTGCTGGCCGAGGTCGGCTGCCCGATGGACCCGGCCAGCGGACTGCTGCTGTCCAACAACGACAGGCACGTCGGGCAGCGCAACCTGGAGGTTCTGCTCGGCGCCGCGGACGCCAAGGACCTCTTCGGTCACCTTGCCGGCCTGGTGCCGGAGGACTTCACCCTGGAGCTGACTCACGCCGGACCGGCCGTGCTAGGCACCCTGCAGGCACTTGGTGGCGGGGTGCTGCAGGACCAGGAGGGGACGCCGCACGAGATTGTGCTGCCAGAGCTGGAGGACGTCCGGTTCGGGGTCTCGACCGGCACTGCGGTGCATCTGCTGACCGCGTTCCGCACCCGCGGGCGGACCCTGGTGGCTAGCAGCGACCGGCTGGCGGAGCTGAGCGGGATCCAACCCGAGGCGCCCGGACGTGGTCGGGTCCACCCGTTCGACCGTCCCGGCGGCACCCGGCGACTGATCGAGCGGCTGGGGCCGGACAGCTGGGAACGGATCGGTACCGTGACCGACCTGCCGCTGGCCGACGCGCTGCTGGACGGCCTCGCCAGGCTGCTCGACGTGGACGGGTTCGAGG
>JAOPXN010000095.1 GCA_025965155.1 Propionibacteriaceae bacterium
CGGCGAGCCCGTGCAGGGCCTCCCACGGCGCCTGCCCGGACCAGCGGCTCCGGGCCAGCTCCTCACCGAGCCGGCGGAAGACCCAGCTGTCGCCCACCGCGGCGGCGACCTCCATCGCCTGCCGCGAACCGCTGCCACTGTTGCGTTCCAACGCGACCAGGTCGATGTAGGCGCCCAACGCCCGGGAGAACTCCGCCCGCGCCCTGCCCGCGGCGTCGCGGACGTTGTAGTCCGGCAGGAAAAACAGCAGCACCGCCAAGCCGAGGGTGGCCGCGACCGGCACCACGATCGGCAACGTCAGCCCGATCAGGGTGAAGAAGCCGGTCAACAGTCCAGGGATGACCAACCCCAGGAACGCGTACAGCACCTTCTCCCCATAGAACCGCGACACCGGCACCCGCAGAATTGCCAGCTCCCTGGTCGGGGTCCGCAACCAGGTCGCCGCCGGCAGCGTTCTCATCGCCCACCGGCCACACCGTTCCCGCACATCAGGTCGACCGGTTACGGCCGTACCGCGACGTTTCGCATAGTCGGGTGAGAGCCGGTCCAACACCTCGCCCAGGTCCGGCTCGGCGGGCGCCAGCCGCCACAACAAAAAGGCAATACCGAGTCCGACTAGCGCGCCGCCGGTCAGTGCCAGCTGCAGCCCGGTGATCATCCCCGTCCCGCTCCCGCGCCGGTGCGGCGAGGAACCGTGGTAGCGGCGCGCCGGCGGCCATCCGCCGCATCCACACCAACGTGGCCACATACGCCGCCAGCAGCACCACCAAGATCAGCTGACCCAGCGGGCTCCGGTAGGGGTCGATGTAGCTGCCGGTCAGCGCCAGCACCGCCAGTACGCCGATCGTGATCAGCGTGACCAGCCGGACGGTGGTCCGAGGCTTGGCCCGGTCGGCCTCGATCTCGCGGCGGGCCCGCACATCCGCCGCGACCGACTCCGCCAGACCCTCCAGCACGCTGGCCAGCCCTGCCCCGCGGCGCCGCGCCCCCAAGATCAAGTTCGCCGCCACCAGGTCCCCGGTCGCATCATCCAGCTCCTCGGCGAACACCCGGAGCGCGTCCTCGGTCGACCACCGAGCCCGCAACCGGGCGACCAGCCGGGTCACCTCCGGCCGGATCGGATCAGTGAAGCGTCCCGGGTTTGATGCCGGTCCTTTCTGAGTCAGGAAGGATGGCGTTATGCCGAAGAAGATCAACCCCGAGGTGAAGGCTCGGGCGGTACGGATGGTCCAGGAGCATCAGCAGGACTACCCGTCGGCGACTGCGGCCGCCCGGGCGGTCGCGAAGCAGCTCGGCTTGGGCCGGGAGACGGTCCGCCGGTGGGTGGTCGACGCCGAGGTCGACGCCGGCGATCGGCCGGGTGTCACGTCGACCGAGCTGGCCGAGATCAAGGCGTTGAAGGCGAAGGTGCGCCGGCTCGAGGAGGACAACGCGATCCTCCGTTCGGCCACAGTTTTCTTCGCGGGGGAACTCGACCCCCGCAACCGCTGATCATGGCGTTCATCGACGACATGCGCAGCGACGGCCACGCGGTCGAGTCGACCTGTCGGGTGCTGCGTGAGCAGGGCTGCCGGGTCGCCGCGCGGACCTACCGGGCCTGGAAGTCGCGCCGCGTCGTGGCGGCCCGCACCTACCGCGACGCGGCGGTCATGGACGCCCTGATCGCCACCCGTGGCACCCCCGAAGGGCTGTACGGGCGCCGGAAGATGGTGGCGCACCTGCGCCGCAGCGGTTTTCCCGGCCTGCCCCGCTGCACGGTGGACCGGCTGATGCACGACTTGAACATGGCCGGGGTGCGCCGCGGCAGAGGCGTCAAGACCACTGTCCCAGCCAAAGGCGGTCAGCGGGCCAGCGATCTGGTGAAGCGCGACTTCACCGCGACGGCGCCGAACACCCGCTGGATCGCCGACTTCACCTACTGCCGCACCTGGGCCGGGTTCGTCTACGTCGCCTTCGTGGTCGACATGTTCGCCCACAAGATCGTGGGCTGGCACGCCGCCACCAGCAAACAGACCGACCTGGTGCTGGTCCCGCTGCGGATCGCCGCCTGGCAACGCGGCCGCGACGGCCACCCCGTCCAGCGCGGGCAGCTGCTGCACCACAGCGACGCCGGGTCGCAATATACGTCGCTGCGGTTCACCGAGCACCTGGCCCTGGAGGGCATCGCCCCCTCGATCGGGACCGTCGGCGACGCCTACGACAACGGACTGATGGAGAGCATCATCGGTCTGTTCAAGACCGAATGCATCGGCACTGACGTGTTCCACTCCCGCCCCTACCGCACCCTCGGCGACGTCGAGTACGCCACCGCTGGCTGGGTCGACTGGTACAACCACCGACGCCTCCACAGCACCCTGGGAATGGTCCCACCCGAAGAGTTCGAGCAGGCCCACTACGCTGCCCTCAAACCGCAGGAGCAGCCCACATGAGACCGGCACAAAAGCCGGGACGCTTCACCCCTCTCCCGCAGCCACCACCGACTCAAAACCTTCAGCCGCTGGACAGTCCTCCAACCCCAACCCGGCATCTACCTGTGGCGATCACCCCACCACTGGATCTACCTCACCACCAACACCGGCACCCACGACCTCGGCAACAACCCATTCGCCCACGCCCTCTGGAAGGCCGCCCGCAAGCTAGACGACCCGGCTCGCACAGCCGGGCGCGTGACAAGCGCAGCGTGACTACTCGCCTGTCAACCGCCCCTTGAGTTATCCGCGAATTTGACCCACACCCTTGACAACGCAGTCGATGGGACGTTGACTACGTAGTCAACGGGAGTGACAGCGTAGTCAACGGAGGTGATAAGACATGAGCATGACAGCTCGAGACACCCGCGGCGTGGTCATGTTTGATGTCGCCAAGTTGGCCGGGGTATCGCAGAAGACCGTGTCCAGGGTCGTCAACGGTGCCCCGCATGTGCGACCGGAGATCCGCGAGCGCGTCATGGCCGCTGTCTCCGAGCTCGGCTACCGACCGAACGTTGCTGCTCGGGCCCTGGTAACCCAGCGGACCCATGTCATTGGTCTGCTGGCCGTAGGCACACTCCTGTACGGCCCAGCGCACCGGGTCTTCACTCTGGAACAGGCGGCACGAGAACTCGGCTATGAACTGGCCCTGGCCAGTCTGCCGGACATCTCATCCGACAGTTTCCACCATGGGATCCAGAGCCTGCTCACCCGTGGCGTGGAAGGCATCATCCTCGAGGTGCCGACCCACCTCACCGATGTCGACGACGCCACCTTCGGTGGTCTGCCGGTGGTGACCAGCATCGGGAAGATCCCCGGCGTGACGCACCAGACGGTCATCAACTCCAACCAGCGCGAGGCGGGTCGGCTGGCCACCCAGCACCTGCTGGACCTCGGCCACGAGACCGTGTTTCACGTCGCCGGACCGCTCGAATGGGACGTCTCCCAGCACCGGCGCGACGGCTGGGCCGATACCCTGGCCGCCGCTGGACGGCCGGTTCCACCCGAGCTACTGGGCGACTGGTCGGCGCGCAGCGGCTACGAGGCAGGGCGGGAACTGGCCGAACGTGACGACGTCACGGCTGTGTTCGCGGCCAACGACCACCAGGCCATGGGCGTCATGCGAGCCATGGCCGAGGCGGGCAGGTCCATCCCGGCCGACGTGTCGGTGGTCGGATTCGACGACGTGCCCGAGGCCGAGTTCCAGATGGTGCCGCTGACAACGGTACGTACCGACAGCTACTCAAGCTCACGACGTGTCCTTTCCGAGCTGGTCGCCCTGATCGAACACGGGGAGTCCACATCGGAAGGCATTGATGTTGCCTGCGAGTTGGTGGTCCGGCGTTCGACCGGACGACCACCCCCACACCGTCGCGACTGACGCGACACCCACCTGCTGCCCCTGCAACCGGGCAGTTGGTCAAGGCAGGTAGGTCGTTCTTGACCTGCCCGTCGCCGGCTCCGCCGACCCGGTCGCCGCGAGCTCTTACCCGCATGTCTCCAGCACGGTGTCGCGCCCAGATCGGGCGACGCCATCCCCGAAATACCACCTGACGGAAGAGGAACAATGTCCAACCCGCTCACCCGCCGACGCTTCCTGCTCGGCACCGCGACGATCACCAGCGCGCTCTTCTTCGCAGGCTGCGGCGGCGGCGGCGCCACCGACACCGCCCCGGCCGCGCAGAAGCTGAGCCAGGCCGAGATCGACACCGCCATGAACACCGACACGACGCTGACCTTCTGGACCTGGGTCCCCGACATCCAAAAGGAGGTCGACCTGTTCGAGAAGAAGTACCCGAAGATCAAGGTGAAGGTTGTCAATGTCGGCCAGGGTGCACCGCACTACCAGAAACTGCGCGCCGCCATCCAGGCCGGTCAGGGCGCGCCCGACGTGACCCAGGTCGAGTTTCAGCACATCCCCTCCTTCACCCTCGGCGGCGACCTGCTGGACATCTCCCCGTACGGCGCGGCCGATGTCAAGAGCCAGTACCCCGACTGGGTCTGGTCTCAGGTCGTCAAGGGTGAAGCCGTCTACGCGGTGCCGCAGGACGTCGGCCCGACCGGGCTGCTCTACCGCGACGACCTGCTCAAGGCCGCCGGCATCGAGGTGCCAACGACTTGGGAAGAGTTCGCCACCGCCTCGGAGAAGTACCGCGCAGCCAACCCGAAGAGCTACCTGTCCAACTTCGCGCCGAACGAAGCCGGTCAGTTCCTCTCGTACGTATGGCAGACCGGAGCCCGGCCGTTCTCCTTCGATGGCCAGCAGACAGTCAAGATCGATCTGGCCAGCGACCAGGCGAAGCAGGTCGCGACGTACTGGGGCGACCTGATCGCCAAAGACGCAGCCTCGGTTGACCCGGACTTCACCGACTCCTGGTACCAGGGCCTGTCCAACGGGAAGTACGCCAGCTGGCCAACGGCCGCCTGGGGCCCGGTGTTCCTGCAGGGCACCGCCAAAAAGACGTCGGGCAAGTGGCGTGCCACCGACATGCCTCAGTGGGACCCAGCCAAGCCGGCTGCCGGCAACTGGGGTGGCTCGACCGACGCAGTCCTAAAGAGCAGCAAGAACCCGATCGCCGCGGCGCAGCTCGCCCTCTTCATCAACACCGACCACGAGTCGGCGCTCAAGCTTGCGACCGAGCAGTTCCTGTTCCCGGCGTCGAACGACATCCTGAACGACCCGAAGTTCGCCGAGCAGGCGGCACCGTTCTATGGCGGCCAGAAGGTCAACGCGAAGTTCACCGAAATCTCGAAGACGGTGACGCCGGACTTCCAGTGGGTGCCGTTCATGGACTACGTCTACTCGAGCTTCAACGAGACCCTCGGCAAGTCGATCGCCGACAAGTCCGATCTTGTCGCCGGTCTGCAGTCCTGGCAGGACCAGGTTGCCAAGTACGCCAAGGATCAGGGCTTCACAGTCTCCTGAGCTCACGAGCTGCGCCGCTCCCCGCATTCCGGGCGGCGCAGCTCCTCCGCTTCACTCCACGTACTGAAAGGAGCGAGACATGGCTACTCTGACCACAACGCCGCCCAGCCAGTCGAGCACCACAGCTTACAAACGCAAGCCGCTGACCATCGCCAAGAAGCGCCAGTACCGGGCCGCCTACCTCTTCGTCCTCCCGTTCTTCGTCCTGTTCCTCGGGACGATCATCGTTCCGCTGGGGTATGCCGGATACATCTCGTTCTTTCGCAAGCAGCTGGTCGGAGGGGTGTCCTTCGCCGGCCTGGACAACTACACCCGCGCGCTGACCGACACCGACTTCCTGACCAGCGTGGCCCGGATGGGTCTCTTCCTGGTGGTCCAGGTTCCCGTGATGCTGGCCCTCTCGCTGTTCTTCGCACTCGCGCTGGACAGCGGCATGACCCGGCTGTCCAAGTTCATCAGGCTCGGGATCTTCGTGCCGTACGCTGTTCCGAGCGTGGTGGCTGCACTGATGTGGGGCTATCTGTACGGCCGTGACTTCGGCCCGTTCGCCCAGTTCGCCGAGCTGCTCAACCTGCCGGCCCCACCCTTCCTGACCGACCAGTTCATGTTGTTCTCCATTGTCAACATCGTGAACTGGGAGTTCATCGGCTACAACATGATCATCATCTACGCAGCGCTTCGGTCCATCCCGACCGAGCTGTTCGAAGCCGCGCGGGTCGATGGCGCAACCGAGAAGCGGATCGCCTGGTCGATCAAGATTCCGGCCGTGCGCCCCGCCCTGATCCTGACGGTGATCTTCTCCGTGATCGGTACCTTCCAGCTGTTCAACGAGCCGAACCTGCTCAGGTCGATCGCCCCGACGGTGATCGACAACTCCTACACGCCCAACCTGTACGCCTACTCGTTGGCCTTCATCAACCAGGACGCCAACTACGCCGCCGCAATCGCGTTCCTGCTCGGCATCTTGATCATGGCCCTGTCCTACGCCGTCCAGCTGTGGAACCAGCGAAAGGAGAACCAGTCATGAGCACCCTCACCGACGCAGAGGTTGACGTCGCCAGAAGGCCATCAACGTCAGGTTTCATCGGCAAGGAGCCCCGTCAACGTACCAGCGTGCTGCTGACGGTCATCATGCTCGCATGCGCGGCGTACTTCCTGTTCCCGCTCTACTGGCTGCTGGTCGCCTCCACCAAGTCCAACGCCGACCTTTTCAGCACCTTTGGCCTGTGGTTCGCCGACTTCAGCCTGATGGAGAACTTGAAGACGGTCTTCACCTTCCAGGACGGGATCTTCAGCCAGTGGGTGCTGAACTCCTTGCTCTACTCCGTGGTGAGCGCCGTTGGCGCTTCCATCCTCGCCACAGCTGCCGGGTACGCGTTCGCCAAATACGAGTTCCCTGGAGGCAAAGCGCTCTTCTCGATCATCCTCGGCGCGATCATGATCCCGACCACGGCGCTGGCTATTCCCACCTACCTGCTGTTCGCCCGGGCCGAGCTGACCGATACCTACTGGGCGATCATCCTGCCGTCACTGGTCAGCCCGTTCGGGGTCTACCTGATGCGGGTCTACGCTGCCGATGCGGTCGACTACTCGTTGATCGAGGCGGCCCGCTGCGACGGTGTCGGCGAGATCCGGATCTTCTTCACCGTGGCATTGCGGTTGCTCGTTCCGGGCGCCGTCACAGTGTTGCTGTTCACCTTGGTGGCGACCTGGAACAACTACTTCCTGCCGCTGATCATGCTGAACTCACCGGAGAAGTTCCCGCTCCCTGTCGGGCTTGCCCAGTGGCAGTCCACGGCTGCGGGCGGCTCCGGATCGCAGGCGCTGTTCTCCACCGTGATCACCGGGTCCCTGGTCTCGATCATCCCGCTGGTCATCGCGTTCTTGTTCCTGCAGCGGTTCTGGCAGTCGGGACTGTCGACCGGCGGCGTCAAGGCCTGACTTTTCCGGGCGCGGCGACGCGCCTGGTAAGACGAACACTCACCACAACACAATCCCTCGAAGGACTCCCTATGACCTCACGCCCAAACCGCGTCCTCTTCGGCGCCGCGTATTACCACGAGTACCAGCCCTCTCCCCGGCTGGACACCGACCTCGACCTGATGGCGGCCGCCGACTTCTCCGTCATCCGCGTTGGTGAGTCGGTCTGGACGACGTGGGAGCCGGAGGACGGTCGATTCGACCTGGAGTGGCTGCTGCCGGTGCTGGACGGCGCCCATGCCCGTGGCATCGGCGTCATCCTCGGCACTCCCACCTACGCGGCACCGCCGTGGCTGGCCCGCAAGTATCCTGAGATCGCCGGTGAGTCAGCAACCGGACAGCGGGTCCCCTGGGGTGGTCGGCAGGAGATCGACTACACCCATCCCGCCTTCAAGTTCCACGCCGAGCGGGTGATCCGAAAGATCATCGCGCGGTATGCCGACCACCCGGCCGTGATCGGATTCCAGGTGGACAACGAGCCCGGCATGCTGCTGTTCCACAACCATGGCGTCTTCCAACGGTTCGTGGATGAGCTGCGGACCACGTACGGCACGGTGGAGGCGCTGAACGAGGCGTGGGGGCTCGTCTACTGGTCGCACAAGCTGTCCACCTGGGCCGACCTGTGGACCCCCGACGGCAACTACCAGCCCCAGTACGACCTTGCCTGGCGCGCCTTCCAGGCCAGGCTGACCACCGAGTTCATCGCCTGGCAGGCCGACATCGTCCGTGAGTACGCCCGTGAGGACCAGTTCGTCACCACCTGCATCGCCTACGACCGGCCGACCGTCGACGACTCAAACCTGACCAGGGCGCTGGACGTCACCGCCGGGAACCCGTACTACGCCATGCAGGACGCGCTGGCCGTCCCCTCGCAGCAGACGAAGCCGCAGGGATGGACAACCGCCGGCACCTGGACGCTGTTCCAGAGCGGGGACCGGATGTTCTCCTCCAAGCAGGCGCCCTACCTGATCACCGAGACCAACGCCGGTGCGATCGGTGGGCCGTCGATCAACTACCCGGCCTTCGACGGTCAGTGGCGCCAGGCGGCGTGGGCGTTCATCGCCCGCGGCGCCGAGATGATCGAGTACTGGCACTGGCACACCACCCACTTCGGGACGGAGACGTACTGGATCGGGATCCTGCCTCATGATCAACAACCCGGCCGGGTCTACTCGCAGCTGGCCGAGCTGGGAGCCGAGCTGAAGACGGCCGGCAGCGCGGTCGTCGGCCTGAAGCCGGACGCGCAGATCGGCATGCTCTACTCGTCAAGGTCCAAGTGGGGGCTGGCGTTCCAGTCGTGCTTCTCCAACACCGAGAGCACCTTCGTCAGCTCGCTGTCCGACATGGACCAGCGGTCCTATCAGCGGATCTTCGAGTCGTACTACCGCGGCGCGTTCGACGCCGGAGTGGGCGTGCGAATCCTGCATGACGACCAGCTGGTCGGTGCGCACTCGAGCTTCGATCCGGCCGCGCTGGCCGCCGAGCTGCCGGTCCTGGTGGTCCCCGGACTGCTGATCGCCGACGACGAGCTGCTGCAGTGGCTGAGGGCCTACGCGGCGGCCGGTGGGCACCTGGTGCTGGGGATTCGTACCGGCTACGGCGACGCGGAGGGCCGTGCTCGGCTGGAGCAGAAACCGGCCCTGCTGGCGGATGCGGCCGGCGTCAGCTACCAGGAGTTCTCCAACGTCAACACCCCCGTGGTCGTCACCTCGACGACCGACGACCTGATGCTCGGTCCCGACGCCAAGGCCACCGACTGGATCGACTTCCTGGTCGACCAGGGCGCCAAGGTGCTGGCCCAGTACGACCATCCGCATTTCGGCCGCTTCCCCGCCGTGGCCAGCACCGAGCACGGCAGCGGACGGGTCACCACGGTCGGCACGCTGCCGAACCCGGTGATGGCGGCGGACATCATGCGGTGGCTGGTTCCCGAGGCGCGGGCCGGATGGGGTGAGGTGCCGGCATCGGTCACTATCTCCTCTGCCACTAACGCGGAAGGCGGCCGACTGCACGTGCTGCATAACTGGAGCTGGGACGCCTGCACCGTTGCCACACCCGGGCCGCTTCGCGATCTGCTGGATCCGGCCGCCGACCCGGCGGAGCAGATCGAGCTCGGGCCGTGGGATGTGCGGGTGCTGATCGAGTCCGACTGACGCCGCGCGGCGCCCGGGAACGCAGTTAGAAGGGGAGCAGGCTCGCCTGCTCCCCTTCTTACTGCTCCTGGGTGCTCAGAGCAGGTCGTGAATGGTGATCGACTGCTCTCGGCTCGGCCCGACGCCAATGCCCGAGATCCGGGTACCGCAGAGCTCCTCCAGCCGTTGAACGTAGGCCTGGGTGTTCTTCGGCAGGTCGGAGAAGGTACGGCACGAGGAAATGTCCTCGGTCCATCCGTCGAGCTCCTCATAGATCGGCGTCGCGTGGTGGAAGTCGCTCTGGGAGATCGGCATCGTGTCGTACCGGGTGCCGTTGACGTCGTAGCCGACACAGACCGGGATCTTGTCCCAGCCGGTGAGGATGTCCAGCTTGGTCAAGAAGATGTCGGTGAACGCGTTCGCCTTGGTGGCGGACTCGACCACGAGGGCGTCAAACCAGCCGCAACGGCGCTTCCGTCCAGTGGTGGTACCGAACTCGGCGCCGTCAGTGCGCAGCTTCTCGCCCTCCCAGCCCAGCAGCTCGGTCGGCATCGGTCCCTCGCCAACCCGAGTGGTGTAGGCCTTGGCGATCCCCACCGTCCGGTTGATCCGCGTCGGCCCGACCCCGGCGCCGACACACGCACCGGCGGCGATCGGGTTGGACGAGGTCACGTACGGATAGGTGCCGTGATCAACGTCGAGATGGTGCGCTTGGGCACCCTCGAAGAGGACCACCTTGTCGGCGTCCAACGCGTCGTTGAGCACCCGGCTCACATCGGCCACGTGGGGCCTGATTCGCTCGGCGTGGGACAGCAGGTGCTCGGTTACCTGCACCGGGTCGAGCGCGCGCCGGTTGTAGACCTTGAGCAGCAGATGGTTCTTCTGGTCCAGCGAGGCCTCGACCTTCTGGCGCAGGATCGACTCGTCGAAAAGATCTTGGATGCGGATGCCGATCCGGTTGACCTTGTCTGAGTACGCAGGTCCGACCCCGCGTCCGGTGGTGCCGATCTTGGCCTTGCCGAGGAAGCGCTCGGTCACCTTGTCGATCACCTGGTGGTAGGAGGTGATGATGTGCGCGTTCGCCGAGACCAGCAGGTGCGAGGCATCAACCCCGCGGGACGCCAGCCCTTCGATCTCGCTGAACAGCACGTCAAGATCGACAACGACGCCGTTACCGATGACTGGAACGCAGGCAGGGTTGAGGATTCCGGAAGGAAGCAGGTGCAGCGCATAGCGCTCACCGTTCACCACCAGGGTGTGGCCCGCGTTGTTGCCTCCGGAGTAGCGGACGCAGTAGTCCACCCGGTCCCCTAGCTGGTCGGTGGCCTTGCCCTTGCCCTCGTCGCCCCACTGTGCGCCCACCACCACAATGCCCGGCATGTGATCGCCGCCCTTCTGAAAAGAGTGAAGCCCTTGGCGCATTCGCCAGGGGCTCTTGCAACCACACTCTACCGGACTTCAGCGGTCCCCGTCGTCCTTGATCGGATTGACCCGTGACGGGGCGCGGCCAGGGCTACCGATCTGCCGGGTCGGTGCGGTCGTTTCCCGAAGCCGCCGCCTGGCGGACGAGCTGCTGGTAGGCGGACTCGGAGGAGTCGCGCAGAAACTGGGAGCAGCGCTCGTACTCTTCTTGATCACCGATCCGCTCGGCTGCCTGGCTCAACGCCCACAGCGCGCGGAGGAAACCGCGGTTCGGCGCGTGCTCCCACGGGATCGGGCCCGCACCCTTCCAGCCGGCCCGGCGAAGTGCGTCAAGTCCGCGGTGGTAGCCGGTCCGCGCGTACGCGTACGCCGCCACATCGCCCGCCGGAGTGTCCATGCTGAGCGAACCCTCGGCGAGCAGCGCCCAACACAGGCTGGACGCGGGGTGCGCGGAGACGATCTCGATGAACTGGTCACTGCCGGAGTCCGCCAGCTCGGCTACCGCCGGATCGGTCGGCAGCAGGGTCGGCCTTGGTCCGGCGGTGGAGCCGGCCAGCAGGTTCTGGTGCGGTGCGGGTTCAGTCACAACGCCCAATCTAGTCCGCGCCCACACCTCGCGCCGACGGGTCAGCTCCGCTGGGACACGCCGCCGGAGACGCGGAGGATGCGACGTGTCGGCGGAAGTGGGGTTACAGCCAATCCTTACGGCGGAACAGCAGGTAGAGCACCATGATCGCCGCCACCATGATCACCAAGTACAGCCAGAACCCGACCGAGGTGCCGTGCAGCGGGAAGTTGACGTTCATCCCGACGAAGCCGGTCATCAGCGTCGGTACGGCGATGATCGCCGCCCACCCGGTGAGCTTCTTCATGATCTGGTTCATCCGCAGGTCGGCCAGCGCCAGGCTGGTGTCGAACACCGCCGACAACGCCTCACGCAGGCCATCCGCCGCGTTGGCGACCCGCTGATGCTTCTCCGACAGAGCCCTCCACTGCCGAGCCGCCGCCGGGTCGGCATCACTGTAGCTGTCGGCCAGTTCCACCATCACCGTCCGCATGGGGTCAGTGAGCCTGCGGAGCTGAGACAGCACGCTTCGCACCCGAAACGCCCACAGCTGTTCCTGGCGGTTGAGCGGACGCTCCTCAAACAGTGCGTCGGCCAGCTTGTCGCTGGAGTCCTCCAGCCACTCGACAGCCTCCTCGTAGGTGTCGATGACGGCGGCGAGGGTGAGATGGAGCGCCTTCGGGATTCCGCCGTCGGCGAGTACGTCGTGGGCCTGAGCCAGCCGGCGAGGCACGTTGAAACCGTCGATACCGTCGCCGGTCAGGCAAATCAGCGCCCGGTCGGTCACCACCAGTGAGGTGGGATGTACCGACAGCTCGGCCGCCTGCCGGTCCAGGGTGACGACGTTGGTGATCACCAGCCGGGAGTGCCCCAGCTGTTCGAACTTGGCCCGCCGATCCTCAGCCACGAGGTCGGCGATGGCAACCCGGTCCAGGTCCAGGGCGCCGGCCACGTCCCGTAGCTGCGGGCCCACCTGATCCGGTCGCCGGTCGAGCACCCACCAGGCGGAGGCGTCGGCGTGCAGTTCCAGCACGTCCGCCAGGTCACCGCCGTCCAGATCCTCGGCGAGGATCTTGCCGCCCGACCAGACCCTGCTCAGCGGGGTCGGTCGGGCAGCCAGCGTTTCGGTCACTCCTTGAGCCTAGTCGCCAGCCGTCGGGCTCTGGCCGGCGATCACAGGTGTCAGGCGTTCAGCGAGGTGCCGGTGCTGCGCAGGTCCTCGCAGGCGGTGACGATCCGCTGAGCCATGCCGGCCTCGGCTGCCTTGCCCCAGGCGCGCGGGTCGTAGGCCTTCTTGTTGCCGACCTCGCCGTCCACCTTCAGCACACCGTCGTAGTTGGTGAACATGTGAGCGGCAGCAGGCCGGGTGAAGGCGTACTGGGTGTCCGTGTCGATGTTCATCTTGACGACGCCGTAGTCCACTGCCGCGCGGATCTCCTCCAGGGTGGAACCGGAGCCACCGTGGAAGACGAGGTCAAACGGGCGCTCCTGGCCGATCTTGGCGCCGACCGCGTCCTGGATCTCCTTGAGGACCTCGGGACGCAGCTTGACCGAACCCGGCTTGTAGACGCCGTGCACGTTGCCGAAGGTCAGCGCGGTGAGGTAACGACCCTTCTCACCGGTACCGAGCACCTCGACGGTACGCAGACCGTCCTCGACTGTGGTGTAGAGCTTGTCGTTGATCTCGTGGCTGACGCCGTCCTCCTCGCCACCGACGACGCCGACCTCGATCTCCAGGATGATCTTCGCCTTGGAGGTCAGGCTCAGCAGCTCGTCGGCGATGGACAGGTTCTCCTCCACCGGGACCGCGGAGCCGTCCCACATGTGGGACTGGAACAACGGGTTCTCGCCGCGGGCGACACGCTCGGTCGAGATGGCCAGCAGCGGACGGACGAACTTGTCCAGCTTCTCCTTGGGGCAGTGGTCGGTGTGCAGCGCAATGTTGACCGGGTAGTTCTTGGCGACCTCGTGGGCGTACGCGGCGAGCGCCACCGAACCGGCGATCATGTCCTTGATGGTGGGGCCCGAGGCGTACTCGCCGCCGCCGGTGGACACCTGGATGATGCCGTCCGAACCCGCCTCGCTGAATCCCTGCAGGGCTGCGTTCAGCGTCTGGGAGGAACTCACGTTGATCGCCGGGTAGGCGAAGGAGCCCTTCTTGGCCGCGTCCAGCATCTCGGCGTAGACCTCAGGAGTTGCGATAGGCATGTCTGACTCTTTCTGCTCAGTTCGGAGTGCAACCGGACTGGGAGACCGGCCAGGGGTCAGTCTCTCAGGACTTCGTCACGTTCGGAATACCGCGCCACTCTCTGGTCTACGGCCGCTCTTTAGTCAATCGGGGCCTGGTCCACCCGACGGCGCAGTGCTCAGTTCTCCAGGGCCTGCAGGTCGACCCCGTGACGGCCGCCAGAGTAGGCGCGAGCCGTCATGTCGAGGGTGGCGGCGCGGACGTCCATGTGGTCGAACGGAACGCTGACCGGGTCCGCGGTGGTCCGGCTCACCTCGAACCGAGGACCCTGGCCGAAGCCGCCCTTGACCGCGGCCATCCCCATTACCTCGTCCCAGGGCACCGCCACGCCAGCGACCTCCACGCCGCTACGGTCGATGCGGACGGCGGTGCCGCTGCCGACCGATGCAGCGAACTTCTTGGCTCGCAGGTAGACCAGCAGGTAGATCACCAGCCAGGCCAGCGACAGTCCGATCACCACTGTGTAGACGACGACCAGGCCCGCTCCGGCCATCTGGTCGCCACGCCAAACGTAGAGCGCGACGAGAATGGCACAGGTGAGAATGAACGTGACGATCCGGCCACGCAGCAGCCGGCGCCAGCGCAGCGCCTGTTCCTCGGCGTGGCGCGGGTCGAACGGCACCCGAAGTTCTTCGATCGGTCCTGACGTCATGACCCCAGTCTGTCAGGGAGAATGAGACAGGCTTCGCAAGAAGGGAAGGGAGCTCCCGTGCTCGACCTGCAGCCGCCGGCCGACCAAGTCGCCGCACTGATCAGCGGCGTCCGCGACGACCAGCTTGACGCGCCCACTCCGTGCGCGGGAACCGATGTCGGCACCCTGCTCGCGCACATACTCGGGCTGTCGATCGCTTTTCGAGACGCGGCCCGGAAGATCGACGGGCCGACGACGTCCACCCCACCCGGCTCAAGCCAGCTTGAGCTTCCGGCCGAGTGGCGATCGGTGCTGCCTGATCATCTGCGGGAGCTCGTTGCGGCTTGGCGCGACCCCGAGGCGTGGCAGGGGAGCACCCGGGCCGGCGGAGTCTCACTGCCCGGCGCCGTCGCCGGCCAGGTGGCCAGCAACGAGCTGCTGCTGCACGGCTGGGATCTTGCAGTGGCCACCGGGCAGCCGTTCGGTGCCGCCGAACCGAACCTGCAGGCGTCCTGGCAAATGGTGTCGAACACTCCCGATGATCCGCAGGCTCGGCAGGGCCTGTTCGGGCCGGTGGTGGCCGTCCCGGAGGACGCACCGCTGCTCGACCGGACCCTTGGCCATGCCGGTCGCGATCCCCGCTGGTCGCCGCTTTAACCTCAGTTCTCGCGCGCCCCGCGTGGCGTGATGGCCATATGGATCCGGTACCGGTCGGCCCGGTACCAGGAGGTGGACAGCTCGATCACCCGCTCACCGGCGTAGGTCACCCGTTCCTGCACCAGCAGCGGCGCCCGTTTGGCGATGCCGAGGATCCGGGCCTGGTGCGCATCGGCGGACTCGGCCCGGACTGTCTGCTCGCCGCTGGTCACCACCACGCCGTACTCGCTGGCGAACACGTCGTACAGGGACCCCAGCTCACGGTCCAGCAGCCCGGGGAAGAGGCTCGACGGGTAGTGCCCCACCTCGTACGCCATCGGCGTCCCGTCTGCGGTGCGCAACCGCTCCACCCGCACCACCGGCCGTCCGGGCCGGATCCTCAGCGCGTAGGACACCTCCTCGTCGGCCACCTCCTCGGCCGCCGCCAGCACGACCGTGGCCGGGATCAGGCCGCGGTCGCGCATCTCGCGGGAGAACGACGTCAGGTGCAACCGAGAGTCGACCTGAGGACCGGTGACGTAGGTCCCCTTGCCGTGGACCCGCTCCAGTGCACCGGCTTCGACGAGATCAGCGATTGCCTGCCGGACGGTGACCCGGCTGACGCCGAGCCGGACAACGAGGGCACGTTCGGACGGGATGGCGTCGCCGGGGTTGAGCTCGGCGTCGATCAGCTGCTCCAGAATTCCTCGTACCTGGGCCCGCTTGGTGGTCGGCACCCTGACAGGTCGCTCGGAACGGTATCCGCCCACCTCGGCGGCGTCGAACTCGTACTCCACTGGATCTCCTGCCTGTCTCCCTGATCAAGTAGACCAGGTCATACCAGTAAATACCAGATGTCTGTCACAATTTGCCGAACTGCCCCTTAGCGTTGGACGAATACAGCCACCGTCCGCGCCGGTATCGTCAGCGTTGCCGTCTTGGACTCCCAACGTGCGCGTTTGACGACCGGGTCGCCTCCCGACGCCTGCACCGGCGACAACACCAGCCTCTTGCCACCCAGCCCCGGCACCACCTGGTCGACCTGCTCTGGAGTTGTGTTGAAGACCACCACCAGGTTCTTGATCGAGGAGTCCACGTCCGGGCCCACAGTGTCGTCGACCCGCATCGCGATCACCCCGTCGTGCGCCTGTGCCGTACCTGAAACCGGGAATGACACCTTCTGGTTGATCAGCTCCGCCGAGCCGAGCCGGAACAACGGTGTGGAGAAGCGCAGCTTGAGCAGCTCCTGCGAGCGGGCCGACGCGGTACGCACCTGCGTCGCGTTGGGCTTGAGCGCCCGGTTCGCCAGCAGCGGCTTCTGGAATGTCCACTTGCTCTCGTTGTCGGCCCGGGGCGGAAGCCCATGGCCGAACCCGTTGTCAGCTCCGGTCCAGTCGAGGGTGTTGAACCAGTCCCCGGAGTTGTAGGAGTTGCGATCCAGGCTCTTGCTGCGCAGCAGATCCGAGCCGGCATGCCAGAACGACGGGGTCTGCGACAGCGCCGTCATCGACAGCGCCAGCGTGTTCATCCGGACCCGGTCAGACATCGAGGTCGAGACGGGCAGCTTGTAGGTCAGCTCGTCGAACAGCGTCTCGTTGTCGTGCGCGTCGACGTAGCTGATCACCTCGTCGGGCTCGTCGGCGTACCCGGCCTTCGACCCGTTGTAGTTCACCTCATCGCCACGGACCTGCTGCCCGGCTGCGCTGGTGAAGGTGAACGAACGGAGGTTACCGGCCAGCCCCAGCTGCGCCAGGTCGGTGTAGTTCTTCAGCCGGGCCGCCGCATCGGGCTGGTCCGAAGCGTTCGGGTCGGTGAGAAGGCCGGTGCCCAGACCCTGGTTGCGCGGGTCGGCATCGAATGGAGACCCGCCACGTACTGCATCACGCAACCGGTCGGAGAAGGTTCCGATCCCGGTGCCGCCGAGCTGGCCCTGAGTGGCTTGGGTGAACCGGGCGTTGTTCGCCACCTCACCGAAGTTCCAGCCCTCGCCGTACAGGTAGATGGACTTGCCGTCGACGCCATCCTTCTTCAGCGTCAGCTCGTCCAGCGCGGCGCGGACCGCCAGCATGTTCTCCTTGCTGTGGTGGCCCATCAGGTCGAAGCGGAACCCGTCCACCCGGTAGTCCCGGGCCCAGACGACCACGGAGTCGACCATGATCTTCTGGGCCATCGCGTTCTCGGTGGCGACGTTCTGGCAGCAGGTCGACGTCTCGACCTCCCCGACCGCGTTCAGCCGCTGGTAGTAACCAGGAACCATCTTGTCCAGCACCGAGGTCGGGGCCTGACCGGACGTGGGCGTGTGGTTGTACACCTGGTCCAACACCACCCGAAGGCCCGCCTTGTGCAGACCACCCACCATGGTGCGGAACTCGGCCACCCGGGTGCCACCGTCGGCCGCGGCGGCCGACGAGGCATAGGAGCCCTCCGGTGCCATCCAGTGCCACGGGTCGTAACCCCAGTTGAACGCGTCCTCACCGGCGACCGCGCCGACGCAGGCCTGTTGTTGGTCGCTGTCCGGGGCGTACGAGGCCAGGTCGCAGTCCGGCGTCTGCTGTTTCGCCGGGTCCTCCGGGATCGAGGCGATGTCGAAGGTCGGCAGCAGGTGCACAGTGTTCAGGCCCGCCTTGGCCAGCGCACGCAGATGCTTGCTTCCATTGCCCAAACGGTCGTTGAAGGCCAGGTACGAACCCCGGTGCGCCGCCGGCACCGACGAGTCGTTGACGGAGAAGTCGCGAACGTGCAGCTCGTAGATGGTCGAGTCGACACCTCGGGCCAGCGTGGGCGCTGCCGTCCTCCGCCACACCCTCGGCATGAACGCCTTGTCCGAAAGGTCGACGGCAACCGACCGGGTCGAGTTCACAGTGAGAGCCACCGAGTAGGGGTCGGTAACCAGGCTGGTTTCCACCTTCTGGGTCCGGGGCTGGAACACCTGCACCTCGAACAGGTAGCGGGTGCCCGAGCGCAGCGCTCGGCTACGGCGGTTCCAGGATCCGTCGGCACGGGGTTTCAGCGCGGTCCGGCGGGCGGCGGCCACCGGTGCATCCGCAGCGGCGTCGGCCGGCCAGGTCAGCAGCGTCACCCGCTGTGCGGTCGGCGCCCAGATCCGGGCCTCGGGCCGTGATCGTTTCCAGGTGATGCCGTAGGCGGCCCGGTCTGCCGTCGGGTAGACGGCGTCGAGCACCGAGGCGATCTGGATCCCGGTACCGTCGATAATCTTGTGCTGGTCGGTGTACAGGCCCACCGCGACCTGTCCCTTGAGTAGCCGCTTCACCAGCGCGGTGCGATGGCCGGAGAACCTCAGCGCCAGATATCCCTTGAGCTGTGGATGCGCCGCGACGACAGCCGCGGGCAGACCGCGCCGGTCGTAGCTGAGGTTGTAGGTCTTGTCGCTGTTGATGCGCTCCGCGTCCACCGTCATGCCACCCGCACCCGAACCGTGCAGCCGCCACCGCAGCGTTGCCGGCTGGATGCCGGCCGGGACCGAGTCGGCGGGCCACGCCAGCAGGCCTGGGCTGACCCAGTACGCCTTGGCCTTCGTCAGATCGGCCGAGCTGGCCGGCTCACTGACGACCACGGTGGGGACGTGGCTGCCGGAGGCGTACCTGAACTGCACGGTCAGCCCATCGGCCGGCACGCTGAACTTGATGTTGTCGCCGCCCGGAGTGCCCTTGTCCCCATAGTTCTCATCCCATGACAGGTTGTGCGCGATCTTGAACTCATAGTCTCCCCTCGGTATACCCGTACCGGTCCAGGTGAACACGCCGTCCTTGTCCGGGTCACCCAGCCAGGCCCGCATGCAGGACGGGTCCCAGTCGCCCGGGCAGCCTTGCTCGGACTGGAAGCTGCCAGCAGCGGTGATCAACGGGCCCTGTGCCGTGTTCGCGATGTTGTGGGTGCGGTGGTCGTAGTAGAAAGTCAGCGCGCTGCCCGGCGCGGTGTAGCCGATGTTGCCGCCGTTGAGGGCGCCGCCGTCGCCGTAGTTCTCGTCCCACTTCTTGTTGATGGCGACCTTGTACGCATGGCCGCCGGCCGGCAGGGTGTAGGCACCCTTCCAGATGTCATCCTTGTCGTCTCGGGTCAGCTGTGCCTGGTCGCACTCCGGCTGCCAGTCCCCCGGACAACCCATCTCGCTGTTGTGGTCGCCCGGGACGGAGACGTTGTCGGGTTGAGCGACGGGGCCGACGACAGGATCCGCCTTGGCGGCGCCCTTGGTCCCCACGATGCCCGAGGACGACGTCGCCGACAGCTGGCCACGGATGTCCTTGGCGACCGTCCGGTACTCCACCAGGGTGCCCGCGGGCAGCGCCGAGACGTCGTGGAAGACCCGGTACGGCACATTGTCGTCGGTGCCCAGCGCTGTCCACTTGCTAGTGCCCGCGGGACGCCAGGCGAAGGTGAGCTGCGCGAAGTCGTCCCTCGACAGCGAGGCGGCGATCTCCGCCCGGCCGGTGTAGTCGGCCCCGTTGCCGGGAGCAGCCGCATACACCGCTGGGGCGGTGGCCGAACCGACCACGCGGTGGTTGGCCTTCCAGACCGACGTGCTGAGCGGCGGCACGCTGACCGTGACCCGACCGTCGCGTCGGGACATGACCGGCTTGGCTGCGCCGCTGACCTGCTTGAACCCCATCCGGGCGCTGTAGGTCTCGAAGTCGGCGGTCTTGGTCTCGGTGGAGTTGTTCACCGCGACGATGTACTCGATGCGATCCTTCGGGTCGATCCTGCTGACGGCGAAGATGCCTGCGCTGGGGGTCGCGTACCGCTGGATCTGGGCACCGTCGGCCAGGGTGGGATGCGCGGCCCGGAGAGCAGCCATCTTCTTGATCGACTGGTACAGCGGCGTGCTGGTCTGATAGCGGTCCTTCGACCCGCTGACGTCGGCGAACAGGTTGGGCTCACTTTGGTACTGAGCCGTCTTGGTGGCGAACATGTCCTGCCGGGCGTCCTTGTCGCCACCGGCGCCGATGAAGCCCTGCTCGTCGCCGTAGTAGACCACCGGCTGTCCTCGGGTCAGGTACATCAGCTGGTTCGCCAGCGTGAGCCGCTTAACTCGCTCCTCGCCGCTGAAGCCGGCTCGGGTGAGCATCATCGACGCGCGGCCCATGTCATGGTTCCCGAGGAAGGTGGGCAGCTGGTAGGCGTTGGAGTCGGTGTCGGTGTAGTAATCGTCGCCGGCGTAGAGGTCACGCAGAGTCTGGCTGCTCTGGCCCTGGGCAAACTTCTGGGCGGCGTCCTGGAAGCCGAAGTCCAAGGTTGCCTGGAGCTTGCCGGTGGTGGTGTAGGTGCTCATGAAGGCCGGATTGGCGTCGAACACCTCTCCGAACATGAAGAAGTCGTCACGGCCGGTGTCGTCGGCGTGCTGCAGCAGATCCGGTGAGAACTTCTGCCAGAACTCGGTGTTGACATGCTTGACGGTGTCGATCCGGAAGCCGTCGATGCCCAGATCGACCCAGGTCTTGTAGATCTTGGTCATCCCGTCGACCACCGTCGGGTTCTCGGTGAACAGGTCGTCGAGGCCGGAGAAGTCGCCGTAGGTGGAGTTCTCACCGACGTACGTCGTGTCGCCGCGGTTGTGGTACAGCGTGCGGTCGTTCAGCCAGGCCGGCACCTTGACCCTGGCATCGGCCGGCGTGGCGAACCGGGGCTGGTACGGGAAGGAGTTGTCGACATCCACAGTCGGGAACGGCTTGTTGACGTAGTCCCGGTCGTCGAAGGTGGTGCCGTCGGCCTTCCGGTACGGGAAGTCCGCCTTGTTCCGGTAGGTATAGGGGGTGGCCGCGTCGTAGGAGATCACGTCCGCGGTGTGGTTGGTGATGATGTCGAAGAAGACCTTCATGCCCTTGGAATGGGCGGCGTCGATCAGCTGCAACATGTCCTCGTTGGTGCCGAGGTGCGGGTCGATCTGGGTGAAGTCGGTGATCCAGTAGCCGTGGTAGCCGGCGCTCGCGTCGGCTCCGGACCCTTGCACCGGACGGTTCTTGAACGACGGCGTCAACCAGATCGCGGTCGTCCCGAGGCCCTTGATGTAGTCGAGGTGCCTGGTCACCCCGACCAGGTCGCCTCCGTGGTAGAACCCCTTGTCGGTGGGGTCGAAGCCGGTCTCCATCCGGCCGCCGGTGAGCCCGCCGGCGTCGTTGGCCTTCGACCCGTCTGCGAAGCGGTCGGCCATCAAGAAGTAGAACCGCTCCTTGGTCAGACCGGCGCGCAGACTGGAACCGGCCAGCGCGCGGTCGGCGGCGCTGACCTCGGGTCCGGGCAGGTCCGTCGGGGTGATCGTGGTCTTGTGGGTGGTGTCGTCGAAGCTGACCCGGACCGACGCAGGTCCCTGGAGGGCGAGCTTGCCGTTGTCGCCGCTGATGCTGCCGTCCGGCAGGTAGCTCTCGTCCCAGCTGTGGTCGATGGCCACCTTGTACTCGTACGCTCCGGCAGGCAGCCTGAAGGTCTGGCTGTACGTGCCGCCACCCGGGTCCTCGACCAGGTCAGTTGCGGTACAGTCCGGCTGCCAATCGCCAGGACAGCCGAGCTCGTCCTGGGCGGTGCCAACGAAGGTGACCGTCCGGTCGCCTGGTTCGGCGGTGGCCGGCATGGTGGTGGCCGAGATCGGCACCAGCAGCGCGAGCGTGGCAACTAGGGCGATCCAGGAACGACGAAACACAGGCGTGACTCCTTTGTCTCACCGGAGAGCGAGCGGTCTGCGCTGTACTCCGGAGCACCTCGGGGGGTGAAAACAAACTAGGTGCATTGGCTTCGCGCCGTCTACGGGTTCAGGTCAGGAACTCCCTCGTCGGACCGGCTGGTCCGCCCGGTTCCACGTCGTCGATGGCACTGTGCTCAGGGCTTGGCCCAGCGCGACGCCCAGTGGTACATGGCGATGGCTGCCGCGGCTCCGGCGTTCAGCGATCGGGTGGAGCCGTACTGCGTAATGGCGACCAGGGAGTCGCAGACCGCGACCATCTCCTCGGTGAGTCCGGGCCCTTCCGAGCCAAAGACCAGGCAGACCCGTTCCGGCAGCTCGGTCGCCTCGAGCGGCACCGAGCCGTCTAAGTTGTCGATCCCGACCGCGACATAGGAGTGGTCGGCCAGCCATCGGGCGAAGTCATCGACGTCGGCATGGTGGTGGATGTGGAGGTAGCGGTCGGTGACCATCGCTCCGCGCCGGTTCCACCGGCGGCGCCCGATGATGTGCACTCCGGCGACGTTGAACGCGTTGGCGGTGCGCACCATGGACCCGATGTTGAAGTCGTGCTCCCAGTTCTGGATCGCGATCCGCAGCGGGTGCCGCCGCCGGTCCAGGTCGGCCACGATGGCCTCGAGCCTCCAGTACCGGTACGTATCGACGACGTTGCGCCGGTCGCCGGCCGCCAGCAACTCCGGGTCCAACCGGTCGTCGTCCGGCCAGGGCTGCGGGTGCGGGCCGACGCCGTGATCGACCCCACACCCCATCTCGTCGTCGCTTAGGTACGTCACAGCGAGCGACGGTACCGTGGTCGCTTGTGAACGCCTTATTCGACGCAGCCCTGCTGATGCCGATGCTGCTGCCCTCCTGGATGGACCCGGACACCCTGATCAGGTTCTTCGGGCCCTACGCGTTGTGGGGAGTGGCGTTCATCGTGTTCGCCGAGTGTGGCCTGTTCGCCATCTTGCCCGGCGACTCGCTGTTGTTCACCGTCGGCCTGTTCGTGGCCCTGGGCGTGATCGACCACTCGCTGCTGTTCGTCTGCGTGGTGCTGACCATCGCGGCCATCCTCGGCAACGTCTGCGGGTACTGGATCGGGCGCGCGGTGGGTCCACCCCTGTTCCGGCCTAGGAAGGGCTTCCTGGGGGCCATCTTCAAGCAGTCGTACGTCGACAAGACCCACCTCTTCTTCGCCCGGTACGGCAGCCGCGCGCTGATCCTGGCCCGCTTCGTGCCGATTGTTCGTACGTTCGTCACCCTGGTCGCCGGCGTCGGCAAGATGGACTTCCGCCGCTTCATCACCTTCACCGCGATCGGCGGCGTCCTCTGGGCCTGCGGCGTGACGATCCTGGGCTACTACCTCGGCACGATCCCCCTTATCCACGACAACATCGAAGCCGTCCTGATCCTGATCGTCTTCGTCTCCGTGATCCCCATGGGAATCGAGTACGTCCTGCACCGCCGCCGCGCCAAAGCCACCGCCTGATTTGGTGCTGGTTTCCCACGTGTACGTGGGAAACCAGCACTCCACCCACGACATAACGTGGGTGGAGCGCCAGGTTCGTGGGTGGAGTCCGCTCGATGGTGGCGCGGGGGCGCAGCCGTTGACTGCGGTACGAGGCGCAACGACTGCCGGCGGTACGGCGTCAGGACGTGATGTCGAGCAAGGTCTCCAGGTCCTCAGCCGTGGGCACCCACAGGCCGGCGGCCACGTTCTGCTCGATCTGCTCGACCCGGGTCGCGCCGGCGATCACAGATCCAACGATCGGCATTGCAGCCAAGCCGCCGATTGCCACCTGCAGCATGGTGAGACCCCGCTCCTCGGCGAAGGCCTCGATCTTCTCGATCAGGTCGAAGTTCGCGGCGGCCAGCCGGTCGCTGTTGCTCGCCAGCCGGGTGCCGTCCGGAGCGTCGGCGCCCCTCTTGTACTTTCCGGTCAACAGGCCCGAGGCCAGTGGGAAGTACGGCAGCAGGCTCTGCCCGGTTCGCTCCAGCGCCGGCACCAGCTCGGCTTCGATCCCCCGCTTCAGCCAGGAGTACTCGTTCTGTGCGGAGATGAACGCCTCGTACCCGCTGGTCTGGGCGATCCAGTCGGCGTCGACAACCTGCCAGCCGGCGAAGTTGGAACTGCCGATGTAGCGCACCTTGCCCTCGTTGACGAGCTCGGTCAGCGCGGCCAGCGTCTCCTCGACCGGGGTGTACGGGTCCGGGGTGTGCATCTGGTACAGGTCGATCCAATCGGTCCCCAACCGCCGCAGGCTGTTCTCCACCGCGATCCGGATGTACCGGCGGGAACCCCGAACTCCCCAGTCGGGGCCGTTGGCGCCGCGCATGTCGGCGCCGAACTTGGTGGCGACGATCACCTCGTCGCGCCGGGAGCCGAGAGCCTTGCCGAGCCGGATCTCCGACCCGCCGGCGTTGCCGTACACGTCAGCGGTGTCGAACAAGGTGATGCCGGCGTCGATGGCCGCATTGACGACCGCCGGCACATCCTCGTCGGGCATCCGGGCGCCGAAGTTGTTGCAACCGAGCCCGACGGTGGAGACCGTGAGGCCCGAGTTGCCTAGTTGCTGGTAGGTCATGTCGGAGGGCATGCAGAAACAACTCCTCGAGGAGGTCGATGGGTCCTTTGCAAGTACGGCGGCGTACTTACTGCTGGTTGGGGTTCTGACCGGCCGGCGGCGGTTGCTGCGGCCACTGGCTCGGCTGCGCGTCCGGCGCGGTGTACCCGCCCGGCTGCGGAGCCTGATTCTGGTCATACTGGCGCTGCTGCGGGTTCGGGAGCGTGTCTTCGGGGCGACCGAGCTGAACCGGCGGCACCGACTGCTGCTGCGGCAGCTGCCCGGGCGCCGGCTGGTCGCCGCGGTACGCGATCTCGCCGAAGCTGACGTTCGGCGCCTGGCGGACACTCGGGTCGTTGACCTCGAAGTACGTGGCCTTTTCGAACTTGAACGAGTTGGCGATGATGTTGGACGGCACCGAGTCGATCTTGGTGTTGTAGACCCGAACGTTGGCGTTGTAGAAGCGCCGGCCAGCGGCAATCCTGTCCTCGGTCTCGGCCAGCTGGCGCTGCAGCTCGAGGAAGTTCTGGTTGCTCTTCAGGTCCGGGTACGCCTCGACGCTGACGATCAGGCTCCGGACAGCTCCGGAGAGCTCGTCCTCGACCTGGGCCCGCTGCTGGCTGGGCAGGCTGCCCTCGCTCTGAGAAATCTGCTGCGCCTGAGCGCGCAGCCGGGTGACGTCCTCAAGGGTGTTGCGCTCGTGGCCGGCGAACGCCCGCACCGTCTCGACCAGGTTCGGAATCAGCTCGTACCGCCGGTTCAGCTCCACATCCACCTGCCGCCAGGACTCCTGGATCATGTTCCGGGACTTCACGAACCCGTTGTACGAGCTCATCGCCACCAGGGCGATGATGCCCACCACGACCAGGATGATGATGATGACTGTTATGGCGGTACCCATCGTTGCTCCTCAGCTTCAGACTCGCGACCGGGCCAGCGAGCGGCCACGACCCAGGGTAGTGCCTGGCCCTGCCGCGGCGTCGGCACCCGCTGGAGCGCCCACCCAGCGGTCAGCCCAGGCCGAGATCCGCGGCGCTGATCGCGTACCGGTACTGCAGGCCCTCCGCCTCGATCCGCTCCCGCGCGCCGGTGTCGCGGTCCACGATCACGGCGACTCCGACCACCTCGGCCCCGGCTTCCCGCAACGCCTCAACGGCTGTCAGCACCGACCCACCGGTGGTGTTGGTGTCCTCCACGGCCAGCACCCGACGGCCCTGGACCGGGGTGCCCTCGATCCGACGCTGCAGCCCGTGCGCCTTCTCCGTCTTGCGGACCACGAAGGCGTCCAGCCGTCTGCCGTCGGCGGCCGCGGTGTGCAGCATGGAGGTGGCGACCGGATCCGCGCCGAGTGTCAACCCCCCGACTGCCTCGAAGTCCCAGTCGGCCACCAAGCTGGTCATCACCCGGCCGATGATCGGCGCGGTGGCGCCGTCGAGGGTGACCCGGCGCATGTCGACGTAGTAGTCGGCCTTCTTGCCGGAGGAGAGGGTCACCTCGCCATGGACAATGGCGAGCTCCTTGATGGCTTCGATTAGTGCGGTCTTGTCGTCGGACACGGCTCTCACCCTAGTGGACCTGTCCGAGCCGGCTGATCAGTTCTTGTTCTCAGTGCCCCTCAGGTGCGCGTACCCGACGGACCGGTCGGCCGACCGGAAGAGGTCCTCGCAGGTCGTCAAGGTCAGCATCGGTTCAGTGGGCTCCGCGTCGGTGCACGGCACCGGTTTGATGACACAGGTCTCGGTGTCCTTGACCGTCATCTCCTTCGGCGGCACGTCCAGCACATAGGTGTAGATCGAGTCGCGGGTCTCGATGATCACCTGGTCGCCCTGCTTGAGCTCGAGCAGCCGCGCGAACGGCTCACCGTGGGTGACCCGATGCCCGGCCAGGGCGAAGTTGCCCACCTGGCCCGGCATTGCGGTTGACGGGTAGTGACCGACCCCGCGGGACAAGATCGACGGCTCCGTTCCGGACAAGATCGGCACCTCATACTCGGCGCCGAAGGCGGGGATCCGGAGCAGTCCGAACGCGTCGCCCGGGATGACCACCTCGTCCCGACCGGTGGGTGGCGTGCTGGCGCCTGCCGATGGCGCCAGCCACTGGGTACGAAGCCCCTCCTTCTCCTGCTGGAACGCCCGCTTGGAGGCAATGCCGGTGCCGAAGTACTGGTAGCCGACCCACCCGAGGCAGCCCAGCCCGGCTACCAGCATCACCAGGCCGGCGACCGTGAACGCCGACACTCGTGAACGACGTACACGTGAGCGGCTGGCCGGACGGCGCGGCGGCACGGTGCCGGTCTGCTGCGGGATCGGACTCTCCTCGTCCTCCGGGAACGATCTGCTCACCCCGACATTGTGCCTGTCCCAGCGGGACGGTGCCGACCGTACGCGGGCCACCACTGCTCGGGTGTACGTCGACGTGTCACTACTGTGGCCTGATGGCGAGCGCGTGGAAAGCAGACCGGGTGAAGTCAGCGACGACCACCATCTTCGCGGAGATGTCGGCGCTGGCGGTCGCGACCGGGTCGGTCAACCTGGGGCAGGGCTTCCCCGACACCGACGGCCCGGACTTCATGTTGGCCGCCGCCCGCCAAGCCATTGCCGACGGGGTCAACCAGTACCCGCCCGGCCGCGGCATCGCGCCCCTGAGGCAGGCGATCGCTGCCCACACCGCCCGGCACTACGGGCTCGACTACGACCCCGACACCGAGATCGTGGTTACCACCGGTGCCACCGAGGCGCTGGCGGCGGCGATCCTGGCCTTCGTCAACCCCGGCGACGAGGTGATCGCGCTGGAACCCTTCTACGACTCCTACGCCGCCTCCATCGACCTGGCCGGCGGTGTCCGGGTCGGTGTCGGGATGTTCGGTCCGGACTTCGCCTTGGACCTGGCGGAGCTGGCGGCCGCCTTCACTCCGCGGACCAAGGTGATGTTGATCAACTCACCCCACAACCCGACCGGTACGGTGCTGGACCGCGAGCAGCTGGCGGGGATCGCCCGGCTGGCTGTCCAGCACGACGTCCTGGTCATCTGTGACGAGGTGTACGAGCATCTCGTCTTCGACGACGCCGAACACGTCCCGCTAGCCAGCTTCCCCGGCATGCGGGAACGCACCGTCCGGATCTCCTCCTCCGGCAAGACGTTCTCCGCCACCGGCTGGAAGATCGGCTGGGCGATGAGCACCCCCGAGCTGATCAACGAGCTGACCGCGGTCAAGCAGTTCCTGACCTACGTCTCCGGCGCGCCCTTCCAGCCAGCAGTCGCGTTGGCCCTGCAGACCGGCGACGGGTGGGTCGAGCAGGCACGGCTTGATCTGCAGCAGAAGCGCGATCGGCTGGCGGACGGGCTGCGCTCGGTCGGGCTGAAGCCGGTGGTCCCCCGCGGGACCTACTTCATGACCACCGATGTCACGCCGTTGGGCTACGCCGACGGCGTCGAGTTCTGCCGGGACCTGCCGACCCGCTGCGGCGTGGTGGCCATCCCCCACCAGGTGTTCTACGACCGGGTCGACCAGGGCAGGCCCTACGTACGCTGGGCTTTCTGCAAGCAGGATCGGGTGATCGACGAGGCAGTCCGCCGGCTGGGCGCGTTGAGCACACCGGCGTAGAGATCCAGATGACCTGCGCCGCGAGATCCGAACTGTGGCGCGGCCTCACACCGCCGGCGCGGATCTCCAGCCAAACCAGCGGTTCGCTGTCGGTGTCCAGACCAGCACGCAGGCGATCAAGATGTAGCTGGCCACCGGAATCCAGAACAACAGGCTGCCCTGCAGCCACCAAGCCGACCAAGTGAGGGCGGCAGCTCCGGCCACGGTGAAACCGATCCGAGACCACGGTCGACGGCCGAGCAGCGCGAGGCCGAACACCGTCGCGGCCAGCGGTAGCCCGAACAGCGGCCAGGCCAGGCCCTCGATCATGCGGTACCCGAAGCGGTTCATCATGTGGAAGATCACGCCATCGACACCGGACGTGCTGAGCTCCTCCGTGGCGGCGAGCGCCACCAGCCAGGCGAAGGCGAGGACACAGATCCACTGCAGCGAGGCGGTGACGGCTAACGTTGCGGCCAGTCCAACGGTTCCCGGGCGCTGCGGCGGCTGCGGGACCGGCTGCCAGCCGACCTGCGCGTGAACGGGCCACTGACTTCCCTGCAGCCGAGGGCCGGCCTGCCCGTACCCGACTGGCGCCCTGAACTGCGGCGGGCCGGCCGGGGGCAGTGACTGCGACATGCGAACAGCCTATGCGGCACGCCGCGGCGGATCCCGTTTTCGGACCTGACCGCTCCATCGAGCAGCCTCTCGATCCGGCCCGTAGCACAGTACTCAGCGGCCACCCGAGTCGGAAAATTACCCAGCTAGTACCCCCAAACTTGGGGCCGTGGACCCCCCTCGTATCGGGCTTCTGACAGCCCGCAAACCAGTGGAATATGTGAATTATGACCGGGGCGAACTCGGCTTCATGTCAATCGTTAACGCCCGAAACCCGGGCAGCGACCCAGGGGGGATCAAGATGCTAGGAGACCTTTCCGTAGCGGACCCGGCGCCTCAGCCGGCAACTGTTGCACGGGATAGGCCAACGACCAAGCGAAGCGGACGAGGCTTGGCGCTGCTGATGGCGGGTGCCCTGAGCCTAGGCGGCCTGGCCGCGGCGAGCGCAGTACTGGCTACCGCCGCTGTCCCCACCTTCCCGGACAATGTCGTGGTCTTCCCGGACCGCGACTTCGTCACCGTCGAGGGTTACCAAGACCACATCGGCGAGACCGCGACCGTCGAGGTAAGCCGAGGCGGCACGATCGTGGGCTCAGCTCGCAGCATCGTCAGCGAGGGCGACGTCGCCTTCGAAATCAACCATCCCGGCGGCGTCTGCTGGGGCGACGGCACGAACTTGAAGGTAACCCCGGACATCCGGGCCGGCGACAAGGTCACCATCAAGTTCGGCGGCACCGCCGCCGGTGACACCACGGTCAGCACCGGCACGGCCACGACCCACGCCGAACTGAGCGGCAGCACGGTGACCGTCACCGGCACCTACGGAACCGACGTGGATCCGGCCCAGGTCGAGGTCCGGATCGTCAACCCTGACCTCACTGCACTCATCGGCCGACGCGACGTGCGCGCAGTGCCGGGCCCGCTGACGCCAGCGCCCAAGGGCGGCTACTCCTCAAGCCTTGAGATGGCCGGCGGCACCTTCACCGCCAGGTACGAGTTCGTCAGCGCCGACGCCGCGCGCATCGCGGCGTCGACCAAGGTCGAGCGCTTCATGTCCTGGCAGGTGGAGGACGCGGACGCCAACCGTCAGGGCCTGACAATCTCCGAGTTCGGCGAACTCGGCGGCCCCGGCATGGGCGGCTGCCCAGCGGGCCCGGGCGACGTGGCACCACCGAAGGCGAGCTACACCGCCACTCGCTCAACGGCTGATAAGACCAAGCTGGCCGTCAAGTGGACCCCGGCTGAGCCGATTCCCGGCGCTGCCGCAATCACCGGCTACAGTGTCGAGGCCCTCAAGGCGGACAACACACTGGTCGGCGCCCGTACCGCCGCCACTGCGACAGGCGTGACCCTGACCGTCGATCCGGCCGTCGCCGACTACAGCGTCGAGGTCCGCACGATAACGGGCGCCACGATCGGGGATCCGTTCATCCTGGCACCGCAGACGGGCACCGGAGAGCTGCCGGCTGACCAGACGGTGCCTATCCTCAACGCCACCCCGGCTCCCGGTGACACCGCTGACGCTGCGGTCGAGGCCTCGACCGTCTCCCTGCTGAGCGAGTCTGCGGCGGATGTCTACTTCACCACCAACGGCGCCCCGGTGGTCGAGGGCGACCTGCCCACGGACACTGCTCAGCTGTACAGGTCACCCATCGCGGTGGGAGACCTGACCGAGGTCCATGCCGTCGCTATCGACCGCGCGGGCAACATCTCCAAGCAGGTCCTGGGCTTCTACAAGAAGCCCATCGCGGAGCAGCCCGGGTCGCTGACCCCGCCGGTGCTGAGCCAGCCCACCGGGACTGACCTCGGCAAGACCTCCGTCAAGCTGACCTGGGCCAAGGTGGACAACGCAACCGGCTACCAGGTCACGGCCGCCACCGATGCCGGTGTAGCGCTGCCCGCCACCCAGCAGCCAGGTGAGACGACCAACCTGACCCAGACGGTCGCCGGCCTCGCCGGCTCCAGGGCCTACCGGTTCACAGTCGTCGCGATCAACGCGGCTGGCAAGAGCGACGCCTCCAACGAGGTCCGGGCCCTCACAACCGAGAACCTGACCGTCGGGACGGCGAAGTGGAAGGCCAGCGACTTCCGGATCACCGGTACCAGCTCGGCGCTCAACGGCACCGTCACCGTCTACCGAGTCAACGCTGATGGGACCGCCGGAACGCAGATCGGCACCCTGCAGGCGACCCTGACCACCGCCGCCCCGCCCGCCGCCGGCACGACGTACGACTGGCGCCTCCGTGCCGGTGTCCCGACGACGAACCCGGGCAGGGTCATCGTCAGGTCCAGCAACGGCGCCATCACCGCACCGTTCACCGTCACGAACGGCTAACCGCAGCACGCACCATTTCACGCAGAAAGGCGGGCTCCTTCGAGCCCGCCTTTCTGCGTCCCTGTGCGTCCCGGTCAGGCGAAGTGGGTCATCCCCTGGGGCGGCTGGGGCGACATCTCGGCATCGGCGTCGGTGAAGGGCGCACCACCACCGACGAGTTGAGCCAGCCGGTCGCCATGGACCACCCGGTACGGGAACGCCGAGCTCCCAGCCTTGCGGGCCAGGTCGGCCAGCGGCAGCGTGGCCGTCGAACCGGCGATCAACACGTTGCCGAACCGACGGCCCTTCAAGGTGGCGGGCTCAGCGCTCAAGGCACTGTGCGGAAACACCGAATCCACCGCCGCCATCACCCGGCGGCCGTACCCGAACGGTGCCCGGTCGGTGATGTTGAGTAGCACAGTGCCGCCATCGACGAGCACTCGGCGAACGTCGGCAAAGAACTCGGTGGTGGTCAGCTCGGCCGGCACCCGGGGACCGTCGAAAGCGTCGACTACCACCACGTCGGCGAAGTCGTCCCGCAGCTCAGCCACACCTGAGCGGCCGTCGATGCCGCGGACCTTGATCCCGCTCCGTCGGGGCAGCGGCAGGTGCTCACGGACGAACGCCGTCAGTTCCGCATCGGGTTCCAGCACGATCTGCGCCGACTGCGGCCGGGTGACGCTGACGTAGCGCGGCAGCGTCAGTGCAGCGCCCCCAAGGTGGACGATCCGGATCCTGTCGCCTTCCGGCGCGTGGGCGTCGATGGCGTCGGCGATCCGCTGGACGTAGTCGAACTCGAGCCGAAGCGGATCGTCAAGATCAACATAGGACTGGTCCGTCCGCCCCATCCGCAGCATGAACGCGTTGGGGTATGCCCGGTCGGGGATGAGCACGACGCCCCCCTCACCTGGACGCAGCACTATGTCACCGCTTCGCACCGGCCCATTATCCTCGGGATCCCCGTCGACCGATGTCGGCCGACGCCGAACGAGTCGGGAGCACCCGGATGGCTTCAGTGTTGTTGACCGGTGGGACCGGACGCTTGGGCAGGGCAGCTGAGCGGTCGCTGCTCCACAAGGGCGATCGGGTACGTATCCTCAGCCGAGGAGCGGCACCGGCCGGACGCGATCCGGATACCTGGGCCACCGGTGACCTCAGCACCGGCAGGGGCCTCGCCGAGGCGCTGCTGAACATCGACACCATCGTTCATCTGGCCACCAGTGGGCGAGGGGATCCCGACTCTGCCGGACATCTGATCAAGGCCGCCAACGCAGCGGGGCGTCCGCATCTGATCTACACCTCAATCGTCGGCGTGGACCGGATACCGCTGTTCTACTACCGCGCGAAGCTCGCCACCGAAGACCTCGTCCAGGGCTCCGGCCTGCCCTGGACGATCCTCCGGTCGACTCAGTTCCACGACCTGGTGTTCGGGCTCTTCGCCAGCCAGCGGCGACTTCCGCTGGTTATCGCACCCGCCATTCGCTTCCAGCCCATCGATGTCCGCGACGTCGCCGCCCAGCTTGCCGGTCTGGTGCAGGCGGGTCCGTCCGGGCGAGTACCCGACATCGGCGGCCCGGAGGTCGCCTCGGCGAAGGACTTCGCCGAGATCACGATCGAGGCCCTCGGGTCACGGCGGCGGCTGCTGTCTGCCCGGCTACCGGGCAAGACCTTCGCCGCCTACCGGGCCGGCCACAACCTCGCTCCGGACAGCCTCGCCGGCACCATCACCTTCGGCCAGTTCGCCGCCGAGGCCAGCAACCGCTTGTGAACCGATCCTTGGGCTCAGACCTGGACCGGGCGTCGGTCCGGAACGACCACCAGCCCGTCGGCGTCGTCGTCGAGGTCGAAGGTGACCGCTGAGCCCTCGACCACCTCGTTCGACAACACCTTGCTCGCCAGCTGGTCCTCGATGGTTGACTGGACCAGCCGGCGCAGCGGCCGGGCGCCGTAGACCGGGTCGAAACCGGTCAGCGCCAGCCAGTCCCGGGCGGCCTGGGTGACGTCCACCGAGATCCGGCGGTCGGCGAGCCTGGCGTTCAGCCGGGACAGGTTGATGTCGACGATCTTCGCTAGGTCCTCGGTCCCCAGCGGTTCGAACAGCACGACCTCATCCAGCCGGTTCAAGAACTCCGGCTTGAAGGCACCCCTGACCACGCCCATCACCGCGTTCCGCTTAGTCTCGGCGTCCAACGTCTGGTCGGCCAGGAACTGGGAGCCGAGGTTGGAGGTGAGGATCAAGATCACGTTGCGGAAGTCGACGGTCCGTCCTTGCCCATCGGTCAGCCGGCCGTCGTCGAGCACCTGCAGCAGGATGTCGAAGACCTCACTGTGCGCCTTCTCCACCTCATCCAGCAGGACCACCGAGTACGGGCGTCGCCGGACGGCCTCGGTGAGCTGTCCGCCTTCCTCGTAGCCGATGTAGCCGGGGGGAGCACCGACCAGCCGGGACACCGAGTGCTTCTCGGAGTACTCGCTCATGTCGATCCTGATCATGGCGTGCTCGTCGTCGAACAGGAACTCCGCCAGCGCCTTGGCCAGCTCGGTCTTGCCGACGCCGGTGGGCCCCAGGAACAAGAACGATCCGGTCGGTCGGTTGGGGTCGGAGATCCCGGCCCGGGAGCGCCGCACCGCATGCGAGACGGCCACCACGGCCTTGCGCTGGCCGATCAGCCGCTCCGCGATCCGGTCCTCCATCTGCAGCAGCTTCTCGCTCTCGCCCTGCAGCAGCCGGCCGACCGGGATACCGGTCCAGTTGGCCACTACCTCGGCGATATCCCCGGGACCGACCTGCTCCGACACCATCGACGGCGTCTGCGACTCGACGGTGTCAGCCTGCTCGAGGTCCTTCTCCAGCGCCGGAATCGCGCCGTAGGAGATCTCGCTGGCCCGGACCAGGTCGCCTTCGCGGAGCGCACGGTCAGCTTCACTGCGGAGCTCGTCGATCTTCATCTTCAGGTCACCGACCCGGTTGAGGCCCTGCTTCTCGGCCGCCCATCGCGCCTCAAGTGATCGGAGCTCCTCCTGTGCATCGGCCAGCTCGGCCTGAAGGCGGTTCAGCCGCTCGATGCTGCCTGCGTCCTGCTCCTTCTCCAACGCGAGCTGCTGCATCGTCATCCGGTCGACCTGGCGCCGAAGCTGGTCAATCTCCTCCGGCGATGAGTCAATCTCCATCCGTAGCCGGGAGGCAGCCTCGTCGATCAGGTCGATCGCCTTGTCGGGAAGCTGGCGGGAGGTGATGTACCGGTTGGACAGCGACGCTGCCGCGACGAGCGCGGTGTCGGTGATTGCAACCTTGTGGTGCGCCTCGTACCGCTCCCGCAACCCGCGCAGGATGGCGATGGTGTCCTCGACCGACGGCTCGCCGACGAAGACCTGCTGGAACCGGCGCTCGAGGGCAGGGTCCTTCTCGATCCGCTCCCGGTACTCGTCCAGCGTGGTGGCACCGATCATCCGCAGCTCACCACGCGCCAGCATCGGCTTGAGCATGTTGCCCGCATCCATCGATGAGTCGCCGCTCGCGCCCGCCCCGACGACGGTGTGCAGCTCGTCGATGAAGGTGATCACTTGGCCCTCGGCGTCGCGGATCTCCGCCAGCACGGCCTTGAGCCGCTCCTCGAACTCACCGCGGTACTTGGCGCCCGCCACCATCGACGGCAGGTCCAGCGAGATCAGCCGGCGGCCCTTCAGCGAGTCGGGTACATCACCGGCGACCAGCCGCTGTGCCAGCCCTTCGACAACGGCGGTCTTCCCGACGCCGGGTTCGCCGATCAGTACCGGGTTGTTCTTGGTCCGGCGGGCCAGTACCTGGACCACCCGCCGGATCTCGCTGTCCCGACCGATGACTGGATCAAGCCTGCCTTCGCGGGCCTGCTCAGTCAGGTCGACGCCGTACTGATCGAGCGCGGAGGAGGTTCCCTCGGACTCTGCGCTCGTGACCCGCTTGTCTCCGCGGGCCTGGTTGAAGGCGGTGACCAACGCGTCGGCGCGGACGTGCAGATCGGTGAGGATTTTCTTGGCATCGGAGGGGACCGAGGCGAGCGCGATCAGCAGGTGCTCGGTGGCAACGAAGGCGTCACCGAGCTGCTCGGCGCGGGTCTCCGCATCGGCCAGCACCCGGGCCAGCGCACCCGACATGGTCGGCTGGCTGACCGAGGACCCGCTGGCCGACGGCAGCTTCGAAATGGCGCCCTGCGCAGCGGCATCCACCACAGCCGGGTCTGCGCCTACCGCGCCGAGCAGCGGCGCGACCGTGTTGCCGGGCACCATCAGGAGCGCATGCAGCAGGTGCTGCGGCTCAGCGGTGGGGTTGCCGGCCGTCAACGCGTTGCGAAGCGCCGCCGAGACAGCGTCGCGACTCTTGGTTGTCAGTTTCTGGGTATCCATCGCAGTTCCTTCGTGTTTAGTTGTTCACGGCCCCGTGATGCGAGCCGTGCGAGTGGGCGTCCCTCTGCCCCACGCGGCGAAGCGAGGGTTCACAGGGTCGAGCGTCCTTCAAGTGCTTTGGGGGCGGACCAGATGCGGGTGCGGCCGCGGCCCGCGACGTAGACGCCACCCCCGGGGTCGGCGGTGAACACCCGCGACGCCGGCGGGGCGGCACGGCTGGCCGCGAGCAGGTGGGCCAGCTCAGTGACCTGTGCCCGTAGCTCGTCGAGCTCGTTCTCCATCTGCAGGATCCGTCGGATGCCCTCGAGGTTGATGCCCTCGTCCTGGGACAGCCGCTGGATCAACCGCAGCCGGGCGATGTCGCGGGCGGCGTAGCGCCGGCTACGACCCGCCGCACGCCGCGGGCACACCAGGCCCATCCGGTCGTAGCTCCGCAGCGTCTGCGGATGCATCCCGGCGAGCTGCGCGGCGACCGAGATCACGAAGACGGGCGCATCGTTGTCGATGAGCTGCGGCAGCTGTTCAGCAGTCACGGCGGGCTCCTAGTTCGGGCGGGACGGCTGGGCCGAGAACAGCCTGGCTCTCGGGTTCACCGCACCCACGGCCTCGGCATAGCTGTGCAGCGCTTCGCGGGCCCGATCGTTCAGCGACTCCGGCACGACGACCTCCACACTGACGAGCTGGTCGCCGTGGGTGCCGTCGCGGCGGGCAACGCCCTTGCCTCGAACCCGGAACGTACGCCCGTTCGGAGTCCCCGGTGGAACGCGGAGCCGAACCGACGGGCCACCCAGCGTGGGTACCTCGATCTCGGCCCCCAGCGCCGCCTCCGTGAAGGTCACCGGCACTGTCAGAGTGAGGTTGTCGCCCTTGCGCCCGAAGACCGGGTGGGGCCTGACGTGGACGACGACGTAGAGGTCACCGGGCGCACCGCCGTTCTCGCCTGCGCCACCCTTGCCCTTCAGCCGGATCCGTTGACCGTCGGTCACGCCCGCCGGGATCCGGACCTGCATGGTGTTGGTGGACCGACCTCGGCCGGACCCGTGGCAGACCGGGCAGGGGTCGTCGACCACCATCCCGCGGCCGCGGCAGTCCTTGCAGGGTTCGGTGACCGCGAAGACACCGCCGGAGGCGGATGTCTGCATGCCGCTGCCCTGGCAGGTGGGACAGACGTGCGGCACAGTTCCGGCCTTGGCGCCGGTCCCGTGGCAGGCGGCGCAGGCGGCGTCGGACACCATCTGCATGCCGACTGTGACGCCTTCGATGGCCTCCACGAACTCGACCGTTACCTCGCCTTCGACGTCGCTGCCACGCCTCGGTCCCCGACCCGCTGACGTACGGCTGGTCCGAGTCCCGGGGTTGTTGAAGAGGCCACCGAACAGGTCGGAGAAGCTGCCGTCGCCCTGCGACGCCTGCCGGAACAGGTCGTCCACCGGGCTACCGCTCTGGCTGCCGCCGCCACGCGGGAAGCGGAAGCCGCCGCCGCCGAAGAGCCGGCGAGCCTCGTCGTACTCCTTGCGCTTGCTGTCGCTGGACAGGACGTCGTTGGCCTCGGAGACCTCCTTGAAACGCCTCTCGGCCTCCGGATTGCCCGGGTTCTGGTCAGGGTGGTTGGCCCGGGCCAGCTTCCGGTACGCCTTCTTGATGTCTTCTGGTGCGGCGTCCTTGGAGACGCCGAGGACCTTGTAGAAGTCCTTCTCGATCCAGTCCTTCGTACTCATCGACGTCTCCCCTCCTTCGTTATCGGCTGATGCGTGTACATCGGTGGTTTCGGCTAGGCGGTCTGCTCGTCGGACCCGATTTCGTCGGTGCCGGCGGCTGGCTCAGCCGAGGCGCTTGTCGCCGGTTCGGACGGTTCGGCGACCGCAACCCGCGCGGGCCGGATCACCTTGTCCTTGATCCGGTAGCCCGGCTGCAGAATCTCGACGCAGGTCGGGCCGTCGATCCCGTCGGCATGGGCATGGAGTAGCGCTTCGTGGATGTGCGGGTCGAAGGGATCGCCCTTCTCGCCGAAGGACTCCAGGCCGTACTTTCCGGCCACCCGCTCGATCTCCTCGGCCACTGCCTTGAAACCGGCGGACAGCTCCTCGTGCAGCCGGGCCGAACGGAGGTTGTCCAGCACCGTCAACAGGTCGCGCAACACGCCCTCCACACCGGCGGCACGGGACAGGTCCCGGTCCCGATCAACCCGGCGCTTGTAGTTGACGTACTCCGCCTGAAGCCGCTGCAGGTCCGCCGTGCGTTCGCTCAGCGCCGTCTTGAGCTGGGTCAGCTCGACTCCATCCACCTTGGTCTGGGTCACCGGCTCCTCCGTCCCAGCCCCCTCCGAGGGGCCAGACGCGGTAGGCGTCGGGCGCACCTCGAAGGTGTCGGGATCGATCCGGCGCTTGTCCCGGATCACCGGTCCGTTTTGCTCGGTCTCTGCTTCCCGGTCGGTCACTTGGCCTCGCTCGGCTTCTCGTCGTCGACGATCTCTGCATCGACGACATCGTCGTCGCTGGAGCTGCCGTTGGAGTCAGCGTGCTCGCTCGGCGCGCCGGCCTCGGCCGGGGCCCCCTGCGACTGCGCTGCCTGGGCGGCCGCGTACATGGCCTGGCCGAGGGCGGCGCTGGTGGTGTTGAGCTTCTCCACCGCAGCCTTGACTGCGTCGTCATCGGTGCCCTCGAGGGCGGCCTTGAGCTCGGTCAGCGACTCCTCCACCGGGGCCTTGACGTCCTCGGTGATCTTGTCGGCGTTCTCGCTCAGCAGCTTCTCGGTCCGGAACACCAGCACGTCGGCCTCGTTGCGGAGCTCGACGGCCTCGCGACGCTTGCGGTCGTCCTCGGCGTTCGCCTCGGCTTCCTTGACCATCCGGTCGATGTCCTCCTTGCCCAGGGCCGATCCACCGGTGACGGTCATCGACTGCTCCTTGCCGGTGGCAAGGTCCTTGGCGGAGACGTGCACGATGCCGTTGGCGTCGATGTCGAAGGCGACCTCGACCTGCGGCACACCGCGCGGTGCCGGCGGCAGACCGGTCAGCTCGAAGTTGCCGAGGGACTTGTTGTCGCGAGCGAAGTCGCGCTCGCCCTGGTACACCTGGATCATCACCGAGGGCTGGTTGTCGTCGGCCGTGGTGAAGACCTCCGACCGCTTGGTCGGGATGGTGGTGTTGCGCTCGATGATCTTGGTCATCACGCCACCCTTGTTCTCGATGCCGAGGCTCAGCGGGGTCACGTCGAGCAGCAGTACGTCCTTGACCTCACCCTTCAGCACGCCGGCCTGCAGGCTGGCGCCGAGGGCAACGACCTCATCGGGGTTGACACCCTTGTTGGGTTCCTTGCCGCCGGTCAGCTCCTTGACGAGGTCGACGACGGCGGGCATCCGGGTGGAGCCACCGACAAGGATCACGTGGTCGATCTTGCTGAGCGAAATGTTGGCGTCGGACAGCACCGCGTTGAAGGGGGTACGGCAGCGGTCCAGCAGGTCGGAGGTGAGGCGCTGGAACTCCGAACGGGTCAGCTTCTCCTCCAGGTGCAGGGGACCGGACTCACCGAGGGTGATGTACGGCAGGTTGATCGAGGTTTCGCTGGCCGAACTGAGCTCGATCTTCGCCTTCTCCGCGGACTCCTGCAGACGCTGGCGAGCGATCTTGTCCTGGGACAGGTCGGTGCCGAACTTGCTCTTGAACTGCTTCACCAGCCAGTCGACGATCCGGGAGTCCCAGTCGTCGCCGCCGAGGCGGTTATCGCCCTTGGTCGCCTTGACCTCGAAGACACCGTCACCGATCTCCAGCAGCGACACGTCGAAGGTGCCACCACCGAGGTCGAAGACCAGGATGGTCTGGTCGGCGCCGGCCTTGTCCAGGCCGTAGGCGAGCGCAGCCGCGGTCGGCTCGTTGATGATCCGGTCGACCTGCAGCCCGGCGATCTCGCCGGCTTCCTTAGTGGCCTGGCGCTCGGCGTCGGAGAAGTAGGCCGGAACAGTGATGACAGCGTTGGTCACCTTCTCACCGAGGTAGGCCTCGGCGTCGCGCTTCAGCTTCTGCAGCACAAACGCACTGATCTGCTGCGGACGGTAGTCCTTGTCGTCGATCTTCACCTTCCAGTCGGTGCCCATGTGGCGCTTGACCGAGCGGATGGTGCGGTCGACGTTGGTGACGGCCTGGCGCTTGGCGACCTCGCCGACTAGCACCTCGCCGCTCTTGGCGAACGCGACGACCGAAGGGGTGGTACGCGCACCTTCGGCGTTGGGGATGACGGTGGGCTCTCCACCTTCCAGGACGGCGACGACTGAGTTCGTCGTACCGAGGTCAATACCGACTGCACGAGCCATGAGTAGTTCCTCCGTGAACTTGCTGGATGTTTTGGGGGGCGACACTACTAACGCCTTGAGCCGCCTGCGCTCAACTATGCACCATGAGCGAGCTCTTATCAACCCCGGGTTGAGCCGGTTTGACTCAACTCTCGGTCAGGGTTTCCCCGGAGCTCGGGCACGTCCGCGCGGCGATTCCGCGACCGGCGCGTTGACCTCTCAAAGCGGCCGCAGATGCGTACGGTTGGCGCGAGTTCCCACACAGAGAGTTTCTTTGATGGCCGGCAACACTTCCCGACGGCGGACGCCGCACCCGTTCCTGCAGGTTCTTCGCGATATCGCTCTGCTCCTTGCCCGGATCGGGCTCGGCGGCATCCTGATCGCTCACGGCTGGCGCCGCTGGCAGCATCTGGGTGTGCAGAGCCAGATCGACTATCTGCGACAGTTCGGCACCCCGTACCCGGAGGTCGCCGCGTACGGCGCGACGCTGCTCGAGCTCGTGGGCGGCATCTTCCTCATCGTCGGCGCCCTCACTCCGCTGGTCGCTCTCGCCGTGCTGGTCCAGCAGGTGCTGACCATCAGCTACACCAACTACTTCCGGGGCAGGTACCTCACCGACCTCCAGGGCAACTACGTCGGCGGTTACGAGTACAACGTCGCGCTGGGCGTACTGGCACTCGTCTTCGTCGTGTTCGGCGCCGGCCGGGCCTCCGTCGACCAGCTGTTCCGGCGGACCCCGTCGGAGGAAGACGGCGAGGTCGAGGCCGAAAACCGGGCCCCGTCGTACTTCTGAGCGGGACGGCGCGCGTCCCCGAGTGAGCCATTCACAGGTGACGCACAGCATCGTCATAGCCAGACTCAGGGATGCGATGCTTTCCTGTTCACATGGCACGTACCGATAACACCAAGGCTCAACTCACCCGACCGGACGGAACCGCTATCAGGGTTCTGGCCGTGGACGACGAGTCGAGTCTGACCGAGTTGCTGTCGATGGCGATGCGGTACGAGGGCTGGCAGGTCAGCACCGCGGGCTCCGGCTCGGAAGCCGTGAAGGTCGCGCGGGAGACCCGTCCCGACGCAATCGTGCTGGACATGATGCTGCCCGACTTCGATGGCCTTGAGGTGATGCGGCGGATCCGGACCGAGGACCCCGACGTCCCGGTCATCTTCCTCACCGCCAAGGACGCGGTCGAGGACCGCATCGGTGGCCTGACCGCTGGCGGGGACGACTACGTGACCAAGCCGTTCAGTCTTGAGGAGCTGATCGCCCGGCTGCGGTCGCTGCTCCGCCGGACCGGCGCCGCGCTGACCAAAAGTGACTCAACGCTGGTGGTGGGCGACCTGGCGCTGGATGAGGACAGCCATGAAGTGACCCGCGGCGGGGCACAGATCCAGCTGACCGCCACCGAATTCGAGCTGCTCCGCTACCTGATGCGCAACCCGCGGCGGGTGCTGAGCAAGGCCCAGATCCTGGACCGCGTCTGGAACTACGACTTCGGCGGCCAGGCCAACGTGGTCGAGCTCTACATCTCGTACCTCCGCAAAAAGATCGACGCCGACCGGGCTCCAATGATCCACACCATGCGCGGAGCTGGGTACGTCCTCCGACCGGCGGCCTGATGACCCTGGACCAGCCGACCGACAACGCCGAGGCGCCGAATCGGCACGCCTCGATGGGTCCCGGCACGCTCGGCCGGCAGCTGGTCGTCCGGGTGGTTCTGCTGGTGGCGGCGGCCGCCATCTTGTTGAGCAGCGCCATCACGGTGGGCGCTCAACAGCTGCTGAGCACCCAAGTGGACGGCCAGCTGAGGCTCGTCATCGACCGGCTCAAACGGAGCTTCGAATACGACAACGACCAGAGGAACGGTCTGCTGCAACCCGGTCAGCCGATCGGGACCCTGTACGCCTCCTTCGGACCCGACGGGAGCATCGTCCGATCAGGCATCCTGACCGAGATGAGGCGACCACCCGCCCTCCCGGAAGCAGTAGTCGAGCGGCTCAAGGACGTGCCGACCGACGGAGGCGAGGAGTCAGTCGACCTCGGTCAGGAGCTGCACCGCTACCGGGTGGTGGCGTACAAAGTCATCTCCGGTTCGTCAGGCACCGTTAGGGGGACCGTCGTGGTAGGCGTCCCGCTGCGGGAGGTGGACGAGACGCTGATCAGGCTGGTGGGACTGGAGATCGTGCTCTCGCTGCTGGCCATGGCGGGCGCGGCTGTGGTGGCCCGCTCGCTGGTGGAACGGAGCCTGCGGCCGCTGAACCGGGTCGCCGCGACCGCGCAGCAGGTGTCACAGCTGGAGCTGGACCGCGGCGAGGTGGCGTTGGCCATCCGGGTACCGCCACAGGATGCCAACCCCACCAACGAGGTGGGCCGGGTCGGGCAGGCTTTCAACCACATGCTGAACAACGTCGACGGCGCCCTGGCGGCCCGTCAGGCGAGCGAGGTCAAGGTCCGCCAGTTCGTCGCCGATGCGTCCCATGAGCTGCGAAACCCGCTGGCTGCCATTCGCGGCTACGCCGAGCTGACCCGCCGCAACAGGGCCGCGATGTCGGCCGACGACGCGTACGCAATGTCCCGGGTGGAGTCGGAGGCAGAGCGGATGTCGCGTCTGGTCGAGGATCTGCTGCTGCTGGCTCGGCTCGATTCGGGGCCGGATCTCGACCTGCAACCGGCCGACCTGACCGAGATGGTGATCAACGCTGTCAGCGACGCCCGAGTTGCCGGGCCGGAGCACAGCTGGACCTTGCAGCTGCCGGAGGAGCCGGTCGTCGCCTTGGGTGACAAGCACCGGCTGTACCAGGTGCTGGTGAACCTGCTGGCCAACGCCCGGACCCACACGCCACCGGGCACCCGGGTGGAGACAGCACTCAGCGAAGAAGGGGGCCGGGCTGTCATCACGGTGACAGACAACGGCCCGGGGATCCCGGCCGATATCGCCGACCAGGTGTTCGAGCGCTTCACCCGGGCCGATACCAGCCGGGTACGGGCGGCGGGCGCGGCTCAGGGAGCCAGCACCGGACTCGGGTTGGCCATCGTGTCGGCCGTGGTCGAGGCACATCGAGGTGTCGTGTCAGTAGAGAGCCAACCAGGCCGCACCACTTTCAGCGTCGCCCTTCCGCTGGCCGCAACCGACCCTGCCCCTCCCGCGCAGCGTCCTCCGAGTCCAACGGGCGCGCAGCACCCGCCGGCGCCACACCACCCGCCGAGCGCGACAGCGGGACCGGAGTTCCTGCCGCCGGGCTGACACGACACGGGGCCGCCCCGACACCGGTAGAAACTACAAACGCCGAGGCACCTTCGGAGAGGACGGCGTCAGCGTTTGGGCTTGACGGCCACCACCGGGCAGTCTGCACCCAGCAGGACGGCCTGCGCCGTACTCCCGGTGATCAGCTTGCCCACCGGTGAGCGGCGTCGGATCCCGATCACGATCAAGTCAGCAGCCACCTGCTCGGCCGCGGCGAGGATGCTGACCGCGGCGGACTCCCCATCTGTCGGCTGCAGGATCTCGTGTCGGATGCCGGCAGCGCGGAGTTCAGCATCCAGGGCGTCAATGTCCTGCGACGTGGCGAAAACCGGATCGGAGTAGTCCCCACCCCGGCCGGTGTTCACAACCGTCAAGGTAGCCCCGGAAGTCTTGGCCTGCTCGATAGCGAAGTCGACCGCGGCAACGCCCTCAGGAGTCGGGATGTACCCGGTGACAATGTTCATCCTCCTCCGTCTAGCCCTTCTCCAGTGTCGTAGCGCCGGTCATGATCGCCACCGCCTCGGTAGGGGTGTGTGACTGTGGCGTGATGACTCCGGCGCAGCCACCGAGCCGGGCGATGTGGATCCGGTCAGCGACCTCGAACACGTTCGGCATGTTGTGACTGATCAAGATCACGGGGAGCCCCTTGGCCTTGATCTGCTGGATGAGGTTCAGCACTTGGCCGGTCTCCTTCACACCCAAGGCTGCGGTGGGCTCGTCCAGCACCACGAACTTGGTCGCAAAGGTGGCCGCCCGCGCTACCGCGACCGCCTGGCGCTGGCCGCCGGACAACGTCTCGACCGCCTGTGACATGTTCTGGATCGTGGCGATGCCCAGGTTCGCCATGGACTTCCCCGCGTCCGTCTTCATGCCGCTCTTGTCGAGCATCCTGAAGATCGACCCCAGTGGTCCCTTACGACGGCGCTCCCGGCCGAGGAACATGTTGGCGGCGATGTCGAGCGCCGGCGCCACAGCCAGCGTCTGGTACACCGTCTCGATGCCCGCTTGGCGTGCATCCTGAGGAGAGCGGAAGTGCACTTCGCGGCCGTCCAGGAAGACCTGGCCGGCGTCCGGCACGATGGCACCGGTCACCGCCTTGATCAGGGTGGACTTGCCGGCCCCGTTGTCGCCGATGATGGCCAGCACCTCGCCGGCCTTGAGATCGAAGCTGACGCCGTCGAGGCCGATGACGCGCCCGAAGGTCTTGACCAGGTCGCGGGCAGACAGCACGGTCGTGCTGGGGTCGACGAGCTCACCGGCGGGCCCGCGGTACTTCTCGTCGGTAGCGGTCGCCGTAGGTGTAGGTGAGGTAGTCATGTTTATGCCTTGACCTTTCGGATCCACTGGTCGATCGAGACGGCGACAATGATCAGGACGCCGATGGTCAGGATGCGGAGTTGGTCGTCGACACCGGCCAGAGCCAGGCCGGTGTTGAACGCGTACACGATCAGCGCACCCAACATGGTGCCGAGGATGCCACCGCGGCCGCCGAAGAGGCTGGTACCGCCGATCACCACGGCCGTGATGGTCTCCAAGTTGGCGCCGACGATGGCGTTCGGGCTGGCCGTGCCGGCCCGTCCGATCAGCACCCAGGCGGTGAAGCCGTAGATCAGGCCCGCCACGGTGTAGACGCTGAGCAGCACCCGGTTGACCTGGATGCCGGCCAGCCGGGCGGCCTCGATGTCGTCACCGACGGCGTACACGTGCCGCCCCCAGGCAGTCTGGCTCAGCGCGAAGCCCACCACAGCCGCCAGTGCAATGACGACCAGGACGCCCAAGGTGATGTTGAACGGGCCGATCGGGAACCGGGTCCCCATCACGTTGAGGATGTCGGGCATCTTCGCCTTGCCGACACTGGCGCCGCCGGAGTACAGCAGACCGATGGCGGTGAAGATACTCAGCGTTCCGAGCGTGACGATGAACGGTGGAAGCCCGAGCCGCGTGACGAGCAATCCGTTGCAGAACCCGCAGGCGGTGCCGAAGGCAATCCCGATCAGGATGGCCAGGAACCCCGGAACTCCGTTGTTGACCGCCAGATTAGCCATCAACAACATTGACAAGATCGAAATAGCCCCAGCCGACAAATCGATGCCGGCGGTAAGGATAACCAGGGTCTGGCCGATAGCCAGCGCAGCGATGACAGCGGTCTGCTGCAGGATGATCGAGATGGTGCCAGGCTGAGCGAACCGCGGATTGATGATGGTGAAAACGATGCAGGAAATGATCAGCACCATCAGCGGGCTGAGGGACGGATGCGCGTGCAGCAGGTGCTGGATGCGCTGGAGTGGTGACTGCCGTCTCCTGGCAAACTGCTCAGCCGCGGTGGCCGGCGCTTGGGTGTCTACGCTCATGAGGGCTTCCTTGCCTTGAGGTGCGTTTGTCTTGAATGCGAGTCGAGCTGGCCCGGCTAGCTGGTGTCTCTCAACAAGCACAAACCAGCCAGCCGGAAGCCGACTTATCCGCCCCAGCAGAGCTCGGTGCCCTTGGCGACGTCGATGCTGTCCACGCCGGAGACCGGCTTGTCGGTAACCAAGGCGACGCCCGTGTCGAAGAACTCAAGACCGGGGGTCACAGCTGGCTTTTCGCCGGTGGCCTTGAACTTGGCGATCGCCTCGACGCCCAGCTCGGCCATCTTGACCGGGTATTGCTGTGAGGTCGCGCCGATCACGCCGCTCTTGACCGAGGTAAGGCCGGGGTCGCACCCGCCATCGACGGAGACGATGAGCACATTCTTGAGCCCAGCCGCCTGGAGGGCTTCGTTGGCGCCGGCCGCGGCCGGCTCATTGATGGTATAGACGAGGTTGATGTCCTTGGAGCTGTTGAGGCAGGTTTCCATCGCGGTCCTGCCCTTATCCTGGGAGCCGTTGGTCGGCTCGTTGCAGACAATCTCGTAGTCGCCGCCCTTCCCCCCGGTGTACTTGCCGGTCTTGTCCTCGTCACCGTTCTTGAGCTTGTCCTTGGTGTCGATCCCCATGCCGGTCAGAAAGCCCTGGTCACGGTTGTAGTCGACGGAGGCGATCTTGTCGTTGAACAGGTCGAGCAGAGCGATGGTGGCCTTCTTGCCGTCAAGGGTCCCGGCGGCCCATTTGCCGATTTCCTCACCTGCCTTGAAGTTGTCGGTGGCAAAGGTGATGTCCACGACGTCGGGCGGGTTGGGAGGCGTGTCCAAGGCGATGACGTACAGCCCGGCATCGCGGGCTTCCTGGATGGCCGGATTGACTCCGTCGGTAGCCGGGGTGATCAAGATGCCGTCGTCCCCGCGTGCAACCGCGGCTTCGATGGCCTGGATTTGGGTGGCCTCGTCACCGTCCTCCTTGCCGGCCGCCGTGGTGATGCTCACGTTGTTGGTCTTGCCGGCCGCCTCAGCGCCCTGCTGCATGGCGATGAAGAACGGGTTGGTGCTGGTCTTCGTGATCAAGGTGACGGCAACCTGATCACCGCCGCTGGTGCTGCCGGAGCCGCTGTCACCACCGCACGCCGCCAGGCTTCCGGCGCTCAGGGCGAGTAGGGCAAGGGGTACGAGCGCCCTGCGTAGGGTACGTGAGCGTGGTTGCATGTGTTCCTCCGTAGACCGGCTGCGTTGCGCCGCCGTGAGACGACGTTGTCTGAGAGGCACCTTAACGGGAGCCACGTAACTGCGCTAGGTTTGCGCCATCGATTGCGCAAACTGTTGCGCATAATTGATGGGAGTTTTACGCGTGGCAGGCTCTGGTTCCCGACGCGCCGCGACAATGTCGGACGTCGCCAAACGTGCCGGCGTATCGATCACGACCGTGTCCCACGTGGTCAACCGCACCCGCCGCGTCGCCCCAGCGACCGCTGAGCTTGTCTTTGAAGCCGCCTCAGAGGTCGGCTACGTCCCCAACGATCTGCAGCGCACCCTTGCTACTCACGGGCTCAAGACCGTCGGCCTGGCCATGTCCGCCATCTCCCATCTGTACTTCGGTGCTGTTGTCCACAGCATCGAAGAGACGCTCTCCATGGCCGGGTACTCACTGCTGCTTTCCGACACCCACGACGAATCTGCCGGAGAGGTTCAAGCAGTCGCAGAACTCCTCCGCAAGCACGTCGACGCGGTGATCCTCGCCCCCGTCGGGGACTCGACCAGGATCTTGAGCTACACCGCGAAACAAGGTGTTCCGGTCGTGGTGATCGATCGGCCGGTTCCAGCCGATGTCGACCAGGTCGCCGCTGAGAGCGTGCAGCCCACCGCTGAACTGGTCGATCACCTTGCCGGCCTCGGACATCGCCGGATCGCCATGATCAGCGGTCGCACCGGACTGACCACGACGACTGAACGCATCCAGGGTTACCGGCTTGGCCTACAGCGGAGCAAGCGGGCTTTCCACCGCGCTCTGCAACTCGACGGCGACTCCACCGCGGCAGGAGCGCGGATTGCACTACGCCAGCTGATGGCCCTCGACAGACCTCCCACTGCCCTCGTGGTGGCCAACCACACCATGACCATCGGCGTGCTGCGCACGGCGAAGGAGATCGGCGTCCGGATCCCCGACGATCTCGCTGTCGTCTGCTTTGACGACTTCGAATGGGCTGATCTCTTCCACCCTGGCCTGACCGCGATAGCACAGCCCACCGAGACGATGGGAGTGCAAGCCGCGAACCTGGTCCTCTCCCGCCTCACCGACCCCGAGCTACCGAGCCGAAACGTTCGGCTCAAGTCGACATTCGTCCACCGCGAGTCCTGCGGCTGTACGGCATCATCAAGGGCCGCCACAACGCTCGCGCACGCTTACTGATCTGGCTCAGCCCCAGCAGATCTTCCCCGCCTCGGAGGTGTCGATGCTGTCTATACCAGGGACAGGCCGGTCGGTCACCAAAGCCACCCCGGTGTCGTAGAAGTCGAGGCCGTCGGTGACCGCAGGCTTCTCGCCGCCACGCGCGATCTTGGCGATGGCTTGCACCCCGAGCTCAGCCATCTTCAGCGGGTACTGCTGCGAGGTGGCTCCGATGATCCCGTTCTTCACGTTGCCAACCCCTTCGCAGCCACCGTCGACCGACACGATCATGGCCTCCTCGACCCCGGCTGCCTTCAGTGCCTGGGATGCGCCGATCGCGGCCGGCTCATTGATCGCGTAGACAACATTGATGTCGGAGGTCTTCGACAGGCACCTTTCCATGGCTGTCTTCCCGGTGTCCTGGGCTCCCTGAGTGGGTTCGTTGCAGACGATCGAGTACTCACCACCGGAATAGCTGCCGGTCTTCGCCTCATCGCCGTTCTTCAGCTTGTCGACTGTGTCGATCCCCATCCCGGTCAGGAAACCCTGATCTCGGTTGTAGTCGACCGACACGACCTTGTCGTTGAAGAGGTCGAGGAGGGCGATGTTGGCCCGCTGGCCAGCCAGCTGGGCGGCTGTCCACTTACCGATCAGCTCACCAGCCTTGAAGTTGTCGGTGGCGAAGGTGATGTCCACGGTGTCCGCCGGGTCCGGCGGGGTGTCAAGGGCGATCACGAACAGGCCCGCGCTGCGCGCATTCTCGATGGCGGGGTTCACGCCGGGTCCGTTGGGAGTGATCAGGATTCCGTCGTCACCGCGGGCCACGGCGCTCTCGATGGCCTTGACCTGTCCATCCTCGTCACCGTCGGCCTTACCGGCCGCGGTCGTGATCTTGACGTTGTCCTTGCTAGCGGCCGCCTTGGCACCTTTCTGCATGGCCACGAAGAACGGGTTCACCGAGTCCTTGGTGATCAAGGTGACCGCCACCGACTCATCGGGACTCACGGACTTACTGCCACTCTGAGGCGTGTTTCCGCCGTCTGTGGTGGAGCCGTCAGTGCAGGCGCTCAGACCCATCGTGAGCAGCGTGGCAGCAGCCAGCGGCAGGGTCAGCTTACGGATGGCTGTCTTGGGTGTTTGCATGTCCACTACTCCTTGAGTCGACGCGTCGAGCCGCCGATAAGACAACGTTGTCAGGCAAGTGAACTCACGCTAGGGTCGGGGTGTCAAGGGGATCGGACCGGTTGTTACCGGGGTGTTGGATCTTTTCGGCGCCAGGGAGGATGTGGCGAATGCGTCGTGCAACCATGCGGGACGTCGCGGCCGCAGCGGGCGTGAGTTTCAAGACTGTCTCACGCGTGGTCAACGACGAGCCCGGGGTTTCGGGGCCCCTAGTCGACAAAGTTCAGGCGGCGGTGGCCGCCTTGGGCTATCGACACAACCTTGCGGCGCGGAGCCTTCGCCACTCCGAGCAGCGAACAGCGTCGATGGCCGTCTTGCTGCAGGACCTCAGCAACTCCTTCTCCGCCCAGCTGATGCGCGCAATCGACGACGTAGCGCGGGAACGCGACCTGGTTGTGATGGCCACCAGCTTGGATGAGGAGGAGGAACGCGAGCACGGTCTGGTCGCCAACTTGATCAAGCGGCGGGTCGACGGACTGATCATGATGCCCGCCTCACGGGACCACGCGTACCTGCAGCGAGAGGTCAGTGCCGGCTTCCATGTGGTCCTGATCGACCGGCCACCGATCAACGTAGACGTGGACTTCGTGGTGGTTGACAACGTCGGGGGAGCCAAGCAGGCGACCAACCACCTGCTGCAGCAGGGACATCGGCGCATCGCTGTCATCACCGACGAGGTCCGGGTCGCTACCGCCCGTCAGCGCCTCGATGGCTATCGGACCGCACTCGCGGAGGCCGGCGTGGAGTACGACGGTGCGCTTGTCCGAGCCGCACGCAGCCGTGAGGCGGCGGCCGAGGCCGTCCAGGAACTGCTCGCCTCCGCCAACCCGCCGACGGCTGTCTTCTCGGCCCGGAACGTGATCACCGAAGGCACCGCCTTGGCGCTGAGACGGGCGGGCCTGTCCGATCGCATTGCCATGGTCGGGTTCGATGATGTCCCGTGGGCCGAGCTGCTGAGTCCCGGCATTACGGTGATCAAGCAGGACGCCCTGGCCGTTGGCCGGCTCGCGGCTGAGCTGTTGTTGAGCCGGATGGAGGGCAGCACCGACCCACCGCGCCACCAGGTGCTCCCGGTCCAGCTGATCCCCCGCGGGTCCGGCGAGATCCAGACCTCCTGATCTTCGCACTCGGCCTGATCTTGACCCAGACGCGCGGTCAGCAACCCTTAGATGTCCGCCTGGGCGTAGTTGTCGACGCAGACGACGTCGAGAGCGAAGTTCACCGGGAAGCTGCCGAACATCAGCCGGCCAGCCTCGGCGGCAGCACCGGTCACAGCTTCGCGGACCGGCTCAACCAACGACGCAGGCGTGTGCACGATGACCTCGTCGTGGAGGAAGTAGACCAGCTCGGCCCGGCCGGCCGGCGCACCGGTGCCTGTTTCCGACGGCGTATCGAGGCCGGCGAGCAGCCTGCGCAGGTTCGCCATCCAGCACAGTGCCCACTCGGCCGCCGTGCCTTGCACGACGAAGTTGCGGGTGAACCGTCCCCAGTCCCGGGCTTGCTGGCGGGCCCGGCGTTGCTCGACGGCGCCCGCCTCCGGTTGGCTGGCGTGTCCCTGGATGGCGTGCCACCCCGGTGAGGGCGGTGGCGAGCTACGACCGAGCCAGGTCGTCACCACGCCGCCCCGTTCTCCCTGCCGGGCCGCCTCCTCGACCAGGCCGGTGGCGACCGGGTACGCCCGCAGCAGCCGCGGCATCAGCTGTCCGCCCTCCCCGGAGGTGGCGCCGTACAGCGCGCCGAGCATCGCCACCTTGGCATGCGCCCGGGTATCGACGATCTGCTCGTCGACCAGCGCCTGGTAAAGGTCCCCTCGCCTACTGGCCCGTGCCATCCGTTCGTCCCGGGACATCGCCGCCAGGATCCGGGGCTCCAACTGCGCTGCATCGGCAACCACCAGCTTGTATCCCGGATCGGCCACCACGGCCGCCCGAATCTGCTTAGGCAGCTGCATGGCTCCTCCGCCACTAGTGGCCCACCGCCCGGTCACCACGCCGCCGGGAACATAGTCGGGGTGGAACCGGCCGTCACGAACCCACGCACTCATCCAGGACCACCCGTTCGCTGCCAGCAGCCGGCTGAGCTTCTTGTACTCCAGCAGCGGGGCAATGGCGGGGTGCTGAACCCGTTCCAGCTCCCACTGCCGGGTGCTCTCCACCGCGATGCCCGCCGCGCGGAGCGCACGTAGCAGGTCCGGCTGCGAGTCGGGGTTCAACCCCGGACTGCCGAGCTCGCTACGAACCGTCCCAGCCAACAGTTCGAGCTTGGCCGGTCGTCCGCCCGGGAGCGGACGCGGCCCCAGTGCCTCGGTGAGTTTCTGATCATGAACGTGCTCGCTCCAGGGCAGACCACCGTGCTTCAGCTCCGCGGCGATCAGCGCACCGGCTGACTCCGCGGCAAGCAGCAGGCGGATCCGGTCGGCCTGCGGTGAGTCGGCCACGGCCCGTTGCTGCCGCCGGTGCTCGGTCAGGAGCTCATCGACGCCGAAATCATCTCCGCTGCCGGTGAGGTCCAGCAGGCTTGGTACATCCTCAGTGGCGATCGGGTCGACCGGGCGCCACCGCTCGTCCTCTGTTGCGGCTAGCCAGCTCACATAGCTGGAGCGGGACAGGATCGCGTGGCACAGCCGAAGGTCCCAGCACCGCTCCACCCGGATTCCGGCGGCGAGCAGCTGAGGGTAGATCTTGCGGGCGTCCGCCCAGACCCAGCGCGGACGGGACTGCTCCAGATCCCGTACGACTTGGGGGAGCTGCTCCAAGTCGACCGTCCTCGCGGAGCCCAGACTGAGGTCCGCGGCCAGCTCGGCGACCTTCACCGAGCCGTCGACCAGAGCCAGCACGATGTCCACGGCGCGAGCGTAACGGCAACCACCATCACCGCGACCGGTCAGCACCTCCGGCTGCTGAGCGGCGTGTCGCTGCGAAGCTGACTACTCGGCGGTGATGCTGTGCGGGCTTGTGCGTCGGCGAGCCGGCCGGCCGGGCTGCCGCGCGGGGCTGCGGCCACTACGCTCGAAACTGTGGTGGAGCGCATCGAGCTGGAGATCGGCGACCGGGTGGTCAAGATCAGCAATCCTGACCGGGTCTACTTCTCCGCTCGCGGCGAGACCAAGCTCGACCTGGCCCATTACTACCTGTCGGTGGGCGACGGCATCGTCAACGCGCTGTACCACCGGCCCTGCATGCTGCACCGTTTTCCAGACGGCGTGGACGGGGAGAAGGTGCACCAGAAGCGTCTTCCCCATGGGGCTCCGCCCTGGATCCAGACGGTACGGGTGCACTTCCCGCGCTACAACCGGCACGCCGACGAGCTGTGTGTGAGTCACCTGGCCGACGTCATCTGGGCCGTCCAGATGTCGACCGTCGAGTTCCATCCCTGGAACTCCCGCTGCGAGGACACCGAGTCGCCGGACGAGTGGCGGATCGACCTGGACCCGATGCCGCTAGCCACCTATGACGACGTGCGGACCGTCGCCGGAGTTGTCCACGAGGTGCTGGCCGAGCTCGGCGCCGTCGGCTATCCGAAGACCTCAGGCGGCAAGGGGCTGCACGTCTACGTCCGGATCCCGCCCGAGCACAGCTTTACTGACGTACGCCGCGCCGCGCTCGCCTTTGCCCGAGAGGTCGAACGCCGGTCATCGGGTTTGGTGGACCTGACCTGGTGGCGTAAGAACCGGGACCCGGCCTCGATCTTCGTGGACTACAACCAGAACGCCCGGGACCACACCATTGCCAGCGCCTACTCGGTCCGCGGTACCCCGCTCGGCATTGTGTCGGCACCGGTGCGGTGGGATGAGATCCCCGAGGTCGAGCCGGCCGACTTCACCATCGCAACCATGCCGAAGCGGTTCGCGGAAATCGGTGATCTCCATGCCGACATCGACGATCACCGCTACCGGCTGGACGAGCTGCTGGAGTGGGCCGACCGGGACGAGCGCAACGGCGCCGAGCCTCCGGCCGACCCTGAGGAGTGACCGCGCGCGTAGGACGCATGGCACTGCAAATCACGAATGCCTGTCCTCCGGGGAAGACAGGCATTCGTGTCGGGTGATCGGGAAGGGCTCAGACCAGGCCCTTGCTGGTGAGCCACTCGGTGGCCACCTGGTCGGGATCTTGTCGATCCACGTCCACCTTCTTGTTCAGGGCGGTCAGCTCCTCGGTGGTCAGTGCCGCCTGGACGGAGTCGATGGCCCCGGTCGCGGCGGTGTTGCCGGCCACGTCGGGACGCATCAGCGGGATGACGTTCTGCGGCAGGATCATCGACTGCGGGTCCGCTAGCTGAACATAGCCGTTGTCCACAATGGCGCTCTCGGTGGTGAAGAACTCCGCGACCTGGATCTTGTTGTCGTTGAGGTCCTTGACCTTCACTGCCGGGGAGTCGTACGGCTTGAACTGCTTGAAGGTGGCGCCGTAGATCGACTTGAGCCCGGGCGGGCCGTACGCACGGTCCTTCAGCTCGGATGGTCCACCGAGGATCGCGTTCGCCGACACCTTCTTCAAGTCCTCCAGCGACGTAATGCCGTTCTGCTCCGAGTACTGCTTGGTGACTACGTAGACGTCCTGGTCAGCGGCCTTGGACGCCTTCCCCAACTTGAGGTTGCCGATCGCCGCGGGCAAGGCCTGCTCGACCTCCGCTGCGGTGGTGGCGCTGGCGTTCTTGTCGAAGTAGAGCAGCAGGTTGCCGGTGTACTCAGGGATGACCGAGATCGAGTTGTCCTGCAGAGCCTTGATGTAGACCTCACGGGAGCCGATGTTCAGCTTGGCGGAGGCGTCGACGCCCTTAGCCTTCATGGCTTGTGCGTACAGCTCGGCCAGCACCTGGGACTCCGTGAAGTTGGCGGAGCCGACAATCACCGGCGCCCCGCCGGCTGACGCGGAGGGCGCGGCGGACTGGTCGGCGAGCGGGTCGCTGCTCGCCCCGCAGGCCGCAAGTGCCAGGGTCGCCACCGCGAGCGCGGCGGAGGCAATGAGTCGTCTGGGCGTCATCGTGCTCCCTTTCGTGGCCGGGCGAATTCCCGGGTGTTGCACTAGGTTATGTGTGAACAGGAACCGGCTCGATGGTCATCTTGCTCTTCGGTCGCGCGCGCCGCCCAGCGAGCCAGCCGATGCCGCCGAGGACGATGTCCAGAACGATAGCCAGTAGCGCAACCAGGACGGCCCCGGCAAACATCTCCGAGTAGTTGTTGGTGCGCTGGCCGCTGATCAGCAGCCGTCCGAGACCGCCGCCAGCGGCGAAGGCGGCCACCGTGGCGGTCGCCACCACCTGGAGCGTCGCGCTGCGTAGTCCCGAGATGACCAGCGGCAGCGCCAGCGGCCACTCAACCTGCCGCACGATCTGGCCGCCCGTCATGCCTAGGGCGCGAGCGGCGTGCACGGCCTCCGGATCCGCACCCTGGACTCCGGCCGCGGTGGCCGTCAGGATCGGCGGGATCGCCAGTACGGCCAGAACCAGGATGATCGGGAACACACCGGTACCGAGCAGGAGCACGACCAGCACCAGCAGGCCGAGGCTCGGGATGGCCCGCGCCGCGTTGCTGGTTCCGATGACGAGGAAGGAACCTCGTCCGGTATGCCCGATCAGGATGCCCAAAGGGATCGCAATCACCGCCGCCAACAGCACCGACAGTGCGGTGTAGAAGAGGTGCTGCACCAGCAGATCGAGGATTCCGTCGCTCTCGGTCCAGTTCGAGGGCACCAGGAGGAAGTCGAAGAGGTTCATGCCACCCTCCTGCCGCGAGCCCACGGAAGGGCACCGCGCTGGATCAGCAGGATGATCGCGTCAGCGATCAGCGCCAGCAACACGGTCAGTACGAGTCCGACGATGATCGGTGTGAAGAAGTTGCGGTTGAAGCCTGTGTCGAACAGTTGGCCGAGGGAGCCGAGACCGATCAAGACGCCGACGCTGACGAGCGCGATGTTGGACACAGTGACCACTCGTAGCCCCGCGAACACCACCGGCATGGCCAGCGGAAGCTCCACGGTCATGAACCTCCGGAACCCCCCGTAGCCGACGGCCGAAGCAGACTGCTTGACGTCCGCCGGCACTGATCGGAGCCCGTCGACCACACTGCGGACCAGCAGGGCGATGGAGTAGACGGCCAGCGCCACGGCGATGTTGATCGGGCTCAGGATCTTCGTGCCGAGGAAGGCCGGCATGACCACGAAGAGGGCCAGTGATGGAATCGAGTAGATCACCCCGAAAACGGCGAGCAGGCTGTTGGCCGCGCGGCCAGTCCGGAACACCAGGTAACCCAGCGGTATGGACACGACAAAGGCCACCAGGACCGGCACTACCGAGAGGATGGCGTGCTCGAGGGTCAGCCCGCCGATCATGCCGGCGTTGCGACTCAGCCACTCCCAGTCCAAGCTGTGACTCTTGAACCACTCGATCACGACGCCCTCTTCTCGGGCGTTGCGGGGCTGTGCGCCTCAGTGCCGTGGTCGTCGCGGTGACCGCTGTCGCCGTGCACGTCGCCGGACTGAGTCACCTCGACCCGGTCCTCAGCGTCGTCGTGGTGCCGCTGGTCGACCGCCGCCGCCACGATCACCGGCTCGCCGCCGACCAAGGTGGGCTGCTCGCCCCGATCGGAGTCCGTCTCGTCGGGGCCGGTGAGCGAGTGCGAGTCCTGCTGCTGTGCGTAGTCGTGCTCGCTCTGGCCTTCGTCCCCCGCCGTCGCATCGTCGTAGACCTGCTCGGCCTCGTCGCCATGGGCGTGTTCCGACCCCGCGTCATCCGCCGCGGACCAGGCGTGCCCCTCAGTCTCCTGGCCTGCGTCAGCGGGCTCGTACTGGTCGGGGCCGAATCCCTGATCGTCACCGACGGGTTGGTCACGAACATAGTGGTCGGGGGCGTCCGGAGCGCTGGCGTAGTCGCCGTGGTGCGCTTCCGCCTCGGCCTCGCGGATGGACGCGGTTTCCGCCAGCGCGGCCCGCGACTGTGTCACCTGGGCCAGGATGTCGGCGGCGCTTACCGCTCCGGCGTACCGCCCGGTCTCCCGCGTGACCGCCACAGCGAGACCCACCGGCGAGGTGAGCGCGGAGTCCAGCGCCGTCCGGAGCGTGTCCTGTTCGGGGTCGAACGCCGCACCCAGGGCGAAGATCTGCCCCGGCCGACTGGTGTCCGCCCATCCGAGCGGGTGAGCATCGCCGTCGATCACCAGGGTGGGTTCGCCCGGCCGCGCCGACGCGGGGTCCCGGACCACCTTGACGCGGTTCAGCGGCAAGTTCGCGGCCGAGGAGAAGGAGAGCGCGCGGTAGCCGCGGTCGCGTCCCACGAAACCCTCGACAAAGGAGTCAGCCGGCTCGTCCAGCAGCTGCTGCGGCGTACCGACCTGCGCCAACCGGCCGCCCACCCGCAGAATCGCCACCTGGTCGCCCAGCTTGATCGCCTCGTCGATGTCGTGGGTGATCAGGACAATGGTCTTGCTCAGCTGCCGCTGCAGGTCCAAGAAGAGCTCGTGCAGCTCGCTCCGGACGACCGGGTCGACAGCGGAGAAGGGCTCATCCATCAGCATCACCAGCGGGTCGGCAGCGAGCGCACGAGCGACTCCCACGCGTTGCTGCTGCCCACCGGAGAGCTGTGCCGGGTACCTGTCGGCCAGCTTGCGGTCCAGACCGACGCTGTCCAGCAGCTCGATGGATCGCTTCCGCGTCTTGCTTTTGTCCCAGCCGAGCAGCCCGGGCACCGTGCCGACGTTCTCCAGCACGGTACGGTGCGGGAACAGGCCGCCGCTTTGAATGACGTAGCCCATCTGGCGGCGGAGTGTCGTCCTCCGCTTGGAGCGGAGCGGACTGCCGTCCCAGAGGATCCGGCCCGAGGTGGGCTCGATCATCCGGTTGATCATCCGCAGCGTCGTCGTCTTGCCGCAGCCCGACGGGCCGACAATCACGGTGATCTTGTCCGACGGCACTGTCAGACTCAGGTCGACAACCGCGGCAGTCCCATCGCGGAAGGTCTTGCCCACTGACTCGAACTCGATCACGCCAACCTCATCTGTACTTCGTTGCTCATGGGTCGCGCCGCTGGGCGCAGTGTCGGACCCCGTGGTTGAGGGCTATATCGACCCTAACGGCAGGCTCGGACATTTAAAGGAAGCTGATCGGCGTGGCACTGGATTACGGAAGGCGGGCAGGCCAGTCGCACAGCCGGTCGCCGCTGCATTCCACGCTCAGAAGTTACTCGCTGGTAACATGAGGGAGTGCGGCGTCCCCGCGTCCGGCACAAGCATTAGCGTGTGGGCACAGCAGCCCGCACCGGATGGAGCCCCACGTGAAGATCGTCGCCATCGTCGTCGCCATCGCCGTGTCGTTGGTCGGCGTTGCCCTGTTCGCGCGGGCTGTCGCAGCCATCGTCGGGGTAGTCCGGCTGGGTCAGCCCACGGTCGGGCGAAATGACCGGCCACGCGACAGGTGGCAGCACATGCTGGCCGAGACACTCGGGCATACCCGGATGCTGCAGTGGACCAAGGTGGGGATCGCCCACTGGTTTGTGTTCATCGCCTTCGGCGCGTTGTTCTTCACCCTCGTCACCGCCTACGGACAGCTGTTCGACCCCCGCTTCGCGCTGCCGATCATCGGCCACTGGGTGGTCTATGAGTGGGCCAGTGAGCTGATCGCCTGGCTGGGCCTGATCTCGATCGTCTTCCTGATGGCCGTGCGGTTCCGGTCACGACGGGCCGGACGGCAGTCCCGCTTCTTCGGCTCCCGGACCTGGCAGGGCGTCTATGTCGAGCTGACCATCCTCGGCATTGTGGTCTGCGTCCTCACTCTGCGAGCGCTGGAGTACGCGTTGCTGGGCCCGGGAACCTCCCGCGTCCACTTCCCCTTGACCTGGTTCCTCGCTCCCCCGCCGGGCTCCGCCGCCGCTCTGGAAACCGCGATCGTCGCCGTTGCCGCCCTGAAGATTGTCATCTCGATGGCCTGGTTCATCACCATCGGGCTGAACACCACCATGGGTGTCGCGTGGCACCGCTTCACCGCCTGGCCCAACATCTGGTTCAAGCGGGAGGCATCGGGTCGACCGGCACTGGGTGCACTGGCTCCGATTGTGGTCGACGGCAAGCCGCTGGACTTCAGCGACATCGAGGACCTCGACGAGGACGCCGCTCTGGGGGTCGGCAAGGTGGAGGACTTCACCTGGAAGGGTCTGCTGGACTTCACCAGCTGCACCGAGTGCGGCCGCTGCCAGAGCCAGTGCCCCGCCTGGAACACTCAGAAGCCGCTGTCGCCGAAGCTGCTGGTGATGGACCTGCGCGAGCACGCGTACGCCAAGGCGCCGTACCTCCAGGCCGCCGAGGCAGCCCGCCCAGAGCTCCCGGAAGCAGTTCGCGCCGAGGCCGCGAGGCCGCTGGTCGGCCCGATTCAGGTGCAGGAAGGGTTCGCCGGGGTCATTGACCCCGATGTTCTGTGGTCATGCACCAGCTGCGGGGCCTGCGTGCAGCAGTGCCCGGTCGACATCGAACATGTCGACCACATCATGGATATGCGCCGCTACCAGGTGATGATGGAGTCGGAGTTCCCCAGCCAGCTCAACAGCCTGTTCAAGGGCCTTGAGTCCAAAGGGAACCCGTGGAACCTGAGCCCGCGCGGCCGGATGGACTGGGCCAAGGAGCTGCCCTTCGAGGTACCCGTCATCGGTGAGGACCTGGAGGACCTGACCAGTGTCGAATACCTGTTCTGGGTCGGCTGCGCCGGCGCGTTCGAGGACCGGGCCAAGAAGACGACGCAGGCGGTGGCGGAGCTGCTGCATACGGCCGGGGTGTCGTTCGCGGTGCTCGGAAACGGCGAGACCTGCACCGGCGACCCGGCCCGCCGAGCGGGCAACGAGTTCGTCTTCCAGCAGCTGGCGCTGGAGAACGCGGAGACCTTGAAGGACGCGAAGGCGTCGAAGGTGGTCACCACCTGCGCCCACTGTCTCAACACACTGAAGAACGAGTATCCCCAGGTCGGCGTCGAGCTGGAGGTCGTGCACCACACCCAGCTGCTGAACCGGCTGGTCCGCGACGGTGCGCTGACCCCGGTAGCTGCGCCGAACGGCTCGGTGGCCGGGCGCACCATCACCTACCACGATCCGTGCTTCCTGGGCCGGCACAACGAAATCTACGACCCGCCTCGCGATCTGCTGACCGTGCTGCCGGGCGCGACGGTGGCGGAGATGCCGCGCAACCGGCAGCGGTCGTTCTGCTGTGGGGCCGGCGGTGCCCAGATGTGGATGGAGGAGAAGATTGGTACCCGGATCAACCTGAACCGGACCGAAGAGGCCTTGGCGACACTAGTCGACGCCCAGCCCACCCGCGACACACCTTCGGCGATCGCCACCGGCTGCCCCTTCTGCCGGGTGATGCTCTCCGACGGGCTCACCGCCAAACAGGCCGACGGATCAGCGGCACAGTCGGTCGAGGTGCTGGACGTGGCCCAGCTGCTGTTGGAGTCCGTGCGTCGCGCCTGAGCTTCAGGCCATTCCAACGAGCCGCTGGCTCGAAACCTTTCCAGCAAGCTGGCTCGACGTCATCTGCACTTGTGATGGCGTCATTATGGTGTCATGCTGACGTCATGGATCTTTCACCGTACATCGAGTCGGTGCGGCACGGCGTGACGAACGCCGCAGCCTTGGCCGACGAGAGCACCCAGCAGGTGGCACATCGGCTGGGCGCTGCCATCGAGTCCTCGACTCGGCTGGCCATCATCGAAGCGTTGTCGGACGCCGCCGGAACGATCAGTGCCGAGCTCGCGCCGGCCTCGGTGGAGCTCCGGATGTCTGGACAGAACCCGGAGTTCGTGGTGTCCGTACCGGCCCCGGACCCGGAGCCGACGTTGCTGCGGCCGCCGGAGGACGCTGCCGCCGAGGAGCCCGAGTACGAGGACGAGCCGGTGGCCCGGGTCAGTCTTCGGCTGCCCAACTCGGTCAAGACCAAGGTCGACGAGCTGGCGGACGCCGACGGCATCTCCACCAACGCCTGGCTGATCAGGGCGGTTATGGATGCGCTGGCTGGCCGGCGTCGCGGCGACAACGTGCCTCCGGTGGCTCCGGTTCCACCCGTACCGCCAGTCTTCGGCGCCGGCGGTCCCTTCGGACCCAACGGTGTCTTCGGACCCGGCGGTGTGTTCGGCCCGAACGGACCTTTCGGCGGCAGCCGGGAAGACCGACGCGCCGGCAGAGACCGCGAGCACGGCCATACGGGGAACGTCCAGGGGTGGGTCAGGTGACGTTCCGCAACTTCGCTCACGACGGCATCCGTCACGTCTCGGTGGAGAACTTCGGCGCCGGATCGATCAGCATCGCCCCCGGGCCGGAGGACAACGCTGTCGAGGGCAGTCTGAACGCCGCTGACGAGGACTTCCTTGCTGCCATCGAGGTCCGTCAGGACGGCGACAAGCTACGAATCGACATGCCGCGCCGGCTCTTCTTTTCTTCGAGCGTGCATCTACGGATGGGCGTGCCGGCCGGGCTCACCTATTCGATCGCCTCCGGTTCGGCCGACATCACCATCTCCGCTCCGATCGCCCGTTCCAAGATCGTCTCCGGGTCGGGCGACATCACGATCGCCGAGGCCGAGGACCTCAACTGCTCCACCGGCTCGGGCGATGTGGGCCTGGGCAGGCTCGTCGGGTCCGGCGCCAGGATGAACACCGGTTCCGGCGACATCATCGTCAGCGCTGCCCACTGCCCCGTGTCCGCAAAGTCGGGCTCAGGCACCGTGGTCATCCGTTCGCTGCACGAGTCGGCACTTCAGGCCAGCTCCGGGTCTGGAGACATCGCCATTCCGTCGACCACCGGATCGGTTGACCTGCGCTCCGCGTCCGGCTCCCTGACGGTCGGTATCGCCGAGGACCTGCCGGCATGGCTCGACCTGAACTCGGTCAGCGGCCAGATCCGGATCACGCTGGAGGCAAGCGGTGAACCGGGACCGGATGAGCCGTATGTATCGGTCAGGGCGCGGACCGCCTCGGGAGAGATCGCGGTCTATCGAGCCTGAGCCCAGCCGAGGCTAAATCCGCCAGCTCTAGCCTCGGTCGGCTTCAGATCTTGGTGCGGTGGAAGTTGAGGTGTGACCGGCTCGGCGTCGGGCCACGCTGCCCCTGATATCGCGAGCCGTACACCGAAGAGCCGTAGGGGTGCTCCGACGGCGAACTGAGCTTGAAGAAGCACAGCTGGCCGATCTTCATGCCCGGCCACAGCTTGATAGGCAGCGTCGCCACGTTGGACAGCTCCAAGGTGACGTGCCCGGAGAAGCCGGGGTCGATGAACCCAGCCGTGGCGTGGGTCAGCAGCCCCAGCCGACCGAGTGAGGACTTGCCCTCGACCCGCGCCGCGATGTCGTCGGGCAGCGTGACCACCTCATAGATCGACCCAAGCGCAAACTCACCGGGATGGAGGATGAACGGGTCGTCCTCATCCGGCTGCACCATCCGAGTGAGCTCCGACTGGTCCTCCGAGGGGTCAATGTGCGGGTAGCGGTGGTTCTCGAAGACACGGAAGTAGCGGTCCAGCCTGACGTCGATGCTGGAGGGCTGCACCATCTCGCTGGAGTACGGCTCCAGCCCGATCCGACCGGCGTCGATCTGGGCCTTGATGTCGCGATCCGAAAGCAGCATGAGGCGACCCTACTTACTGGGTCAGTTACTGCGTCGCCGGCGTCCGCTTGATTTCCAACCAGTGGTCCCCGAAGGAGACGATGTTGCCCTCCGCTACGTGGATGACGTCCCCCGGCGGGCAGGGGGTGGACAGACCGCCGGCACTGGTCACGCTCGACCCGTTGGTGGAACCACGGTCCATCACAAACATGCCGCTCTGATCGACGCCGATCGCCAGATGGGTCTTCGACACCGTACGGGTCTCGTCCACGATCTTGATCAGCTCGGCGTCATCCTCACCGGGACGTCCCTGCGGGTTGCGGCCGAGCAGGATCAGGCCCGCAACCTCGAGGTCGCGGCCGTCGTCGAGCCCTGCTACCCAGCCTTCGTGCTGCGGCCTAGCGGTCGTCGCGGTCCTGGGGTACTCAGTCGGCCCGGTGACGACCGGTGGAGGCGGTGCCGCAGGAAACTGGGTGGAAGCCGGGTTCGGTGGAGCCGGCACCGGTGGGTACGGCTGCGCGGCGGCCGGCTCGGGCTGGCGGTACGGGCTTGGGCGCGGCCCGTAGACCGGCTGGGGCGGGGCAGGCTGCTGTGGTGGCAGCAACCCCTGCCGGACGGATGCGCCGCTCCCGGCCCGCGGCGGGGCCAGAGGACGTTCGGCAATCACCACCGAGTCGACCAGCAAGTCGTGCAGAGCCTGCCGCCGGGGGTTGCGTGGCAACAACACGGCCAACGCGATCAGGCCGATGAAGCTACCGATGAGCACCCAGAGCGCGGCCGCGCGGAGCAGAAACCGGGCCCAGCCGATCGGGCGGCCGTCGGTCAGCCCGACCAGCTGCAGCTTCATCAGCCGCATCCCCGGCCCCGCCGCCCTGGTGGCGTACATCCACGACACCACAAGCGCCCAGCCGATGCCGATCAGTACGGCCAGGACGTTCAGCAGCACCCGGCCCGCGCCGGGATCGAGCGCTCCCGCGATAGCCAGCAGCGTGATCATCACCGCGACCGGCGCCAGGAAGTCGATCAGGAAGGCGATGAACCGCGCGGTGAGCGGTGCGACCTCGACCCCAGGCGGCAACCCGGTGGTACGGGCCGGCGATTGCGGCTGCGGCGATTCCATGACTGAAGCTCCTATCGAACGACATGCGATGTTACGGCTACTGATCCCGGTGCGGCGGGTCGATGGTGATCCGGACGCCGTCGCCGAGCTCGAGGATGCTCCCGAGACTGACGGTGACCGGCTGACCGGTGGCCAACCGTTGCGGCTGGCCGCGGCGGCCGGGCGGGATCAGCAGCGTGCCGTTGGTCGAGCCGAGGTCGGTGACGACCACCTGCCAACCCTCCGGCGCTATCTGTACGTGGGTCCGGCTGATGTCCTGGCTCGGGCTCAGCACGGTCATCAGGCGAGCGCCGGGACTGTCAGACCGATCGGCGCTCGGCGCCCGGCCGATCAGGACCGGGCCGTCCAGCGCGAGGCCGCTTCCGTCCGGTGCCCGTACGGTCGCCAGTGCTGGACGGGCCCTCAGCTGGGGTCGCTGCGGCGGGATCGGGGCGCCGCACACCACGCAACTGGCAGCCGTCGGCGGGTTCGGGTGATCGAGCGGGCAGACCACCGCCATGATCATCGCCTCCCCGTGCACACCCGGCTCGGGCACCGGCGGTGGGGCGTACGCCGGCTCGTCGTACCGGCCGGCCGGACTGATCGGCGGTGGCGGCGGTATCGGAGTCGAGGTCGAGGTCGGTGCCAGCGGCGGCACGGGCGCAGCCGGCGCTTCGTCCGGCCCGCGCTGCTCGGATGCCTCGACGGACGGCATCAGCTCGGTGTCGGCGTCCTCGTATCCGCTGGGGGCGGGGTACCAGGCGGTGGTCGGCGTGGGGGTGTCCACAGCATCCGCATCGACGGGCGCTGTTGCCTCCGCTCCTTGGTCGAACTCCCACCAGCTCGCCGCACCGGCGGCGGCAGGTTCATCCGCAACGAAATCGCTCGGGACGGGGACGGCTACCTGCGGAGATGTCACGCGGGCGGCAACCCGTGCGTCCAGCAGCACGGAGCCAGCCCGGACAGCGCCGACGACCAGAGGCAGCTCGGCGGCGGCGAGCCCGCCGGGCTGCATGTCGATCCGGACCTGTTCGACGCCGCCCAGCCCGGTCTCGGTCCAGGTTTGGATTCCCGCGCCGTCAGCCACGATCGCGCCGTCGGACAGATCCACCACCGACACGGCGCCGCGTACCAGCGAACGCATGCCGTCCGCGGTCCAGAAGAAGGCGGCGAAGGTGGGCATTGCCTCGATCCCGAAGGCGGCCATCCGGGACGCCAGCTCGGTGATGGAGCCAGCGGCCAGTACCTCCTCCCACAGGGTGCTGACCAGCTCAGCGTCCGCGGCTGCGGACGGCTCCAGTACGACCAGCGAGGTCGGTCCGGCGAGGACAATCCATTCCCCCGCGGTGTAGCTGGCGCGCCACTGCCCTACCGGCTGGCTCATCGCTGGCCTGGCTCTTCGAGGACGTCGATCACGATCACCGACACGTTGTCCTTGGCGCCTGAGCGCAGAGACAGCTCCAGCAGCTGATCCGCTGCAGCCCCAGCCGGTTCGGTGCAGCGGATGATCTCCGTTACCTCGGCATAGGAAGTCTCCCGCAGCAGCCCGTCGGAACAGATCAACAGTCGCTCGCCTAAAACGATCGGGACCGTCCACACATCGGGCTTGAAATGATCGTCGGAGCCAACCGCGCGGGTGACGATGTTTCGATTCGGGTGGACTTCGGCCTGGGCCGCCGTGATCACGCCAAGATCAACAAGCTCCTGGACGTGAGAGTGATCCACGGTTACCTGCACCAAGCCGGTCCGCCCCGCGGCTTCGGTCCGGTACACCCGAGAGTCGCCGATGTTGAAGATCAGCCAGGACGCGACTCCGTCCACGTCCACCCTGACCGCTCCGGACGCTGTCGTTCCGACGCCCCGTTCCGCCGCCGTGTTCAGAGCCCGTACTTGCCGGTGGGCGGCTCGGAGACTTTCCAGGACGTCGTCGCAGCCGACGATGCCGCGGTCTGCCAGTGCGGCGAACTCCGCCACGACCAGACCGCTGGCTATCTCCCCGGCATCTCCTCCACCGATCCCGTCCGCCACCACGAACACACCGCCTCGGGCGAAGACACTGTCCTGGTTGACCGTCCTGACGGTTCCCGGGTCAGTGACCGCTTTGAAGTCGAGGGCGTGCACGGGCCGACAATAGTCGGTTTTCAATCCCTCGGCGCAGTGCACGCCAGGGCGGTCGGGTACCAAGCAGCACAAGCATGAGCACGGCCCGTCGGCCGGTCAGCCGCTCACGGCCTCTTCGGCCTCCATCGCCGCGTTGAACTCGCCCTTGGTTGCCTGCCAGCGGTCCTCGGTGTGCCCGGTCCGCCAGTATCCGGAGATGGAGACGCGCTTGCGGTCAACTCGCTGGTCGACGAAGAGAAAACGGCGAAGGGCCTTGACCATCTCCGCGTTCCCATGGACGAACGCGTCGATCCGGCCGGCCGGCAGCGCTCTGCTTTGCACCTCGCGGGTCAACGCCTCCCCGTACGGCAGGCCCAGCTCGTCCCGGTGCACCCACGTGACCTGGGTACGGCTGGTGCCGCGGAGCGGCTGGTGGTGGTCGGAGTTGGCCACCTCCAGCACCACCTGCGCCTCCGCCTCCTCGGGCAGCCGGTCCAACGCAGCCGCGATGGCCGGGATCGCGGCCTCGTCGCCGACGAACAGGTGCACGTCCGCTTCCGGGTCGGGAGCGTAGCCGCCGCCGGGCCCGAAGAACCCGATGCTCGCACCAGGCACCACCTTCGCCGCCCACGGGCCGGCCAGCCCCTCATCGCCGTGGAGGACGAAGTCGACCGTCATTTCGTTGGTCTCGGGGTCGTACGAGCGGATGGTGTAGGTGCGGGTCACCGGCCATTCCTCCGCCGGACGGGTCTGCCTGATCGCGTCGTTGTCGAAGGGCCAGCTGTAGCCGGCACCTTCGGGCGGGAACAGGATCTTGATGTAGTGGTCGGTGTAGATCAGCTCAGGCAGCGCCCGGAGATCGTCCCCGGTGAAGAAAACGCGCACCATGTCGGGAGTGAGCCGGACCACTCGAGACGCCGTCGCAGACGACACCTTGCGCGGACGGCGCGGACCTTGGCTCATGCTGCCTCACTTCGACGGCCGACGAACGGACCCCAACCAGCCTAGGGCGGCTGGGCCTGCGTCCGCTCAAGCACCCCGCAGCGGCGAGAACCTCAGCCCACACCCGCCACAATGGGCGGCATGCCGGATGCCCAGGACGCGATTGACCGGATCATCCTTCAGCAGGCGGCGGACCGGCTCACAGGCGCGGCAGGTCGGATCACGGTGCTCGAGGACGCCGGCGGCATCGTCAGCGCCCTGCCGCCCGGGGTCGGCCCGGTACGGGTCCACAGCGACTCCTGGATGTCCGAGCAGCGAGTGGCAGCGCGCGCCTCTAGAACCGAGCTGGAGGTGTCGCTTGACCCAACGCTGGGCCCAGCCGTGCTGGCCGGCGCACAGTTGGTGCTGCTCCGTCTGCCGAAGAGCCTGGCAGCGCTGGAGGAGATCGCCGAACTAGTCGCCGCCGTCGCAGCCCCGGACGTACTACTGGTCGGGGGTGGTCGAGACAAGCACATGACCCGAGGCATGAACGCAGTGCTTTCCCGGCATTTCGCCGACGTCTCCGCGAGTCTGGGACAGCAGAAGTGCCGGGTCCTCTTCGCAGCGCGGCCGGATCGCACCGCGACATCCTCCTACCCTCGCCGGGAATGGCACGACGACCTGCAGTTGACCGTCTGCGCGCACGGCGCCGCCTTCGCCGGCACCTCCATCGACCTGGGCACCAGATACCTGCTCGGTTTTCTCGACCGGATGGCCCCGGCTGCCCGATCCGTCGTCGACCTCGGGTGTGGCACAGGTGTGCTGGCGACAGTGCTGGCCCGGCGCCTGAGCGAAGCTCAGGTGCTAGCGGTGGATGACTCCGCCGCCGCCTGCCGATCCACCGCCGCGACCGCCGAGGCCAACGACCTCGCGGACCGGGTCACCGTGCGTCGTGCGGATGCGCTGCACGGAACCAGCGACCACCTCGCCGACCTGATCGTGTGCAATCCTCCGTTTCATCGAGGGACCACTCGGGACAGCTCGTCGGCGTTCGACATGTTCGCCGGCGCGGCCCGCGTCCTTAGGCCCGGTGGTGAGCTCTGGACTGTCTTCAACTCCCACCTCCCGTACCTGCCGGCGCTGCGCCGAAGAGTCGGACCCACCCAGGTGATCGGCCAGAACCGCGCGTACGTCGTGACGCGCTCGGTGGCCGCAGCGGATGTCCAGGAATAGCGAAAGGGCACCTGCAGGGGGGTGGCAGATGCCCTTTCGGACCGTGTGGGACTGCTTGCGTTCGGCCACGAAGGCCGCAAATACAAGCGATCCACCTAGTGTCGAAGGACCAGCCCCGGCGGCAACCAAGCCGAGCTGGAAGCACCGAACACCGACGCGTGCAGCACGTGTCTGCCGCGTCAAACAGCCTCGGGAGGCTGTTGGTGTCTGGTTTATAAGATCCCCCGATCTGACGTTCCTCAGGGGCAGCGCCAAAGCGCACAAAAGTGCAACGAAGAGCCTGACCGTTCAGGTCCCCGCGCACAATCGCCCCCGATCGACGACGGTGGGAAACTTAGCACCAAACCGCTGCCGATGACCAATCCGTATCGGCGTGTTAGAGAACCGCCACGCGGATCGACAAGACGTCGGGCAGGTGCGCGGCGATCTGGGACCAGGAGTCTCCACCGTCGGTACTGGCGAAGACGGAGCCGTCACGAGCGCCGAGATACAGCCCTGCCGGATCGGCGTTGTCGGTGCTCATCGCATCCCGCATCACGGCGGCGAAGAAGCCGTCCGGAAGACCGCTGCTGGAGGCAGTCCAGGTCTCGCCTGCGTCGCTGGAGCGCCAGACCCGGGCCTGGCCCTTCGGCGGGACCCGTTCACCATCTGCCACCAAGGGGAACACGAACACCGTGTCGGGATCCTGCGGATGGACTACGATCGGGAACCCGAAGTCGGCCGGCAAGCCGCCCGCAATGGAGACCCACGTCTGCGCCCCGTCATCGGACCGGTACACACCGTGATGGTTCTGGGCGTAGAAGCGCTGCGGTGCCGACGGGTGCGTTGCCACCTTGTGCACACACTGCCCGAACTCCGGCCACGGGTCCGGCAGGAAGTACGCCTTGATCCCCTTATTCGCTGGGTTCCAGGAATTGCCGCCGTCGAAGGTCTGGTACACCCCACCCGTCGACATGGCGACCGTCACCTGATCATGGTCGCTGGGATGCGGCAGGATGGTGTGAATCGCCTGGCCCCCGAACCCGGCGCCCCACTCCGGGCGATGGGGATGATCCCACAGTGGGCGGACCAGCTGGAAGGACTCACCCCGGTCATCGGAGCGGAACAGCGCCGACGGCTGGGTACCCGCGTAGATGACGTCAGGCTCGTCCACCGCGCCGGGTTGGATCTGCCAGACCCGCTCAATACTGCTGCCGATCTCCTCAGGGAACCGCACGGCGGCCCCCTGGGTCTCGGTCCAGGTCCGACCGAGGTCGTCGGACCGGTACACCCCAGGCCCCCAGTGCTCACTCGTTGCGGAGACGAAGAGCCGAGGCGCGTCCCCTCGAGTATCGACGCAGGTGCCGTACACGCCCTCCATCAGGAACTGGGGGTCCGACCATTCCCAGTTGGTGCGCTGCTCATCGGAGCGACCGACCCACAAGCCCTTCCGTGTTCCGACCAGCGCTACTGCTTCCGACATCTGCCCCCACCCCTTCGTAGGTCACCGTCCGGCGCGTTCGTGGGATCACCATCCGCTGCGGCACCGAACCACGCTCGAGAGGGAGCGTTGTTCCTAATAGGAATAGTACGATGCGGAGTGTGAGTCAAGACCTGTCGACCACGTCGTACGCCCTGCTCGGGCTACTGGTGTTCGACGGCTCACCCTCGCCCGGAATGACCGGATACGAGGTCAAGCAGCGGGCGGACAAGACGCTGCGGTTCTACTGGGTCTCCCCCGCGATGAGCCAGGTCTACACCGAGTTGGAACGGTTGGCTCGGTTCGGGCTGGCCTCCTCCACCAGCGACGTGCCCGGCCAGCGCAGGGCCCGCCGCTACAAGATCACCGCCTTAGGGCAGCAGCGGCTGGAGCAATGGCTGGCCCAGCCGGAGGTGGATTTCCCGACTCTCAAACATCCAGTGGCGCTGCGCCTGCTGATGTCGGGTCTGGTGGGGCCGGAGCGGGCCAGGACGCTACTGGAGGGCTATCTTGACCAGCTCGCATCCCGACGGGCGGACCTGCTGCAGGTGCGCGGCTCACTAGGAGAGGCGGAATCGCTGCGATACCCGGCCATGGTGGCCGACTGGGGACTGGACTACTACGACTCGGAGGCGAGGATGGTGCACGAGCTCCTGGTCCGGTTGCGGCCGGCCGGCACCGCAGCCACCGACCCCGGACCCACCAACCTGGGTCAGTCCGCGGGACCGGTCTCACCCCGCTGAAGCGGGCGTCCGATGCTGGCCACCCACCACTCCGACGTCACCGCGAGCCCCGCGTCGCGCAACGCGCGGCGCCTGGCCGCGTCGAGGTGGGCGGCGACCACTACCACCTGGGTGGCGGACCGAGCGGCGGCTCGAACCACGGCGGCACGGAGCAGCCCCACTCCCAGAGTCGCCCACAACCCGTCCTCGTCCACGGCGAAGTCGTCGATGAAACAGGTCGGTCCACCCGGGTCGTACACAGCGGCAGACTGCACCAACCGCGCCAGTACGAACCCGCGCACTCGACCATGATCAACGGCGACGAGCACGATCACCTCAGCGTCGGCGATCGCCCGCCCCAGCAGACGCCGGTGAGTCTCCTCGGCATCGGCCGCCGGGCGCCACAGTTGCGGGTGGTAGAGCGCATACAGCCGGCACCGGGTACGGGCCAGCCGGAGAATCGGTTCAAGATCATCCGGAGTCGCCTCGCGCACGTCGGCCATCCCCGCATCGTAGGCCGCTGGCGTCCGACGCTGCAGACAATCATCCGCCTCAGCGCTCGGACGCTGCTGCGCCCTGTGGGCTGTGCCAGCAAGTTTGAAGGGCCCTCGGACCCGAACTGTCCGCACCTTTCACTGTCGCCTGACTGTCGTGGCGAGGGCTGTGTGGTTGTTGAGGTGGCGTCGTTTGAGGCGGTTGTTGACCATCGGTTGTTGTTGTTTGTCGTGCCAGTGGGGTGGGGTCCATTCGGGGATGCCGTTGGTGATGTGGCAGGTCCAGCCGCGGGAGGCGAAGCGGGTGTGGTGGTAGCGGCAGAGC
>JAOPXN010000110.1 GCA_025965155.1 Propionibacteriaceae bacterium
TTCGGGATCGAAGGCCCCCCGACAGTCCGATGTCATTCATGCCGACACCTGGGCGGGTCTGTGGCAAGGGCGTTGAGCAACTCGTGATGCGTCGCTGGTGCATCGGCATGACGGCAAGGCTGAGCGCAACCGCTTGCCTACGGTGCCCACGCTCGCGGTTGCTCGGGGCTGCTCTCTCAAGGCGGTCGCGGGCTGCCCGCCTCGTTCGTTCCCAGGTTGCGGTGTTCGATTACGCCGGCTCCTCGGGTAGGTGGGTGACAGATCCAGTGACAGCCCCGACGACATGTAGGGCACAGCCGAGGACTGGTCACGACCCAGCGGACCGCGAAGGCCTGCAGGCTACGGGGCCTGGGCCCGGATGGCATGGACGAGGTCAGGGTTCGAATCCCCCTAAGCTGCAGACTGTGATGTCTCGGGACACCGTTGGCAGGTGTCTTGGGAGATCGTCCAGCGTGGCGAACATCGACCATTCCTCAGCTGACGGCAACGCTGACGGCAACGACCCGAAACCAGCACAGCCACCAGCAGGAGTTTGAGCCGCATATGCGGCGTACTCGGACTTCGACAGACGCCGTGCCTACACCTCATAATCCCTGGGTCGCGGGTTCGAGCCCCGCCCGCCCCACAATTGCGCCGTTGACTAGGTGGTTCGTTCGGTCAACAGAGGGCGCGCAACCAGCCGACGCACGTACACCGAGGGATTCAACTTCGCTCGGTGAGGTGACGTTGTGGTCGTCTGATCGCATGAGCGTTGCGGGACCGAGTCTTGATGCAAATCCAGATGCCCGGGGGAAGCTGCTCGGTGACTGGCAGGTGCACCTCCGCGCCGGGAACGTCAGCCCGGCGTCCATCGACTCCTACGCCAGGGTTGGTTGCGCTTTCTGCAGTTTCCTCGTCACCAACGGAATGCCGGAGCGCGCCCGCGACCTCACGCGCGACCACGTGGAACCAGGACAGACACCGCTGCGCCGTAATTGCCGGCCAAACAGAGCGCCAAACCTTTGCCCCACAGCGTCTCATGCCCCTCAGACACCGTGGGTGACTCCAGACACAGCGACATCATGTACTGCCAGCTGAACCGGTGCTCGGTCGTGAGAACTTCTTGCGCAGGCTGGATGATGCCCTTCCCGAGCGCGGAACACAACCCCATGTCCTGCGCGACGAACTGCTCGTTTCCCGCCCGGTCTAGCCCGTTGCCGACGTAGTTGAGGATTTCGTCTACGACGATGAGGACGGGTCGGCCGACCGCCTGTTGAGGCTCTGGACCGACGCACCGGGAGTCATTGAGTCGCAGGGAAGGACGACCACTCTCGGCTTGCTGAGAGATGTGATCGGGACGGTGAGGTATTTCCTGAGCCGCCGGTGGGTCCGATGGAGTGACGGGACTATCGGGCTCCGATCCACGAACGACATCGCACCGAGCGAAGCCGCTCGACCCCCACAGTGAAGGAGAAGTCAAGATGAAGAGAATCAGCATCCGCGAACGGTCCACCGTGCTCTGCGCCGTGACGGCCTTGCTGGGCGCCGCCCTGGTCACCGCAGCCGCCCCGGCAAACGCTCGGCCGGCAACCACGCCGAAACCTGCTGTTGGCGCGGCCAGTACAGCGTTGGTTTTCGACATCAACGGCTCCTACACCGATGGCGGCTCCGCACGCCCGGTGATCTCAGACATCAACGACATCCTTACCGTAGAAATGTCCTCGCAGCATCGCCCCAACGCCAATGGCGTCGTGATCAACAGCGACACGATCGTCGTCACATTTCCCGACGATGCCGCGTACGGTGCCAAGCTGGTGGCACCGGGCACCATCCGGTGGTCGAACGGTTCGACGTGGCGCAAGCTCACCTTCGCGAGCGTGCCCGACGTCGTAGGATCGACCGCGGCCGCCGCCACGACGCTGCTGCACTCCGCGGGTTTCACCGTTGCCTCTCGGACCCAGCTCACCTGCGACGAACGGCCTGGACGTGTCGCACGCCAGACCCCAACCGGAGGCACCTCGGTTCCCCTAGGTTCCACGGTGGCCATCTACATCGCGCAGAAGCCGAAGATCTGCCAGTGACCTTCGGGCGGCTCCCGCCGGGGCGCCCCCGTCGTCGGCTGATCTTGATCGTCTCGTCCGAGCCCCTCGCGGGATGCCTGCAGCCGGTCAACGAAACGTTACCGGTTTCGGTCCACCGTGCGTGACCTTGGCCCCCCCGAGCGGACGCCGACAGGGCCGCACGCCGCCCGGGTGGGGCCTCGCCACGGGGCCGGTTCCGCAGTGGCCGTCGGCCCCAGCACCCTCGAACCGGTTCTGCTCGACTCGCGAGCCCGCGTCCAAGCAGGTCTTCGTTTTCAAAGGCCCTAGGACAACCGAAAAACCGTTGCGCCCTCGTACTACGCTGTGATCATAGATTTTGGGTGTATTGCCATCGCGTACAGGTAACCCCGCCTTCCTATTGACGGCCGCTAGTTGATCGATAGCGACGCCATGAGAGATTCCACAGGGATTTGTCGACGACTCCTGACTCCCTTAGAACCCATGCGACTCATTGAGAGAACGGCTTTTGATCATGCTTATCCAAATGCGTGGAGGCAAGAGGCGGGTCGAGCACGTTCGGCGGCGGCGCATACACCCCTACATCGCCCACCTCGCTGGCGCCCTACTCGCGGGCGTCATGCTCGTATCGACGACGCTTGCGCAGGCTAGGCCCATCGACCCGCCGGATCCCGACCCGTGCTCCCGGCGGAATCCACCGCCGGGCTGCACAGTAGGCAATCCAAAAGGCACACTTGCCGGTGTGACTCGGGACGCATCGGGCGTCCATGTCAGCGGAGCGGCCTCAGATCCCGACGCAGCAGGTCCCGTTGAGGTCACGATTGAAATCAATGGACGATACGTCGGCAGCGTCCTTGCGAACGGTCCAGGGGGTGCGTTCTCGGGCACCGTTGGTGCGCGCGCAGGCAGCGAAGTATGCGCGCGCGCCATCAACCGCAACAAGGGGGAGGACGTACAGATCGGCTGCCGTCGGATTGACATTCAAGTCGATCCATTCGGGGCAGTGGATGAAGTCACCTCCACGGCGATGGGACTCCGGGTCCGAGGCTGGGCGATCGACCCTGACACCAACGCTGCGACCTCCGTCCATGTCTACGTCGACGGCCAGGACCGGAGGCTTGGCGTGATCGCTTCGACCGATCGGCCTGACGTAGCTGCGGCGAACCCAGGCTACGGGTCGGAGCACGGCTTTGACATCACCCTTCCCGGATCGAAGCTACATACGAGCGTCTGCGTTGACGCGGTCAACCAGGGCCCCGGCGACTTGCGTCGGCTCGGGTGCGGTCGGGTCGATCGCGCCATCTCACTGCTCACTCTCAACATCGAGGGGACACATGAGGAGTGGACGAACGACAATGGCCAGGGCAGCGTTGGGATTCCGTGGCGCGAACGCTACCGCCGGCTCGCGCGGTGGATGGCCGCTAGCGGCACGCTTCCCGACCTGATCGCGCTGCAGGAGGTGCCCGCACGCAAGTTTTGGGTAACGCCGGTCCCAAACCTTGAGCCGCCAGACTATGAATCGCTATTTGTAATCATCGACCAGATCGAGCGGCTTACCGGCGCGCATTACCGCATCGCCTATCTAAGTGCGGACTACGTTCGCAATGGGTGGAACTCCCTGTATCAGGGAAAGGCGCTGATCTACAACGCCGACCGGCTGCGCAACACCACGACGCTCGTCAATGCGTTCGCTGTGGCTCACGACAACACGACCAGGGTGGGTGTGCACATGCGAACAAGCTGGCCATGTGCGGTCACCTCACCGGAGTTCGCGGGTCACTGCAACCTGATCGACTCCACGTCGCAAACCGACCGGGAAGGGCGGCATTGGGTGTCGTCCTACCGCAATCCCACGACCGGCGAATGGGCGCGCGGGCCCGCCGCCGCCGTGTTCGAACTCGTTGCCGCACCAGGCAAGCACATCATCGTGTTCAACGTCCATGCCAATCGCTGGTGCCCTTCTAACGGCGACCAGTGCGATCTCGCGGCCGATAGAGCCGACCAGCTTGCGCTACGGGCGCTGGTCGACGAAGTCACCAGGGTGTGGGGACCGAGGCCAAAATTGATCCCACCGATAGTCGCTGGGGATTTCAACGGCGGCGTTGACATGCCGACCAGCGACTTGTCCACTCGAGAGGCGACGCTACCCGACTTCAATGAGACAAAAGCGGAGAACATCGACTTCGTCCTGGGTGGCAAATCGTCGATCTACCAGTCATCGTACGAACCAACTGTGGTCGGCCTGACCTACCCCGCGCGCGAGCCGTTCAGCACGGGCGCAGAGCGTGGGTACTGCGGCAGCGTCGGCACCGTGCTGGCCGATCACTGCTCCGTCATTGCGCAATACCTCCCCACAGAGTGAGAAGCCGTCCGACGCGGCGGGAGTGAAGCAGCGCGGGGTAGTGTGCTAGTCACGCACGAGCCCCGATGTCGTCATGGCGAGAACCACCGCCGTCGCGATCGTGATCTGACAGCGCACTGAGTACATGGCGGCGCGGCCCACAGCGAGCGAGGACACGCGCCGCCTTCGAGCGGAGTGAGACTCTCACCATGGTGGTCTCCGACCTCCCAGACGGGGAAACCAAGATCATCAGACCACCGGTCCTCGCTGAGGGCGGTCGCGCCCCGTGGATCTGTGCGCTTCCGGTAGCGCACGCAGGCCGTGGCTTTGGTCGTGCCGCCTAGCGCGAAGTGCTGCTACCTAGGAGACACGACCCACACCCTTAGATAACAGTCTCTGGTAACAACTTGCCTTGGGCCACGTGTTGTTCTGGTGCGAAGGGTGTGCCGGCGCGGTCACTTACCGTGCGAGGAGGGGTTGTTTAGGTAGATCACGCCTGGCGGGTCAACGTAGGTCGTCGACCCGCTTTGCTCGATGGCAGCGTTGTGCACATCGCAGACCACCGTTTTGACCAAGACCCTGCTTCGCTTGCTGAGGAACCTCTTACCGAGGATGACGTAAGGCTTAGTGCCTTGCCGGTCGCATTCGTGCATGGCGCAGCGGTTCATGTGATCAGTTTGTCATCGACGCAGACATTGTGCGGCCCCTTATCGATGCTGGCGTCAAAGCATGAGAGATGGATCCTCAGCGTTGACCATCGCTAGTTGCCGTCACATTGCAGCGGGACCGACGGCTTGGGGGTCAAGCTGGGCCCGGGCCGTTGGGGACCGGGACGGTGAAGGGGATGGCCACGGTTGGTGGGGGCGAAATGGATGCTGGGCCTCACCCCGGCTGCGCAGGGCCAGTGCGGTCGTGTGCGCCCCGCGAGGTGAAGGCTTTCAGGGCCCGGGCCGCTGGACGCCGACCCCTACACGTTCGTCGCCGCCGACGCGTTGGTGTTGAGGGTGCGTGAGGGTGGCCGGAGGGTCAACTGCACGCGCTCGTGGCGACCGGGGGGGAGGGACCGTCGATGGCTCTCGGGAGATCTTGGGTGGACCGATGCCATGATGGCCTTGCCGAACGGACACGTGGGGTCGTGCCCCGACCGACACGTGGGTTCGTACGCGGATACTCGTCGGGCACGCCAACATCGGAACGACCGAGAAGGTCTACCGCAAGCAACTGCGACCGGTGTTGACCAAGGGCGCCGCACGATGGATGGGATCTTCAGGGGGACTTTCGGGTGACTTTGGTTGTCAGTGTGGCTGTCGAGAGTCATCCGTCGGCGGCTTTGCGGGGCCGGTGTGGTGGGGAAACGCTGTGCTCGGCGGTGCGGGACTGAGGGAATTCGGACCGCTGACCTCTTCCGTGCCATCCGGAAGTCGTATGCAGGAGGCGCCGCTCGAGGAGCTTGTTGCAGTTGGTTCCCCAAACGAGCCGTCTATCCGGACGTCCGGCCGCGGCATGTCTTTCGGCGTGACTACAGCAGTGCCATAGTTGTTGACAGGATCAAATCAGAACGTCGGGGGAGGTGCTTTGTGGAGTTTGGAGTTGTCCATGAAATAACCGATCCGGAGGCTTGGCAGGAGGCATGCGATGCCGACCCGCAGGAACCTCCGGACTTTCATCTCAACGTCTGGGTGGGAGCTGTGGACCAGAGTCGAGCCCTTTGTGTCTGGCAAGCGCCCGGCGCCGAAGCCCTACAAGCGTGGCTGGACGATACTTTCGGTCACGCTGCTGTCAACCTTGTCTTTCCCGCGAATGTGAACATTCTGGAGCCACTGGGGCCCAGTTGATATCGCCGCGCGGCATGAAGTGTGTGTGCGGGTGACCGAGGCTGATGGCTGGGTCCGGGTGGACCGGTTCCATGTTCAGCCGACGCTGGCCGGGTTGAGGTCGCTGATCGCCCGGCTGGCCGAAGACGCCGGGCAGAACTTTGACACGCCGATGGCCCGGATCAGTTCCTCCCGGGCAGGTCATGCATTGCACGCCATGAGCTGTAGTAGTCGCCGATCGGCCGGTGGATCAGGTACAGCCCGGGAAGAACCGTGATGGTGCGCTTCGGATTGATTAACGCTGGAGCGGTCGCAAGAGCTGTGGTGAAGGAAGACCCTTCGGAGTTTGAGCCGGGTCGGACCGAAGGCCTGGCGGCCACACTCGGCCTCTGCCATATCGGGACGGCAGATCAGCCTGGGAGACCACGACCAGGGATTCGACGGGTTACGGTCACGGTTGTCAGGTTCCTCAGGCGTGTGAGCACGGCGCTGAGTGGGCTCGCACTCATAATCCCTGGGTCGCGGGTTCGAGCCCCGCCCGCCCCACAACTGCGGCGTTGACTAGGTGTTTCGCTGGGTCAACAGGGCGCGCGTAACTAGCACGACGCACGACATCAAGGATGGCCAGCAGGATCTTGCCGTCGTAGTGCCGGCCGAGCCCGGTCTCGATGCCGTCGACGTGCAGATGCGCCGTCTCGCCTGAGTGGTAGCGGTACGGGTTGCCGTCGTTGTCCTCATCTTCCCAGCGGTGGCCGGGCTTGCCGGCGCACCAAGCGGGGCACTGGTTCTCGGTGGTGGTGATACTCATTGTTAGCTCCTTGGGCTTGTCGGTGTCGGCCGCTAAGTACGTCTTAGCGAGTTGTTTGACCTATCGCTCGTCATGGCTGTTGTGGACGCCAGCACCTGCTCCCAGGAGGCTGCGGCAGGTGAGGCAGAGGTCTAGGCTCGATTGAACTAGACCTGAAGGAGTTCGCCATGCACGCCTTGTTCGTGGTCGTTCAGCACGATGACGAGGAGCAAGCCCTTCAGACTCTGCACCGCGAAGTCATTCCGCAGGTGCAGCAGTCACCCGGCTTCAGCAGGGGCACCTGGTTCGGGAACAGCCGAACGGGTAACAGCCTCGTCTTGTTCGATACTGAGGAACATGCCAGGCAGGCAGCGCCGCCCGTCGGCACGGTGATGCCTGGCGCCGTCGTCGTGAGCTGCGACATCTACCCCGTCCTGGGTGAGGCGTGATCGAAAGGCAGCCCAAGCCGCGGCTCCCGCCCGCTCCTGCTGCTGTTTTGGGGGGCTAACGCTCCCGGCGGACAGATTTAAGTAGGGCTTAAGCGGTACTTCGACCTGGCGATCGTGGCAGCGGTCCTGGCGGCCAATGACGTGTTCCCGCGGGGGCGGCTGACCAAGACCGTGCTGCTCGGCGAGCTCGGACTCGAGGGTCGGGTCAGGCCCGTGCGAGGGATCCTGCCGGCGACCCTCGCCGCGGCACACGCCGGGTTCACCCGCGCGATCGTCCCGCTTCGGCAGGCAGCCGAGGCGCAGCTGGTCGAGGGCATCGAGGTGCTCGGCGTAGCTTCGCTGGACCAGCTCGTCGCAGTGCTCAACAACAAGCCGATAGCAAATTAGCCTCGGCTGTGTGGAGCTAGCGAGCTTGGGCTGTGGCGAG
>JAOPXN010000011.1 GCA_025965155.1 Propionibacteriaceae bacterium
CTTCCACGACACGTACGGCCAAGCGCTGGCGAACGTGCTGGCCGGGCTTCGCGCCGGCATTACCGAGTTTGACGCCTCCGCGGGTGGTCTGGGCGGGTGCCCGTACGCCCGGTCGGCGACCGGCAACCTGGCCACTGAGGACCTGGTCTGGCTGCTCACCGGGTTAGGCATCGATACCGGGATCGACCTGGCTGCGCTCGCCCGCACCAGCGTCTGGATGGCTGGTCAGCTGGGCCGGCCATCACCCTCTCGGGTGGTTACCGCGCTGTCCGCGCCGTCGACCTGATTCTTCAGCCATCCCGGGCAACCCGGTCCCGAGGAAACGCACGTCGGCGGTTCCGGCTGGGTGCGCTAGGTTCGACACGACAGGAGGTGACCAGGGTGGCGGTCTACGAAGACTTCGACATCGACCGGAGCACGGCCCAGGCGTGGGCGGAATTCCAGGCGCGGCTGAGTGAGGTCATCTCGGTGATGGACGACTCGGTGGACTTAAGGATCGGTACCGAGTCCGAGAGTGCGGACGTGGCCCCGTATCTGACCTTCAGCAGCCCGGTCCGGCACCGGGTGCGCTGTGAGGCGGCGAGCAACGCGGTGCTGGGCGAGGACTTTCAGCTCTCGCCCGGGCAGTTGGCCATTATGGAGGCGTATGGCTGGAACCCTCCAACCGCGCGGAGCGACGTCGCGTCGGTCAACTTCTGGGTGGAGGACTCCCAGGAGCAGTCCGATCGGCTGGCGGAGCTCGCGGTGCGCGCGCTCCGCGACGTCTACGGAGTTCAGCACCCCGTTTTCTTGGCGCCCGACCAGCTCGCCGAGGTGCTGCAGCCCAAGCCCGGCCCCATCACGGCCACCGCAGAGTTCGCCGTCGATGACGTGCGAGCCACGGTGCCGGGCAGCCAGGAGCACCTGAACGACCTGGTGGACGAGGAGCTGACCGAGATGTTCGGGCACCGGCCGATCCGGGACGCCGAGGGCGACATCGCGATCAGGGTCGGTTCGACAATGCTCTTCCTGCGCACGGCGGCGGACGGTCGCGAGATCGTCGTGTTCGCCGCCGTCGTCCATGACGTTGCCGGTCGCTCCCGGGCGACGGAGATACTCAACGACTTGAATGTGGACGTCCGCTGGGTCAAGTTCCAGCTGATCCGTGACCGCGTCTTTGTCACCTTGTCCTTGCCGGCCAGGCCCTTCGTCCCGGCGCACCTGCATCAGGCGGTCCGGATCATGTCCGAGGTGGCTGACGGGATCGACGACGAGCTCGCCGGCAAGCTGAACGGTCGCACCACCTTCGGCGAGGAACCCGAGCACTGACCGGCCGGCCGCAAACCGGCACCCCGCAGTCCGGCCCGCTTGCGCGAGGTCAGGCCTGCGTCAGCCAGCGGACCGAGCTCTGCAGCAGCCTGCGCCGCTCCGGGCTGTCGTACGACTCGGGCCCGTGGCCGAGACCGTCGTAGACCGCCCGGACACCGTCGGCCTCCCGCGCCCAACAGAGCGGGTGTACGCGTCCTTCCCACTCATGGTCGGCCAGCACGACGATGTCGGAGGCAGTGCGCAGGAAGCTGTAGCGCTCGTCGTCCACCTCGAAGTCGGCAAATCCGGCGACGATCGGGTGGGCGTCGGTCCGGATCCGGATCGTGGTCTGGTCCCGGGGCGGGTGGGTCGAGGTGCCGCGCACCCAGCGGCCACCGATCGCATGTTCCCACTCAGGCACGTCCGGCAGGGTGTTGGCCGCGGCATGCACCGCCAGCACCGGCCCGCCGGTGGCGAGGTAGTCGGCCAGACCCTTCCGTGCAGCGCCGGAGGCGGCCGGTGTCAGTCCGTTCGACTCCGGGTTGCCGGCGTTGATGATCAGCAGGTCCGGCGATGCCGAGCTCAGGCCGGCCAGCCCCCGCTCCAGGTCGTCGTCGGTCCTTACCTCGATGCCGAGGTCCCCGACCACCTCCGCGATCCTGGCCGAGGTGGTTGGGAAGTCGTGCCACGGGTCGGCGTAGGCGCCGGCACCGGACAGCAGCAGGGCTCGAGTCACCGCCTCATTGTGGCCCACCCCGCTCAGCCGTTGACGGCTCGCCTGGTCCTTCGCCACAGCATCACCGCCACCAGACCGATGGCGGCGAAGACTCCGGCCAGGAGGTAACCGGCGTAGTCGGTGTTGACGGCCGCGATCGACTCGAGGGCCGCGACCCGGATCCCGACCTGCTCGGTCAGCAACGTCGAGGCAGCGATGACGGCGACCGCGACGGCGGAGCAGATGCTGATGGCGGTAATCGTCAGGTTGAAGTTGATCTTGCGGATCGGGTCGGAGTCGGCCGCCTCGTACATCTTCAGCATCATCAGTCCGTTGCTGGTGTCGCCCAGGGTCATCGCGGCCGTGAACAGGAACGGCAGCGCCAGCAGCGACAGCGGTTCGGCGCCGGCGAACGCTGCGGCGCCGGTCAGCATCAGCAGAGCGATCTGGGAGCTGGTGTCGAAACCGAGTGAGAACAGCAGCCCGACGACGTAGACGTGCCGAGGGTGCCTGACCCGACGCAGCGGGGCGGTCATGATCATGGCGGCCGGCCCACGGGGACTGAGGGCGCCATGCCGGAGCGGCATCCCCGGGTTCCGCCGAAGCTGCCGTCGCAGCCGCCAGGCAGCAGTGAACGCGGCGAGGTTAGCCGTCGCCACCAGCAGCAGGTACGCCCCGGACACCGACAAGCCGATCACCGCGAGCAGGCGAGCCAGCGGCGATGTGGCGTCCAGCGCAACCTGGACCACCTGAGCTCCGGTGATCACCAGCAGTCCGGTCGCGATGACAACCGTGGAGTGTCCGGCCGAGAAAGCCAGCCCGACCGAGGCGGGTCGGCGACCCTCCGTAACGAACTTGCGGGTGGAGTTGTCGATCATCGAGATGTGGTCGAAGTCGAAGGAGTGGATCAGGCCCCGGGCGTAGGCAAACGCCGCCATCGAGATGGTGACAGCCGCCGCTCGCGGATCCAGCAGGCTGGTGCTCAGCAGCGTCAACCCAATCAGGTGCAGAGCGGTCACGGTGCCGAAGGCAGCGCCGACCCGGAAGCGGAACGGTGTCGACTCACGGCCGCGCGTGGTGAGCAGCGTCCGTAGCCGCGTCGGCGGTGCCGTCGTGTTCGTCATGCGCCTCGCTTCGCCTATCGTGGTCAACCCCAGGAGTCCGCTGGCCGCGTCGGCCGCCCCAATGCAGGATGCCGCGCGTCGGTCACTCCATCTGAGCGGAGCCGCCTGGTCGATCACTCCACTTTACGGATCGAGACGCCCGCGTGCTGGTCCAGCCGCGATCCCGGCTCAGCCCGAGAGGCAGGCGCTCCCGACCGGTCCCGCTCCGCACTTGGTCTGGCGTGCTGGGAGGCTAGGATGAACCGAGTGTCGAGCGCGCCAGCAATGCCCCGAGACCCGGCGCCGCAGATCTCTTACGACGATGATCTGCCGATCAGTGCTTGGCGGACGCAGATCGGCGAGGCCATCCGCAATCATCAGGTCGTCATCGTGGCAGGGGAGACCGGATCAGGTAAGACCACCCAGCTGCCGAAGATCTGCCTGGAGCTGGGCCGGAAGTCCATCGGGCACACCCAGCCGCGCCGCATCGCGGCACGGAGTGTCGCCGAACGGATCGCTGAGGAGCTGAAAACCCCGCTCGGTGAGCTGGTCGGGTACCAGGTCCGGTTCACCCGGAAGGCGTCCCGAAGTACCCAGCTCAAGGTGATGACCGACGGGGTGCTGCTGGCGGAGATCGGACACGACCGCGACCTCCGCAAGTACGACACGATCATCATCGACGAGGCCCACGAGCGCAGCCTGAACATCGACTTTCTCCTCGGGTACCTCAAGCAGCTGCTCAGCCGGCGTCGTGAACTCAAGGTAATCGTCACCTCGGCCACCATCGACACCGAGCGATTCTCCGCTCACTTCGCCGGTCCCGACGGGGTGGGCGCGCCGATCATCACCGTCTCAGGGCGGACGTACCCGGTGGAAGTCCGCTACCGCCCGATGGTGGAGGAGGGCGAGGCCGACCAGGTCGACGCCATCTGCCAGGCGGTCAAGGAGCTGAGCGCTCTGGGCGACGGCGACATCTTGGTCTTCCTCTCCGGCGAGCGGGAGATCCGCGACGCGGCTGAGGCCATCGAGGGCCTGAAGCTCCGGTCCACCGAGGTGCTTCCGCTGTATGCGCGGCTGTCCTCGGCTGAGCAGCATCGGGTCTTCACCGCGCACGCCGGCCGGCGCGTGGTGCTGTCCACCAACGTGGCCGAGACCTCACTAACGGTGCCCGGCGTCCGGTACGTGGTCGACACCGGCACGGCGAGGATCTCACGCTACTCGGCCCGAACCAAGGTGCAGCGGCTGCCGATCGAGCCGATCTCGCAGGCCTCAGCCAACCAGCGCGCGGGCCGCTGCGGCCGAGTCGCCCCCGGTGTGGCTATCCGGCTGTACAGCGAGGAGGACTACCTGAGCAGGCCGGAGTTCACCGAACCCGAGATCCTGCGGACCAACCTCGCTTCGGTGATCTTGCAGATGACCGCGGCCGATCTCGGTGAGATCGCCTCGTTCCCATTCGTCGAACCCCCGGACAACGCCCAGATCACCGATGGTCTGCGGCTGTTGGACGAGCTCGGAGCCCTGTCGGACAAGGGCAGCCGGGGACGGCCGCGGCTGACCGGCATCGGACGCCGGCTGGCCGCCATCCCGCTCGACCCCCGAATGGGCCGGATGCTGCTGGCGGGTGAGCGACAAGGCTGTCTGAGCGAGATGTTGATCATCGTCGCCGGCCTGTCCATCCAGGATCCCAGGGAGCGGCCCGCGGAGCACCGGGAGAAAGCGGACGCGCTGCATCGCCGGTTCTGGGCGCCGCCGCAGCAGGAGGGGCAGGACGCGCCGCCGGTGGAGGGCAGCGACTTCCTGGCGCTGCTGCGGCTCTGGGAGTACATCCGCTCGTCGCAGAAGTCGCTGTCCGGGAACGCCTTCCGCCGCCTCTGCCGCGATGAGTACCTGCATTTTTTGAGGATCCGCGAGTGGCAGGACCTGCACGCACAGCTACGGGAGATCAGCCGGGAGCTCGGGCTGAACCGCAACACAGAGCCGGCGCCGCCGGACCGGGTGCATACCGCCGTCCTCAGCGGCCTGCTGTCGCATGTCGGGCTCGCCGACGTACGGGAGGAGGAGCCGAGGAAGAAGAACGCCGGCGGTCGGCGACGGAGGAGTACCGGGCTCCGGGAATATCTCGGCGCCCGCGGTACCAAGTTCGCCATCAACCCCGGGTCCAGCGTGGCCAGAATCCAGCCGCCGCTGGTCATGGCCGCCGAGATCGTGGAGACCAGCCGGCTGTGGGCTCGGACGGTGGCCGGTATCGAGGCCGGCCAGATCGAGGAGGTAGGGCAGCACCTGCTGAAACGGAGCTACTCCGAGCCGCACTGGTCGTCGCGGACCGGCTCGGTGATGGCGTACGAGCAGGTCAGCCTCTACGGCATCCCGATCATCGCGCGCCGGCCGGTGTCGTACGCCAAGATCAACCCGGTCGAAGCGCGGGAGATCTTCCTCCGATCGGCTCTGGTGGAGGGCAACTGGCGTACCCGACACCACTTCTTCGCCGCCAACACCGCGGTCCGAGCCGAAGCCGAGGAACTGGAGGAGAGAACCCGTCGCCGCGACGTCGTGGTGGACGACCAGGTGATCTATGACTTCTTCGACCGACGCATCCCCACCGACATCGCCTCCGGCGCCGCGTTCGACGCGTGGTGGAAGACGGCCCGGCACGAGACCCCGGACCTGCTCACGCTCACCCTGGCCGACCTGATCAGCCCCGCGGCGGCCGACATCGACGCTCACGCCTTCCCCGACAGCTGGGTGGTGGGGGACCTCGAGCTGCCCGTCGAGTACAGCTTCGACCCGGGTACGTCCCGCGACGGGGTCACCGTCGGAGTCGAGCTTGCCGTCCTCAACCAGCTCGACGGCGCAGCGTTCAGCTGGCAGGTCCCCGGGCTGCGGCACGAGCTGGCCACCGAGCTGATCCGGTCGCTGCCGAAGGCAACCCGCAAGCAGTTCGTGCCGGCGCCGGAGTTCGCCCGCCGGGCCTTGGAATGGCTCCGGGCGAACCCGACGACGGAGTCGCTCCCGGCAGGGCTGGCTCGGGCGTTGCGTGCCCTGACCGGCGAGCTGGTGCCGGCCGACCAGTGGCGCACCAACCCGATCCCGAGTCACCTGGAGATCACCTTCGTGATCACCGAGGACTCCTCGGTGGTGGCCGAGGGTAAGGACCTGGATGCGCTCAAGGTCGACCTCCGCGCTCGGATGAGCAAGACGCTGACAGCGGCCGCAGCCGAGCACACCATCACCGGCGCCACCAGCTGGGTCTTCGCCACGATGCCGGCCCAGGTCGAGCTGGTCCGCGACGGCCGCCGGGTGGTCGGCTACCCGGCGTTGGTTGACGAGGGAAGCACCGTCGGGCAGGTGGTGCTGGACACCGTAGCCCGGCAGAGCGCCAGCCAGAGCGCTGGGCTGCGCCGGCTGGTCACGCTGAACACGCCGGACCCGACCAAGTGGGTCGTCGGTCACCTGTCCAACACCAACCGGCTTGCGCTGGGTCATAGCCCGTACCGAAACGTGCCGGCCCTGCTGGCCGACGCCCGACTGGCGACCGTCGGCGAGCTGATCCGGCGGCATGCCACCGGGCCGGTCCGCGACGAGACCACGTTTCGGACGCTGTCCGACGCGGTGCGGGCCGACCAGGCCGACCTGATGCGAGCCATCGTCGATCTCACCTCCGAGATCCTCAGCGCGCACCAGCAGATCCTCACTCAGCTGCCCGCCGTCGCCAAGGTCGCTCCGACATCGGCCGCCGACATCTCCGAGCAGGTTGGCAATCTGCTCTTCCCCGGCTTCCTGGCCGCGACGCAGTACCCGCATCTGGTGGATCTGCCGCGCTATCTCAAAGCGGTCCAGACCCGCATCAGTGTGCTGCTGACCAACCCGGCCCGTGATGCCGCGCCGCTGGCCACCATTAGCCGCGCCGAGGACGCCTACGCGGCGCTGACCAGCCAGGCGCCCCCGGGGCCGCTGCCGGATTTCGTCGAGGACGTCGGCTGGATGCTGGAGGAGCTGCGGGTCAGCCAGTTCGCCCAAGGCCTGCGGACCAAGGTCCCCGTGTCGGAGAAACGGTTGATGAACGCCATCAGCACGGCGGCGGCGAGACTCTGACCGGGCCTCTCATCCGGGCCAGGTAGATTGAGGCTCATGATGGATCCGCGCTTGCTCTACTCTCTGCGCGACGATGTGGCCGCCAAACTCGATCAGCATCGTCCCGTACTGATCCATCAGCTGGACGGCTTCGTCGACGCCGGCCAGGCGGGACGGCTGTTCTCGGCTCACCTGCTGGAGCAGCTGGACCACGAGGTGCTGGCGGAGTTCGACCACGACCAGCTGCACGACTACCGCAGCCGTCGCCCGGCCATGATGTTCGACACGAACCAGTGGAAGTCCTACGCCGACCTGCATCTGCGGCTCTACCGGATGGTCGACGAGCACGGTGAGGTCTTCCTGCTGCTGACCGGCCCGGAACCTGACGTGCAATGGGAGCGGTTCGCGGCCGCTGTGATCGAGCTGATCGAGATCCTCGGAGTGCGCCTGACGGTCAGTGTGCACGGCATCCCGATGGCTGTGCCGCACACCCGGCCGGTGACGCTCACCGCACATGCCACCGATGTCGAGCTGGTAGTCGGTTACCGCAGCTGGATCGACCGGGTCGAGGTCCCGGCCAGCTTCACCGGGCTACTGGAGTTTCGGCTCGGCCAGCTGGACCGCAAGGCGATGGGCTTCGCCGCCCACGTCCCGCACTACCTCTCCCAGGCCGCTTTCCCGGAAGCCACGCTGTCGCTGACCCGTTCCCTCAGCCAGGCCACCGGTCTCGCTGTGCCGTTGGAGCCGCTCGAGAAGGCTGCGGCCAGCAACATGGCCGACATCGCCGCGGAGATGGCGGGGTCCCCGGAGGTTCAGGAGCTGGTCGCCACCTTGGAGCAGCAGTACGACACACTGCAGGCCTCCGGTGCCGACCCGGTGCCCAGCGCTGACGAGATCGCAGCAGAGTTTGAAGCCTTCCTCGCTGAGCAGGACAAACCGGACGACCAGTAGAGACGCCTAGAGGGTCAGCTCCCCGACCCTGATCTCGACGCTAAGCACATTGCCGGCCGGGGCCAGCGGGCACGCCCAGGCCGGGTCGTAGGCGCAGGACGGGTTGTAGGCGAAGTTGAAGTCGAGCACCAACGCCTGGCCGGCCCTACCCAGATCGGCACCCTTGGCGGTATCCAGCAGGTAACGACCGCCCCCGTACGTGCCGCCCGGGCGTCCGGCAAGCCCGTCTCGGAACGGCAGGAACAGACCACCGCCATAGCTGGCCAACCGCCACAGATCCAGCCCGCCGACGTCCGGGATCTCGAACCGGCCGATGCGCTCGAACGGTACCTCACCGTCGCTGCCGGTGGTCATCTCGATCCGGGCCGGCTGGGCGGCCTCGACCGGCAGCACGAGACGCCAGCCCGGGTCGTACCGGGCCACCGGCAGCCGGACGAAGGAGCCGCGCTCCGCGGCGGGCACGGGTGAGGCCGGGTGGCTGGCGAACAGGGCGTTGCGCACGTCCTGCCAGTGCTGGTGGGCCGCAGCAGGGTCCCGGTCGGCGGTCTGACGGACCTCGACGTAGAGCTGCCAGACCTGCCGCCGCCAGTCAGCCACCTCCAGGGCGGTGCTGGCTGGGGGAGGCTCGCTCGGGTCTGTGGTCATGACTGCATCCTTGCCGATCCTCCGGATAGTTCGGCCGACACCCGCCCGCGCTACGCACCCTCGATAGGCTCGGCCCCGTGCCTCAGTCCATCGCCGCCCTGATAGACCTGCTCGACCTGGAGGAGATCGAGGTGGGTCTGTTCCGGGCCCGGCAGCCGGACACGCAGCTGCAGCGCGCCTTCGGCGGCCAGGTGCTAGCTCAGGCTCTGATCGCCGCCGGACGTACCGTCGACCCGGCCCGGATGCTGCACTCGATGCATGGGTACTTCCTGTTGCCCGGGCGCACCGACACGACCATGGTGTACGACGTCGAAGCGATCCGGGACGGACGGTCGTTCTCCTCCCGGCGGGTGGTGGCACGGCAGGGAGGTCAGGTGATCTTCTACCTGTCCGCCTCCTTCCATATCGCGGAGGAGGGCTTCGACCACCTCGACCCGATACCTGAGGGTGTACCGGGGCCGGACGAGTGCCCGCGGCTCAGCGATGTGATGGCGAAGGCCTCGGGCCGGACGCCGGATCTGTGGGAACACGAGTGGGGCGCTCTGGACGTGCGCTATATCGGTGACTCCCGGCCCGGCGGTGGACTGGTGGATCCGGCGCACCCGGCGCGGACCCGAGTCTGGGTCCGGGCTGACGGGGACCTCCCCGACGACCATCGGATCCATCAGGCGGTCCTGGCCTACGCCAGCGACCTGACCCTGCTGTCGGCTAGTACGGTGCCGCATGGGGTGTTGGTGGGCGTGAATGTCCAAGCCGCCTCCATCGACCACGCGATGTGGTTCCACCGACCGTTCAAGGCGGACCAGTGGCTGCTCTACGACCAGATATCACCCACCGCGTCGGGCGCTCTCGGGCTGTCAACTGGCAGGCTGTTCCAGGACGGCACCCTGGTGTCGAACGTGGCGCAGGAAGGCCTGATCCGCCCGATTGCGAGATAGCCCGATCTCCAGGTAGCCGCAGTTGAAAGGCTCGACCCCGGCCCACAGACCAAAAGGGGCGGTCCCGGCACACACGGTGTCGGAACCGCCCGATGGGCGATGAGGTCAGGCTGCCAGAACAGACTTCCCACGCAGCTTGGCGATGGCGTGCCGCTCGATCTGGCGGACCCGCTCGGCGGTGATGCCCCAGAGAGCACCGATGTCGGCGAGCTTGGCCTGCCGACCGTCGATGAGACCGTACCGGCGGCGAACCACGTCAGCGGACCGGTCATCCAGCTGGTCCAGCAGAGCTTCCAGCCGGGCGTGCTCTTCGGCGTCGAGATACACCTCGTCCGGACCGGGCATCGGCTCGCGGGCGATCAGGTCGCCGAGAGCGGTGTCGCCACCCTCCTCGACCGGGGCATCCAGACTGACATGGTCACGGCCGTACCTGATCAGGTCCAGGACACGCTCGCTCTCCAGGCCCATCTCGTCGGCGATCTCGGCGATGTCCGGGTCACGACCCAGCCGACGCTCAAGCGTCCGACGGACCGCGCCCACCTGATTCACCTGCTCGGCTACATGCACCGGCAGCCGGACGATCCTGCCCTGCTGCGCGATACCGCGGCTGATCGACTGCCGCACCCACCAGGTGCCGTAGGTAGAGAACTTGAAGCCCTTCGTGTAGTCGAACTTCTCGACTGCGCGGATCAGGCCCGTGTTGCCCTCCTGGACCAGGTCCAGCAGCGGCATCTGTGACCGGCCGTACTTGCGGGCCACCGACACGACAAGCCGCAGGTTCGCGGTGACGAACCGCTGGAGCGCACGCTCGCCTTCGTCCACCAGGTACTCGAGCTCGGCGCGGGTGGGCCGCTTGGCGCGTTTACCGCGCTCGGCTGCAGTGATCTCACCGGAGAGGATCTTCTCGGCATACATGCCGACCTCGATCGCCTTGGCGAGCTCGACCTCTTCCTCGGCAGTCAACAACGGAGTCTTCGCGATTCCGTCCAGATACAGACCTACCGCGTCCTTACCGTCGATACCTTCTGAAACCCGTGAACGAGTTACTTGTGCTACCACTGTGGCCCCTTTCGTTGCCTTCAATACATCAACGCACCGGGAGTGGCAAAGGATTCCTCACCTGCCCTGAAGAATCCCTGAGACTGTTCCCGGGGGCATCCCGTACTGAGTATTCGGAACCGGGTGGTCGGTCGGATGCGATCTGCTCCGATCGAATCTCCTCCGGCCGACCAGAACGCGCGAAGCCGTGGACGGCGATCGGCTACTGAAGGTCGCCCACTCCGCCTCGATTACCCGTATCCGGGCAGCACAAAACTCCAGAACCACCATTGAGGCCTTAGGGGTTTGTCTGGGGCGCCACCTGATCGATGATCCAGGCGTACTCGAATGCGATTTCCTTCCAGCTGTTGTAACGGCCGCTGACTCCGCCGTGCCCGGCCACCATCTCGGTCTTGAGCAGGATCGGCTTGTCGTCGCCGTTCAGGGCCACTTGCCGAAGCGCTGCCACCCACTTGGCGGGCTCCACGTAGAAGACCCGGGTGTCGTTCAGGCTCGTAGTGGCCAGGATCGCCGGATACTCGGTTGGCCTCAGGTTCTCGTACGGGGTGTACTCCTTCATGTACGCATAGACCTCCGGGTCGTGCAGCGGGTCGCCCCATTCCTCCCACTCGATCACCGTCAGCGGCAGGTTCGGGTCCAAGATGGTGGTCAAGGCGTCCACGAAAGGCACCGCGGCGTGGATGGCCCGGAAGGTTCCCGGCGCCAGATTCGCCACTGCACCCATCAGCAGCCCGCCGGCGCTGCCGCCGCGGGCCGCCAGCCGGTCGTGCGAGGTGTAGCCCTGCTCGACCAGCCACTCGGCGGCGGCGACGAAGTCGGTGAAGGTGTTCTTCTTGGTCAGCGTCTTGCCGTTCTCGTACCAGCTGCGGCCCATCTCACCGCCGCCCCGGACATGGGCCACCGCGAAGACGAACCCGCGATCCAGCAGCGACAGCCGGGAGATGGCGAACGCCGGATCGATGGGGATCTCGTACGAGCCGTAGCCGTACAGCACGGCCGGGGCGCTCCCGTCCCGTGGCACGTCGCGCCTGCGCACGATTGACACTGGGATCTGCGTCCCGTCCTGCGCCGGAGCCCAGCCGCGTTCTTGGACATAGTCGTCGGGGTTGTAGGGGCCGTGCTCGGGATCGTCCTGGACCGGGGTGCGCTTCAACAGCGTCAGCTCGCCGCTGGTCAGGTCGTAGTCGTAGACCGAGTCGGGGGTGAGCATCGACCCATAGCTCAGCCGGATCGTGGTGGCGTCGTAGTCGGCCGCACCGGAGGACTCCACTGTGAACAGGGGCTCGTCGAACTCGATGTCGGAGCCTGCGCCGAAGTTGCCGTCGGCGTCGCGAGGCAGCACGTGCAGCCCGGTCAGCCCGTTGCGACGGAGCGAGACCACCGCGTGTCCGGCGAAGGCGCTGACCCCGGTCAGCCGCACCCCGGGCTCATGGTCGATGACCGGAGTCCACTGCTCGTGGCTGGTGGCGTCCAGCGGCGCCTGCGCCAGGGCGAAGTCCTCTGCGCCGTCGTTGTGCACGATCAGCAGCCGGTCACCGGCAGGTTCGACGTCGTACTCGATTCCCTGCCGCCGGGGCGCCACAACGCGCGGGACACCTTCGGGGTCGGCTGCGCTGAGCAGGCTGAACTCCGACGTCAGCTTGCTGCCGGCGCCGATCACGATCCACTCGTCGTCCCGGCTGGCATCCACCCCGATCCAGAAACGTTCGTCGGTCTCGATCACAACGTCGGCGTCCGCGGCTGCATCGGTGCCGATCTTGTGCCGGCGGACTACGTACGGTCGCCAGGCATCGTCCGCCCGGGTGTAGAAGACGTGGCTGTTACCGGCCCAGGCGAGGCCGTACGCGGTGTCCTCGATCACGTCCGGCAGCAGCTCACCGGTCCTCAGGTCCTTGAACCGCACCGTGAAACGCTCACCCCCGCTGATGTCGGTGGAATATCCGAGCAGCGTGCCGTCGACGGAAACTGCGAAGGCGCCGATGGCGAAGAACTCGTGTCCCGCGGCGGCGACGTTGGCGTCCAGCAAGACCTCTTCGCCCTCGATATCCCCCTCGATCGCGGGCGGGGTGTGCCGGTCCACGGCGGCAACCCGGCAGTAGATCGGGTAGTCCGACCCCTCGACGGTGCGAACGTAGTACCAGTACGCCGAGGGTGAGCCGTCCGGCGCTGAAGCGTGCGAGGTGTAGGTCGGTACCGACAGGTCGGTCTCCTTGGTCCGCGCCTTGATCTCGTCGAAGATGGCGTTGCGCAGTGGGTCCAGGTGAGCTGTCCGGGCCTCGGTAAAGGCGTTCTCCGCCTCCAGGTAGGCGAGGACGTCCGGGTTCTCCTTGTCACGCAGCCACTCGTACGGGTCGTCGAACTGGTCGCCGTGGTGGTTACGGGGCCGCGGACGCTGCTCCGCAATCGGGGGGGAGGCGTCAGGGCCGGGACTGGTCGACATGTCGCGACCTTACCGCTCCGCGCTGACAGCCTATGAGGGTGAGGCCGCGCTTCGCGCGACTGCCTATGAGGGGAGGCCGCGCTCCGCGCGGACCGTCAGAGCCGGCGTACCGTGAGGATCTGCTCGGCGCGACCGATTGGCCCGGACTCGTCAAAGAGCGTCGAGGAGGTCAGCCCTACGCCGTCCCGGCCGAAGATGACATGGGTGTCCAGGCCCACCCACTGACCCTGAGGTAACCGGTAGAGGTGGATCGACAGGTCGGTGTTGGGGAACATCCAGGAGCTGGGTGGCACCCGGACCGCGATGCCGTTGGCGGTGTCCACCAGCCCGACGAACCGTGCCAGGTCGCTGGGCCTCTCATCCTCCACCAGGGTCTTGTCGGTCCGCAGCCACGCTTTCACCCGGCCGGGGCCGGCGCCCGGCCCGACTCGGATCTTCAACGACGAGATATAGCCGCCGCGCCAGACGTCGGTGCCGTGCCAGACGTCCCACGACTCGGGTTCCGGTAACGGGTCGGGCTGGCCGCCGGCCACCTCGATGGTGTCTTGGCGCGACAGCAGCCAGGCGCGGGCCAGCACCGCTGGGCGGCCGGCGATGGTCATGGTGGCCTGGACGAGCTCGATGGTGCGACCGGGCCGAATCATCTCGACGCTGATGTGGCTGGGTAGTGCCGGAATCAGGCCCAGGATGTCGTAGCTGATGCGGACGATCTGGAGGTCGCTGGCTGCGGTGGGACGGCTCGCTAGATACTCCTCGACCTCGTGCAGGATCAGGCCCGACACCGGACCCATGTGCTGTTCATGGGACTGCCACGCGCCTTGCGCGTGCAGCGTGGGGAGGTAGGTGTGAGGTCCGACCCGGCGGTAGTAGGCGGGGGAGTGCGGGTCGAGGTCGATCGCCGAGGAAGTCATGGAGTCCTTCTGCTCTGGGGATCGTCGCTGCCCGACGGGGGTTCCGGGCGACCCCACAAATCCTAGTGCCGCGGTCCGCGTAGGCGGCAGTATGGGTGAGGATAGGCCCATGGGCGAAGAGGTCGACGCGACACAGTTCACGCGTGAAGATCGAAAGCGGCATCGGGCCAAGGTTCGCAAGGGTCTGGACGTCCTCGCCAGGATGCTGAACGAGTCCAGGTTCGACTTCGAACGACCGATGGCGGGTCTGGAGATCGAGCTCAACCTGGTCGACGACCGATATGAGCCGGCGATGCGAAATGCCGAGGTGCTGGAGGCGATCGCCGATCCGCAGTTCCAGACCGAGCTGGGCCGGTTCAACATCGAGATCAACGTCCCCCCACGTCGACTCGGTGACGGCGGGCTGACCTCGTTCGAGGAGTCGGTACGCAAGGCCTTGAACGACGCGAACGCCAAGGCGAAGGGGATCGGAACCCAGTTCGCGATGATCGGCATCCTCCCGACGCTGCACCCCGAGCACGTCACCGAGGACTCGGTGTCGAAGAACCCTCGGTACTCGCTGCTGGACCAGCAGATCTTCGCCGCCCGCGGCGAGGACCTGGAGATCGTAATCGACGGTGTCGAGCGGCTGCACATGACCTCGGACACGATCATGCCGGAGGCTGCCTGTACCTCGACCCAGGTGCACCTTCAGGTCAGCCCGGACGACTTCGCCGGCTACTGGAACGCCGCGCAGGCGGTTGCCGGCATCCAGCTGGCCGTCGGCGCCAACTCGCCATACCTGTTCGGGCGGGAGCTGGTCGCCGAGACGCGGATCCCGCTGTTCGAACAGAGCACCGACACTCGAAGTGAGGAGCTCAAGGCCCAGGGGGTACGCCCGCGGGTCTGGTTCGGCGAGCGGTGGATCACGTCCATCTTCGACCTGTTCGAGGAGAACTCGCTCTATTTCCCGGCGCTGCTGCCGATCAGTAGCGACGAGGACCCGGTCGCGGTGCTGGACGCGGGCGGAACCCCGCGGCTGGACGAGCTGCGGCTGCACAACGGGACCGTGTACCGCTGGAACAGGCCGGTCTATGACGTGACCGGCGACACGCCCCATCTGCGGGTGGAGAACCGGGTACTGCCGGCCGGGCCGACCGTGGTGGACACGATGGCGAACGCCGCGTTCTTCGCCGGCATCGTCCGAGCACTCGCCGACGAGGATCGGCCGGTCTGGTCGCAGATGTCATTCCACGCCGCGAACGACAACTTCGTCGCCGGCATCCGGGACGGGATTCAGGCCGACGTCTACTGGCCGCAGGCCGGTCAGGTGAAGGCCTCCGAGCTCGTGCTGCGCAAGCTCTTGCCGCTGGCCGCGAAAGGACTGCAGAGCTGGGGGGTGGAGGACTCTGAAAGCGGCCGGCTGCTCGATGTGATCGAACGGCGCTGTCTTCGTGCGGTCAACGGGTCGACATGGCAGACTGCGGAGGTGTCCAGGCGTGAAGCGGCCGGGGACGACCGGCGGGAGGCACTGCGCGGGATGCTAGGCAGCTATCTGGACCACATGCACAGCAACGAACCTGTTCACACCTGGGAGGCGGAGTAAATGGCGCAGTCTGCGGCCGGTATGTCGACGATCGTTGTCGGCTACTCATCAAAGCCGGAGGGACGGGCTGCTCTGGAGCGGGCTGTCGCCGAGGCGACCCTGCGCCACTCCAGGCTGATCGTCGTCCACACCTCGCCCGAGGACGAAGTGGCCTCGCTGAACTCCCAGCTGCAGGGATCCGGGGTGGCGTACGAGGTACGGCAGGCACCGGACGCGCTCGACCCGGCCGAGGAGCTGATCAGCGCCGCCGAGAGCTCCGATGCCGAGTTCATCGTGATCGGGCTGCGACGGCGCTCGCCGGTGGGCAAGTTGCTGTTGGGCAGCAACGCCCAGCGAGTGCTGCTGGACGCGTCCTGCCCCGTGCTTGCCGTCAAGGCCGAACCCCAGAGAGCCTGACCTCGCCCCCTGCTGCAGGGCAGGGACTCCAAGAACACGATCTCGCGAGTTGGCTGTTGGTGGCCCGGCGTACGCTTCGAGGACCGACCTTTCGGACCGCGGACCGACGCCCAGACCGGAAACGGGACGGGCCCAGCAGCCGCAGCACCGCGGGGTCGACACGCAGGTAAACAAGTGCCGGTTCGGTTCCTTTGGGCAGTCGTGCCAGAATACGTGTTGGAGCACCTATTGACTCCGAATGGGCGCTGCCTGCCCTGATTTCATATCCGGTATGTCCGAGAGGTTCTTTGTGACACCCCCCTCCAAAGCCGAACTGTCCACCCCAGGCGCTGCCACCCCTAGTGGTGAGACACCCGTCGGCGACCGCGTCCTACCGGCCGCCACCAGCAGGGCCAGCGAGGTCAACGCGCCGGCTAAGAAGGCCGCTTCCAAGAAGTCGCCAGCCAAGAAGGCAGCCTTGAAGGCCGTCGACCCCGCTGCCCCAGCAGCGAAGAAGGCAACCAGAAAGTCGGCCGCGAAGTCGGCGGCCGTCGATGACGGCGAGGTGACGGTGACCGCCGACGTCCTCGTCGAGGTGAAGGGCGAGGAGGTAGTCCTGACCGTCGGGGGCAAGAAACGGACCCTCGACGACGTGGACGAGGCGGCGTTCGAGCCGGCCAAAGAGGCGACTCTGGAGAAGGAGCTGGTCGAAGACCAGGGCTTCAGCCTCTCCGACGCCGACGACGCCGACGAGCCGGAGCAGCAGGTCATGGCTGCCGGCGCGACCGCTGACCCGGTCAAGGACTACCTCAAGCAGATCGGCAAGGTCGCCCTGCTGAACGCCGAGCAGGAGGTCGAGCTCGCCAAGCGGATCGAGGCCGGCCTGTTCGCCGACGAGAAGCTGAACGACGAGAAGTCGAAGATCAAGCCGAGCCAGCACGAAGACTTCGACTGGATCGCCGAGGATGGCCGCCGCGCCAAGAACCACCTGCTCGAGGCAAACCTCCGGCTCGTGGTCAGCCTGGCGAAGCGTTACACCGGCCGCGGCATGCTCTTCTTGGACCTGATCCAGGAGGGCAACCTCGGTCTGATCCGTGCGGTGGAGAAGTTCGACTACACCAAGGGCTACAAGTTCTCGACCTACGCGACCTGGTGGATCCGGCAGGCCATCACCCGCGCCATGGCCGACCAGGCCCGGACCATCCGCATTCCGGTCCACATGGTCGAGGTCATCAACAAGCTGGCCCGTGTCCAGCGGCAGATGCTGCAGGACCTGGGCCGTGAGCCTACGCCGGAGGAGCTGGCCAAGGAGCTCGACATGACCCCCGAAAAGGTGGTCGAGGTCCAGAAGTACGGTCGCGAGCCTATCTCGCTGCACACGCCTCTCGGCGAGGACGGCGACTCCGAGTTCGGGGACCTGATCGAGGACTCCGAGGCAGTGGTCCCTGCGGATGCGGTGAGCTTCACCCTCCTGCAGGAACAGCTGCACGATGTGCTGGACACGCTGAGCGAGCGCGAAGCCGGCGTGGTGTCGATGCGTTTCGGTCTGACTGACGGTCAGCCCAAGACGTTGGACGAGATCGGCAAGGTCTACGGCGTGACCCGCGAGCGGATCCGCCAGATCGAGTCCAAGACGATGAGCAAGCTGCGTCACCCGTCCCGGTCGCAGGTTCTCCGGGACTACCTCGATTAGACCTGAACCGGTCTCCGACGGCAGGGATCAGACCCCGCCTCCGGCGGCAGCTGAGCCCCCGTACACCGTGATGGTGTGCGGGGGCTCGTGCGTTAGCTGACCGGTCGACGGATCCGACGTACTGGCCCCGTTAGATGCACGGCGGCCCCCCGCAACGAGTTGCGAGGGGCCGCTCCGGTGTTCAGCGACGGATCAGCTGATCCGCGCAGACTCGTCGTGGATCTTCAGCGCCACCTGTTTCAGCTTGTCGGCGTGCTCCTTGCCGTGGTGCGCACAGAAGAGGAGGTCGTAACCGCCGGCGAGCGTCACTCGCATATAGGCCTGCGCGCCGCAACGATCACAGCGATCCGCCGCGTTCAGGGCGGCGTCTTCGATGACTGTAGTGCTCACGTGGGCCTCTCTTTCCTGGAGTCCGATCCTCTACTGTTCGGAGGATCGTGCTGTTGTCCTAAATACAACCTACGACTAGTCAACATCCAACTAGACCTCGATTGTTCCCTTAGCGTGTCTCGACCTCATGACTCTTGTGTAACGAAGTCGTCCATAGAGTACGTGAGCCTCCTCACTATCTGCAGTTCGGATGCCGACACCGATCGGATTGCTCCGAAGGTACGCCGGGCTGTCACCGGCGCGGGATAGTCTTCGTGGGTGCCAACCGCCAAGCCCGCAACCGAAAGTCGAGACTACGAGGCCCGTCATCTGCTCGTGCTGGAGGGCCTTGAGGCCGTCCGGAAGCGTCCGGCCATGTACATCGGATCCACCGACACCAGGGGTCTGATGCACTGTGTCTGGGAGATCATTGACAACGCGGTGGACGAAGCGCTCGGCGGTTTCGGCAAGGAGATCTCGGTCACACTGGGTGCTGACCACAGTGTCCGGGTCGAGGACCACGGTCGCGGTGTCCCGGTCGACATCGAGCCGCGGACCGGTCTGTCCGGCGTGGAGGTGGTCTTCACCAAGCTGCATGCCGGCGGAAAGTTCGGCGCCGGCTCGTACAACGCCACCGGCGGCCTGCACGGTGTCGGCTCATCGGTGGTGAACGCACTCTCCAGCCGGCTGGATGTCGAGGTGGACCGTAACTCCGCGACCTGGGCCATGTCGTTCCGCCGGGGTGTCCCCGGAACATTCGACGGACCAGGGCCGGACGCGCCGTTCACCCCCGGTGGTGGGCTGCGCAAGGTGGGACGGGCGAAGAAGGGCGTGACGGGTACCCGGGTGGTCTACTGGCCGGACCGGCAGATCTTCTTGAAGGACGCGCAGCTATCCCTGAAGGACCTCCAGGACCGGGCCCGGCAGACCAGCTTCTTAGTCCCCGGCCTGGCCCTTCACATCCACGACAACCGCACGGCGGAGGCGACCAGCGAGACCTTCCTGCATGATGGCGGGATCGCCGAGTTCTGCGAGTTCCTGGCCACCGACGCGCCGGTCACCGAGGTGATCCGGCTGCAGGGCCAGGATCAGTTCGTCGAGACGGTGCCGATGCTCGACGATGCAGGCCACATGGAGCCGACCGACGTCGAGCGGACGTTGGACATCGACATCGCGGTGCGCTGGGGTGAGGGTTACGAAAGCAGGACGCAGTCCTACGTCAACATCATTGCCACGCCCAAGGGCGGCACCCATGTCGCCGGGTTCGAGCGGGCGTTGACCAAGACCTTCACGGCTGCGCTGAACGGCACCCGGCTGCTCAAGGCGGGGGAGGAGATCGTCAAGGACGACGTGCTGGAGGGGATGACGTCGGTTGTCACGGTGCGACTGGCGGAGCCGCAGTTCGAGGGCCAGACCAAGGAGGTGCTCGGAACCCCCGCTGTCGCGCGGCTGGTCGACAAGGCGGTCCAGCGGGAGCTGACTGCGTTCCTCACCTCGACCAAACGCGAGTCCAAGGCGCAGGCGCGGCTGGTGATGGAGAAGGTCGTCGGTGCTTCGCGGGCTCGGGTCGCGGCGCGGCAGCACAAGGAGGCGCAGCGTCGTAAGACTGCCCTGGAGTCGTCCTCGCTGCCGGCCAAGCTGGTGGACTGCCGCAGCTCCGACGCGGACCGTTCCGAGCTGTTCATCGTGGAGGGAGACTCCGCGCTGGGTACGGCGAAGCTGGCGCGCAACTCGGAGTTCCAGGCGCTGCTGCCGATCCGCGGCAAGATCCTCAACGTCCAAAAGGCCTCGATCGGGGACATGCTGAAGAACGCTGAGTGCGCCTCGATCATCCAGGTCGTGGGTGCCGGCTCCGGCCGCAGCTTCGACATCGACGCGACCCGCTACGGCAAAATCATCTTCATGGCGGACGCGGACTCCGACGGGGCTCACATCCGGTGTCTGCTGGCCACCCTGTTCTTCCGGTACATGCGCCCGCTAGTGGATGCCGGCCGGGTCTTCACCGCAGTGCCGCCGTTGCACCGCTTCGAGCTGACGAACCCGAAGAAGGGGATGGACAAATACATCTACACCTACTCCGACGCCGACTATCAGCGGAAGGCGGCGGAGCTCACCAAGCGGGGGCTCAATTTCAAGGAGCCGCAGCGCTACAAGGGCCTGGGTGAGATGGACGCCGACCAGCTGGCGGACACCACGATGAGCCCGCGGCACCGGACCCTGCGGCGGATGACGGTGGACGAGGGGATGATCGCCGAAACCACCTTCGAGATGTTGATGGGCAGTGAGGTCGGGCCACGCAAGGAGTTCATCATCGACGGCGCCTACCAGCTGGACGCGGCGGCAATCGACGCCTGAGGTCTGACGGCGGCTGCTTCCGGCCGGCCGCGTCAGCGGCCTACAGTGCAGGAGTGGCTGCTCTGGAACTGCCGTGGCGCGTCCCGATCGTCGGTGCTCCGATGGCCGGCGGTCCGTCCACGCCGGAGCTGACTGCGGCGGTCAGCAACGCCGGCGGACTGGGGTTCCTGGCCGGGGCGCTGCTGAGCCCGGAGGCGCTGGACGCCCAACTGAGCGCGGTGGAGGCCCTCACACGGCATCCGTACGGGGTCAACCTCTTCCTGCCCTCGGCGCGGAGGGGGAGAGCTGAGGAGCTGCGGGACTACCGGCGCAGAGTGGCCCCGCTGGCAGCCGGCCTCGGAGTCGAGCCCGGCGAACCGACCTGGAACGACGACAGCGTCGCGGCGAAGATCGACGTGGTCTGCGCGCACCATCCGGCGGCGGTCAGCCTGACGTTCGGTAGCCCAGGGGGCGAGCTGACCGAGAGGATCCATGCCGAGATCGGCGCCCTGGTCGTGGGCACCGTCACGTCGGCCGCCGAAGCGGAGACCGCGGCCTCCGACGGTGCCGACCTGCTGGTGGTCCAGGGAATTGAGGCCGGCGGCCATCGGGCGGTGTTCGTCGACGAGGCCACCGACCCTAACGGCGGTGCCGCTACCTCGATCGGTCCGCTGCTGGTCGAGGTGCGGCGGGCGGTCGATGTGCCACTGATCGCGGCGGGCGGGATCATGGACGGCTCTGGGATCGCGGCCGCACTCGCGTTCGGGGCCGCGGCGGCGCAGCTCGGCACCGCCTTCCTCTGCTCGGACGAGGCCGGCACCTCCGCCGTCCACCGGCGGGCGCTGTTGGACCAGACGTACGAGCGGACAGTCATCACCCGGGCGTTCTCCGGTCGGCCGGCCCGCGGGCTGCTGAACGAGTTCGCCGCCGGGTTCACCGAGGGTGCTCCGGCCGCGTACCCCGAGGTGGGCGCGATCACCGGACCACTACGCGCAGCCGCGACGGCCGCGGGCCGCTCCGACGTGCCGAACCTGTGGGCCGGCACCGGCTGGCGGGCTGTCACCGAAGCGTCGGCGAGCGACATCCTCGCGCGGCTGACCCGCGAGCTGGCCGCTGCCTGACCTCAGACCAGCTGGACCAGCTCTCCGGTGTCGACGTCGTAACGGAAGCCGCCGATGGTCGCGCGGCCGGCGATCAGCGGGTGGCTGCGCAGGACCTCGACATCGCCGAACAGCTTCGTCTCCTGGTCCGGGGAAGCGCCGATCACCAGACCGTTAAGGTCCACGCCGGACCGCTCCTGGATCGCTTGGGCGATGTCCTCGTCGGTTCCGCTGGCCATGGCGCAGCGGGTGTGCGGGACGATCAGAATGCGCTCAACTCCGAGCAGGTGGACGCCGAGGATGCAGCCGATCAGAGCGTCCGGGGTCAGCCGGCCACCCGGAGTCCGCATGATCTTGGCGTCGCCGACGCGGAGGCCGATCATCTCCAGCGGCTCGATCCGGGAGTCCATGCAGGTCACCATGGCGACGCCCGCATGCGCAATGCCGTCGAAGCCGTTCAGTGAGAACCGGTCGGAGTATTCCCGGTTGCCGGCCAGGAGGTCGTCAAAGGCGTGCTCGTTCACGGCACGAGCCTAGAGCAGGCACGGTTACGGGCAGGTGCTACCCCAGTCGCGATGAGAACGCGGCGATCGGCTGGACTGCCGGAACCCCGGAGCCGTCTCGTCGCCGGTCTGGCGGCGGAAGCTCGACCGGCGAGCCGCTGGCCGCTGACGCGATGGCCGGAGCGGGCCCGGCCCAGGCCAGCAGCAGAACGTCCTCGCCCTTGAAGAACCGGTGGCAGCGGACCCCCGCAGTTGCCCGTCCCTTGGCCGGGTACTCATCAAACGCCGTGATCTTCACTGTGCCTGCATCGGTGCCGGGAAGTGCCGTGGATGAGCCGGCGACGGTGGCGACCACACCGTCCGCAGCGGGGACGGCGCCGAAGAAGACGACCCGGGCACCGGTGCCTAGCTTGATTCCGGCCATGCCGCCTCCGGCGCGGCCTTGGGGACGCACCAGGTTGGCGGGGAAATGCAGCAGCTGGGCGTCGTCGGTGATGAAGACCAGCTCGGTCGCGGCGTCGGTGAGCTCCACCACTCCGATCACCTGGTCACCGGGTTCAAGCCGGATCACGTCCCAGGAGTCACGGTTCAGCACCTCTGGGTTGACCCGCTTGACCACGCCTCGGGCGGTGCCGAGTGCCAGACCGAGCGAGTCCTCGCTCAGCCGGGTCAGCGAGAGCACCCGCTCGTCGGGGTTGAGTGTGATCAGCTCGGAGACGTGTGCGCCACCTTGCAGGTGAGGGGCGTTCGCCGTGGTCGGAACGGTCGGCAGGTCGAGGGCGTTGGCCTTAATCAACCGGCCGGCGGAGGTGATGATGCCGAAGTCGCCGCGGGCAGTGGTGGGGATCTTGGACACGATGACGTCGTGGTTGGCCCGTGGACCCTCGGTCGGCAACGGTTCGGCGTGGTCGGTCCGCGCCATCAGTCCCGCGGAGGAGAGCAGCACCCAGGACGGGTCATCCGGAACTTCCAGCGGCCCGGCGGCGGCGGTCGCCGGGACACCGCTGGAGGCCAGCAGGATGGTTCGGCGCGGTGTCCCGTGCAGCTTCGCCATCTCGGCCAGCTCGGTGCTCACCACCGTACGAAGCTGGTCCTCGTTGCCCAGGATCTCCTGCAGGATCGTGATCTCGGTGCCCAGCTTGTCGCGTTCGGACTCCAGCTCGATGGTGGAGAACTTGGTAAGCCGGCGCAGCTGCATGTCCAGGATGTAGTTGGCCTGGACCTCGGTCAGGTCGAACACCTCGATCAGCCGGGCGCGGGCCGCCGCAGCGTCGTCCGCGCTGCGGATGATGGCGATCACGTCGTCGATATCCACGATCGCCAGCAGCAGACCTTCAACGAGATGGAGCCGGTCGAGTGCCTTGGTCAACAGGAACTGGGTCCGACGCCGGGTGACCTCGAACCGGTGACCCAGATAGACGGTGAGCAGGTCTCGCAGCGACAAGGTGCGGGGCTGGCCGTCGACCAGGGCGACGTTGTTGATGGCGAAGGAGTCCTCCATCTTGGTCAGCCTGAACAGATGCTCCAAGACGGCGTCGGCGTTGAAGCCGTTCTTCACCTCGATCACCAGCCGGAGCCCGTTGGTGAGGTCGGTCAGGTCCTTGACGTCGGCGATACCTTGCAGCTTCTTGCTGTTGACCGCGTTCTTGATCTGCTCGATCACCCGCTCCGGCCCCACCATGTACGGCAGCTCGGTGATTACGATCCCCTTGCGGCGCGGGTGTACCTGCTCGATCCGTGCGGCGGCCCGGATCCGGAACGATCCCTTGCCGGTGGCGTACGCGTCGCGGATCCCGTCCAGCCCGATGATCTTGCCGCCGGTCGGTAGGTCCGGACCGGGGATGAAGCGCATCAAGGCGTCGATGCCGGCGTCCGGATGCTTGATCAGGTGCCGGAGCGCCTGGATGACCTCGACCAGGTTGTGCGGCGGCATGTTGGTGGCCATACCGACCGCGATGCCGGCAGCACCGTTGACCAGCAGGTTCGGGAACGCGGCCGGTAGGACGACCGGCTCGACGTCCTTGCCGTCGTAGTTCGGCTTGAAGTCGACGGTGTCCTGGTCCAGCCCGGCCGTCATCGCCAGCGCGGCCGGCGCCATCCGGCACTCGGTGTAGCGCATCGCGGCGGGTCCGGAGTCGAGGGAGCCGAAGTTGCCGTGCCCGTCGACCAGCGTCAGCCGCATGGTCCATGGCTGCGCGGTGCGGACCAGGGCGTCGTAGATGGCGGTGTCGCCGTGTGGGTGCAGCTGACCCATCACCTGGCCGACCACGCGGGCGCACTTGACATGGCCACGGTCGGGGCGGATGCCCATGTCGTCCATGGAGTACAAGATCCGTCGTTGGACCGGCTTCAGGCCGTCCCGGGCGTCGGGCAGCGCACGCGAGTAGATGACCGAGTAGGCGTACTCCAAGAAGCTGGTCTGCATCTCGGTGGAGACGTCGATGTCGACGATGCGCTCGGTGAAGTCGTCATCCGGGGGTGCTACCGATTTCCTGGCCATCTAGTGCTGGTGCTCCTTGTACTTCATACTGTGCTGCCCGTGCACCCCGATTGTGCCTGTTCGCCGGTCGTAGTCCGGGACCGGCACGCAGATTGGTGGGTACCGCCGGGGCTGGGCCGAGGCTACCTGGACCCGGCCATCTCCAGGGTGAGCAGCGTCTGCTTGGCGTCGACCCCGCCGACGTAGCCGCCCAGGGTCTGGTCGGACCGTACGATCCGGTGGCAGGGGAGCACGACCGGAAGCGGGTTGCGGGCGCAGGCCGAGGCGGCAGCCCGTACCGCCCGGGGTCGGCCCGAGCGCAAGGCCAGCGCCGTGTAGCTCGCGGTGGTGCCGTAGCCGACCTCCGGCAGATGCGCCAGCACCTCCCGCCGGAACCCGGCGGCAAGCGACAGGTCGAGCGGCAGGTCGAACTGGCGGCGGTGACCGGCGAAGTACTCGTCCAGCTCGCGTACCACCGGCTCCAGCCGGGCGGGCGCACGGAGAATTCGAGGACTGATCCGAGCCGCCAGGTCGGCCAGTACGACGTCGTGGTTCTCCCGGGCGTACGCCACCCGGGCGAGGCCGCGGGCTGTCGCGGCCAGCAGCAGGGTTCCGACCGGGGTGTCGACGGTGCGGTAAGCGATGTCGAGCAGACCCTCGTCGGCCGCTGTGTGGGCCAACCGCTCCTGGAGGCGGTGCAGCGAGTCGGCATCTGGGCGGCGTAGCGGGTCAAGCAGCATCTCGTCGGCGATGGGCTGGCTCATGGCTGGTCCTTCAGGTAGGTGTGACGCAGTGTCTTGATGCCGTCGGCCGCTGCCCGCCGGGCGGCGTCAGTGCTGTTGCCGAGAATCTGGGCGACCTCGAGATACGGCAGCCCGGCCAGGTAGTGGTAAGTGACCGCCTCCCGCTGCTTGAACGGCAGCTCGGCCAGCGCCTGCCAGAGGTCTCGGTCGGTCTCGACCGGATAGCGGTCGACGGCGGGCCGGTCGGGCAGATCCGGCAGCGGCACCGGTTGGCGTACGGTCGCCCGGTGCTGGTCGATCGCCTTCCGCCGGGCGATGGTCACCAGCCATGCCTCGACATTGCTGCCCGAGGGCAGATCCGGATACGCCTTCAACGCGGCCAGGAAGGTCTCCGCCCAGGCGTCCTCGGCCCGCTCCCAGCCGAGCAGGGCCCGACAGACCCGGAGCACGGTCGGACCGTGGCGGGCGACGACGTCCTCAAACGGTGGCAGCGGCACATCAGGCAGACGCCGCGGAGGCACAGAACGTGAGATGCCCCGAGCCTAAACCCGCCGACTAGGCACAAACCCCGGCCTCCCGGCGGCGTGTCGGGGCAGACGGGACTACTGGCGCGAAGGATGGTGCGGTGTCCGGCGCCGGGGTGGCGGATGGCTCGGTGTGGTTCGGCGGTGCGAAGCTGCCCCGTCGGGCTGCCATGGCCCGCGTTCGACCGGTAGCCGGGGGACACGTACAGGGTCCCGGCGCCGGCCGAACGGGCGCAATCAGCCGGCAACGTCGAGTAGTCGCCTCCGCCGCGCCACGCCGACCAGAACGCGGAGGTTGCGACTACTCGGCGTTGGGGGGTGAGTAGTCGCCTTCGCTGCGCCACGCCGACCAGGATGCGGAGGTTGCGACTACTCGGGGTTAGACGCCGTCTAGGCGGGTGGGGGAGCGGCGGATGAAGGCTGCCCAGGTGACGGCGAAGCAGATGGCGTAAAAGAGGATGAAGCTGATGTACGCGCCGTCGCCGGTCTTCAGCGTCAGGAAGGACTGCCGGAAGGCTAGGTTCACTGCGACCCCGCCGAGGGCGCCGATGGCGCCGGCGAGGCCGATCAGGGCTCCGGCGCGACGCATTGCTCTGGTGTCGGCGGTCGCCAGATCCCCGCCACGGCCTACATCGAGCTGCGCCTTGGCGTGGAAGATCGCCGGGATCATCTTGTACGTTGACCCGTTTCCGATCCCGGAGAACAGAAACAGCAGCACGAAGCCGAGGATGTACAGCGGCAGCGAGCGCATCTGGGAGGCGGCCAGCACGACAGCGGCCCCGACGGCCATGGCGACGAAGTTGTAGAAGGTGACGACCGAGCCGCGGAACCGGTCCGCCAGTGCCCCACCGACGGGACGGATCAGCGACCCCAGCAGCGGACCGAGGAAGGTCAGTGCGGCCGCCTTGACCGGATTCGGGAAGTCCTCCGGGAACTGCACCAGCAGGACCTGGCCGAAGGCGAAGCTGAAGCCGATGAAGGAGCCGAAGGTACCGATGTAGAGCAGCGCGATGATCCAGGTCTCCTTGTGCCTGGTGACCTCCCGGATCGCGCCCTTCGCATTGCGCGCCGAGCTGAGGTTGTTCATGTACAACGCCGACCCGAGCGCCGCCAGCACGATCAGCGGGATGTAGATCCCGACAATCACGCGTGGGTGGTCGGCGCCGAAGGCGGCCAGCACGCCCAGACCGACCACCTGCACAACGGGTACGCCGAGGTTGCCACCGCCGGCGTTGATGCCCAGCGCCCAGCCCTTGAGGCGGGCCGGGTAGTAGGCGTTGATGTTGGTCATCGACGATGCGAAGTTGCCGCCGCCGACACCTGCTATCGCGGCCACGACCAGCAAGGTGTTGAACGAGACGCCCGGCTTGAGCAGCAGGGCGATCAGGATGGTGGGGATCAACAGCAGCAGCGCGCTGATGATGGTCCAGTTCCGACCGCCGAACCTCGCCACCGCAAACGTGTACGGCAGCCGGAGCACAGCACCGACCAGGGTGGGTACGGCGGTGAGCAGGAACTTCTGGGCCGGGCTGATGCCGTACTCAGGTCCCAGGAAGAGGACCAGCACCGACCACAGGCTCCAGACGGAGAAGCCGATGTGCTCGCTGGCGACGGAGAAGATCAGGTTGCGACGTGCGATGGCCCGACCCTTGGTGTTCCAGAAGTCGTAGTCCTCGGGACGCCAGTCGTCGATCCAGCGGCTTCCGCGTTTGGACGCTACACGTGTGACAGTGGTGGATTCGGCCGTGGCCATGGGTAGCTCCTCATCAGGGGAGGTAGGTGAGACGGAGACAGTCTTGGTCTGACGCTGCCGCGAGCGGCCGGTCAGCGTCATGGATTCAGGCGGTGGGGGGAAGCGTTGGGTCACGTCTGCTCACATGGTGCGGAGGATGATGTTGGCGTCAGCGTCGGTGGAGACGTGGTAGCTGCGCAGCGGCGCTGCGCCGGTAACCGAGCAGCCCGTGTCGAGCTCGAACGCGTTCTGGTGCAGCGGGCACACGACCACCCGCTGGTCGATCTGTCCGTCGGCGATCGGGCCACCGCGGTGCGGGCAGACTGCCGACACCGCCCGGATCGAACCGTCGCGGAGCCGGAACACGGCGATCTGCTCACCGACGACCCCGAACGCTCGTCCCTCGCCGATCGGGATCTGGTCCAGCGGGCCGACGACGTGGACGCCGGCTGTCATTGAGGCGGGGGTCACTGCGTCGGTGCTCATCGGACCGGCACCTGAGGGAGCACCTCGAGCGGCAGCGAGGTACGGAACTGGCCGGCCGTGAACGGGTCGCTGCGTTCCTTCCATGGGTCGACGTAGTTGTCGACGGACGCCTGCATGGCCGCGTCGAGCTGCTCGGCGATCCCTTCGGAGTCGTCCACGATCACGGCTCGGATGTGCTCGATCCCGACCCGGGGTACGAAAGCGTAGGTGCGCTCCAGCCAGTTGGCGTTCTCCCGGTAGTACTGCATGAACCGGCCCGTCAGGGTCTTCACCGTTTCGGGGTCATCGACTGTGGCGAGCAGGTCGCCCTTGCGGATGTGCGCACCGGCGGCTCCACCGACGTAGATCTCCCAACGGTCGCCCTCGATGGCCACGACCCCGACGTCCTTGACCAGCGACTCGGCACAGTTGCGCGGGCAGCCGGACACGGCCAGCTTCATCTTCGCCGGCGACTCGATGCCCTGGAAGCGGCTCTCGATCTCGACCCCGAGCTTGGTGGAGTCACCGGTACCGAACCGGCAGAACTCACGCCCCACACAGGTCTTCACCGTGCGGAAGCTCTTCCCGTACGCGTACCCCGAGGGCATGTCGAGGTCAGCCCATACCTGGGGCAGGTCCTCCTTGCGGATACCGAGCAGGTCGATCCGCTGGCCACCGGTCAGCTTCACCATCGGCACCTTGTACTTGTCCGCGACGTCGGCGATTCGCCGCAGCTGGGCGGGGCTGGTGACGCCACCCTTCATCTGTGGAACCACGGAGAAGGTGCCGTCACGCTGGATGTTGGCGTGCACCCGGTCGTTGACGAAACGGGCGTCCCGCTCGTCGACGTAGTCGTCGGCCAGCATCATCTTCATCAGCGAGGCCAGCCCCATCTTCGACTTCGCATCCTCGGCCCCGTCCGGTGCGAGGGCGGCGAAGACCTCCGACACCGAGCGCAGCCCCTGCTCCCGAATGGCCGCCATCAGGGCCGGCTTGTCCATCGGGATCCCCGGTACGTAGTACGACGCAGCCGGGTCTTCCTCCACTGCACCGTCGGCCGCCCACTCCACTACCTGTTTCACCAGGAGCTTGCAGGAGCCGCAGCCCTTGCCGGCCCGGGTCTTGTCCATCACGCCGGCGACGGTCTTGCAGCCACTCTTGACCGTGTCGGCCAGTGCCTTCTTCGAGACGCCGTTGCAGTTGCAGACCTGCGCGTCGTCGGCCAGCTCTGCCACCCCGACCTCCTCGGCCGGTCCGCCGAGGTCGAACATCAGCGAGACCCGCTCCTGTGGCAGCGGCAGACCGCGGTCGAACGCCTGCGTCAGGTACGCGACCTTGCGGCTGTCTCCGAGCAGCGTGGCACCGATGATCTTCTCGTCCCGGATCACGATGGACTTGAACACGCCGCGGCTGGGCTCGGAGAACACGATGTGCTCGTCGGTGTCGCGTTCGGGTTCCTGGATACCCATCGAGGCCACCTCGACGCCGGCCACCTTCAGCTTGGTCGCGGTACGCGATCCCAGGTAGGCGGCGGTGGTGTCGGCAGCGGTGACATGGTCGGCCAGTACGGCGGCCATCTCCCACAGCGGGGCCACCAGCCCGTACACCTCACCCCGATGCTGGACGCACTCGCCGACGGCGAAGATGTCATCCTCATCGAGAACCCGCATGGAGTCATCGACCACGATCGCCCGCTCCACCGGCAGGCCACTGGTGAGGGCCACGTCGACGTTGGGCCGGATACCTGCGGCGACAACCACCATGTCGCAGTGCAGGTCGGGCTGGTCGCGGAGCCGTACTCCGGTGACCTTGTCCTCCCCGAGGATCGCAGTGGTCCGACTGCGGAGATGGACGCCGATGCCGAGCGCCTCGACGCTGCGTCGCAGGATCTCCCCGCCGGCCGGGCCCATCTGCGCGTTCATCAGGTGCCCGCCGGAGTGCACCACCTCGACACTGATGCCGTGACTCTGCAGACCGCGGGCCGCTTCGAGACCGAGCAGGCCGCCGCCGATCACCACGGCGCGACGGTGGTGGTCGTGGGTCGCGTAGGACACCATGTTGCGGGTGTCGTCGATGGTCCGGAACGCGAACACCCCCGGCAGCAGCGATCCGTCCGCGGTGTAGAGCCCGTCCATGTTCGGCATGAAGGAGCGGCTGCCGGTGGCGATGATCAACACGTCGTAGGGGGTTACGCCACCGTCGTCGGAGTACACCAGCTTGGCGAACCGGTCGATCTTCTCCGCGCGGACACCGGCGTGCAGGGTGATCTCGTTCTCTGCGTACCACGGCAGCGAGTTCAAGAAGATGTCGGCGTCGCTCTCCTCACCGGAGAGGACGTGGCTGAGCATGATCCGGTTGTAGTTGCCGTACGGCTCGTCACCGAACATGGTGATGGTGAACTGCATCGCTCCGCCGCGTTCGAGGATCTCCTCGACGGCGCGCGCGCCCGCCATTCCGTTGCCGATAACAACTAGCCGCCGCCGCAGGTCGGTGGGCTGCGCCAGGTCGGTTGGACGGTCCAGAGTGCTCGTCATCAGTGCTCCACCATCCCGAGGTCGACGACCACCGATCCGCTGACGCCCACCTGCGCTACCAGATGGAGCTCGATCACCGAGCCGCCCTCAATGTCCTCGACCACCCGCAGCGGCACATGCACGTCGCTCTTGGCGCCGATCGGGAAGTAACGCATCGGCACGCCGTCACGCATCAGCACGGCAGTGATCAGCTCCGCCGAGGAGTTACCCCCGCGGAAGTACAGGGTCTGGTTGATCACGCCGTCCGGCACTACGTGCACCAGCTCCGACGAGATGGGCACCGGCTTGTCCAGGCCGGCTCCCTCGAACGGATAGATGCCTTGCAGGAAAAGATTCTTGGTCATCATCGGACGGTCCTTTCGACGGGACGGTTGCAGGAGCTGGTTCAAGGTCGGTCGGGTCGGGGCCGAGTGTTCGGTGTGCTTCGGTGGGGTGGCGAGGAGGTGAGCATCATCCGGTGAGCCGATCCGCTCCAGGCTGACGGCGCAGGCCTTGAATGCCGGCATCTTCGAGTGCCGGTCCAGCGCGGGGGAGGTGAGGACGTTCGCGTTCGACGCCCCGCCCCAGTGGAACGGAACGAAGATCGTGTCGGAACGGATGTCCTCGGTCAGCCGGGCGCGGAAGTTGGCAGTGCCGCGTCGGGTCCGAAGCTGGACGATGTCCGCGCCGGTGATGTCCAGCCGTCGCGCCAGGTCCGGGTGGATTTGTGCCTCCGGCTGGACCTGGGTCTGGGCTGTGCTGCGATGCCTCCGGGTCTGGGCGCCACTTTGGTACTGCGCCATCAGTCGCCCGGTTGTCAGTACGTAGGGGAAGTCCGCGTCCGGCACCTCGACCGGATCGCGGTGCTCAACCCGGATGAAGCTGGCCCGCCCGTCCGGGGTCGGGAAGCTCTCGGCGAACAGCCGCGGGGTACCCGGATGCGTCGGCGACGGGCAGGGCCAGAAGACCCCTTTCTCGGCCTCGATCCTCTCGTAGCTGATGCCGGAGTAGTCCGCGATGCCACCCGCGCTGGCCCGCCGCAGCTCCTCGAACACGTCGCGTGGCTCGGCGGAGAAGTACTGGCCGCGCCCCAGCCGGTCGGCGAGCGCCTTGATCAGCTCCAGGTCGGTCCAGACACCCGCCGGTGGCGGCAACGCGCGGCGTCGCCGGATCACCCGACCCTCGAGGTTGGTCATCGTGCCCTCTTCCTCGGCCCACTGGGCCGTCGGCAGCACGACGTCGGCGAACTCGGCGGTCTCGGCCAGGAAGATGTCGGACACCACCAGCAGGTCGAGGCCGCGGAGCCGGTCGGCCACCCGGTTGGCGTCGGGTGCGGACACCACCAGGTTCGAGGCCAGCACCAGCAGCGCCCGTACCCCGCCGGGGCTGCCCAGCTTGTCCAGCATCTCGAAGGCCGACAGGCCAGGCTGGGGCAGCTCTTCCGGGGCGATGCCCCAGACCTTGGCGACATGAGCCCGATCAGCCGGGTCGGCCAGCTTCCGGTAGCCGGGCAGCTGGTCGGCCTTCTGACCATGCTCGCGGCCACCCTGCCCGTTGCCCTGCCCGGTGATGGTGCCGTAGCCGGAGTACGGCTTACCGGGCAGACCCAGCGCGAGGGCCAGGTTCAAAAACGCCTGGGCGGTGTCGGTGCCGTTGCTGTGCTGCTCGGCGCCGCGGGCGGTCAGGATCATCGCGCTCGGAGCGGTGGCGAGGGCCTGCACCGTCTGCCGGAGCTGTTCGACCGCGATGCCGGTGATGCGTTCGGTCCGGTCCGGCCAGTACGCCGCCACGCCCGCCTTGACCGCGGCGTACCCCTTGGTCCTGGCCGCGATGTAGTCGGTGTCGACGTAGCCCTCTTTGATGGCGATGTGCAGCAGGCCGTTGGCCAGTGCCAGGTCGGTACCGGGAAGCGGCTGCAGGTGCACGGTGGAGCCGGCCGCGGTGGCGCTGCGGCGTGGGTCGACAACGATGTGGACGGCGCCGTTCGCCCGTCCGGCGTCGAAGAACTGCATGGCCGGCGGCATGGTGGCCGCCGGGTTGGAGCCGACCAGCAGGATGGCCTTCGCCCCGGCGATATCGGCGAGCGGGAACGGCAGCCCCCGGTCGACGCCCAACGCCCGGTTGCACGCGGTCGCAGCGGACGACATGCAGAACCGGCCGTTGTAGTCGATGGCGGAGGTGCGCAGCGCCACCCGGGCGAACTTGCCGAAGGCGTACGCCTTCTCGTTGGTGAGCCCACCGCCGCCGAAGCAGCCGACACTGTCCAGCCCGTACCTGCGTTGGCTGCTGGTGATTCCGTCGACGACCTGGTCCAGCGCCTCGTCCCAGCCGGCGGCACGGAACGGGCTGTTCCGGTCACCGCGGACGGTCCGGACCAGCGGAGTCAGCAGCCGCTGTGGATGGTCCAGCAGCGAGTTGGCGTTCCAGCCCTTGGAGCACAGGCCGCCCAGGTTCGTGGGGAAGTCAGGTTGCGGCTGCAGCGTTGCCGGTCGGTCGCCCGCGACCATGCTGATGCCGCACTGCAGCGAGCAGTACGGACAGTGCGTGAGCGTGGGTGCGGGGGACACACGCCCATCCTCCGGTGACCGTGTTACAGCGCCCGGGGAAAGATGTAACGCCTTCGAAAAGCAATCCTCACAGCCTCAGAACAGCGATGTTAGGCGGTGTGACGAGCCTTTAGGACCAGTCGAAGTCGGAGTCTCGGAACTCGCGTTCGGAACGCTCCGACCGCTCCGCTTCGCTGGTTCGGAGCTCCACCCGGCGGATCTTCCCGCTGGCGGTCTTGGGAAGCTCGGCGAACTCCAGCCGGCGGATCCGCTGGTACGGCGCCAGCCGCTCGCGGGCGTAGCGCAGGATCGACGCGGCAGTCTCGGCGTCGGGCTGGTAGCCGGCCGTGAGCACGACGTACGCCTTCGGCACCGAAAGCCGGACCGGGTCCGGGGCCGGGACGATGGCGGCTTCGGCGACTGCCTCATGCTCGACCAGCACCGACTCCAGCTCGAACGGGCTGATCCGGTAGTCGCTGGCCTTGAAGACGTCGTCGGCCCGGCCGATGTAGGTCAGGTAGCCGTCCATGTCCCGGCTGACCACGTCGCCGGTGTGGTAGACGTTGCCTGCGAACGCCCGGGCGTTGAGGTCGTCATCGAACCGGTCGGCGCTCTGTTTGTACCCGGTCATCAGCGGCAACGGACGTGCCGGGACCGGCACGCCGTTTTCGTCACGTTCAAGCTGCAGGCAGAGCTCGCCTTCGGTGGCGGACTCTTCGCCGCTGGCCGGGTCAACCAGGACCACGGTGTAGCCAGGCAGCGGCCGGCCCATCGAGCCCGGTTTGACCGGCTGGCCGGGGGAGTTGCCGACCTGGGCGGTGGTTTCGGTCTGACCGTAGCCATCGCGGATGGTGATGCCCCAGGCCTGCCGCACCCGATCGATCACCTCCGGGTTGAGCGGTTCACCGGCGGACAGACACTCCCGGAGCGAGTGTCGGATACCGGTCAGGTCGGTCTGAACCAGCATCCGCCACACGGTCGGCGGCGCGCAGAAGGTGGTGGCGCCGGTCCGCTCCAACACCCCCAGCAGCTCCGCAGGGTCGAAGCGGACGTAGTTGTAGACCAGAACGGTGGCACCGGCCAGCCAGGGCGTGAAGAAGTTGCTCCAGGCATGCTTGGCCCAGCCCGGGGACGAGATGTTCAGGTGGATATCACCCGGCCGCAGACCCATCCAGTACAGGGTGGACAGATGTCCGACCGGGTAGGAGGTCTGGGTGTGCTCGACCAGCTTCGGGCGCGCGGTGGTTCCGGAGGTGAAGTACAGCAGCAGTGGGTCGGATCCCTTGCTGACACCCGGCAGAAACCGGTCGGCCCCGACGAACTCCTCCACCCGGTCGTAGCTGACCCACTCCGCGCTCGCCTCGCCACCGACAGCGAGCCTGGTCACTCCTGCCGGCAGCTCCCCGAACTTCGCCGCGTCACCATGGTGGGCGACCACCAGCGTGACATCGCCACGGACCACCCGGTCGGAAAGGTCATCGACCGGCAGCTGAGGAGTGGCAGGAATGATCACCGCGCCCAGCCGGATCGCTCCGAGCATGATCTCCCACAGCGGCACGCAGTTTCCCAGCGCCACCAGGATCCGGTCGCCGCGACGGACGCCAAGATCGCTCAGTAGGTGCGCCACAGCGACGGAGCGTGCCGACAGCTGGCTGAAGGTGAGCTGTTGCTCGGCGTCGCCATCGATCACCCACAAGGCGATGCCGTTCGGGTTCTCCTCGGCGAGACCGTCGAACCATTCTGTCGCGAAGTTGTAGAGCGGGAGCTCCGGCCAGGTGAACCCCTTGTACGCCACCTCGTAGTTGTCCCGATGCTGCAGCAGGAAGTCCCTCGCTGCGAGCACATGACAGTTCAGGGTCATCAGGTCCTCCAATTCGAGCGATGCCGAGCGGTCCCCGACGGATACATCTCTCGATCGTTGCTGAACGGTTTCAGGCTAGCCTCTTTCCCATTCGTACGTCGGGCGCCCCTAGCCGGGCAGCGTCGGCCGACAGGTCGTCGGGCTGGTGCTGGGACTCACGCTCCGCGGCGACTCGGGAGTGGTAGTGCTCCACTTCGCGGGCGATGTCGTCGGTGGTCCAGCCCAGCACCGGCGCCACCAGGTCGGCGACTTCGACGGCGGCTGCGGCACCTCGATCCCAGGTCTCGATCGAGATCCGGGTTCGCCGGGCCAGAATGTCGTCCAGGTGCAGCGCGCCTTCGTGGGAGGCGGCGTAGAACGCCTCGACCTTGAGGTACTCAGGTGCGGAGTCCAGCGGCTGCGCCAGCTCGGGCCGCTGCTCGACCAACGCGAACAGCTCCCCGACCAGTGAGCCGTACCGGTTCAGCAGGTGCTCCACCTGGCCGACCCGGAGAGAGACCCGCTCGGCCAGGTTGTGCCTCCCGTTCCACAGCGCCTGGTACCCGTCGGCGCCGAGCAGCGGAACATCCTCGGTGCAGGACTTCGGAACCACCTGGTCCAGGTCGTGCACGACCGCGTCGACCGCGTCCTTGGCCATGATCCGGTACGTGGTGTACTTCCCGCCGGCGATCATGGTCAGCCCGCGGACCGGGGAGGCCACTGCGTGCTCGCGGGACAGCTTGGAGGTGGAGTCCTCCTCACCGGCCAGCAGCGGCCGCAGGCCGGCGTACACACCGACGACGTCCTCGCGGGTCAGCGGGTCCGCGAGCAGGGTGTTGGCGTGGTCGAGGATGTAGTCGATGTCGGCCTCGCTGGCCGCCGGGTGAGCAAGATCAAGATCCCAGTCGGTGTCGGTGGTGCCGATGATCCAGTGGCTTCCCCACGGGACGATGAAGAGCAGGCTCTTCTCGGTCCTGGTGATGACGCCGGTGCTGGAGTTGATCCGGTTGCGGGGGATGACCACATGCACCCCTTTGGAAGCACGGACCCGGAACTGGCCCCGACCGCCGAGCATCTGCTGGATCTCGTCGATCCAGACGCCAGCGGCGTTGATCGTCTGCTTGGCACGGATCTCGAAGTCCTCGCCCGACTCCAGGTCCTTCACCCGCACTCCCGCGACATGATCGGCTTCCCGGATGAAGCCGGTCACCCGGGTGCTGCTGGCGCAGACCGCGCCGTAGTGCGCAGCTGTGCGCGCGATCATCATGGTGTGCCGGGCGTCGTCGACCTGTCCTTCGTAGAACTTGATCGACCCCGTCAGAGCGTCCCGGTTGGCGGAGGGGAACGACTCCAGGGTTTTGCGTCGACCCAGGTGGCGGAGGTGCGCGGGGACTCCCCGCCCGGCGCCCATCAGGTCGTAGACGCCGATGCCGAGCCCGGCGTACGCGCGGTCGAAGGCCGGCTTGCTCAGCGGGTAGATGAAGGGCACCGGTTTGGCCAGGTGCGGCGCCAGCTTGGTCAACGCCAGCTGCCGTTCCTTCAGGGCCTCGAAGACGAGGTGGAAGTTGAGCTGCTCCAGGTAGCGAAGGCCACCGTGGAACAGCTTGGTGGACCGGCTGGAGGTGCCCGCGGCGAAGTCGCGGGCCTCCACCAACCCCACCTTCAGCCCGCGCGTCACAGCGTCCAGGGCACACCCGGCGCCGGTCACGCCCGCTCCGATGACCAAGACGTCGAGCTCCTCGGAGGCCAACCGTTGCAGGGCCTCGGCCCGCGACACGGGGTTGAGCGGGGAAGTGGTGGAGTGCATGAGTTTCTTCCTATCAAACGCAGTCGTGGTGGCGGTGCCGACCTGATGAAGGACGATCCGGGTAGAAGTCAGGACACATCGACCCAGTCCAGGGTGCGCTCCACCGCCTTCTTCCACCCGGCGTAGCCCTCGTCGCGTTGAGCCTGGCTGATCTGCGGCGTCCAGCGCTCAGCCTCATGCCAGTTCTGCCGCAGCTCATCGGTCGAGGACCAGAAGCCGACGCCGAGACCGGCGGCGTAGGCCGCACCCAGAGCAGTCGTTTCGGCGACCACGGGCTTGCTGACCTCGACACCCAAAGTGTCGGCCTGGATCTGCATGCACAGCTTGTTGGCCGTCACCCCGCCGTCGACCTTCAGCACCTCCAGGTGGACTCCGGAGTCCCTCTCCATTGCATCCACCACGTCGCGGCTCTGGTAGCAGATAGCCTCCAACGTCGCCCGGGTGATGTGGGCGCTGGTGTTGAAGCGGGACAGCCCGACGATCGCACCCCGCGCATCGGATCGCCAGTACGGCGCGAACAGCCCCGAGAAGGCGGGGACGAAGTAGACGCCGCCGCTGTCGCTGACGGTCCGGGCCAGCGCCTCGGTCTCGGCGGCGCCGCCGATGATCTTGAGCTGGTCCCGCAGCCACTGCACCGCGGACCCGGTGACGGCGATCGAGCCCTCCAGCGCGTACACCGGCGGCGCCTCGCCGAACTGATAGCAGACGGTGCTGAGCAGCCCGTTGGAGGAGCGGATCAGCTCGGTGCCGGTGTTCATCAGCAAGAAGTTGCCGGTGCCGTAGGTGTTCTTGGCCTCTCCGGCGGACAGGCAGACCTGGCCGACCATCGCCGCATGCTGGTCGCCGAGGTCACCGGTAATCGGCACCTCGCCGCCGAAGGGGCCGAGCTGGAGAGTCTCGCCGTATCCGTGCGGGTCTGAGGAGGGCCGGATCTCCGGCAGCATCTGCCGCGGAATGTCGAAGAGGCCAAGGAGCTCGTCGTCCCACTGGAGCGTCTCGATGTTCATCAGCATGGTGCGGCTGGCATTGGTCACGTCGGTGATGTGCACGCCGCCGCGCGGACCACCGGTCAGGTTCCACAGCAGCCAGCTGTCGGTGGTGCCGAAGATGGCGTCCCCGGCCTCCGCATCGGCCCGGGCCTGCGGCACGCTGTCCAGGATCCAGCGGATCTTGCCGGCTGAGAAGTATGTCGCGGGCGGGATGCCGGCCTTACGCCGGATGATGTCGCCGGCGCCCTCGCGCTCCAGCGCCGAGGCTATCCGGTCGGTGCGGGTGTCCCGCCAGACGATCGCGTTGAAGTACGGCCGTCCCGTCCGCCGGTTCCACACCACGGTGGTCTCCCGCTGGTTGGTCAGACCGACAGCCGCGAGGTCGGAGGAGCTGATGCCGCGGGCGTTCATCGCCGACTGCACGACTGTCTTGGTTCGTTCCCAGATCTCCACCGGGTTGTGCTCCACCCACCCCGGCCGCGGCATCAGCTGCTCATGCTCTAGCTGATACTTGGCCACTTCGCTGCCCGAGTGGTCGAAGAGCATGCAGCGCGTACTCGTGGTGCCCTGGTCGATCGCCGCAATGAAGTCAGCCATGAGTTCCTCTCGATCCCGCAGTCGGCTCCAGCCAAGCACACCCGGTCGGGGTGATCATGGTGCGCCTGACCAGAAAACCCGTTGACCTCCAGTGAGGTCACTTGCTTCACTCGGATCAACACCGGCGATGCGGAGACGGAGATCGAAATGCGGCAAACGCTCATGTTCACCCAGAAGGTCACTGCCACCAACTTCAAGGACATGAGCCTCAGTGGATGTACTGAACCTAGGAATTCTTGCGCACGTCGACGCCGGTAAGACCAGCCTGACCGAGCGGCTGCTCTACGCCGCCGGGGTCATCGACGAGATCGGCAGGGTCGATGACGGCAACACCCAGACCGACTCGTTGGCCCTCGAACGAGGGCGCGGCATCACGATCAAGTCCGCCGTCGTCTCGTTCGTGGTCGACGGTGTCACGGTGAACCTGATCGACACCCCTGGCCACCCCGACTTCATCGCCGAGGTCGAACGCGTCCTGGACGTGCTCGACGGTGCGGTGCTGGTGATCTCGGCCGTCGAGGGGGTGCAGGCGCAGACCCGGATCTTGATGCGGACGCTCCGGCGGCTCCGCATCCCGACGCTGATCTTCGTCAACAAGATCGACCGGGCCGGCGCACGCTACGAGCAGGTACTGGGCAGTATCGCCCGCAAGCTGTCTTCGGACATCGTGCCGATGGGATCGGTCACCGGGCTGGGCACCCGAGACGCCGTCTTCAGCTGCTTCACCGGCGCCGATGCAGTGGGCGTCCCGGGGCTGGTGGATGTACTCGCCGACCACGACGACGCGGTCCTGGCCGCCTACATCGACGACGCGAGCAGCGTGTCGTACCGGCGGCTGCGCCTGGAGCTGGCGGCCCAGACCGGGCAGGCGCTGGTGCATCCGGTGTTCTTCGGGTCGGCCATCACCGGCGCCGGCGTCGAGGCGCTCAGCGCGGGGATCACCGAGCTGCTCCGCCCGGCCGCCGGCGACTCCAACGGCCCGGTGTCCGGCACCGTCTTCAAGGTCGAGCGAGGTGCCGCGGGGGAGAGGATCGGCTACGTACGGATGTTCTCCGGGACTGTGCGGACGCGCGACCGGATCCAGCTCGGGCGGCGGGGCCTGCGGAAGGTGACCGCGATCAGCGTCTTCGACCGAGGCTCGGTCGTCTCCCGTGGGTCGGTCACGGCCGGGCACATCGGCAAGCTCTGGGGTCTGGGCGACATCCGGATCGGTGACCCGGTGGGTCTGCCGCGGCCGACGTCCGAACACGCCTTCGCGGCCCCGACGCTGGAGACGGTTGTGGTTCCCGACCGGCCGTGCGACCGGGGCTCGCTCCATGCCGCCCTCGCGCTGGTCGCCGAACAGGACCCGCTGATCAACTTCCGCCGCGCCGGCAACGGTCAGGAGGCGTCGGTCGCGCTGTACGGGGAGGTGCAGAAGGAGGTGATTGCGGCAACCCTGGCCCGGGACTTCGGCATCGACGTCACCTTCCGCCAGACGACCACCATCTGCATCGAGCGACCGACCGGCACCGGCGCCGCGGTTGAGATCCTGGGCACGGCCCCGAATCCGTTCCTCGCGACTGTCGGGCTGCGCATCGAACCCGCGGCGCTGAACGCCGGCGTGGACTTCCGCTTGCAGGTCGAGCTCGGGTCGATGCCGTACTCGTTCATCAAGGCCGTCGAGGAGACGGTCCGGGAGACGCTGCAGCAGGGCCTGTCGGGCTGGCAGGTGACCGACTGCCTGATCACCATGACCCATTCCGGGTACGCAGCGCGGCAGAGCCACTCCCATGGGGTCTTCGACAAGAGCATGTCCAGCACCGCTGGTGACTTCCGCAACCTCACCCCGCTCGTGCTGATGAGCGCGCTGAGCATGGCCGGGACGACCGTCTACGAACCGATCCACCGGTTCCACCTCGAAATTCCGGCCGACTCGCTCGGACCGGTCCTCCCGACGCTGGGACGGCTCCGGGCCGTTCCAGACATCCCCACCGTCTCAGGGCCGTGGTGCCTGCTGGAGGGCGAGATCCCGGCGGCTCAGGTGCACCAGCTGACCACTCAGCTGGCCGGACTGACCCACGGCGAGGGGGTGTTGGAGTCCGCCTACGAGCGCCACCAGCCGGTTCGTGGCGCGACCCCGACCCGGGCCCTGTCCGACTCCGATCCGCTGAACCGGAAGGAGTATCTCCGCACGGTGGTCCGCAGAGTAGGCGGCTTGCAGGAGGGACAAAAGGCTCTTACCACGTGAGGATGCACACGCTGCGCACTGGGAATGCCAGCGCACGATCCCGCCGCCGTTGCGTAGGCTAACGGTGTGCGTGCCACCCAGGAGCAGAACCCTCCCGGTTACCCGACCGAGTGGGAGGCGGACGTCGTTCTCACCGACGGTGGGGTAGCCCGGCTCCGCCCGATCAAGCCCAGCGACGCGCAGATGCTGGTGGACTTCTACGACCGGGTGTCACCGGAGTCGAAGTACCTCCGGTTCTTCGCGCCGTACCCTCGGCTTAGCCAGCGTGACGTGGAACGGTTCACGAAGGTTGACTACGTCGACCGGGTCGCCTTCATCCTGACCGTCGGTGAGCAGATGATCGCCGTCGGCCGGTACGACCGGACCGAGAACGACCAGGCCGAGGTGGCGTTCCTGGTCGAGGATGCCCATCAGGGGCGTGGCATCGCGCAGCTGCTGCTCGAGCACCTAGCCGAGGCCGCTCGAGAACGCGGCATTACCGCCTTCGTGGCCGAGATCCTGCCGGAGAACCGACGGATGGCCCAGGTGTTCGTCGACGCGGGCTACCGGGTGTCCAAGGGCATCGAAGACGGCGTGCTCTCGGTGGAGTTCCCGATCCTGCCGACCGACACCTCCGTCGGTGTGATGGAGCGACGTGAGCACCGGGCCGAAGGCGCGTCGATGGAGCGGATGCTGACGCCGGACCGGGTGGTGGTTCTTGGCGGCGGCCGACGGGTGCAGGGCCTGGTGAACTCCATGCTCAGCGGCGGCTTCCGTGGCGAGATCGTTGGTGTCAGCACCGACGACAGCCCGGTGTCGGGCGTTCCGACGTCAAGCTCGATCGCGACCATCGACGGCAAGATCGACCTGGTTCTGGTCTCCATCCCGACCCGACAGATGGGTGCGGTGGTTATCGACGCGGCGCACAAGGGCGCTCACGCGATGGTGGTGTTGACCGGCACCGACTACCAGCCGAACGACAACCGGACCATCGTGAACCTGGCTCGGGCGTACGGGGTCCGGGCGCTTGGCCCGGATGCGCTCGGCCTGATCAACACCGACCCGGAGGTGGCCCTGAACGCCAGCCCGGGTCCGATGCCGCGGCTTGGTGGAGTCGGCCTGTTCTGCCAGTCGGCTGCGGTGGGGGTGGCGCTGCTCAACCACGCGGTCCGGCAGAACCTCGGGCTCTCCTCGTTCATCAGCACCGGCGACTACGCCGACGTCACCGGCAACGACGTGATGCAGTTCTGGGAGGACGACGAGAGCACCCGGGTCTGCCTGCTGTCGCTGGACTCGATCGGCAACCCCCGCAAGTTCTCGCGGATCGCCCGGCGGCTGACGCGGCGCAAGCCGGTCGTCGTATTTGCGCCGGGACGGACCAACCGAGCGGCCCACGCGGGAGTGCGGGGCGGACTGGGCCATGCCCCGGATGCCGCCGTGGATGCCCTGTTCCGGCAGGCCGGCGTGATTGTGGTGCACCGGCGAGGGGCCATGTTCGACATCGCCAAGATCGCCTCCCGGCAGCCGCTGCCGTCCGGGCCCCGGGTCCGGATCATTACCAACTCCGCCACTCTGGCGAACCAGATGCTGCACACGGTCCAGGCGGTCGGCCTGCTGGGTGCCGGCGATCCGGTGATCCTGGGCAGTGAGTGGGGGGCCGATGCCTTCGCCGATGCTGCGGGCGAGGCGCTGGCCGACGAGCGAACCGACTCGGTCGTCTGCGCGGCCGTCGGCGTCTTCGACGACGGCACCGAAGCGGTGCACCACACCCTGGAGAAAGTCGCCGCCAGCGCCGTCAAGCCGGTGATCGGGGTGTTCTTGGACTTCAGCACGCCGCAGGACGAGGGCGGCGAGCCGGACCTACTGGGAGGTCTGCCCAGCTTCGACGCACCGGCCGACGCCATCCAGGCGCTGGCGGCGGTGACCGCCTACGCCCACTGGCGGGAGCGGGACCCCGGCGCAGTCCCACTGATCGAGGCCGACCAGATCCAGGCAAAGCGGGTGATCAACCGGGTCATCTCCTCCGAGCCGCGGGGCCGGGAGCTGACAGACGGGGAGACGTCGGAGCTGCTTGACGCCTACGGTTTGCTGCCGGTGCCCAAATACCCGGTCGCCACCTTGGCCGAGGCTATTGCCGCGGGGGAACGGCTGGGCTGGGACGTGGTGCTCAAGGCGACGGCGCAGGCAGTCCGCGGCCGGCCGGACATGGCCAGCGTGCATCGGCACATCGAAAGCGTGGAGGCGATGGCCGCTGCCTGGCAGGACCTCGGCCGGCTCGTCTGCGAGCTCGGGCTGGGTGACCACAGTGACCTGTCGGTCGCGGTCCCGGTGGTGCAGAAGATGGCGCCGCCAGGCGTCGCCCTGGTGATCACCAGCATGGAGGACGCCGCCTTCGGACCGATCATCTCGCTCGGACTGGATGGGATCGCCAGTGAGCTGCTCGGCGATGTCGTGTACCGGGTGCCACCGCTGACCACGGTGGATGCAGCCGCCATGGTGCGAGACCTGAAGGCTGCACCAACACTGTTCGGGCGGCACGGGACTCCGGGGGTTGACGTCGAGGCGGTGCAGGACGTGCTGCACCGGGTAGCCCAGGTGGCTGACGACCTGCCGCAGCTGGCGCACCTGACGCTCAGCCCGTGCATTGCGTCGATCAGCGGTATCTCGGTGCTCGGCGCGCGCATTTTCGTCGCCCCGACCGATGACCAGCGGGACCCGATGGCCCGGATCCTCTGAGGACGGTCCTCTGCCCCTGGGGATGTTCTCAAGGGAGGCTGCGGGGTGATCCACAGCCCTGACCGGCTGCTCGAGGTCATGCTCCGCATCAGGGATCGTCAGCGGATCATGGCAGGATGAGCGCATGAAGGTCGACTCCACCGCCAGGAAGGGCTTACGAGCCGAGATCGATGCCAGCGGGTACTTCCCCGAGCTGGTGGAGGACGCGATCGTGCTTGCGGTCGGTGACGAGGAGCTGGTGGACTTTGTGGTGCACCACGAGCCCACGTTCAACAACGACGAGATCCACCGGCACATCACGATCTTGGCGCTCACCCCGACCCGGTTGATCGTCGGTCACACCGATGACCATCCGGCCGAACCGCACATGCCGGGCTCGTACGCGGCGACGTCGACCGAGTCCGTGGGGTTGAGCAGGATCAACAACGTGGTGCTGACCCGGGTGGTGACCCAGCCGGAGGACTACCGGCCCGGGTCGACCGGGGTGTACGAGGTCTGGCTGACGGTCGGCTGGGGCGCCGTCCGCCGGGTCGACCTCGAGCAGGCCACCTGCAGCGACCCGCAGTGCGACGCCGACCACGGCTACACCGGCGCCTTGGTGGCCGACGACCTTTCGGTACGGATGGGAACGGGCGCGGTCGGGACCGAGCGGGTCGCGCGGCTGGCGCAGTTCGCCAGCCGGCTGCAGCAAGCGGCCGCGGTATGACCCCTGGCTCAATCGGCCGCGCGGCCAACGACCTGGCGGCGCGCGCGGCGAGCGACCCGGCGTCGATGGTGGTACCGCGCTACGGCCATTCCACCCTTGCGGACCTGATGCCGAGCATCGGAGCCCACCTGGGGGTGCCCGGCTGTGACCGTCCCGCGATTGAGCTGCCGGACTCGGACCGGTATGTGGTGGTGCTGATCGACGGACTGGGCTGGCAGCTGGTCCGCCGCGCCATCCAGCACGTGCCGTACCTGGCTGGGCTGCTGGGCGACGCCGAGCCGATCACCTCCGCGGTGCCCAGCACGACCGTGACAAGCCTTGCCTGCCTTGGCACCGGATTGCCACCGGGCCAGCATGGGCTGGTCGGCTACACCTCCCGCGTGCCGGAGACGGGTGAGCTACTGAACGCGCTCACCTGGGACTCCGATCTGGTGGCTCGCAACTACCAACCGCAGCCGACCTTCTTTGAGCGGGCTGCCGCCGACGGCGTGGCCGTCAGCTCGGTAGCCCTGGAGCGCTTCAAGGCCACCGGACTCACCGAGGCCGCGCTCCGCGGGGCGGATTTCGTGTCTTTCGAGCACGAGAAGCACGAGGACACCCGGATCGAGCTCACGGTGGCGGCGTCCAAGCGTGGCCGGCGGAGCCTCGTCTACGCCTACGAGCGGGAGCTGGACCACTGTGGTCACGTCGAAGGGTCCGCCTCCCCGACCTGGCTGGAGCACTTGATCCGGATTGACGCCATGTGCGAGCGACTGCGGGATGAGCTGCCCGACGATGTGCGGATGGTCATCACCGGCGACCACGGGATGATCGACGTGCCGCCCAACCACCGCCTGGTGGTCGAGGACGAGCCGGAGTTGGTGGCGGGGATGTCGGCCCTGGCGGGGGAGGGGCGTTTCCGGCAGGTGTACGTAGACCACGACCACCCGCAGGCGGTGGCCGCGCGCTGGCGGGACCGGCTGGGAGACACTGCATGGGTGCTGACCCGAGACGAGGCAATCGATGCCGGCTGGTTCGGGCCTGTCGCCGACTGGGTCCGGGACCGGTACGGGCACGTACTGGTCGCCATGCGCGACGACTACGCCCTGATGACCCGGCAGTTCCCCCGCGAGCTGTCCCTCGTCGGCATGCACGGCTCGCTCACCCCGGCCGAGATCATGGTCCCCCTCTTCACCGACTAACCCCCGGGTCTCTGATCCGCCGACGGCACAAGCACCACCCCCTCTCGCCGACTAGTCGGTTCCTCCCCCTTCCTGGCGGCGTGTTGCGGCGGATGTGACTACTCGGCGGCAGGCTTCGCGCGGCGGTCGGCGGCTGAGTAGGAGCAGGCAGCTTGGTGAAACCTGGAATGTCACAGCTAGTAGCCGCTGAGGAGCTGGACGAGCGCAACCCAGTCTTTCCGCGCTCGACTGATGATGCGCAGCGTGAGGTGATCGACTTTCCTGGATGGCATCTTCGGTGCTGTGGGCGCCTGCGGGCTTTCTATGCCTTTCCCAGACGCCGGGTTGGCACCGATGCGCCCCGTCTGCGCTGCGCATCCACACCGCCACCTGGCAAACGCCGACCCGTCATATTTGCTGCACCACGCCGACCAGAGCGCGGAAAAGCCGACTACTCGGCGGATGGCGGTGTAGGTCGTCACGCATCCCGAAACGCCGACAAGTCACATCTGCTGCACCACGCCGACCAGAGTGCGGAGGAGGGGACTACTCGGGGCTGTCGGTGAGCAGGTCAGATTCGCAGCTGAGCGAAGGCGGTGCCCAGCCGGGACAGGCCTTCCTCGATGGTCGCCGACGGGTACGTGATGAACGACAGCCGCAGCGTGTTTCGCTGCGGTGACCGCGCGAAGAAGGGGGCACCGGGCACGAAGGCCACCTCGTGGCTGATGGCGTGCCCGAGCAGCTCAGTCGAGTCGAGCTCGGCGGGCAGCGTGACCCAGACGAACATGCCGCCGTCCGGGTGGTTCCAGCTGCTGCCAGCTGGCAGCGCCTGCGGCAGGGTCGCCAGCATAGTGTCCCGGCGGCGGCCGTACTCGAGCCTGCTGCGGGCGATGCTCGCGTCCAGCCGGCCGGCGGCCAGATAGTGGGCTGCGGCGGCCTGGTCCAGGGTTGAGGTGTGCAGATCCGCCGCCTGCTTGGCCACCACCAGGGCCGGCTTGGTGGTCGGGTCGGTCCTCACCCAGCCGAGCCGCAGACCGGGCGCCAGGATCTTGGAGAAGCTACCGGCGCAGATCACGTGCTCGCTATCGGTCATTGTGGCCATCGACGGCACAGGGTCGCCGGAGTACCGCAGCTCGGTGTACGGATCGTCCTCAATCACCCGGAAACCGAACTGCTCCGCAGCGGCTACCACCTCGGCCCGGTTCTGCGCTGACAACGTACGGCCGGTGGGGTTGTGGAAGGTCGGGACCGTGTAGAAGGCCTTCGGCCGGTGGCGTCTCGCCAGGTCGGCCAGCACCTCCACGTCCACGCCGTCGCCGGTGGACGGCACCTCCACCAGCGTCGCCCCGGCGAGAGCGAAGCACTGCAGCGCGGCCAGATAGCTCGGGCTCTCCACCAGAATCACGTCACCGGGATCGACCAGCGTGGTCGACAGCAGGCTGAGCCCCTGCTGCGAGCCGGTGGTGATGACGATGTCCTCAGGCCGGGTCGGGAGCCCGCGGGCGACGTACCTGTCCGCCACGGCGGCGCGTAGCTCGGCGTTCCCCTCGGTGGGCGAGTACTGCAGCACCTTGCCCGGCGCCGCGGCCAGGACTGCCTCGAACGCAGCGCGGGCGCCCTCGACGTCGAACAGCTCCGGAGCCGGCAGCCCGCCGGCGAAGGAGATCACCCCAGGCCGCTCGGTCAGCGCCAGCAGGTCGCGCACGATCGAGGACTGCACGCCATCGAACCGGCGGGACAGGGCTGGGGTGGAGGTGATGGTGCTCACCGATAACTCCTCGGTCTTCGGATGGGAACAGGGTGCATGTTATGCCCACTCCTCTCGGCCTCCGCGAGTTATTCAGTCGGTGGCTATTGAGTCGCCGACTAGCCGCTGCCGCCGCGACACGCCGTCGGGTGGGCGGAGGGAGTGACCAGTCGGCGGGGTTGGTTAGCGCGGGGTGGGAGAATCCTCCCTCGTGGCAGAGTTCCTTTATTTCACCGGGCCGATGGACTGTGGCAAGTCGACACTGGCGCTGCAGTTCGACTACACCCACGCCGCCGGGGGCCGGCTCGGTCGGCTGTTCACCAGCCGCGACCGTGCAGGTGAAGCCACGATCTCCTCCCGGCTCGGCCTCACCCGCCCGGCGATCGAGGTGCACGAGGACTTCGACTTCTGGGCCTACGTGGTGGGACACCTCACCGGGGGCGAGCGGATCGACTACCTGGTCTGCGACGAGTCCCAGTTCTACCGCCCGGAGCAGATCGACCAGCTGGCCCGGATTGTCGACGAGCTTCAGATCGACGTATTCGCGGTCGGCATCCTGACCGACTTCCGGACCAAGATGTTCCCCGGGTCGCAACGCCTGGTCGAGCTGTGCGACAAGATCGAGATCCTCCAGGTGCGGTCGCTGTGCTGGTGTGGCGAGCGAGCGACCCACAACGCACGCACCGTGAACGGCGTGATGGTCACCGAGGGTGACCAGGTGGTCGTCGGGGACACCGCCGAG
>JAOPXN010000051.1 GCA_025965155.1 Propionibacteriaceae bacterium
AGTGCAAAGCGAGCTGCTGCCGAGGCACTCCGGCGGCGACCACCGCGTCCACCACAGCACCCACCTGACCGGCGGTGGCGACGCCGATCGTGTCTCCCAGGCTGATCGTCGCGCAACCGAGCTCGGCCAGCCGGGCCGCCACTTCAGCGGGTTGGGCCGGAAGCACCCGGCCCTCCCAGGGGTCGCCGAAGCACATCGAGACATATCCGCGGACTGCGACGCCGTCGGCGATTGCGTCGCGGACCACCGGTGCAGCCATCCGTAGCGCGCCCTCGACCGTGGTGCCGAGGTTCTCCCGCGCGAACCGCTCGGTTGCGCTGACGAAGACGGCGATCTCGTCGGCCCCGGCGGCCCGTGCCCGCTCGTAGCCCCGCTCGTTGGGTACCAGCACGGGATGCCGAACGCCGGCACCGGCGTCCAGACCGGCCATCACCTCTGCAGCGTCGGCCAGCTGCGGCACCCATCGTGGGGAGACAAAGCTGGTGGCTTCGACTGCACGGAGGCCGGCCCGCTCCAACCGGTGGATGAACTCGATCTTGACCTCGGTCGGTACCACGGACTTCTCCGCCTGCAGGCCGTCGCGGGGCCCGACCTCGTAGATCGACACCGCTGCCGGCAGCCCGGCCACGGCGGTGGGATCGGGGAAGACCGTCGGTGAGGTGTCCGCCATGAGCCGATGGTAGTGGGACCTGGTCAGGCCAACAGCGCGACGATGACGGCCAGCGCCGGCACCGCCAGCAGGGTTGAGATGAAGATGGAGTCCCGGGCGACAATGATGCCGGTGTCGTAGCGGACGGCGTGGGTGAACACGTTCTGCGCCGTCGGCAGCGCCGCCACCACCGTGACCGCCAGCACGCCGCTGTCGTCGAGTCCGAGGACATATCGGGCCACCAGAAAGGCTACCAGTGGCTGCAGGACCAGCTTGAGGCCGACTATCGTCGCAATCTGCACGGGGGGTTCTCCCGCTCCGGGCCGGGGACCGAGCCGGAGCGACACTCCGTAGGCGATCAGCATGCCGGGAACCGCCATGCCGCCGACCAGTTCCAACGGGTCGGCGACGATCGGAGGCAGCTCGAGGTCAAAGACCGACAGGCCGAGCCCGATCAGCGAGCCCAGCATCAGCGGGTTGCGCAGCGGCTGGCTCAGTCGATGCAGCCAGCTACGGGATACCCCGGTGGAGCCGGCCCGACGGCGAGCCAGCGAGTAGTCAAGAACTGCCAGCCCGAGTGGCTGCAGCAGGATCAGCTGGGTCAGCAGCATCGGCGCGATCAGAGAGGCGTCGCCGAGCACGTACGCCGCGATCGGCAGACCGAGGTTGCCGGCGTTGACGTACGCCGACGAGAACGCCCCGATCACCGTGTCGGGGGCCGTCCGGTGCCAGACGAGCCGCGCCAGGGCGATGTAGACACTGGCGGACACGGCTACGCCGGCAATGGACGCCACGAGGTTGGCGGAGAAGAGCTGAGAGACGTCGGTACTGCCGAGAACCGTGATCATCAGGGCCGGGCTGGCGACGAAGAAGGCGATCCGGGAAAGGACCCGTTGGCTGGAGGCATCCAGGATCTTCAGGTGGGCCAGCAGGAATCCGAGAGCAATGATCGAACCGATGGTGACGAACCCGGCCAGCAGTCCCTGCACTCTGCTCCTCTCCGGGTGACACCGGTTAATCTGTGGCGACGGCGGCGCGCCGCCAGTGTTTCGCATCGAGTCGACCAGCCACCGCACCGGTCCCGGTGTAGCGCTCTGCCTGGCTGACCGCCGCACCCTACGCTGGTATTCCTGCCACGCCGACGCCTGACCTGAGGAGAACGACGTGCAACCGATGCCAGTACCTGCCCCCGGCGCGGGTGGGCTGATACCCGGTCCGGCTCGACACCGGCGGACATCACCGTTGATGGTGGTGACGACGCTGGTGCTTGGCCTGGGGTCGGTTGGCGTCGCGGTCTATGTGTTCGCATCCGGCGGCCCGATCGCCGCCAGCATCAGCGTCGCACTAGCGGCCGTATCCGTGCCGCTGCTGATCCTTGTGGTGCTCTGGCTCGACCGGTACGAACCAGAACCCCGCCGCTACCTGGTCGCAGCACTGGTCTGGGGAGGAACGGTCGCGGCGGCGCTGGGCGTCGCGCTGAGCCTGCTGGCGGCGAGGCTGACGGGTGCCGATGACGCGACCCTGGCGGTCGTCTGGGCGCCGGTGACCGAAGAGTTCGGCAAGGGGCTGTTCCTGGTGCTGGTGGTGGCGTGGCGGCGGCACCAGATGCATGGCCTGCTGGACGGGATCGTTTACGCCGCGCTGACCGGGATCGGGTTCGCCTTCACCGAGAACATCCTCTACTACATGGCCGGCCTGCTCGAGGGCGGTCTGCCCACGGTGACCGCAACGTTCGTGCTGCGCGGCATCGTCGGGCCGTTCGCCCACCCGCTTTTCACCTCGGCGATCGGCGTCGGGATCGGTATCGCGGTGGCTAGCCGATCCGTGACGGTACGGGTGCTGGCGCCGCTGGCGGGCTATCTCGTGGCTGTCGGACTGCACGCGTTATGGAACGGCAGCGTGGTGGTTGGCGGCATCCAAGGCTTCCTGGCTGCGTACCTACTGGGGATGCTGCCCGTTCTGCTGCTGTTGATCCTGCTGGCCGTGTGGGCCCGGCGGCGGGAGGCACGGATGCTGACGACTGCCTTGCTGCAGGCCGCCCAGATGGGCTGGATCGACGTGGCGGAGATCCCCTGGGTGGCCAAGATGAGCCAGCGGGTTTCGGCACGCAAGTATGCGCAGCTGCGCGGCGGGAAGCCGGCCGCCCGGGCGGTCCGTGACTACCAGCAGGCACTGACCGAGATGGCGTTTCTACACAACCGCTACACCACCGGAAACCCGCCCAGCGACCTGAACCCCAAGATGTCGGAGATCCAGCGGCGCGCGGCTGCCATCCGTCCCTACGTGATCCTGCCGCCGTCGCCGCCTCCCGGCTCCCCGCTCCTGCCCCCCTTCCAGCAGATCTCCCGAGGCTGACTTCGGACCGCACCGGCCTCGCCTCAAGCCGTGGTGTGACCCCGGTGCCCGCTGCGAGCGCTCACTCTTCCCATGTTGGCGGCGTAGTGCAAGAGTGACAACAGTCACCCCCAGCATCGCGAGGAGCATTCAATGCGTCCACCTACGACTGCGGCGAAAGTCCTCGGATTCACCGCCTTCCTTGCCACGATTCCCGGTTTGATCTTGGCCACTGCACTGAACGCCTCCGCTGCGCCAGGAGCGACGCTGCGGCCGGTGCCGGTGCCGGATGCCATCAAGGCGGCCGGTTTCGACCGCGCCGGATCGCTCGCCCCGGCGCTGCGAAACCTGAGCGGCACGGTCACCGTCTCGGTGGCCATGTCGAAGAGTCCGGTCGCGGCCTCGGTGCCGGAGGGAGCGCTGAGCACCAGATCGCTTCCGTCCAGGGCGAACCAACGCGGCCGTACCGCCGACGTGGTTTCCCAGCAGGACCACGTCATCAGCCAGGCCCGTAAGCTCGGCGCCAAGCCGCTGGGGCGGGCCACCCTGGCCGCCAACGTGGTGGCGATGACAATCCCGGCTAAGAACCTCGCCAAACTAGCCAAGCTGTCCGGCGTCGTGTCGGTGAAACCGGTCGGACGGTACAAGATGCTGGCCGACCCGGGCGGCTCCGGCAGCCTTGCGCAGGCAGCCGACTACGTCGAGGCCACCCAGGTCCGTGACGCCGGCCACGACGGCACCGGGGTCAAGGTGGCGGTGCTCGACTCCGGTGTCGACTACACCCACGCCTACCTGGGTGGACCGGGAACCCGTGCGGCGTACGTTGCCTGTTACGCGGGTGCGTCCGGCAAGGCGTACGACGTCGCACCGGTGGGTCCCTGCGCGGACCTCTTCGGGCCGTCTGCGCCGAAAGTGAAAGGCGGCTTCGACTTCGTCGGCGAGACCTGGCCCACAACCGCGCCCGTCCCCGATCCCAACCCCATCGACCGCGGCGGTCATGGCACCCATGTCTCCGACATCGTCGGCGGTCGCAGCGCCGACGGCAGCCACAAGGGCATCGCGCCGGGCGTTGATCTGTACGCACTGAAAGTCTGCTCGGCGGTGACCAATACCTGCGATGGACCGGCGATCCTGCAGGCGATCGACTGGGCGCTGGACCCGAACAACGACGGAGACATCTCCGACGCCGTCGATATTGTCAACCTCTCGCTCGGACAGGACTACGGTCAGGAGCAGGACGACTCGACGCTGGCCCTGGACAACTTGGTGCGGGCGGGCGTCGTCGCCGTCGCGGCCGCCGGCAACGCCGCTGACCGGCCCTTCATCCTGTCCTCCCCCAGCGCGGCACCGCGAGCCATCAGCGTGGCCCAGACCGCCCTGCCTGACGACAAGCTCTACTCGATCAGGGTGGACTCGCCGACGATCTCCGGGTTGCCCGGTAACACCATCCGGAACGCCAGGCTGCAGCCATGGTCTCCGGCTCCCAGCACGACCATCGCGGCACCGCTCGCCCAGCCAGGGGCGAACCATGAGGGGTGCACGGCCGCGACCTTTGCGGGATTCCCGACCGGTGCAGTGGCATTGATCAAGCGAGGCACCTGCAATGTCTCGCTGAAGGCTCAGAATGCGCAGGCGGCCGGCGCGTCCGCGGTCATTATCTGGAACAACCTGCCAGGCGACCCTCCCGTCTTCTCCTTCGGCGGCGGTGTCCCGGTGACGGTTCCCACCCTGAGTATCTCCATGGACCACGGCACGCGGCTGTCGGACGCCGTCACCGCGGGCCCGGTCCGCGTCACCATCGACCCAGCCGCGACCACCTCGCTGGCCAACACCACCGTCGGGACGTCCAGTCGGGGACCGACGGTCTCGGGAGTGCGGGCCAAGCCTGATATCGGCGCGCCGGGCGCCTGGCTCTCGGCGGAGGTCGGGACCGGCGACGGGCAGACCAGCTTTAGCGGCACCTCGGGCGCCACGCCGGTGATAGCTGGGGCCGCGGCCTTGCTGCTGGACCGGTTCCCGGGAGCCACCCCGGCCGTGGTCAAGTCCCGGCTGCTCAACGGTGCCAGCACCCAGAACCGAACCCCGGCGCCGGACGGCTCCTTCTACCCCACTCCCGTCACACGGGTCGGTGCCGGTGAGGTCCGGGTGGCTCCGGCCGTTAACGCGACCGGTGTACTGCGTTCCAGGAAGGCCGGCGCGGGCAACATCGGCGTTGGCCTACGGCACGTGACCAAACCAACGACCTACACGGTCAGGATGCGGCTCACCAACACCGGGACACAACGGAAGACCTATCTGATCTCCCCCGACTTCCGCGACTCCGCCGACGCCGCAAGCACGGCGGTCAGAGTCAGCGCACCTGATGCGGTGCGGGTACCCGCAAACGGGAAGACCGACTTCAAGATCAAGGTCAGGATCGACCCGAAGAAGCTCGACGCATGGCCGTTTACGCACGCCGCCGGCTACACCGGGGACGGATCGGAGCTGAACGGGCCCGAGTTCGACGGCTACCTCAAGGCGATCGCAGCCGACGAGACGCTGCACCTCGGCTGGACCGTACTGCCGCACCGGTCCGCCAAGGTCTCAGCTAAGAAAAAGCCGAGCGCCGACGGCCAGCCGAGGGTGGAGCTCACTAACACCTCCGCTGCCCTGGACGGCGGGGTGAACGTGTTCGGTCTGACCGGCACTAGCCCGCGGATGCCCAAGCCAGGCCCTGGTCAGCCCGGATCATCGGGTTCGAACGTCGCCGTGATCGACCTGGCCGCCGTAGGGGTCCGGGACGACGTCTCGGAGGGCATCATCCAGTTCGGCGTGGCGGGCCACCGGCGCCAGACCATCCCGCTCTACCCTGCCGGCTACCAGGTCGATGTCGACACCAACCGGGATGGGACTCCCGACTATGCGGTGCTCCAGATGGAAGCCGGCGGCCCCGGGATGTCAGGCCAGAGCCTGGTGTATGTCGTCAACGTGGCCACTAAACAGGCGACACCGTACTTCTTCACCAACGCTGACTTCGACGTCTCGACCCAGGTCCTCGCCGCCCCGCTGAGCGCACTCGGTCTTACCCGCGGGTCGACGTTCGACTTCCGCGTGCTGGCGTTCGACAACTACTTCACCGGTTTGGTGAGCGACGCTATCCTGGGCCAGACCTGGACGGTCGGAGCCGAGAAGTTCTCCCTGGCCGGCAGCGCCGACAGCCTCGTCGTACCGTCGGGGCGTACCGTTCAGGTTGGTGTGTCCGAACGGAGGCAGCCGGTGGCGTCCAGCCAGACTGGCCTGCTGCTGTTGTTCGACGATGCTGCGAAGCGGGACGCACAGGCTGTGCAGTTGGCGGCCGGTGAGGTGACGCCATAATCGTTGATGCCAGTGTTGGGGATTGATAGGAGTGCAAAGATGCGTCTCGAGATCAAAGAGGGCGGTGACGGAGTCCTGTGCTGGAACAAGCTAGCCATTGGGACCTACGTCGAGGAAGTCAATGAGAAGGAAGCCCGCCTCGCCCGGGACAATCCGGATCTGACTGTCATTCCGGGCCGAATCATGTGCTACGGCTGCGAGGTGATGGAGTACGACTACGGGATCAAATGCACCGCCCATCTCACCCGCACCCGGTACGCGGTCAGGGGCGAGATCGAGCCTCGCCCAGAAGACGCGGCAGACGCAGCACGTTCGTTGAGCGAGATCCCCGGCCTTCAGACCCGAGCACCCGAAACTGTCCAGGCTGCGGCGCCACAGTACGGAGCCGCCGCGGCAGCGACAGCGATCCCACCGGCCCGGCATCCGGGTCGTCGGGGGCTGTTCGGTCGCAGCCGATAGCAAGACTGCTGCAGCGCCACCGAGGGAAGGCCTGAGCACAGGTGCGGCTGCTCTATCGTCGACCACACTCCTGTTCAGCCATCCTCGTCCGACGGCGTCCGCTGGATCCGGAAGCGGGCTACGCTGACCGACCATGGCAGATAACACCTACACCGTGGAGCGGTCCGCGACCATCGACGCACCACCCGCGCGCGTCTTCGACCAGATCGCCGACTTCCATAACTGGACCCGCTGGTCCCCCTGGGAGGACGTGGACCCCGAGCTCACGCGGACCTACTCTGGCGCTGAATCCGGTATCGGTGCTGTCTACAGCTGGTCCGGCAACCGCAAGGCCGGTCAGGGGCGGATGGAGATCATCGACGCCGTCGAGCCGTCGAAAGTCCGGATCGACCTTGTGTTCGAGAAGCCGTGGAAGGCACGCAACGACACGGTACTGACCATCCAACCGCACGGATCCGGGTCACGCGTGAGCTGGTCAATGACCGGCAAGAACACCTTGGTGACAAAGGTGATGAGCATCTTCACCTCGATGGACGCCATTCTTGGGCCTGACTTCGAAAAAGGCCTCAGCCGCTTGAAGGGGGCGACTGAGCAGCCTGGCAACAACGGCGTCTGAAGCCCGGTCGCCAGTTGTGACACTGAGCCGACACCTGTGACGCACGTCCATGGAGCCGCGCCACTACAGGGATAGTGTGTTCAGCATGGGAGCAATCCGAGTGGCGATTGTGGGTGTCGGCAACTGCGCGTCCTCGCTGGTCCAGGGTGTGCACTACTACCGGGATGCTCCTGAGGAGGATCGCGTCCCCGGTCTGATGCACGTTCGGTTCGGCGACTACCACGTCGGCGACATCGAGTTCGCTGCTGCCTTCGACGTCGACGGAAAGAAGGTCGGCCTGGACCTGTCCGAGGCGATCGGCGCCAGCGAGAACAACACAGTGAGGATCTGCGAGGTGCCCGTCCAGGGCGTCACCGTGGTACGAGGCCCCACGCTGGACGGGTTGGGCGAGTACTACCAGGACACCATCGTGGAATCCGCCGACGAACCGGTCGACGTCGTCGCGGCGCTCCGTACCGCCCGGGTCGATGTCCTTGTCAGCTATCTACCAGTGGGGTCGGAGCAGGCAGACAAGTTCTACGCCCAGTGTGCAATTGACGCAGGCGTCGGCTTCGTCAACGCCCTGCCTGTCTTCATCGCCTCAGATCCTGTCTGGGCGGACAAGTTCACCGCTGCCGGCGTCCCGGTCGTTGGCGACGACATCAAGAGCCAGGTCGGCGCGACGATCACCCACCGGGTACTGGCCAAGCTGTTCGAGGACCGCGGCGTGAAGCTTGAGCGGACCTACCAGCTCAACTTCGGCGGCAACATGGACTTCAAGAACATGTTGGAGCGCGAGCGGCTGCTGTCCAAGAAGATCAGCAAGACGCAGTCGGTCACCAGCC
>JAOPXN010000057.1 GCA_025965155.1 Propionibacteriaceae bacterium
CCCGTAACGTCTCTCCTAAGAACGTCAGCCGGATTCACATCTGATCTTGATCTTGAAGAAGGCCCTGTAGCACGGTGTTCGTACAGCCGGCTCACTGCCTGTCCAGGGCAATACCTTCTCGTGTGAGCCCCTACAAGAGGGTCTGGCCGAGTGCTTCTACGCCGGGCATACTCAATGTCATGAACCCCGGCGGTCGGAGCCCAACTCGCGGACCGCATCAGTGACCATCTGCGTTCTCATCCCGGCTACTCCAGTGTCCGTGCCGTGCTAGTCGAAGCCGAAGGCCACACGGTCTTCGAGCACTACTACCACAGCTCCTTGTCGACGTCTCGTGATGTCGAATCGGTGACCGAGAGCGTGATGTCGATTCTGGTGGGGATCGCGTTGGCTGAGGGCCGGCTGGGAAGCGTCGACCAGACTCTCGCGGAGCTGCTTCCAACCTACGCATCCTCCATGAAGCCGGGTATCGCCGCGACAAGTCTGCGGCAGGTACTGACCGCGACGGCAGGCTTCGCGGGCGATACTGGCAGCGCGGGCGGTGATTTCGCAGCGTCGGATGACTGGACCCGAGCAATCCTGGATGGGACAGCTCGGCCGGCCGGAGAAGCGTTCGGCCATTCCGACGGCGGCGCTCACCTGCTGTCGGCCATCCTGGTTCAGGCGACCGGACAGTCTGTGCTCAGCTACGCCCGAGCGAAACTCTTCGACCCGCTGGGCATCAAGACCCGTCCATCGGTCGAGCGGCTTCCGGCCGGGCCCGACATCAGCCTGTACAAGTAGCTGCGTTCGCCTGGCCGCTCGACCCTCAGGGGCGCCAGCTCGGCTGGGCCCTGCTGAAGCTGCGACCCCGTGACATGGCCAAGCTCGGAATGCTCTATCTGAACGAAGGACGATGGCATGGTAAGCAGGTCGTTCCAGCCGCCTGGGTCCGGCAGTCCACGGTAAACCAACTGGGTTCAGTCCCGACAAGGAGCGCGAGCGGAGACGGGTACGGATATCTCTGGTGGACCGGAAACGCTGATGGCGACCCCGAATACCTGGCGTACGGGTTCGCCGGACAGATGATCGAGGTCATTCCTCGCCGCCACCTCGTTATCGTGGTGTCCACCGAGCTTGAGCTGGACGACCCGGACGGTTTCGGGGTTCGGGCCGGTCAGCTGCGGTACCTAGCGGAGTCGGTCATTGCTCCGGTCTTCCGCAGATGAGTACCATCCCATCGGCAGGCGCCACCCCCGGGCGGGTTGCGGTCATCTACAACCCCATCAGGATCACTGAGCAGTTCCGCAGACGCGTGGAGAAGGCACTGCAACGCCGAGGCTGCACCGACTCGCGCTGGCTCGAGACCTCCAAAGAAGACGCGGGCACAGCCATGACCGCGCAAGCCGTACAGGAAAACGTCGACCTGGTCATCGGTGTTGGAGGTGATGGCACAATTCGGATGATCGCTGGTGGCCTGGCCGGAACAAACATCCCCCTGGGTCTGATCCCAGCAGGCACCGGGAACCTGCTGGCCCGGAACCTCAAGCTGCCCCTGGATCCCGACGAGGCTCTCCGGGTTGCGCTCGACGGGCACAACCGGACGATCGACTTGGTCAAGCTAAGCGTGGACAACCGCGAGCCGCAGCATTTTGCGGTGATGGCGGGTATCGGAGTCGATGCCATGATCATGGACGAAACGGATCCGAGTCTGAAGGAGAAAATCGGCCCAGCGGCGTACTTCATCGCAGCTGGCAAGGCTTTGGGCCGGCTCCCCGTGAAGGTTGCCATTCGGTTGGATGATCATCACCCCATGAGGCGTCAGGCGATGCTGTGTGTGATTGGGAACGTAGGCGAGCTGGTCGGCAACATCGCACTCATCCCGGATGCCAAACCCGACGACGGACTGCTGGATCTCTACGTCGCATCACCGCAGCGGTTGTCCCACTGGGTGAAGGTGATCCTGCGCCTGATCACCCGCCGGCCGCGGAAGGATGATCGGGTGGACGAGCTGAAGGGAAAGACGGTCACGATCTACATCGACGGCAGGGACAGCTACGAGCTCGATGGAGATGCCGTCGGTGAGTGCTCGGTACTGCGAGCGGAGATCCATCCCGGCGCGCTGAAGGTCTGCGTCGCCGAGTAGGGATGCGCGCGTGTCTCGGCGCCCGAATGCATCTCCGGGCGCCCGATGACCTTGCTGATCCTGAACATCTGCACGAAGTGACGGGCTGCCGGCCGCAGGCACGATAGGTTTCGTGAGCCAACGGTTGGGTCGCTGGCGGCAAGTTCGGTTGTCCAGGGGGAGTTGTAGCGGAGGTCTGAGGGGTGGTCATGCCGAGCCCACTGCTGGAAACCAAGCTTCGCATCCCCAGGGGGCGACGCAGGCTGGTGGCCCGTCCGCGCCTGATCGAACGCCTCAGCCGTGCGGCGGAGTCTGCGTTGACCCTCGTGTCGGCTCCGGCCGGGTTCGGCAAGACCACGCTGCTGACGGAGTGGCTCGCGTCCGCTCCTGCGGAGGGACCGACCGTGGCCTGGCTCTCGCTTGACCAGCGAGACAACGACCCGACGTTGTTTTGGACATACTTCGTCACCGCGCTGAAGACGGCCGCGCCGGGGGTTGGGGCGGGCGCGCTCTCGCTCCTGCAGTCCTCGCAGTCGCCGATCGAACAGGTCCTCGGCTCTCTGCTGAACGACCTCGACGCACTCACGATCGACGTCGTGCTGGTGCTTGACGACTACCACCTCATCGAGGCACGCGACGTGCAGGATGGCCTGGCGTTCCTGCTGGGGCATCTACTCCCACAGCTGCACCTGGTGATCGCCGGCCGCGCGGACCCAGCACTACCGCTGGCGCGGCTGCGAGCGCGTGGCCAGCTGGTTGAGATCCGAGCCGCCGACCTGCGCTTCGCGCGGGACGAGGCCGCGGCGTACCTCAACCAGGTGATGGGACTGGTGCTGACGGCACAAGATGTGGCAGCGCTGGAGGGACGCACCGAGGGGTGGATCGCCGCATTGCAGCTGGCGGCACTGTCGATGCAGGGCCGAGACGACGCTGCGGCATTCATCGCCGGCTTCGCCGGGGATGACCGATACATCGTCGACTACCTGGCCGAAGAGGTCTTGCAGCGGCAGCCCAGACATGTCAAAGACTTCCTGCTTCAGACCTCCATCCTGGACCGGCTGAGCGGCCCGCTGTGCGACGCCGTCACCGGCCAGGGCAGTGGAAAGGCGAGGCTGGCGGCGCTGGACCGAGCCAACCTGTTCCTGGTCCCGCTCGATGACCGCCGCCAGTGGTATCGCTACCACCAGCTCTTTGCCGACGTGCTGCGGGCGCACCTGCTGGACGAGCAGCCCAACGACGTTCCTGCGCTGCACCGGCGCGCGAGCATCTGGTACGAGCAGAACGACGACCCATCAGAGGCGATCGGCCATGCGCTGGCCGCCAAGGACTTCGAGCGCGCGGCTAACCTGGTCGAGCTGGCGATTCCCGCCATGCGCCGGAGTAGGCGGGAGGCCGCCCTGTACGGCTGGCTCAAGGCGCTCCCCGACCAGGTGATCGGCCAGCGGCCCGTACTCAGCGTTGGGTATGCCGGGGCGTTGCTGGCGGTCGGCGAACTCGGGGACGTTGAGGGCCGGCTGCAGGACGCGGAGCGGTGGCTGGATGCTCCGACAGGTGTCGGCGACCGATCCCAAGCCTTACCGGCGGAGATGGTGGTCGTCGACGACGCGGAACTCAGTCGCCTCCCCGGGTCCATCGCGCTGTACCGTGCAGCACAGTCCCTGGCTCGTGGCGATGAGATCGCGACCGTGACCCACGCCTGGCGTGCGATCGAGCTTTCCGCCGAGGACCACCTCATCCGTGCTGCGGCTGCAGGGCTGCTGGGGCTGGCGTTCTGGGCGGGCGGCGACCTGGAAGCAGGACACCGGGCGTATACCGATTGCATGGCGGGGCTGCGCCAGGTCGGCTACGTTGCCGACACCTTCGGGTGCGCGATCGCCCTCGCGGACATCCGGCTTGCGCAGGGTCGTATCGGCGACGCTCTGCGCACCTACGAGCAGACCCTGGAGCTCTCACTGCAGCAACGTGCACCTGAGCAGGACGGGTCCGTTCTTCGGGGTACGGCAGACATGTACGTTGGGATGGCTGAGCTCCACCGCGAGCGTGACGACTTGCCGGCTGCCTTGCAGTACCTGCTGCGGAGCAAGGAGCTGGGTGAGTACACCGGGTTGCCGCAGAACCCGTACCGCTGGCGGGTCGCGATGGCGCGACTACGGCAGTCCGAAGCGGATCTGGACGGAGCCCTCGACCTGCTCAACGAGGCAGAGCGCCTCTATGTCAGCGACTTCTTCCCGAACGTACGACCGGTCCCGGCCCTGCGCGCCCGGGTGTGGGTCGCGCAGGGGCGCTTGACGGAAGCACTCAGCTGGGCGCGCGAACGAGGTCTGTCCGCCGACGATGACCTCAGCTACCTGAGTGAGTTCGAGCACATCACCCTCGCCAAGGTGCTGCTGGGACGGTACATCGCCGAGCGCGCCGAGCACTCCCTGCACGAGGCGACGCTACTCCTGGAACGCCTGCTGGAAGCGGCGGTTGAGGGCGGCAGGACGGGAAGCGTCATCGAGATCCTGGTGCTGCAGGCACTCGCCCAGCTGTCCGATGGTGACGTTCCTGCCGCGCTTGCCTCGCTGAAACACGCGCTGACCTTGGCTGAACCCGAGGGCTACGTCCGAGTCTTCGTGGATGAAGGCCCTCCGATGGCATCCCTGCTGGGATTGGCCGCGAAAAATGGCATCGCGCCGCGCTATGTCCGTCGGCTCCTGGCGGCGGTGATCAAGACCGAGCACAGCGCGCCGGTCGATCAACGCCTGATCGAGCCACTGAGCGAACGTGAGCTGGACGTACTCCGGCTGCTCGGGACCGACCTGGACGGCCCGGAGATCGCCCGTGAGCTGATCGTGTCCCTGAACACGGTCCGGACTCACACCAAGAACATCTACGCCAAGCTCGGTGTGAACAATCGACGAGCAGCGGTCCGCCGGGCCAAGGAGCTCGACCTGCTGTCACGGAACCACGACCGCTAACCGGCCGAACCGGACATCTCACCACCTCAATCACCACATGTGGTGATGCTTGCTCACCACGTCCGCTTCTACGTTCTGATCAAGCCCACGTACCTCCGCAACGCGGCGGAGATCCAGCCGGGCAGCGGGACCGAAGGGAGCACCATGAGCGAGGAATCGGCCGGCAGCCACCAGGACCCCGGACGGTACGAGATCCGCCTCAAGGGGCACCTCGACTCCCGATGGGCCGCGTGGTTTGACGGGCTGAGCCTGACCAACGACAGCAACGGCACAACCGTCATCTCCGGTCTGGTAGCCGACCAGGCAGCGCTGCACGGATTGCTCCAGAAGGTGCGCGATGTCGGTCTGCCGCTGCTGTCGGTCACTCAGACCGAACCTGATCAGCCGGACCTGCCCACCATCGAGCCTCGCTAACTGATCAATCCACCCAAGGAGAACGACATGACCACCACCGCCCCAACCACAGCACCGAAACGAGTCCCCACGAGACGAGCCCCGATGGACTCGCTGAGAAAGACCGCCCTTGTCGCGGGCGTGCTCTACCTGATCACCTTTGTCTCGATTCCGACACTGTGGCTCTGGCAGGCATCGGTACCGCGGTGGCGCTGTACCCGGTGCTCAAGCGGCAGAACTAGGGAGCCGCGCTCGGCTTGGTGGGCGCGCGGGTCCTGGAAGCCGCCACCATCTTCGCTGGCGTCGTCAGCCTTCTAGGGGTAGTGAGCCTGCGGCAGGCTGGAGCCGGAGCGGATGCGCTGATCACCAGCCAGGTACTGGTCGCCCAGTACAACTGGACGTTCCTCTTCGGACAAAGCCTCCTTCCGGTTGTGAACGCCCGTTGTTGGGCACCCTGCTGTACCGGTCCCGGCTGGTGCCCCGGGTCCTCCCCGTGCTGGGGCTCATCGGGGCGCCGCTGCTTCTCGCCTCCAATATCGGCGTGCTGTTCGGCCTCTGGGAACGGGTCTCCGTGCTGCCGGGGCTTGCCGCGGTTCCGATCGCTGCGTGGGAGTTTTCGCTCGGTGTCTGCCTCACAGTCAAGGGCTTCAGGGCCTCACCGATCACGACCGGCATGGTCACGCCGAGCCCCCGGTCCAGCTACCAGGAGACCACAGTCTGACCGTCGACGACGCGGTCGGGCCCACCAAGGGCCCGGCCGCTGTCGAGCGATGTCAGCTCTATCCACACCACGCCCCGTGCCGACCCGTATCCTGCTAACACCCGCAGGTCCGGCGTTAGTGCCTCCCCTTAGTCGCCTGGTTCCATCCCGCCTGAAGGAGAGTGCAATGCACGACACTCCCGGTCCCGCGGACATCACCCCCATCGCGCTGGAGCCTCACTCACCCGTTCAGCACCGCGTCGGGTGGCGCTTCATCTCGCTGTACACGTTGGCGTACATGGGCAGCATCCTGATGCTGCTCGCACCCGTGCTGGTCACCTTGGCTTTGAAGGTCAGCTCGCTCGTCGGGATGGAACAGGCACCGAACAGCTTGGCGCTGGTCACCGGGATCGGCTCCCTGTTGGCTCTGGTCGCTAACCCGTTCTTCGGCAGGATGAGCGACCGGACATCCTCCCAGCTGGGCATGCGCCGGCCCTGGATGATCATCGGGCTGGTGGGCGGTTCCCTCGGCATTCTCATTGTTGCAACGGCATCCAGCATGGCGGTCGTTCTGCTCGGATGGTGCATCGCCCAGGTGTTCTTCAACGCGCAGCTCGCCGCGATGGTCGCAGTGCTGCCGGACCAGGTCCCGGTCGCTCAACGTGGCCTGGTCGCCGGTGTCCTGGGTGTCTGTCTGCCGATCGCGTCGGTCAGCGGCACGTTTGTGGTCCAGCTTTTCACCGGCAACCAGCTCGCCATGTTCGGATTCCCGTGCGCGATCGGCGGGCTCTTCATCGTGATCTTCGCGCTCAGCCTGACGGATCGCCGGCTGTCCAAGGCAGACAAGCCGGCCTGGTCGCTACGGGAGTTCGCCAGCACCTTCTACGTCAGCCCGCGGAAGAGCCCGGACTTCGCCTGGGCTTTCGCCAGCCGCTTCATGTTCGTTCTCGCGTACGCCTTCATGACGACCTACCAGGCGTACTACCTGCTGGACAAGATCGGCAGCGCTCAGGCCGATGTGCCGCGCCAGATTTTCCTTGGCACACTGACACAGTCAGTCTTCATCGTCGCCGCCTCGATGATCGGCGGCAGGCTTTCTGACCGGACGGGCCGACGAAAGATCTTCGTCGTCACCGCGTCGATCGTCTACGGCCTAGCCATGTTCGTGGTCGCCGTCGTCAGCGACTTCAACGGTTTTCTCGTCGGCATGGCGATCGGCGGACTCGGCTTTGGAATCTACGTCGCAGTCGACCTCGCACTCGTGGCCGACGTGCTGCCGGGCCACGACACGGCCAAGGATCTCGGCGTGTTCAACATCGCGGCCGCTCTCCCCTACTCGGTCGCACCGGCAATCGCGCCAGCCATCCTTGCAGTCGGCAGCGGCGGCTACGGCGTGCTCTACGCGGTCGCCGGGGTCAGCGCCATCATCGGCGCCTTCGCCATCCTTCCGGTGAAGGGCGTCCGCTGACGTATCAACTCCAGGCCAACCGACTCTCTGCGGTCTAAAGCCACCGATCGGTGGCGAGGACATGAGGAGGACCACCCGTGCGAGGTCTAAGAACGCTCCGCCGCACCGCTGTCTGTCTGGCATTTGCCACCGGCGCCGCCCTGTTCGGCGCCCCCCTGCTCTCCAGCCCCGCTCAGGCCACACCGGTCCGAGGCACCACCGGCTGGTCGGTGCTGCTGTGCAAGTACGCCGACGTCACTGCCGAGCCGCGGGCACCGCAGTTCTTCCGGGAGATGTTCACCACTGCTGGCAACGGCCTCGGCGGCCTGGCCGACTGGTTCCGCGACCAGTCGGGTGGCCGCACTACGCTCGACGGTTCGGTGGTGCGTGGCTGGTACACCATGTCGACGACCAAGGCACAAGCGCAGGCGCAGACCCGCGGCGCCCGCATTCAGTCCTGCGTCGATGCCGCCGCCCGCGGCGGTTACGCGGTTCCAGCAGGCTTTCGCACGGTAGCGATCACCAACGCCCAGGTCGACTCCGGCGCCGCCGGTGGACGCGTGCTGCTCGACCCCGGTGCCTGGAACGTCGCCTTCGCTTCGCACGAGATGGCCCACGGGTACGGCCTCGGACACTCGTTCTCCAACGACACCAGCTACCAGAACGCCTCCTGGTCCCAGCCCGGCGAGTACGACGACATGTGGGACCAGATGAGCGCGATGCACGTGTACAGCTTCGCCACTGCCCGGTTCGGCGCGGCCGGCACGGGACTGAACGCCTTTCACCGAGACGAGAAGGGCTGGCTGGCCAGGAACCGGGTGCTGACCATCGGCGCCGACGGCGTCGGCTCGCGCACCGTGTCGATCGCGCCACTGGAGGCGCCACAGGCCAGCACTGGACCGCTGCTCGTACGCGTTCCGTTCGACCCGGCCGACAAGCACCACTACTACACCGTTGAGTACCGCCGGAAGCTTGGATGGAGTGCGGGCATCCCCGCCGACACCGTCCTGATCCACGAAGTGCGCAACGGCACACCCACGCTGCTGCGCCAGCTCGGCATCGCCGGCAAGCCGGCAGTCACCTCCTGGACGGGGAACGGCGTGCGGATCAGTACGACAGGCACCGCCGCCTCCTCGGCTACGGTGAGCATCACCAGCGACGTCGTGCAGCGTTGCCTACAGGGCTGGGTGTGGCGCGAGGCGAACGCCAATGACCGGGTCTGTGTCACCGGAGCAACCCGGTCCCAAGTGCGGGCCGACAATGCGGCGGCATCCTCACGCTGGACCAACGGTCCCTACGGGCCGCACACCTGCATCAACGGCTATGTGTGGCGTGAGGCGTTCTCCGGGGACGACGTCTGCGTGACCGGGGCCCAGCGCGACCAGGCTCGGGCGGACAACGCCCAGGCGGCCGCGCGACGAAACCCCGCACGGTTTGTCTTCGGTCCGAACAACTGCGCCAGTGGCTGGGTATGGCGCGAGGCCGACCTCGCTGACTACGTGTGCGTGAGCGGGGCGACCCGTACCCAGGTGCGCAGCGACAACAGCGTGGCTTCCACCCGCTGGACCAACGGTGCCTACGGGCCGCACACCTGCATCAGCGGCTACGTCTGGCGGGAGGCCTTCCCCGGCGACGACGTCTGTGTCACGGGAGCCCAGCGCACCCAGGCACGCTCGGACAACAGTCAGGCTGGCGCGCGTGTGGAGCGTGTCGACGGCTGACAGCGGTCTGGCTTGCTGGCCCGACGAGGAGGGGGGGTCCTCGTCGGGCCACAGCTCAACGCTTCCTACTGGTCCAGTCTGCGACTGGACTAGCGAGGGCCGTTATCTGAACGTTATCAGCGGTGTCCGGGGGTAGACACCCCTAATCCAGGGGCTGTTGGTTCCTTTCATCCTCTAGTAAGCGCTAGCGCTCGGGTCCTCAAAGAAGCGTCTCAGGCGGGGCTCAGGACTCGGTGGCGATGATGATCACCATCACCGACTTGGTCCACCCCGACCCGACCTGAATCGAGACCTGGAACATGATGGCCACCCTTTTGCAACTGGTCGCGGGCCTGCATGGCTGGCCTGTCTACGCTATCGCCAGCGCCGCAGCGTTTCTGGAGTCCGCGGCCTTCTTCGGGCTGGTCGTGCCCGGTGAGACAGTGATGCTTATCGCGGGCATGCTGGCCGCCGGCGGTGTCGTGCAGGTGCCCGCCCTGCTGCTCGGGGTCATCGTCGCCGCCGTACTCGGTGACAGTGTCGGTTACTTCATCGGCTTTAAGTTCGGGCCGGCCCTGATGACCAGCAGGTTGGGCCGAAGAATCCCCCAGCGGCACTGGGACCGGGCCCAGGAGTACCTGCAGCGCCGGGGAGCCATTGCGGTGGTCCTGGGCCGCTGGGTCGGCATCCTTCGGGCGTTAGTGCCGGCGATGGCCGGAGTCGTCCGGATGCCGTACCGACGGTTTCTGGCGGCGAACATCGTCGGGGCTGTGACCTGGTCCCTTGTAGTGGTCGGGCTCGGCTACTTCGCCGGCGCTTCCCTGGCCGCCGCCCAGAGCCTCCTCGGCACCGTCACCTTGTGCATACTCCTCGCGCTTGCGGCCCTCGCCGCCGCGATGCTGCTCACGGACCGGCTCAGGAAACGCCACCGCGGCAGCAGGGGCCCTGAGCTCGAGGACGAGGAACCGGTCGGTGACAGCGACGGCCACAAAGCTCTCGTACGGTCGGAAAGCACGTGAGACAAGGTCAGCGCTGTTCTACCTGAACCGGACCAAGCAGGCGACGGCACTGACAAGTTCCTTGATCCCGCGGGGCAGCGGTGTCACTGTGACCCTGTTGCAGGCAGCGGAGCTGCTGGCTCTGGTGGACGAGCACGGCGCCGACATGGAGGCGGTCGGATGCGCGTTCGACGCTTGGTGTGAAGCCGCGATGCGGCCCTGGGTGGAGGACCACGTCCGGATGGATGAGGACCAACGGCGCCGCTGGGAGGGCGGCGACATTGACCTGGCCGAGCACCTCCCCTCGAACCTGATCATGGCCGCGGCCGAGGTCGATCCGAAGATTGGCCCAGCGCTCGGGCCGTACCTGCAGATGACCGCGGGGCCGGCATGCCTGGATGGAGTCGAGGCGCCCGCCCGGGCGGTCGACGCCACGGGCTGGCGCCCACGCCTGACCGAAGGACCGACGCGCTCCGAGCTTGCTGACCTGGTGGCGAGCACGCTCCGACTCTAGGCAACACGCCGACACCCCGGGTCGGGCGGCGCCTGCGACCTGACCGGCAGCCCGGGTGGTCGCCTGTGCCGGATCAGTTGCACCACCCGGGGGCGGCACCGACGTTGCTGACATAGCGGGCCGAGACCCAACGACCGTCGGTAAGGGAGTACCAGAGCGCGTTGCCGTTGACGGCCTCGCCTGGCAGCTTGCAGACAATGGTCACCGCGGCGCCCTGGGCGAGGTTTCCGGCACTGGATGCGGCCCGGGTCGGCCCGGTCCTCTTGATTAGCGCGGTCGTGGTCCGACCTTTGAACCGCGCGTCGGTGCCGCACCAGTCCGGCGCCTCGCCCACGTTGCTCACGTAGCGCGCCGCTACCCACTCGTTCAGCGTCGGCGGGAGCGCGTACCAGAGGTCGTTGCCTCCGACCGAGGTGCCGCGCAGCTTGCAGATCAGCGGGATGGTTTGTCCGGGGCGCAGGGAGCCGACCGAACGGGAGGCGGTGGTGGGCCCGTAGCGGACGGTCAGGTCGGTGGCCGACACGACACGGCCCTCGCCCTCGGCTGCCTGGGCCGGCGCTGCGCACACCATCGCGCCGGTGACGGCGGTCGCCAGGGCGAGGCCTGCAACCCGGATGCACTGTCTGCTCATGAGAGATCCCCTTCTTTGAAGTAATGTCGAAGGAGATACGCACCGGGACACAGTCTGGTTGCCTAGCCGCGAAGGAATCCGCTGACTAGTCCAGTTCTCCGCGCTTTGGGCGGCGTGTCGCAGCACCGGTGACGTGTCGCCGAGACGGCTGGGATGGGATTGTGGAGGTGAAGTCCACTTATCGGCCAGTCATGGCGGCGGATATCGCCGTTGGACGGCGTGTCGCCTGCGGCGCGGCGACGAGCGCTCAGTTCGTGGAGCTCATCCCACCCACCGCTTCCGTGTGCGCCCGAGTCCGGATGAGCGATGCCCCAGACTTCACCATTCGCTGAGCCGCGTGACCCTTTGCTGTACAAGGAACGGCGCATTCGTAGCATCGTTAAGCCATTCCAACGGATCTGAGGTGGATATGACAAGGTTCGTCGTTGACGCCAGCACTGTCCTACACCTGGCGACCCAGGGCGTCGAAGCCGCCGCTGAGCACCAGCTTCTCGCACCGACGCTGCTGCGTTCTCAAACCCTGTCGGCTCTTCACGAGGCGGTCTATCGCGGTGAGCTCCCGGCCAAGACCGCGCGCGAGCGGCTGGCACGCGTCGGGCGGATGAAGATCAGACTTCTCGGCGACGCCGTCCTCCGGCGCCGCGCCTGGGACCTTGCAAGCCGGCTGGGATGGGCCTCGACCTACAACGCCGAATACGTCGCACTCACCCAGTTGCAGGCCGACGCACTTGTCACCTTGGACGTCGAACTGGCGCGCAGCGTCGAAGGCATCGTCGCGACCGCGCCCATCGACAACCTCCGCTAGAAGGAATCCGGCGTCATTGGATCGGCATGAACCATGATTAAAACGCGTGTGGGTGGGCACCATCGGTGCCCACCCACACGACCTACCTACAGCTCAGTACTTGTGGCCACCGCTCTTGCTGCGGCTCTTGCTGCGGCTCTTGCTGTGGCTCTTGCTGTCATGCTTGTCGTGCTTGTCGTGCTTGCCGTGCTTCTTGTTATTGCGCTTGTACCCCGAGAATGACATGTCTCCTCCTTGAGAACTTGTGTCAGTGGATGTCGCAGATCGCTGGTGCGGCCGGCGCCTGCCGTTCCTGCGACCCTCGACCTCCTGTGGGAACCGTGTGCTCCCATAGACAGATTCGTCAATTTCAAAGATTCGTGAAACCCCCATTCTTAGGTGTATAGACTGGGTAAGTTTTTAACCCAGTGTGTGAATATTTTTCCCACTCTGACAGCAAATCACGATATCTGAGAGCGAGGGTCAAAACTTGCTTGAGCGATCGGCGGTCGCCGTAGCGCCGTCTGCGCCATTTCCTGATTCGGCGGCTAGCGCCGGGAGATCAGGGCGCGGAGGTTCGCGAAGGCGAGTCCGAGGGCGCCGAGCACCGCGAGGACGCCGATACCTAGCCGGAGGTTGGTCACCAGCATTGAGATGACGACGGCGATTCCGGCGATGATGGCGACGCCAAGCAGAAAGACACGCAACCGGCGACGCAGCAATGCCTCAATCGCCAAGACTACGAGGATGGCATCCAGCGCGGCCGCGAAGCCGGAAACGAGGTCAAAAAGCAGGGCCAGACCGACGAGTCCAAGCAGCACCGACAGTGAGATCTCACTCCACACCCGAAGCACACGGTGTGGCGTCGAGCGATAGACGTCGGAAACGACACGGCGCCGCAGGTGAGCGTGTGGGCCAACGGGGAGCCCTCTCCTTGAGGCTTCCAGGAGAAGTTCCCGTTCCACCTCAACCGCGCGCCGCTCGGTGCGGAGAGCGCGGAGCCGAGCGACGTCGGCGTCAAGTTTCGTTCTCGGTACCCGCTGCCGGCGACCGGGCCCAGGGTCGGGCGAAGGATCGAGGGCACTGACCGCCTGTCGCCGGACACTTTCCTGCTGCCCCGCGATGATCTTGTCCAACTCGGTCTGGCGGCTCTGCAGCTCAGCGAGCCGCTCCCGCTCCAGCCGAGCTCGGTCCTCATCCGTCGCCGGTACCGGATCCAAACCCGCCCACGCCACCGGGTCGGCCCAGCTTTCCCGAATCTCGCCGCTCCGTTCGTATCGGGGACCAGCCGGGGCTCGCTCACCGCCGAAGGGATCGTCCGTGTCGAGTCCCCATAGGCCGCGGTAGTCGCGAACCCATCCCATCCCAGAGGTGACAACGACGGGGGTCCACGGGTCTGGGGTGCCAGGTCCCAGTGCTCGGCCGTCGCCACGCTTGTAGTCAACGTACGGGATTCCGAGACCGTGGGTCCCGCGTTTGCGCGTCCACGGCATCAGCAACTCCCGTGCCCTGCTGAGCAGGTGGAACCAGCCGCCCAAGGCTGGCGGTTCTACGCGCACCAGGTAGTCGCCAGGTGAGTGGGCGCCTGAATGCGACCCCGCCCCGACGTAGACGACGGGATGAGTCTCGTCCACCCAGCTGAGGTCCGGGTCATCCGACCGGCGACGCAGCTCCGCACCTGCGTCGTCGTGGGAGGAGAAAGCGACCCACACTGCCCGCAGTCTTCCGGCACCGTCTGGTGCGGTGCCGTTGGAAGACCTGATTGCGGCATCCGCCTTTGCCACGTAGACGGTGACGTGTTCCCAGTCGGCTTCGTGGTCGTTGACCCCGGCGAAGGAGGTACGCCAGTTGTTCATGGCATAGAAGAACCAGTACTGGATGACCACATAGCCGCCGTCGGTACTGACATGGGCGTAGTAGGGGAAGTTGCTGGCCGCATCTGAACGGGAGTACGCCACATGCGCGGCCGCCACCAGACCGCCGGGCACCCGCCCGCGGATCATCAGTGACAGTCGGAACAGCACATCCAGTAGGCGCCCCAGCAGCCCCACCGCTGCCAGCCTGGTGACGGCCCGGATGCGCGGCCGGTTCGGGTCTCGACGCCACTGCAGAAGCTGGCGTCGGTTCAACGGTCCGGGGACATACCGCAGCTCCAGCCTGAAATCACGAGGTGCTGACCGAGCCTCCGCGCACAGGCGGTCTACCGTGAGCTCGCCATGGTCGACCAGCCGACGGAGTCCCCCGGTTGGATCCTCTCCCCACAGTGCCGCATGCTCGACGTAGCTCTCCACGGACATGGGGAAGAACAACTCGCCGTTGGTGAAGCGCAGAACCGGTTCATAGCGGCGTACCAGCGCTAACGGATCAATCCCGTCGAGCATCCCCGCCGACGGTTGCGCGAGCGATCTCGCCTCTCGCGTCGAGTCTTCCACGCCGCAGCCTTTCGTCCTGGTTGATCATCAGCAGTTAGGGACCGCGTTGGGCGGTCCCTAGCCACCAGCCGACATCATGAACCTATAGCCAGGACTAAGGCGCCGGAGCGCCATCAGGCCGGCACGGCCTCGACCCTGACATCCATCATGCGTCGGCCTGGGCGAGGACCCGCGTGACGGCCGGTGTGATGTCTGCGAGCAGTGGGGAGGGTCGAAAGCCCTTGACGATGAGCCAGACTGCGAAACTCAGCTCCCAGGCCAAAACCGGCATGGCCGCCGACACCCCGACGACGGACAGGTCCTCGTACAGGCCGAACAGGACTGCGGTCCCCGAAACGAAGACGAGGGTGCCGCCGACAAGGCCGAGCACCGCGATGATGCGGGGCACGAGCTGCGAGCGGTACATCAGATACGCCAGCAGCACCGTGTTCACGCCCAAGGCAAGCTTCGGGCCGAAGAGGAAGGTCCAGTTGTGGAGTGCCACCAATGACTGGCCGATGTTGACGCCGACGACACCTTCGGTCCCGGTCGCACCAGCGAAATCCTGCCGCATCGTGACGACGGCCAGCAAGCTGATCGCGCCAACGGCGATGATCGACGCTTCGATCAGCCGACCGGCTACGTGACCGAGTGCGATGCCTTCATGCTGCCTCTTGATCAGCGGATAGAGCGTGACCCCGGTGCCCACGACGGCGATAGCGAGCAGCACCTCAAGGAACGCTCCCAGTTGCACGCCGCGGTCGTTCGCGGATGCGGAGACGATGAACTCCGGGTCGCTCAAAACAGAGCCATACAGGAGCATCCCCGCTATGGCGGTCACTTCGGTGATGAGGAAGAAGACCCCGGCAACGATCGCGGTCTTTCGGTTTGAACTCATGATCTATTCCTTTCGTTGGTGTGATTGAGCAGGCGGTTGCGTGTCGGTTCCATCGACGGCGGGGATCGCCGTGAGGCTCAGCACCTCGTAGCCTCGGACCGCCTCCAGAAATGGCTGAAAGCTGCCGACGACAAGGCAGCGCACCGTCTGACCGTCGACCTCGACGTCAGTGACCCCTGACGCCCGCTCAATCTGGCGGGTCGGAGGGGTGCCGATGAAGGTGACCTCGACTCGGTCGGTGGGTGGGTTCTGGGCCATGCAACTACGCTAGGACGAGCGGCCTATCAGCCACATCGACCGGATTGATGATTCGATGCGTAGTCCACTGGGCGCAGTCGCCGGCGTGGTAGCGTGCGGCTCATTGTGGCAAGGCCCAGGCGCCGGTTAGGCAACCTTCCCGCCGAGGCGACCAGCTTCGTAGGACGCCGCCGGGAGATGGCGGAGCTGCGCAGGACATTGGTGGGCGCGCGCCTGGTCAGCCTGGTCGGACCCGGAGGCGTCGGCAAGACCCGGCTGGGTGTTCGGGCCGCAACAGATCTCGGACGTGGGTTCGCAAATGGCGCCTGGTGGGTCGAACTCGCGGAGATCCGGGATGCGGCTCTGGTGACCAATGCGGTGCTCGCAGCGCTGGACCTGCGCGAACAAGCCGAGACGACCCCCCTTCAGGTGCTCTCGTCCCACCTACGGGACAGAGAGCTGTTGCTCCTGCTCGACAACTGTGAGCACGTCATCGACGCGTCCGCCCACCTGGTGGCCGAGGTCCTCCGCGCTGCACCGAACGTGCGGGTGATCACCACAAGCCGGGAGCCGCTCCAGCTGCCCGGCGAGCACGTCGTTGCCGTACCGCCACTTGACCTGCCCCCAGCGGGCGGAGGGCAACCGCTCCCCCGGCTCCGACAGAACGAAGCCGTCATGCTGTTCACGGAGCGTGCGTCGGCAGCATCGGGAAATTTCGAGCTGACCGAGGCGAACCAGTCGGCCGTTGTCCAACTCTGCCGGCGCCTCGACGGTCTACCGCTGGCAATCGAGCTTGCCGCCGTGAGGACGCGAGTGCTCACCGTGGAGCAGATCGCCGATCGGCTGACCGACCGCTTCGCGCTGCTGACCGGAGGAGGCCGAGCGGCGTTGCCGCGTCAGCAAACGCTGCGGATGACGATCGACTGGAGTCACGATCTGCTGACGCCCGCGGAGCAGACGCTGCTGCGGCGTCTGTGCGCGTTCGCCGGCCGGTTCACTGTTGAGGACGTCGAGTCGGTCTGTACCTCCGATGCGGGACCGGCCGAGCAGACTCTGGACGTGCTGTCAGGGCTGGTCGACAAGTCGCTGGTCGCTAAGGACGAGGAGGTCAGGAGCGTCGCCTGCTACCGGCTGCACGAGACCATGCGCGAGTACGCCAGCCTCAAGCTGCGAGCGGCCGCCGAGGAGGACCTTCTTAACGAGGCGTACCTGGAGTATTACCGGACGAGGTGTCTCAGAGCCGAGGACCTGGCGCGGCATCGCCCGCTCGAGTGGCTCCAGTGGGTCGAGCTGGAGATCGACAACATTCGACTGGCCCTCCAGAAATGCCTCGCCGCCTCGGACTGGCGTCGCGGGATCGAGCTCGCTACCTCCATCGGCTACTACTGGGTCACGCGCGGGACCGTAGAGAGTATCCGCTGGTTTGACGACTTTCTGGCCGCTGCTGCCGGGTCTTCGGACGTGCCGGCCCGGGCGTACCACTTTCGCGGATGGTTCAGCATGCGGCAGGCCGATGCCGAGGCTGCCAGGCCGTGGCTTTATCGGGCTATCTCGGCGGCCCGGGACGCCGGGCAGCTCCACCAGCTGTCCGAATCGTTAGCGACCGCCTCAATCGCGGAGAACATGGCGGGAGATCACGAGGCCGCCCGGCGGTTGCTGGACGAGGCGGGGGCCCTCACCCCTACCCTGAACTACTACCCCGCCTCGATCGGCCTGATCCAGGCACGAGCCATTCACTCGTTCTTCAGTGCCGACCTGGACGCCGCCAGAGCGGCATCCTCCGAAGGTGCGCGGCTCAGCCGAGGAGCGGGTGATCTCTACCACCTTGTCCAGATGCTCATGTACGTCGGCCAAGCCTCGATGCTCGCCGGTGATGTGCCTGGATCGAAGCCTAGCTACGTCGACGCGCTGCGGATCGCCCGTCAGATCGACGACCGGCCCGCTCAGTACGACCTGCTGAGCCTCCTCGGCTGGCATGCTGGCACCACGGGTCAGTCACGCCTGGCGGCCCAGCTGCTGGGGGCCGCGGAAGCCGTGGGGTCTCGGGCGGGCGCCGGCATCACGGGTCCGTTCCAGCCACTCCTGGCGCAGGCCAAGGAAGCGGCGGTCGGCGTACTCGGTCCGTCGAGGTTCGAGGCCGAGTATGCGAAAGGTAACCGACTGGGGCGCGAAGAGGCACTGCGCTTGGCGCTCAGCGAATCCGAGCAGGGCAAGGTCGATGCCTCCGATCCTAATCAGACCGGGCCACTGGCGAAGCGGGAGGCTGAAGTAGCGTGGTTGATCGCGGAAGGTCTAACCAACCGGCAGATCGGGGCGCGTCTGTTCATCTCCGAACGGACGGTGGCGACCCACGTCCGCAACATCTTGGACAAGCTCGGCTTTCACTCACGTTCCCAGATCGCCGGCTGGATGGCGTCGCCAACTTCATAGCAGCTGGTGTGAAGGGCTCAGCGGGCCCGGCCGAGTCCGTCGACCTGTCCCTCCTCCGGGTCGTCAGCGCGCTGCCCGCACGCTCGGAGCATCGCTAGCAAGACCTGATGCAACTCGTCGGCTCCCTCGATGGTTGGCGGTGCGACTGTCATCAGCTCGGCCGGCGCAAGCAGGACAGCTCGGTCCTGCCAGCCCCCAAGTCCGCCGTGGACTCCGACCAGCTCCTCGAAGCCGCTGACATCCAGCGTGTCCGGGTCGACGCTGCTGTTGACGTACAGGTCGGGCGCCTCGGGCAGGCAGACGGCACGGGCGAGGACACGCCCGGCGTGGTTGCCGTAGGGCGCTAGCGGATCGAGGCCCTGCACGACACCGGAGACCAGGTCGCGCCTGCCATCCTTGCCCACCGCCCAGGGCACCCCCGCGGAGTCCAGCGCGGCGACGAAGCCCACAGACGGATAAGCCAGCAGCCCCGCGACGAGATCCGGCCACCGACGCTCGAGGTCGTCCAGGGGCAGGCGCTCCGGCCCCCGGACATAGAGCAGGGCGAGGTTGCCCGAGCCGAGCACGACCGTCGGCGCCGCCCCGTCGGGATCCGGACCGGCCTGGGACTCCAGCTGGTGGTCGACGGCGTCGGCCACCCGGCCCGTGACGCCCCCCGATCCCGCGACGTCTCCGACGACGGCTCCTGCCCGCCCGACACCCTCGACAGGCTCATCCACCGACTGCACGTCTTGAGCCATGAGCTGCTCGCAGGCCGCGGCCAGGTCGTGACCGTGTCGGCTGAGGAACGTCGCCCCCTGCGACTGCCCGTGGTCTGAGACCACGACGATCCGGTAGCTGCGCGCCGCGCCCGCCGCTAGCGTCTCAAGCGAGGCCAGCATGCGGTCGAGCCCGTCTAGCGCGGCGAGGGACTCGGGCCGGAACATCCCCGCGTGGTGGGCGATCTCGTCGTAGTCCACATAGTCGACATAGATGGCGCGCGTCCCCCGGCGCATCTCATCGGAGACGAGGGCTGTGTTGAGGTCCCGGAGCAGGCCGTTGGTGACTGCCCGCATGAGCGCGAACGTCCAGCCGCGGTGCACCATGGGGTCGAGGTTGCGCCGGACCTGCCGACGGGCCTGCCATCTCTCCTTGAGCACCTCCGCGAGCGTACGCGTGAGGCTGCGCGCGAACCCCGCGGGTGAGGCCAGGAACCACGCCGCAGCCCGCCGCGTCTGCTCCGAGCCGCGCGATGCCCCGATCCGGCTCATCGTGAGCATCGCGCGGGGCGCGTCGCCGGTGAACAAGTTCGAAATGGAAACTCCGTCATCACTGAGCAGTCCGCGACCGGTGCTGGCCCGTTCCTCAATGACACGGGCGTCGGCGGGACGGTTGGCCACGAGGACACGACCCAGCTCGCGGTCGTACCAGCGGAACGCGGGAATGCCGTCCGTTGTCCCATGGAGGATGCCCTGCTGGCTCGCCGGCGTGGTGCAGGGCAGTTGCACCGTCCACTGGCGCAGCTCGTAGCCGCCCGTGGTCAGCCAGCGGCGGATCGTTGGTACCGCGCCGGACTGGATGGCCCAGCGCAGCACCGGGAAAGGCAATCCGTCGAGCTGAACGAAGACGACTCCGACGACCCCCGGGTCGGCCGCGAGGACCTGCCCGCGCTGTTGGGTGCGGACGAGGTGGGCCGTCAGGCCGTCGTCCGTACCAAAGGCGGCCGCCCACGAGATGAACGTTCCGACTGCGGCGCTGATCCAGCTGGCGGCCAGGGCCGTCCAGAAGCTGATCGAAACCCCGGGAACGATGGTCAGGGCCACCTGCATGACGACGGCCTGGCCGACCAGGGCGACCAGAATGATCGCCACCCAGCCGATCCGCGCTGCCAGCCCGACGAGAAGTGGCCGCAACACCAGGCCCACGATCCCGGCGACAGCGGCGACCGCGGCCAAGATCCAGAAAGGCGCGTCGAGATCAGGGAGCAGCGCTGCCGCCACCACCAGCGAAACCGTCGAACCGGCCCACGCCCCCAGCAGTCGCCACAGGTCTCCGGCCACAACTCGCGCTCGGGAGCGGGCAGGCGAGTGTGACGGCGCTGGCATCCTCTTCCCTCCCCTTGGCCGAGCTGCTGACTCCACGCTAGCGACGAACCTGCTTGGGGTGATTCACCCGGATGAGGTGAGGCGCGGCCGGGCTGGGCGAGAGCATCGTGGGAAGCGTCAGTCCGAGCTTGAGCTCCAAGCTCTACCAACCAGAAGGAGAGCGCACATGGCCACACTCTCGGCGTGGAAATTCGATCAAGCTGATGGTGCATCCCACGTAGTCCGGACGCTTAAAGAGCTCCAAGACGAGGGTCTCATCACGATCCAGGACGCGGCCATCGTCGAGTGGCCCGTAGGCAAGAAGAAGCCGAAGACCCGCCAGCTCAACGACCTCGTCGGGCCTGCCGCACTCGGTGGAGCCTTCTGGGGACTCCTGTTCGGGCTGCTGTTCTTCGCCCCACTGATCGGCGCCGCCGTGGGTGCGGCGGGCGGCGCCCTGGTCGGGTCGCTGCGCGATGTCGGCATCGACGACGCGTTCATCAAGAAGACCAAGAGTGCAGTGACCGAAGGAACCTCAGCGCTCTTCCTGCTCTCCTCCAGCGGCGTGGAGGACAGGATCCGGCAGCGCTTCGTCGGCACTCATGCGGAGCTGATCTCGACAAATCTCACCGGAGAAGACGAACAGAAGCTGCGCGAAGTTTTCGCTGAAGAGTAGTTCCCGCACTGCCCCGCTTCTGAGACCTTGGCGGGGCGATTTCGGCGGACACGATCCACATTCACTGGCTCACCGTCTGAGCTGAAGCCATAGCTTCGTGCAGTTGCTGTCTCATGAGCATGATCGGCATGTAGCCGCGCAACGCCTGAATACCGTCGTCGACGACGTCGTATGCGACACAGTAAGGAACCCGTATCGCAATCCCCGTAGGTGGGATGTCTGCAAAGACGCCAGTGTGGGTGCCGACAAAATCGGCCTCCACGAATGCGAATCCGTCGGTGACGGCCGACCGCTTTAGCTCCGGGTGGGCATCGAAAGTCTTGGTGTGCAACTCGACAATCAAGTCGCGCACCGCCGCTCGACCCCGTACTTGGTCGCCGGTCTCCATCATGGTCCAGGAGACATCATCGGTAAAGAACTCTGCGAAGTCCCTTCCGCCAAGAAGCGCCTCGAAGTAGCCGTTCATAATCCGCGTCGTGGACTCAAGTGACATGATCCCCCCATCATGTGAGAAGTGGCGCCGTGCGACCGATCCTCCTCCGCCCACCTCCTGCTGTCCAGCAGCGGCAGTATCAACGAAGAAGCCCCGACTCGCCATGGAACTGGGAGGCACTGACTGCGATGCTGCGGGCCCGAATGAGCAGCCAGAGCGCCAGCAGGAACTCACCAAGGAACGTGAACGAGCTGATCGGCGCCCAGGAGCCCTGCGAAAGAACGGCACCGAGACTGTCGGTGGCATAGCCGAGACCCGCGATGGCAAGCAGTGCGCCAAGCACCCGCGGAACGAAGCCGGAGCGATAAGCGAGGTAGCCCTCGATGAGCAGGTGCAGGCCGAAGAGAAACTGGCTCACGTACCAGATATCGGTGAAGGCGGCGATACCCAGTGCTGCCTGCGCGTTCACTTGGTCGACGCCGAACACCGCACGGTTGCCGTCGTCAGTAAGCAGGCGGAGGACCCCGGGAAGCTGTCCGATCGCCACCATGAAGACACCGGCGTAGACCAGCCGCATCGCCGCCGCAAGGATGGAGAGCCCCTTGTTCACCGGGCTGAACACCCGGTAGAGCGCGCAGGCAATTACCACGTCTAGGGCGATGACCAGGATCAAACTGGCGATCCCGAGCCGGAACAGCCCCTCCGACGCCTGGATGTTCTGCGCGGTCTGCGTCGCATTGCCCTCGGTCACCAGCCCGTCCAAAGCGACGAACTTACCGAAGCCGGCGAGCGCCGACATGAGGAGCAGCCCTACACCGGCCGTGGTACTGGCAGCGCGGATCGACCAGCCGTCGGCTGATCGCCGTGAGGTGCGTGGGGGCGCGTCGCTGTTCGGCTTCTGTGCGGCTGGGTACTCGGCGCGGATCGTCATGGCGTCTTCCCTTCAGGGGGAGATCTGGCTTGCCGAGAGAGCCCGTTGCTCGCTCGTCCAGTCTCCGCGTACGATGTACGCGTACGCCGTACGTTACACGTACGGTGTACGTGGATCAAGGGGCCGCATGCCGCTGAGCACCCGGCCCGAGATACGGAGGATAGGAATGGCTGTGCCGCCTGACGCAACGACCGAACGCCGGGTCCCCTGGAGCAAGGGAAAGATCCTGAAGACCGCCATCGACCTCGCCGACCGTGGCGGCATCGAGTCACTGAGCATGCGGAAGCTAAGCCAGGAGCTCGGCGGGGGAACGATGTCGCTCTACAATCACGTCGCCAACAAGGAGGACCTCCTCGACGGCATGATCGACACACTCTTCAGCGAGATCGATCTGCCGGTACCCGCTCTGGGCTGGAAGGCGGCCATGCGTCAGCGGGCGCTCTCGATGCGCTCGGTCTTGGCCCGGCACCCCTGGGCCATCGGACAGATGGAGCGGAGAACACCCGGCCCAGCGACCCTGCGGCACCACGACGCGGTCATCGGCTGCCTGCTGGACGCCGGCTTCTCGCTGCAGTTGACCGCTCACGCGTTCTCAGCGCTCGACAGCTACATCTACGGGTTTGCGCTGCAGGAACGAAACCTGGCGTTCGGCACCCCGGACGAGACCTCAGAACTTGCCAAGGCGTTCCTGCAGCAGTTCCCCACGAAGGATTACCCGAGCCTTGCCCGGTTCACGATCGAGCACGTCCTCCAACCCGGGTACGACTACGGCGATGAGTACGAGCTCGGCCTCGACCTCATCCTCGACGGCCTGGACCAAGCCCACCAGGAATGATGGCAGCCGGCCCTCCGACCGTGAAGCAAACCCCGAGAGACCTCAGCTCTTGAGCCAGCGGGAGCACCATTCCACCCGCTCTTCCCGGAAACAGCAACGTTGGTTGTCACCCGAAACCCGCTGCCGCACAGTGGCATACATGAACAACTACGACGTAGTGATCATCGGGGGCGGAGCCGCCGGTCTGTCCGCAGCCCTGGTGCTGTCCAGAGCACGCCGCCGGGTTCTGGTGGTGGACTCGGGCGAACCACGCAACGCTCCGGCCGCGCAGATGCACGGGTTCCTGTCTCGCGACGGTATGCCACCCGGGGACCTGCTGGCAGCCGGGCGAGAAGAGGTTCGCAGCTACGGCGGCACCATCGCCTCCGGCGCCGTCAAGGAGCTGGTCCGGTGCGGCCAGGAGGGGTTCGAAGTTCTCCTGGGCGACGGCCAGCGCGTCTCGGCGCGGCGCCTGCTCGTAGCGACCGGCCTGCGGGACGAGCTGCCCGACACCCCCGGTCTTCGCGAGCGATGGGCGCGCGATGTGCTGCACTGCCCCTACTGCCACGGCTGGGAGGTGCGCGACCAGCAGCTCGGTGTCATCTGGAACGGCCCGGAGACGGTCCGGTACGCCCAGATCGTCCGGCAGTGGTCCGACGACGTCAGCCTGTTCGCCCCGGCCGACACCCTCACGCCAGCACAGCATCACCAGCTCGTGGCCCGTGCCATTGTTGCCGTCGAAGGAGCCATCGCCCGCGTCGTCGTCGAGGACGACCACCTGACCGGCGTGCAGATGGAGTTCGGCCAGGTCATTTCCCGCGCCGCCCTGTTCGTGCCTCCGCGGTTCGTCCCGAACAACGACTTGCTCGTCGGCCTCGAGTGCGACCTAGACGAGCACGGCTGGGTACTCACTGGCGCCCAGGGAACCACCAGCGTCCCCGGCGTCTGGGTTGCCGGCAACGTCAGCAACCCGCGCGCCCAGGTCATCACCGCCGCCGGCGAAGGATCCGCTGCGGCCCTCTCCATCAACGCCGACCTAGTGGACGAGGACGTCCGCAACGCCGTCGACGACTTCTCCCGCTGACAGTGCGCAACCACACCCGACTACGGACACCCGAAACACACAAGGAGCAAACATGTCCGACCCCACTGCCAAATCCCCCCCGGCCCCCGCCCCGCCTCGGGTCGGCCCCCCAACCAAGCATCAGCTGGCTCTCATGATCTGGCTGTCCGTATTCCCGACACTGACCGTGATCAACCTGGCGCTCGGCGACTGGCTCGCGACCCTCTCGCCAGTGCTACGCACATTCGTCCTGGCCACCGTCGCCGTCCCGATCGTCATCTACGGCCTCATGCCGCAGCTGCACAAGATCAGAGTGCGCCTAGTGACCCGGACCGCCGCGAGATAGATGCCCGGCGGGTGAGGTCAGCCGCGACGGCCGCCGACCGCCTTGAGTACTGCGTTGGCGTCCCGGCCTTTCATCCGGGCCATCGAGCGGGCGGTGGAGCCGTACTCGACAGTGATCGCGGCGCCGTCGTGGTGGGCGTTGAACCACCCCGTCATCGTCCCGTGGCACGAGCCGTGGCAGTCCAGACGGCGGGTCTTGATCTTCAGCCCGCTCGACAGCCGCTTCATCAGCGCCCGGTCCTTAACGGCGTAGCTGTCCACCCCGATCAGCGGCTGGTGCCAGGAGACGACGTACCGCGGGTCCGTCCGGTCCAGGAAGCGCATGACCACCCGCGTTTCCTTGGCCGAGGACGCCCGCGGGCCGGAGTTGGCGCGGCGAATGAAGCGGTGCGGGAAGTTCCGGTTGAGGTCGACGCTGCCGGCCACCCAGCCGGTCCTTCGCCAGCCCGTCGGGGTTGAGTACCGGGACCACCCACAGGTCCACCCCGGTGATCGGGCGTCCCTCCAGCAGCCCTCGGGCGACGTACTGGCCGAAGTTCTCCTCGCCGTGCATGGTTGCCACCACGACGACGACGGGCTTCCCTGGCTGGCCGGCCCGGTAGGCGGTGATGGCGCGCCCGCCGGACGAGGTCCCGATCCTCTCGCGGTGGTACCAGCTGCGCGGTCCGGTCACCTTCGCCACAGCGCGGTCCAGCGCCTTCGCCGTCGCCGCCGTGACACGTCCGCTGGGGCTCAGGCCCGAGCGGCGCTGAAGCCGCTGGACCGCCGACCGCGTCTTGGACCCGAAATAGCCGGTGTTCAGCTCGGCCTTCAGCAGCCCGGCCGCGATCAGCCGGTTCTGCAGGGCCCGCACGGCGCCGCTGCGCTGGCCGTAGCGGGGTGGGGCGGCGGCGGCCGACATGGCGAGCACCACCGGGGCGGCGGGCGGGACGGCAGGAGCGGCGCCTGCGCGACCCGGGGGCGGCAACGCCAGCGCCACGCCAAGCAGCAGCACGGTCAGCCACGCCGACGCACGGCGGACGGGTCGAAAGCGACGATGCATCGGGCTCCTCTCGACGGGCGGCCCACCGAGCGGCGGCGGTGCCAAGAAGTATTACCGAGGTCCCACGTCCCCGCAGCCGCGGCGGCTTACCGGATCGCGGCGGCCAATCCGTGATGGAAATGCTCGCTGACGACCGGTGTGGCGGTGCCTGGATTCTCCTTCAGCGGGGCCTCAGCCGCTGCACCTGAGCTGATGACGGCCAGTACAGTCGAGGTCATGCAGTGCCCACATGACCAAACCGTGTTGCAGATGACTGAGCGCCACGGTATCGAAATCGACTACTGCCCCACCTGCCGCGGCGTATGGCTGGACCGCGGCGAACTCGACAAGATCATCGAGCGGGCGAGCGCGCCGGCCGCTCCGAACGTACGCGGCACGGAGCCGCAGTTCGATCCGCGCACGGAGGTGGCCGGCTACCCGGCTGAATATCCTCAGGCATCGGCCTACCGGCAGTATCCTGCTGGATCCGGGCGGTCGCCGAAGAGCCCGGGCAGCCCGGACGACTACCATGACCGCGGGCATGACCATCGCCACCACGACAAAAGGAAGCGCAAGTCTTTTCTTGGCGACTTGTTCGACTTCTGACTGCTGCCCCCGGAAGACGGCCGCGGCCAGTCGGCCAGCGTCAGACGAAAAGGATGTCGGGATACGTCGCGACGTTATGCACGTATGACGCGCCGGGTCTCCAGGAGGCGCTGCGTCAGGCAGACCGTGAACGGACGCAGCGGGCTTGACCCACAGCAACTGCGGCAGGTGCCTGGCGGGCTACAGCTCCCGCCGCCGCAGGCCAGCAGCTGCATCCCTGCCGTCTATGCCTCTCTTCCCGGTCGTCGTCGCGCACCCCGGGAAGGGCTTCGGCTCGGGGGGAACGGACCCAGCCTGCGTCGGGGCGACCCGCGCCTTCAGGGTCTGCTCGATGGCGTAGCCGAGTCGGATGAGCTGGGTCTCCTCCAGATAGCCAGCGGACAGCCAGAGCGCGACCGGACGCCCGCTGCGGAGGTAGCCGGCGGGGACCGACATGCTCGGATACCCGGCTGTGGCGGCCACCGAGGTGGCGAAACTGTTGGACGGGGCGACGACAGCGTCGAAGCCCTGCGATCTGTACCGGTCGATGACCCCACGGCCGAAGCCCTGGGAAGTGGCCAGAGCGGCGCGGTACTCGGGGTCGGTGAGATCGCCGCTCGTGGCCTCGGCTGCCTCGAACACCTCTTGGCCGAACCACTTCAGCTCGGTCGCGCAGTTTGCGCGGTTGAACGCGATCAGGTCAGCAAGGGTACGCATCGACGTGCGCTCGAGGCGGCTGAGGTACTCCGCAATCTGCACCTTGAACTCGAAGAGCAGCACGGTGAACTCGTCGTTGAACGGGACGCGACCGCTGGCATCAGGTTGTGCTGGATCGACAGAGGTGACGTCGACGACGGTCGCTCCCGCACGGCGCATATCGTCCACCGCCGCGGCCACGAGGTCGAGGAACTCCTGGTCACCGGGGCCGTAGTCGCCCTCGGCGTAGCGATGGTCGAAGGCCAGCCGGGCACCGCGGAGGGCATGCCGGTCGAGGTGGTCGGCATAACTGTGAGGCGGCCGGTGGCGGTGCAGCCGGCGGCCCGGCCGGCGCAGCGCATCCAGCAGCAGGGCTGCGTCGCGGACACTCCGGCAGATGGGTCCGGCCGTGTCTTGGGAGTGGGCGATCGGAATGATCCCGCGGCCCGAGACCAGCCCGACCGTCGGCTTTATGCCGACGACCGCCTGCTCCGCCGACGGCGAGAGGATCGAACCGTCCGTCTCAGTGCCGACGGTCACCGCAGCCAGACTTGCGGCGGCGGCGGCGCCCGACCCCGAGGAGGACCCGCTCGGGTCAAGGCTGAGGTCGACCGGGTTGCGCGTGAAGCCGCCGCGCGCGCTCCAGCCGTTAATCGGGGGAAAGTCCGCGCTGCCGCCCCGGAAGTTCGCCCACTCGGAAAGGTTCGTCTTGCCGAGCACCACGGCGCCGGCCGACCGCAGCCGGTGGACCATCGCTGCATCCTCGGGGACCAGGCTGCCGACCAGAGCGAGCGACCCGGCCGTGGTCTCCATCCGGTCGGCCGTGGCGATGTTGTCCTTGATCAGCACCGGGATGCCATGCAGGGGTCCCCGCCACCTTCCATGACGCAGCTCGCGGTCACGGCGCCGGGCGATGGCGAGCGCATCCGGGTTGGTCTCGATTACGGCGTTCAGCAGTGGGTCCAGCCCGCTGATCCGGCCGAGGTAGGCGGCGGTGAGCTCTGAGCTGCTCAGCGTGCCCCTCCGCATGAGCCGCTGGAGCTGGCCCACGGTGGCCTCGACCCACGGCTCTGACGCCCCTAGGCCCTGACTGGCCCGTACGACCGCGGCGGTCGCGGCGGGTGGGGCGAGGCTCGAGCCTGTGGTCAGGAGCGCCAGACCGCCAGCACCCAACTGCAGAAACTTCCTCCGGCTCAGCTCACTGACCATTGCGTCCCCCGCTTGAGTGATCTGCTGCTCGGAGCCTAACAACGGCGATGGCGCTGTGCCTAGTGATCAGGCCATGCCGATGGAGTGTGCCACGAAGCGGATCCGCTCCTCAGTTGCGGACGCCATAGCGCAGGTGGACCATCCCGGCGGCGAAGCGGCGCTCGTCTCGCAGTTCGAGGTCTAGCCGGACGTCGTTGGGAAGGTACGGTGTCCCACCGCCGACCACTGCAGGGACGAGGTACACCTGCAGCTCATCGACCAGCCCCCGCCGAACGGCGTGGGCGGCAAGCCCGGGACCAGCCACCGTGAGGTCGGCTTCAGAGGCCGCCTTAAGCTCCCTGACTGCCTCAGGGTCAAAGCTGCGCTCGACTCGCGTCCTGGCCGTGGACGGTTGAGCAAGCGTGGTGGAGTAGACGATCTTCTCGGCCGCCCGCCAGACCTGCGCAAAGTCCCGCATGACTGACGAGTGCTCAGCCAAGCTGGTGTCGGTTTCCCAGACGGCCATCGTCTCGTACATTCGGCGCCCGTACAGATACGTGCCGACCGGCTTCTGCTGCTCGTTGATGAAGGCATGCGCCTCCTCGTCGGGTTCAGCCCAGTCAAAGTTGCCGTCCCGATCAGCGATGTAACCGTCTAGCGAAACGATCGCCCCATAGATCAGCTGCCCCATCACCCCTCCTAGATTCGAATCGGCAGCACATCTGCCTAGACCGCGGTCGCCCCCGGGCGCTGCTGCCAGGCGAGGTCTGGCTGGCCGGCTCCGGAGCCGCGCTACCGGATGGTGTACCCGCCGTCGACCACCAGATCGGCGCCGTTGATCATCCCCGCTCCGTCCCCGGCGAGGAAGACCGCGGCCGCCGCGATCTCTTCCGGCAGCGCGAACCGGCCGGTAGGAATCTGTTCCTTAAGCGCCTCACCCTTAGGGTTGTTCCAGAACTCCCGCCCCAGCGCTGTGAGCACCACCGTCGGACTGATGGTATTCGCCGTGATGCCGTGACGGCCCCATTCCAGGGCTAGTACCCGGGTCATCCCAAGCAACCCGGACTTCGAGGCGCAGTAGGCGAGATGACCCTCCAGGGCCACCGTGGCCGCCTGTGAAGCCAAACTGATGATCCTGCCGCCACCCTGGGTGATCATCTGCCGGCCGACCTGCTGGCTGATCAAAAAGGCGCCGCGCAGATTCACCGTGAGCGTGAGATCCCAGTCAGAAAGCTCGACCTCCTCCGCGGCCCCCAACCGCGCGAGACCGGCGCTGTTGACCAGAATGTCGATCCGCCCGAACCGTGCAACAACCGCCGCCACCGCGCTAGTGATCGAGTCCGGATCGCTGACATCGCAGGCCATGGCCGCCGCTGCCTGCCCGGCCGCAACCTTTCCTTCAGCAGCCTCAACGGCCAGGTCGAGGATCGCCACCTGAGCGCCCTGAGCGGTAAACGCGCCGACGATGGCTTCACCGATACCAGAGGCGCCTCCCGTGACGATCGCCACCCGGCCGGCCAGGCCAGGTGAACCCGCGTTAAGGGACGTGCTGACGGTCGCAGTGGCATCGGTCATGGCTGGGAAGCCTCCTCGCTCTCACCTGGACAGGTGTCTGGCACCCGTACTCCGCAGGACCACTGTGGCACGCGACCCTTCAGGCCGACCATGGGCTACCGCGAGCGCCGTCAGCCTGGCAGATGACGGCCCAGCAGGGTGAGGTCCGCAGCGCTGAGCCGGTCGCTGGAAGTGTTGGCCTGGTGCCAGTAGGGGTAGGGCAGCGGCTGGGCGCTGACCTTGTCAAGCCGGGTGATCTCCTCGGCCGAGAGAGTCAGATCCGCGGAGGCGAGGTTGTCCGCAAGCTGTGCCTCGGTACGGGCGCCGACGATCACCGAGGTGACCCCCGCCTTGCCTTGGATATACGCCAACGCCACCTGGGCTGCGGAGACACCGCGGTCGGAGCCGATCGCAACTAGCTCCTCGATTGTGTCGTAGAGCTTCTCCTCATCGTGAACCGGCGGCTCACTCCACTCCCCCAGGTGGCGGCTGCCAGGAGGCGCGTCGACGCCGCGGCGGTACTTTCCCGACAACAGACCGCCCGCAATCGGGCTCCAGACCAGGATGCCCAGACCCTGGTCAACCGACAGCGGGACCAGCTCGTTCTCGATGTCCCGGGCCTGCAGCGAGTAATAAACCTGTTGGCTGACAAACCGTGAGACGCCCTCCCGCTCGGAGGTCCACAATGCCTTCATCAACTGCCAGGCAGCGTAGTTAGAGCAGCCGATGTAGCGCACCTTGCCCGACTCTACGAGGTGGTGCAGGGCGTGCAGCGTCTCCTCCAAGGGGGTCTGTCCGTCCCATTCGTGCACTTGGTAAAGATCGATGTAGTCGGTCCCGAGCCGGCGCAGACTCGCCTCCGCTCCCCGGATGATGTGGTGCCGGGACAGCCCGGCATCGTTCGGCCCCTCGCCCATCGGCATCCGAACCTTGGTGGCGACTAGCACGTCTTGGCGGTCTCGCCCGAGCGCCTGGCCCAGAATTTCCTCAGAGGCGCCGCCAGAGTAGACATCTGCTGTGTCAAAGAGATTGACCCCGGCGTCTCGCGCCAGTCCGATTTGGCGGCGAGCCCCCTCGACGTCGATCTGCCCCACGGCCGCGGCCCAGCCGCTGCCACCAAATCCCATCGTCCCAAGGGTGATGCTTGAGACTCGAAGGCCGGACCGGCCAAGCTGTCGGTACTCCATGCCGGGACAGTCTAACCATGCCCGGACGGCACATCCCCGGCCGAAGCTGAACGCACTGGCAGCTGAACCAGGTCCGGCGCCAGTCGCTCACCCAGAACCGGGCATGTCACCGGCGGTGGATTATGCATCGCCGCGGCGCGACAATTGATCATTCGGAGGGAGGGTGCGGTGGCCACCTTTGTCTTGGTGCATGGCGCCTGGGGAGGGGGTTGGGTCTGGAAGAAGATCGTCCCGTTGCTGCGAAGGCCGGGCCACGACGTCCATGCCACGACCGCGACCGGCCTCGGCGACCGGGTCCACCTCGCCGACCCGGCGATCGACCTCGACACTCATATCACCGACGTCGCCAACGTCCTGGCGTTCGAGGACCTGACCGACGTCACGCTCGTCGGCTGGAGCTACGGCGGGATGATCATCACCGGGGTGGCCGAGCGGGTGCCGGAGCGCCTGGCGCAGTTGGTCTACCTCGACGCTGATGTGCCCGCCAATGGCGAGGACGGCTACGACGCCGAGCTCTGTTCCGAAGAGGTCCGCGCCGCCGACCGCGCGGCGGCGGAGGCCGCCGGCATGCCGGGCTTCCTTGTCATCGACACATATGCGGAGTGGATCGGAGCGCTGATGCCGGACCCGGACGACCGGGCGTGGATGTTCGCGAAGTGCGTGCCCCAGCCGCTCGCGACCTACACCCAGCCGATCCGGCTCGGGAACCCGGCGGCCGCGGCGGTCCCCCGCGCCTTCATCTTCTGCACGGAAGGGAAGGGGGATGCGGCGGTGGACCACACCGTGCGCAGCGCGGCCCGAGTCCGGTCTGCTTCGGGGTGGCGCTACCGGGAGCTGGCGGACACCCACATGGCGCCAATCAACGCCCCGCAGGCGACGGCCGAGGCGCTCTTGTCCCTGTCGTCCCCGTAGGCCGCGCAGGCATCCCGCCACGCCGCGTTCTGGCCCCTCGTCCTTCGTGACGGATCCGTCCAACCATGGACAAAGGGCCAGGCCGCAGCATCGTGTAGGTCAGGACGCCGTGACCGAGCTTGGGTATCCTCTTGGCCGGCGGTGCCAGGGTGAAGCACCCCCACAGAAGGAGACTTCTATAGGCCGGGTGCAGGGCGTTGCACACTGGCGCATAATCCGGGCCACGCCAAGGTATGCACTGTGATCGGTGGGCCTGTCGTGCACGATCAAGCAGTGACTTCGACGTGATGGCGCACCGCAAATGGGCGTGGATCTGACCGTCACCTGTTCCTGGTTAGATCCGTATTCGCGAGACTTGACCGGATTGAGCCGTATGCGCTGTCGGTCGTGTTAGTTGACTTTGACGGCGAGGATTGGGATCTCGGCTTCGAGGAGAATTCTTTGGCTGATGCTGCCGAGGATCGCCTTGCCGATGGGTCGACGCCTCTTGAGGCCGATCACCAGGCGCTCGATGGCGTTGTCGTTGGCGATCTCGTCGAGCACGGCGTCGACCGGGTCGCGGTCCTCAGCGCCGTGCCGCTCGGCGGTCCGCACCTCGAGCCCGTCCGGGATGGACGGCAGCTGCAGCGGGCTGAGGGAGAGGTTGAGCACCACGAGCCCGGTGTTGAGTTTCTGTGCTTCGGCGATGGCCGCGTCGAGGGCGGCTTGTCCTTCCCGGCTATCGCCGACCGCTACGAGTACGGTCATGGTGCGCTCCTAAAGTGAGGTTGTGGCGGGTTGTTGGTCGACGTCGGTCAGGAGTACTGCGCGCGGAACTGGTCTTCGAGCTCCTCTAGTGACTTACCGCGGGTCTCGGGCACCTGGGTGGTGATGAACAAGATGGCCAGTACGCCCAGGCCAGCGAAGATGAAGAAGGTTGGCGCGATGCCGAGGGTCTGGACCACCGGCGGGAACATGAACGCGACGAAGGCGTTGGCGATCCACAAGGTGAAGACGCAGATGCCGATGGCGAAGCTGCGGATCTTCAGCGGGAAGATCTCGGCGAGCATCAGCCACACCAGCGGTCCAATGGTGGCCTGCATGGAGAACACGAAGAGCACTACGAAGACCAAGATGAAGTACGGCTTGATGGGGCTTCCGTCGGGGATCAGGAACGCTGACAGTCCGACGAGAATGTGGAACGTCGTGGTCAGGATGAAACCTCCGAGCAGCATCTTGCGTCGGTCGATGCGGTTCATGACCAGGATGCCCACGGTGATGCCGAGCACGCTGAACAGCCCGTTCAAGGTGTTGGCGGCGATGGCTGCGTTGTTGGAGAAGCCGGCGTCCTGCAGCAGCTGGGTGCCGTAGTACATGACCGAGTTGATGCCGGTGAACTGCTGGAAGACACCCAGGCCGACGCCGATCAGGATGAGTCGCCGGATCCACCGCACGGCCAGGTCGCTGACACCGCCGGTTTGGGATTCCTTCTCTTCCTCGGCCAACAGGTGGACCTCCGCCATCTCAGCCGCGGCCCGTTCTGGGGATCGGACCTGCTTCAGCACGGCCAGCGCGTCGTCGTCTCGGCCCTGGGAGACGAGCCAGCGTGGGCTCTCCGGCATCCGTAGCATGCCGACCAGCAAGGCAATCGCTGGGAGGACGGCGACGACGAGCATGTAGCGCCACACGTCGGAGTTCTCGCCGGCGATTCGGAAGATGATGAAGTTGATGATGAAAGCGGCGAACTGGCCGCTGACGATCATCACCTCGTTGCGGGTGACCAGGCTGCCGCGGCGTTCAGCGGGCGCGATCTCCGCGAGGTAGACCGGCACGGTCGCCGAGGCGCCGCCGACCGCCAGCCCGAGGATGAAGCGGAACACGGCCAGCACCTCCCAGGATGGTGCGAAGACGCAGCCCAGGGTGCCGATCATGAAGATGACCGCGAGCATCAAGATGTTCTCGCGTCGGCCCCGCAGGTCCGACAGCTTTCCGCCGATCAGGGCGCCGATGGCTGCGCCGAAGATCAAGATGCTGACGACGAACCCTTCGATCTGCGCGGACATGCCCAGGTCGGCTTTCATCGGCTCGAGGGCGCCGTTGATGACGCCGGTGTCGTAGCCGAACAGGAGGCCACCGAAGGTGGCGACCACGGCGATCAGGCCGAGGCGGGAGGTGTGCGGTCCTTTAGTGTCCGGTGGGAGGTGGGACTCGATCGAGGAGTGGGTGCCGTGAGACATCGCTGTCCTTATGGTTGGTGACGCCGGATCAAGGAAAGTACTATGTCTATACATACTGTCATTTAGCGCTGGCTGTCAAGAGTCGGCTTCGCCGGTGTGCGCCAGCACACGGTGGTGGTTCTGGGCCATGAAGCCGTGGGCGTAGCTGCCTACGGCCCCGCAGAGACGCGGCGATCATGGTGGTCTCGGACGATCCCCTGCTCGGGGGCTGCTGCCTTCTGAGCCGCCTTGGCGTGGGCTTCGATGCGTAGGCGCATTGGGTGGTGAGGGAGACCGCGACGGCCATCAGCTCCGCGTACTTGGCGGGGATGGCGTCGCTGGTGGGGTCGGTGGGGAGGGCGTGGCCAAGGTTCTGAGCCCAGACCTCGGCGATCCACTGGTCGTGCTGGTACTCGTGGTTGATCGGCGAGATCAGCAGCGTCTGGCCGACGAGAGTGATCTGGTGGGGTCCCGACCTGGCGGTCGGCGATGATGCCGAGGCAGGCGTGAACGGGCTCGGCCACGGTGTCGCGGAACTTCGCTACTGTGAAGCCGCCATGTGATGACGGCAAGCATCGAGGGTCAGCGCCCGATAAGCGTCATTGACCCATGTCACGGCGGAACCTCAGCCCGAGACTGAAGTGATCAAGGACGGCGAGCCAGAAGCGGCGGTCGCCGGGGTGATCACCGTCGCGACGCCTTCCTCGCGGCCATCGGGGCGGCGCGGGCGGCCTTTCGAGGCGGCAACAGCCCCGAGAACAGGCCGGCAGTGTGATCATCGAACCCGGCCGACGCGGTTCCCGCCCTGGAGCTCCAAGCTGGGCGGTTAGCGGGTACGTCTCCATTCCCAGCTCCGGTCAGGAGACGATGTCGTAACATGACCGGGCGGCGCAGGCAGTGAGTCGAGTGCCGCCGAAGGAGAGCTGCACAGTGTCGGACTTTGGGAACCTACCGCTGCCGGGCCAACGCCGAGAGCGACGAAGCGGGTCAAGAGGGGTCCAGACCGCAGACGGCGGGTCAGCGCGCAACCTGCGACGCTGGATGCGCAAAGCAGGTGCGCTCGGCGTCGCGGCTGTGCTGAGCTCAGCACTGACCGGTGGTCAGCTGGCGGCCACGCCGCTCGCCGCCGCCGCACCCAAAGTCGTCGGCCCGCTGCACACCTCAGGATCCCGCATCCTTACCGCCTCCGGCGAGGACCACACGGTCAAGGCGATCGCCTGGTTCGGGATGGAGACCAGCAACTGCGCACCGCACGGCCTCTGGCAGATCAGCCTCGATCAGGGCCTGGCGCAGATCGCCTCGTTCGGCTTCAACACCATCCGGCTGCCGTACTCCAACGAGTGCCTGCACGCCAAGCACACTAGCTCAATCAACACGGCCAAGAACCCGACGCTAGCTAACAAGGCACCACAGCAGGTGATGGACGCCATCGTCGCCCGCGCCGGAGCGCACGGCCTCAGCATCATCCTGGACCGGCACCGCCCGGACTCTGCCTCTCAGTCGGCACTCTGGTACACCTCCCGCTATCCGGAGAAGGCCTGGATCGCCGACTGGGTGATGCTGGCCCGCCGCTACGCGAACTCGCCAACCGTCATCGGCGCAGACCTGCACAATGAGCCGAGCGGCAGCGCCTGCTGGGGGTGCTCTGACAGGTCCCGGAACTGGCCCGCCGCGGCAACTCGGGCGGGCAACGCTGTGCTGGCCGCCAACCCGAGGCTTCTCATCCTCGTCGAGGGCGTAGAGAACCAGGCCAGTGGCGGCAGCACCTGGTGGGGTGGTGGCCTGGCCGACGCCCGTCGGCACCCGGTCAAGCTCTCGGTGCCCGGGCGCCTGGTCTACTCCCCGCACGAGTACCCGGCGTCGGTCTACCCGCAGCGCTGGTTCAGCCACCTCAGTTATCCGTCGAACATGCCTGCCCTGTGGGACCGCTCCTGGGGTTATCTGCACAAGGAGGGCGCGGCACCGGTGCTGGTTGGTGAGTTCGGCTCAAAGCTGGAGACGGACTTGGACCGGAAATGGATGGCCGCTCTCGTTGACTACCTGAGGGCGAATCGGATGAGTTACGCCTACTGGTCGTTCAACCCGAACAGCGGCGACACTGGCGGAATCGTCGCCGACGACTGGAAGACGCCGCAGCATGCGAAGCTGAAGGCCCTGGCTCCCATCCTGACTCGGGTTCCGGTCCCGACACCCAAGCCGACCCCGAAACCCACCCCGAAGCCGGCTCCGCCGCCGCGCCCGGCCGCACCCTTGACCGCCTCCTGGCAGTTGCAGTCGTCGTGGGAGCGGGGCTACGTCGCCCAAGTGAGGGTGACGGCGGGGTCGTCGGCCCGGGACGGCTGGTCAGTGTCCTGGGGGGACCCCGGTGCCCGCCGGGTCGCGAACGCGTGGGGCATGATGTGCGCAGTCGCTTCAGGCCGGGTGACCTGCCGCGGCGCGGACTGGGCCACGACGGTGCCAGCCGGAGGCTCGGTGATCGTCGGCCTACAGATGGACACCACCGGCACTGCTCCGGCGAACCCGCCGCTGACGCTCAGCTAAGGGTCCGACCCTCGGCCTGCAACCACAGTTGACGGAAGCGGATCGATCGCCGTTCTTGTCCACCGCCCGGTTGAGCGTGCCGCTTCGGTTCGAAGGGCAACTAGGCGGCGGGGCTCGACGCATCTCGGATTTCTGCGCTGCCGGAAGGGCCAGGGACCGTCGTCAACTGGGCAAGCGCGCCGTTGGTCGGGTCTGCCGCTGACCCTGCAGTCACCCCGGTGAGCGAGGTCGTGGAGCGGTCTAGCGGTGCCGCGTCGAGAGCGGTCCGACGTTAGCCACGGGGAATGGTCAGCGCGCCAGGGCGATAACCAGGGTATCGCTGGCGCTCTGCTTGATGTATCTCTTGGACTTCGGTGCGCTCTGCGCTAGCAGCTCGTAGGTGAGGTGCACGGTGACCGACTCCGCCCCGGCTGGGATGCTCGGGAGGTTGAACACCTGGCTGTAGGAGGCAGGGCGGTTGATCAGGTAGCCCGGAGTTACGTCGGCCTTGTCGGACAGAGGGGCGGGGGCCGCAATTGGCCCATCCACACCGCGGACGTCAAGGTCGGCCCTGACTCGGTTCAAGAAGATGTCCTGTTTGCTGCCGTCGGCGAAGGCACCCGTGACGACGATGCTGAGTGGTTTCGTGCCCTGAGCGGTCCACTGCGCCATGGAGAGGGTGGAGAAGTAAGTGACCGACAGTTGCACGCCGCCTGCCGGGAGCTGGCGCTTGGTAGAGCCGTTCGCAAGGTCGTTTTGCAGCTCCGCCACGGTGGCCGATGGACTGGAACTTGCTGTGGCGGTTGGACTGGAACTTGCTGTGGCGGTTGGACTGGCGGATGAGGAAGGGTCCTGGTTCCAGGGGGCGCTTCCACAACCGGCGATCATAGGAAGCGCGACCAGGATGCCGAACAGACGCAACCGAGCAGTTCTCAACGGGCTCACACCTCCAAAAAGCTCGCGCAAGGCGAGCAAAAGCGGATCCCGAGACTCCCAACCGTATCAGGCACTGACATGACAGGTGTCTTGCAGAGCCAACGTGGCCAGCGGTTCCGCAACCGCCGGCCACGCCGTCCGACAGTCAGACGCGGTAGCCGCGCTGGCGGCGGAACAGCTTGCCGATCATGACGATGGTCTGGGCAATCGTCACGATGTAGAGCACCGGCCAGCCGAGCCACAAGATGGAGGACTGAATTAGCGCAGGCAGCTGGAACCAGGTGTAGCCGAGGACCGCGAAGGAGACCGTCAGGATGATCAGCGGCATCAGGTGGGAATTACCAGAGCCCCGCTCGGCCTTCGCCTGCTCCGCCCAGTTGTCCACCTTCACCTTGGAGAGGAACTTCGCCCACGCCCTGATGAAGTGACCGGCCCGCAGCCACATGTAGATCTCGGCCGGCAACGCCAGCGCCGCAAACAACACATCGCGCCAGTTCCGATTCTTCATCGAGTACGCAATCCGTACGTTCAGCAGGATCGCCACCGCTGGCGGGATCAGCCATACGGGCGAGAAGACGAACGCGTCGATGGAGAGGGCTGCCGCTAACAGCATCACGAACACCACCCGTGTGAAAATGTTCGTCGCCATCCCAAAGTTCTCCGCCCAACGCAGCCGAAGGTTCGGGTGGAACGGCTGACCCTTCGTGTCTCCACGCTGCCCAGGCCACATCAGGTCAATCGCGCCGTAGTTCCATTTCACCTGCTGCCCATCCAGGGACCTCACCGTGCTCATACCGCCCACATCTGCACGGGCCTGCGCGGAGATCTTCGTCAGGAAGCCGGCGGACTTGATCTGCAACGACAGGAGCGAGTCCTCCACCTCGGAGTCGTTCACCCACGGCGTTTGTTGGTGATTCTCTGCCATCACGGCCCGAAGCGCCTTCATCGAAAAGATGGAGCACTGACCACCCAGCACCGCCATGTTTCGGCCGCGCAGCATGTTCTGCATGTTGAAGGCGGCGAACTGGGTCCGCTGACCGGCGATCAACAGCTTCGCCATCAGACCCTTCGTCTGGGTGTCGTCGATGCTATAAATGGCGGAAATCCCGCCGATGCGACTATCGGAGGCGATTTCGGCCTCCAGCTTCTCAACCGCATCCGGAGCAAGCGTTGTGTCACCGTCCACGCCAAGCAGGTAGTCAGCATCACCCACCAGCGAGAAGCCGTAATTGAGTGCGCCCACCTTCTTGTCGGGATTCTCCCCGATGTCGTGCACGAACACCTCAGTCCGCTGCCGCACGCTGCCCTTAGCAGGCTTGCGCTTCGACATCCGCGGTCCGGCGAACTTCGCCGCCAAAGAGAAGGTCTCATCCTTTGAGTTGTTCACCACAACGTGGATCTGGTCAGGAAGCCGCGTCTGCCGCAGCAGCGACCGAAGCACCGCCTCGATAGTCTCCGCTTCGTTGTAAGCCGGAATGATCGCAGCCACCACCGGGCGATAAGTAGGCAGCGCATCCATTTCAGCGCGGAATTGCCGAACATAGGACTCCAGACCGGGCCGCATGGCCGTCTGGATTTCATCAGCCTTAAAGTCCGAGTTAGGGGCCAATTCAGCGAACTTATGATCGGTGTTGGTCATTGCGACTCCTGGGGGATTCATGATTTACGGGCTAATCAGCCCGACACACCAAACCCTCGCCGAGTCACCTTTTGCTTTGATCTGGCTTAACCCAGATCACGCTATAGAATTCGGAACAATTCCCGCATGCTCCAGAATCGCTCAAGATCAGCCTAGCCGCCACTTGGGCAATGCGCAGCGTCACCGCCGACGGCGTCGTACTGCTTACCGTGGCCCGGACGACCCGCGGCGCCGATGGCAAACCGCCGACGGGCGACCAAGGAGATTCTGCTTGACGGCGAGGGTGTGGGCGGCTTCGGTAGCCCTCGCGATCTTGACGACGCGCCAGGCGATAACCGAGCCGAGCGAGGCCACGACTAGGAACGTGAAGATTGAGAACAGGGCCGCAACCTCGGCGTAGACGGATGTCGTTGAAGTACTACTGGACTTGATCGGTCAGCTCACTGCGCATTATCAGAACCTCGCTAAGTTGGCTGGCGCCCGAATGGCATGGCGGGACAGTACCCAGCCAGGAGCCGTACCACCACCGTCGGGCCCGGGTCCGGTTGACGAGCCGTCAGCGTGTCGCCATGCCGAAGAGATGAAC
>JAOPXN010000072.1 GCA_025965155.1 Propionibacteriaceae bacterium
CATTCACCCTGGCAACGACCGGGCCGCGAAAACGTCAATGGCCTCCTCCGCCAGTCCTTCCCCAAGGGCACCGACCTGTCGATCCACACCAAAGCCGAGCTCCAACGCGTCGCCAACCAGCTCAAAGACCGACCCCGTGCCCGCCTTGGCTACGCTAAACCGATCGAACTCATGACCGAACTGGTGTTGCGCTGACGGTCAGACTCCGCCCACGTACACGTGGGAAACCAGTGATCGTGGCCCGCCAGCTGACGGGCCCGGCAGGTGCTAGTTGCCGTAGACGCGAGCCGGCCGGACCAGGACTGCGGTCCGCCGCTGCTCGGCCATGACCCGGTCATACTCGGCCCAGTTGTCATGCGTGCCGCCCGCGGCGATGAAAATCTCCCGCAACAGCAACCGCAGCCGCTCACTGTCGATCTCAGGATGCGCATCGTCGGGGCCGACCAGCTCGGCGCCGCCTTCTACCGTCGCCCAGTGCCAGCCGCTGCGAAAGGTCACCGCCAGCTGGCGCCGTACCCGCAGGTTGGCCAGCTTGACTCTGCCGTAGGTGACGAACCCCAGCACCTGTTCCCCGGTCAGCGGGTGGCTGAGCACGCCCGCGTTGACCAGGGAGGACTGGATGGTGTCGTCGGCCCGGAGTGTCGACACCACGGCCAGTCCCTGCTCACGTCGCCCGAGCTCGGCTGCATCCGCCAGGCTCGTCATCTGGGCTCCTTACGCCAAACGTCGCGGAGGAGGCTCCTCCTCAGGCCTGCGGCCCTGCGATGTTGACCATCCACGGAATGCCGAACCGGTCCACGCACATACCGAAGATGTCCCCCCACATCTGCGCCTCCAACGCGACCGCCACCGTCCCGCCGGCGGACAGCTTCTCCCAGTAGCCGCGCAGCAGGTCGGTGTCGTCTCCACTGAGGCTGATGGAGATGTTGTTTCCGGGGCTGTAATCCATCCCGGACGGAGTGTCGGCACCCATCAGCGCAAGTCCTTGGTCGTTCTCGAGCGTCGCGTGCATGACCTTGTCGGCATCCGGGGTGCCGGCTGCACCGAACTCACCGAAGGTGTTGACGGTCAGCGTGCCGCCGAAGACGTCCTTGTAGAACTCCATCGCCTCGCGCGCGTTGTCTTTAAAGCTGATGTAGGGGTTGAGTCGAGTGGTCACCGGTGCTCCTTAGTGCTGACACGAAGGGTTTCTTCGCACACTAGCGCGGACCAGGAGACGCCGGGCGGTCTGGCCAGCCATTCGCTGATCCAATAGGCGTAGCCCACCTATTTAGCGTCAACGCCCCCGCCACCTCGCTGGATCTTGTTACCCTGACCCTTCAGTTCCCCGACTTTGAGCGCACCCTCGCCGTTGACCCCCCGGCGGCGGGGGTGTCTCGCACCCGCCTTGGTGCAGGTAGGGACAAAAACCCCCGGCTACTCCACCTGGGCCGGCCTGCGGATCCTGGGAACCGGCTTCGGGATCTTCGGTGCGGCGTTGATCAGCGCACCGAGCCAGCGGCCTGCCGCCGAGTTGTCGACCAGCAACGACTTGACCAGCAGCGTGGCCGGAACGGCCAACAGTGCCCCGAGCGGCCCGAGCAGGTACGCCCAGAAGATCAACGAGAGGAATGCCACCGTCCCGGTGATGCCGACGGCGTCACCGGTGAAGCGCGGCTGGATGAAGGTTTGAATGATGACGTTGATCAGGGTGTAGACCACGATCACTGCGATCGCAGGGCCGACGCCGCCGCTGAGCAGCGCGATCAACGCAGGAGGGATCAGGCCCAGCACGAAGCCGATGTTCGGGATGAAGTTCGTGACGAACGCTAAGACACCCCAGGTGAAGGCCAGCGGGACACCGATGATGGCGAGCGCAACCACGTCCAGGATGGCGACTATCGCACCGAAGACGGTGGTCACGACCCAGTACAGCCGGACGCTGTGGGAGAACTCGATCAGGGCGTCGGCGACCTGGGGCCGTTCCCTGCGGATGAGCGCGATTCTGTCCTCGATGCCGACGGCGTCGAAAACCAGGAAGAAGACCATCGCCAGCATCAGGACCAGCAGCGACAGGCCGCTCGTCACCCCGTTCAACAGTGTCTGAGCCACTCCCGCGAAGCTGGAGAGGTTGATGGAAGACAGCGCGTCCTGCAGCATCGAGGTACTGACCCCGAACTTCGCCAGTTGGGCCAACCCCCCGGTGTACAGCTTGGTGAACGCCGCCGAGAAGTCGGTCAATGTGTTCACCAGCCGAGTAAGTGACCACACCACCGAGCCCAAGACCACGATCAGAAGGGCATACACCGTGGTCAGCGCCGCAATGCTGGCGAGCGTCCTCGGGCACCGGTGACGAACCAGCCACACCCGTAGCGGATTGACCGTGATGACCAGGGTGAGCACCAAGAACACCGGGCCGACAATGCTTGAGACTGACTTGAGTCCCACGCCCACGATGACTAGGCCGGCGAGCACGAGTACGCCGAACAACGGCGGTGGAGGTGTGGTTTCAGCGGCCGGGTAGCGAAGCTTCGTGCTGGTAGCAGGCATGGTGGCAGTCCTAGGTGAATCGACGGTGTGACCAGCTGGGCCGGAGTCCGGAACACCGCCCATGATGGCAGACCTGCACGGCGTGGCAGCTGCGCGGTGGCTGCTGGTCGATGACTACCTGACGGCCGTTACCAGCTCCAGCGTCGAGCTTCCGCGGCCGGCTGGCAGCGACACCCTGGCTTCGAGGCCGCGAGCGGTCCGCACCAGCTTCGGCTTCACCGGACGGCCATTCAGCGTGGCGGAGGCGATCTTGGACCCGCCCGGCAGAACGGCACCGATGGTGAGCGCGAGCCGGGCATGCCGGTCAACCGTGGTCGTGTAGGCCGAGCCCCGGTGGACGGCGGCCACGTCGATGCTGGACGAGCCGAGCATGATCATTTTCGCCGACGCCGTCGTCTGGCCGACGGGCACCTGCGGCACCACAGACACCCTGCGGCGGCCGAGGTCGGGGGAGACGCCGAGCCACTGGTGGATCACCGGCCAGAGCGTGCCGTACGCCCCCCAGGCCTGGAGCACCATCGAGCGTTCGGTCAGCAGCCGATCGATGTTCGCCCCGAAACTGCCGCCGGGCACGATCTCCGGCATAGCGCCAGGCATCTCCCACAGCGTCGGATCCAGCTGGGACCGGGCGTTGCCGGAGGTGTAGCGGCCCTGCTGGTCGGCGGCGAGGCGTCCGTAGTTCCCTTCACTGACCGCGGCGATGGCGCTGTTCAGGGTAAAGATGCTCGTCTCGCTGGGCACCTCCGAGACGACCGAGTCGCAGGTCGGGCCTGGGTTGCCGGACGGGGCGGAGGTGGCCCCGGTGCCGGTGTGGTACAGCCCCAGCGGACCGGTGTAGCAGGCCCGCTCATGCTGGTCCAGGGTGGTGTTGGCGTGGCGCCGGGACGCCAACGGTGCGGCCCGCCGGCCTGGCAGCCGGGGCAGTACCGCGTCGGTCGGAGTCAGACCGATCCAGTGCCGCTGGAAGACCTTGTGGTTTCCAGGGTCCTTGAGCGAGTCTGCGTAGGAGCGCGCGTCGCCGCCGTACCACCAGGTCTTCTCGAACGTGGCCAGCAGGACCTGAGCTTGGCTGGTCGCCCAGCGCCGGGTGGCGGCGTCGCCCCGGGCGCGCGCCATATCGGCCAAATCTGCGTACCCCCGGATCGTGTAGACCGCGTTGTCCAGCTTCTCTGCGCCCATGCCGGTCCGCTCGACGTTGCCGAGCCCCTCAGGCCAGCCGTCGTGGTCGGCGTCCAGGGAGGCCACATGCTTCATCGCCCGGAGACTCGCCGGATAGAGGTCCTTCAGGAATGCCCGGTCGCCGGTCCAGCGCCAGACGAGTGCAACCGCTGATGGGTACTTCGATGACTCGTCGGTGTTGCCGGCGTCGGCGTTGGCCCCGAAGTACACAGCGCCATCCGGGGTGACCTCGTGCACGATCTTGCCGGAGTTCCCGTTCACCGCCTCTGACACGTCCCGCAGCGCACGCAGATGAGCCTTGATCGGTTCGAACTGGCCAGCGGCGACCGCGGCGTACGCGGTGTACTCCCCGTCGGTACCGAACAGCCAGGTGTAGTCCGGGAAGCCGGCCCCCAGCCAGCGCATGGACTTCAGCGTGGCCGTCGGTGGGGGATACGCCTTGCCGGCGTGGACAACCCTGAGCCGGACATCCTCCGACTGCTGCACCGACGCCGCCAGCATCTGCTTGGACCAGGTCACGCTGCTGGCCAGCAACGGGTCGCCGGGCAGGAAGACGGTGCTCGCCGCGTCGACTCGCTGCCGAGCACTGACCTTGTCCTCGACTGCGCCGACCGGATCGGCGAGTGCGGCCCGCAGCTCGGCTTTCGCGTCAGCCGGGCCGGACGTCGACCCGGCCACCCCGAACCAGATTGTCCGGACCACGCCTGCCTTGAGCCGCACCCGGTAGCTGAGCCGGCCGCCGGCGCCCTTGCCGTACGCGGTGTCGTCGCAGCGCTTGGGTTGAGGGGGGGCGGTGGGACCAGACGCCGGGCAGATCACCGCTGGATCCTGCGGGCCGCGGAAGTTGCGGCCGGTGCTGGCCGACGCCGGTGTCAGGCTGGCGCCGAAGGCTGCCGCCCAGTCGTGGGACTCACCGTTCGACGACGGCGGCGTGCCGCGGTCACGGAAGATCAGGTTCTTACCGTGCACCGACACGGAGTCGGCCAGGTTCACCTGGCTCTGGCTCGGCGTGGTCTCGCCCCACGGGTACGACCCCATGAGCTCGGAGTGCGCGTCGGCCCGCAACGTGATCGTCCGCGCCCGCTCCGACCGGAGGCTCAGACCGACCAGCGCGCCGGATACACCGTCGGGAACGATGTCGGTGCGGCTCGCCGAGATCCCCTCGGTGGCCGGCAGGTCGGTCCGGACGTAGCCCCAGCCGGAGGTGGTCCGGGTGCCCTTGCCGACCCAGCTGCCGTTGATACCGAACCACATTCCATCCAGCAGTTTCAGCTTCGGCGTCCAGAAGCCGCCCATCTCGCCACGGGTGTGGAACCCTGCGGCGGGGTAGCGGCCGTCGGCCGTACCCAGCGTCCAGGCCTGGTCACCGGTGACGACGTAGCGACGGTCCGAGAGCCGGGTGGTGTCCGACAGCTCGGGCGACCGGGCCAGCTCCGGGTCCATGACCGGACCAGAAACGGCCGCCTGGGCCGGCATGGTGAACGGGCCGATGACTAACGACAAGGATGCCGCCGCAGCGATACCTGCAACAGCCCGGCGCCGAGTGTGATGCATGGGTCAGCCTCTCCATTGGGACTTGTGCTGCGCGGGCGTCACCTGGCGGCCTCGTACCAGACCCCATGCATTGCCCCCGTAGGGCCTCTCGTCGTTATACGCCGCTCGACCCTGCAGACACAAGGGTGGATGTGTGATCGCTGAGCACGCATGATCCACCGGCGTCGCTCGGTGTCGACTTGGGTCTGAGGCGATGACTTAGCTGGCCGGGACTGGTCTGATAAGCCATGAGCAAAGTGACATGCGACATCACCATCTCAGTCGACGGCTTCGTCGCCGGACCGCAGCAGAGCCTGCAGAACCCACTCGGGAAAGGTGGTGAGCGCCTTCACTACTGGCAGTTCCACCCCGAGGGCGAGGATCAGCGGTTCATCGACGACTGGCAGGGCAACGCCGGGGCCTACATCATGGGCAGGAATATGTTCGATCCAGGCCGCGGCGAATGGGACCCGGACTGGGTCGGCTGGTGGGGCGACGAGCCGCCGTACCACGTCCCGGTGTTCGTCCTCACCCACCACCCCAGGCCCGATCTGAGCATGGCAGGCGGGACGATCTTCCATTTCGTGACCGATGGCATTCAGGCCGCACTCGAGCGCGCCCGGAGTGCGGCGGGTGGCAAGGACGTCGCCATCGCTGGAGGATCCAGTACCGTCAACGCCTACCTTGCCGCCAACCTGATCGACGAGCTGCGGCTGCACATCGCGCCGGTCCTGCTGGGCGCGGGCGAGCGGCTCTTTGACGGTGTGACCGACCTGAATCTCGACCCGGTCAAAGTGGTCGGCTCGCCCGCCGTGACCCACGTCAGCTATCGACTCGGCCGGAAACCCTCCGGCGGCTGACGACGGTCAGCGGTTTGCGGCTAGGAGTGTGTGCCGGCGGCTGCTGCGACAGCGGCCGACTCCAGGCGCCGCCGATAGGCGACCCACTCCTCAGCCGTCTGGTCCGGCAGGTTCTGGTCGTTGTTGCCAGCAGAGCCGTCGAGCAGCTCGCGGATGATGTCGGCGTGCCCGGCGTGCCGGGCCGTCTCGACGGACATGTGCACCAGAATCTGGTGCAACGTCACGTGCCGCCGCTCCGGCGCCCACCACGGGACAACACCGGTCGCGTCCAGGCTCAGCGCATCGATAGTGGCATCCGCGTGTGCGGCCGCCTGGTGGTGGAGCTCGATGATGTCGTCCCGGCTCTGGTCTGCGGTAGCCCACATGTCGGCGTTGATCTCCGCGCCCTCGTCGAACCACGGCAGCGCCAGACCCGAAGGCCGCCCGAACACCTCGCCGAAGTAGCCCACTTCGACGCTTGCTGTGTGCTTCACCAGGCCGAGCAGGTTGGTACCGGTCGGTGTCATCGGCCAGCGCACGTCGCGCTCGCTCAGCCCGTCGAGCTTCGCCAGCAGCGACTCCCGCTCTCGCCGGAGGTAGCGATGCAACGTCTCCTTGGGGTCCACCCGTACAACCTAGAGGACGCGGTCGCCCTAGCGGTGGGCCCAGCGAGACCCGCTGGCTACAGTAGGCGGCGCCACGACCGCTGATGAGAGTGAGAGCCAGTCGATGAGTTCGGATCCCGCCGAGCAGTTCCCCCGGCGTGAGGACCTCGACGTACGGCTCGTCGCCCGGTTGGTGGCCGGGCAGTTTCCTCGGTGGGCCGGTCTCCCGGTCGCCCGGGTGGTGGTTGACGGCTGGGACAACACCACGTTCCGTCTCGGGACTGACCTGTCGGTGCGGTTGCCCAGTGCCGAGGCCTATAAGGATCAGGTGCAGAAGGAGCACCGATGGCTCCCCGAGCTCGCGCCGCAGCTCCCGCTTCCCATTCCCGTCCCGCTCGCGATGGGCGCACCCGCAGCGGGATATCCGTGGAACTGGTCGGTCTACCGCTGGCTGGAAGGGGAAACTGCCAGCGCAGAGCGGATCGATGACCCCACTGAGTTCGGGGCAACCCTGGGCCGCTTCCTTACCTCCCTGCAGCAGATCGATCCGACCGGCGGCCCGCCGCCGGGCCTACACAACTTCTTCCGCGGAGCGCCGCTGCAGACCTACGACGCCGAGACCCGGACGGCGATCCGCGCGCTGCGGGACGAGATTGCTGCCGACACCGCGACGGCGGTCTGGGAGCAGGCTCTCGGTACCGTCTGGGACAGGCCTCCGGTCTGGTTCCACGGCGACGTGAGCGCGGGAAACCTGCTGGTCAGGGATGGACGGCTGAGCGCCGTGATCGACTTCGGATGTTCAGGCGTCGGGGACCCGGCTTGTGACCTGACCATTGCCTGGACACTGCTGTCGGGCGAGGGCCGGGAAGCCTTCCGGTCAGCCGTTAGTCTCGATACAAAGACCTGGCAGCGTGGCCGCGGCTGGGCGCTGTGGAAGGCCCTGATCACCGTGGGCGGACACCGGGATCCGAACAGCGTCGAGGGCAGTGCCGCACGACGGGTCATCGAGGAGGTGCTCGCCGAAGTCAGCGCACCAACCTCGTCGAGGCGGTGAACGTGTTGCAGTCGCCGACATCGGTGCTGTTCAGACCGACGTCGCCCCAGTAGACGCGGCTTCGAGCCAGGCCGTGGTTGCCGACGATGTTCGGCTTTCCTGACACCACGTCGTCCCCGACAGCTTCGTAGGTGGCTTCGATACCGTCCAGGTCCGAGGGCTGAATCCCCAACGACAGCGCAACCGAGTTCATGAACATGCCGGAGAGGCAGTCGGCCTGAACCTCCAGCCGGCGGCTCAGCTCGAGCTCGGTCTGCTTCTCCCCGGACTGCTGACCAAGGGCGTGCGAGGAGATCAGGATCGCGGTTCTGGCTTGCAACGCGTGGCCGAACTCGTGGGCCATCACCACGTCCGCCGCCCACTTGTTCTGTTTCACGATCGGTACGTAGTCGGGCAGCCGGTTGCTGAAGTAGACCTGCTGGTCACCGGCGCAGTAGAAGGCATTCACCTCCGCGTCGCCGCACTTGGTGGTGATCTTGCTGCCGTAGATCGTGACGGTCGGTCGCACGACCTGATAGCCGGCCGCCTCCACCGGCGGCTGCCACACCCGGACCAGGCACTCGGTCAACGAGGTGAAGTGGGACTCCAGCTGTGCGTTGTCGGCAGTGGCGACGTTGATCGGTTGGGCCGTGCAGCGGACCGGGATGGGGACGGTCTGCAGGTAGAACCGGTTGCTGACCAACAGCCGCTCCGCCTCCTCGTACGTTCGCGGCACGGGCAGCGGCGGAGGGCTCGTGTCGGGCGGCGGCACCTGATAGTCCTCGTTCTGGTACGCCGCGTTCGGCGCGTCCTGGGTTCGGTCGGTGAACACCAGACCAGCCAGGCCAACCAGCCCAACGATGATCAGCGCAGCCAGCAGCCCCCTGAGTGGGCTCCTCCTGCGCCGCGGCGGGGGAGCGAACTGGCCCGGCGGCGGCCCGTACGGGGATCGGGCGTACGGCCCCTGAGCGAAGCGGGCCGGCGGATACTGACCGAACTGCCGGGGATCGTACGGCTGGTTCCAACCGCCGCCTCGCTGCGGAGGCGGACCCCACTGGGGCGGCTGACCACCCCAACGCTGTTGAGTCACAGGTGCAACCCTAACCGGCAGCCCTGTGCACTGGCGACGGTCGCTCCGTGGTCAACCGGCCCTGCTGGCGGCGACCTCCGGAGAATTCGCACAAAGAAGGCGGCTGCTTCTGCTGGGTTGTCCTCGACCGCGTTCGCCTGCTGGTGGGAGGCTGTACCTCGTGTCCTCTCCCTCGACTTCGACGCTGCCGCGCCGGCTGAGTCTGCTGGTCGCCTTGTGTCTGGGTGTACTGGCTCTGCTGGCCGGGCCGCTGACCCTGACGGCTCGAGCCGAAGGGACCGCGTCCAGCTTCGTGGTGAATGCCAACCTGACGCCGGACGGAACGCTGCGCGTCCAGCAGACGATCACCTTCGCGGGTCCGGTGCCGGCCACCGTGACGCAGAAGATCGAGACCAGGCAGAACCTGATCGGCGACCGGCAGTACGTCTACACGGTGAGTGGTATCTCGGCGAACGCCAAGGGCACGGATCTCAAGCCTGCGGTGAGCGATGACGACTCGTTCACCACTGTCTCCATCAACACGAACGGCTCCACCGAGATCACCATGGCGTACACAGTGGTTGGCGCCGTGGTGCGGATTGACAGCGGTACCGCGCTGCGGTGGCAGCTGCTTCAGGGGCTGAGCGCGCAGGTGACTGAGTTCACCGGCACCGTCGCCATCCCGGGGACCTTCAGCTATGTGAAATGCACGGCGGGACCGCCCAACGCCACCACCCCGTGTGCCTATGCCGCCGCGGGTGTCGAGGACGCTCAGATCCCCACGTTCCGCGACGGTCCACGCGGTGAGGGTGAGGTCGTCGCCGTCGATATTGGGTTCCCGCCGGGGATGGTCGCCGCCAACGAGCAGATCGTGGAGCGCTGGACCGTCCGCCGCGCGTTCTCGGCCGGCCCGGTCCAGCTCGGAACGGCCCTGGGCCTGCTTCTGCTGGGCGGTCTGGGCCTGTTCCTCATGCATCGCCGCGCCGGAGCTGATGTCAAGAGGGACGGGGAACTCAGCCGGGTAGGCGGGTTCGTCCCGGTCGCGGAGGGACAGTCGGTGTTCCGGGTGGTCGACGACATTCGGCCCGGACACGTCGGCACGCTGGTCGACGAGCGGGTGGACCCGATCGACATCACTGCGACACTGCTCGATCTGGCGGTCCGCGGCCACCTGGTGATCACCGAGCTGCCGAAGGAGGAGCGGTTCGGCCGTACCGACTGGACGCTCGAGCGGACCGACACCGCGGCCGAAGCGTTGCTGCCCTTCGAGCAGGCGCTGCTCGAAGGGATCATCCCGGACCGACGCCCTGTCCGGGTTTCGGAGCTCTCCGAGCGGGTGCAAGGCGCCATTGGCGGGGTACAGGACCGGCTGTACGACGAGGTGGTCCGTCGAGGCTGGTACGAGCGCCGGCCGGACGCCACCCGCAACAAGTGGACCCAGCTCGGGATCGGCGCCCTCATCGTGGCCGTGGTGGTGACCGGCCTGCTGGCGGCCTTCACCACGTTCGGGCTGGTCGGGTTGGTGCTGATCGTGCTGGCGCTCGGGCTGATCTTCGTCGGTCAGGAGATGCCGGCCCGGACCGCCCACGGTTCGGCCGTGCTGGCCGGTCTCGCGGCGCTGCGGTCAGATCTGCTCAGCCACCCGACCGACCAGGTTCCTCCGGGGCACGAGCTGCAGGAGTACTCGAAGGTATTGCCATACGCGGTGGTGCTCGGCGGGGCGGAGCGCTGGCTGGAGGCAATGGTGGCCGCTGACACCGACGACCTGCCCGATCCCACCGACCTGAGCTGGTATCACGGCCCGGACCACTGGCACCTGGCCGACCTGCCCTACTCGCTCCGCAACTTCATCACCATCCTCTCCGGCTGCCTCTCCGCCCGCTAACTACCGCCGAGTAGTCGCATCCTCCGCGGCTTCGGCGGCGTGTCGCAGCGGAGCTGACGTGTCGGCGGTCGTCGGTGTTCGTGCTGTTGCTGGCGGAGGGCAGGAGGACGGGGTCAGCGGTCGATGCTGGACATGTCCGGGTAGCGCTCGCCCACCACGGCGTCGGCGGGGATGGCGGCGTCGATGGCAGTCAGGTCCTCGGGCGTCAGCTTCACCGCGACCGCGGCTACGTTCTCTTCCAGATAGCGGAGCCGCTTCGTCCCCGGAATCGGGACCACGTCCTCGCCCTGGGCCAGCACCCAGGCGAGCGCGAGCTGGCCGACGGTGACGCCCTTGACCTCGGCAATTGCGCGGATCCGCTCGACCAGAGCCAGGTTCTGCTGCATGGCGTCACCCTGGAACCGCGGGTTCATCCGGCGGAAGTCGTTGTCCTCCAGGGAGTCGGTGGAGGTAATGGCGCCGGTGAGGAAGCCGCGACCGAGGGGGGAGTAGGCGACCAGGCCGATGCCGAGCTCGCGCAGCGTCGGCAGGATCTCGGCCTCGATGTGCCGGGTCCACAGTGAGTACTCCGTCTGCAGCGCGGTGATCGGGTGTACGGCTTGCGCCCGCCGGACCGTCTCGGCGGATGCCTCGCTCAGGCCGAGCCGCCTGACCTTGCCTGCGCTGACCAGCTCGGCCATGGCGCCGACGGTCTCCTCGATGGGTACGGTCTGGTCGACCCGATGCTGGTAGTAGAGGTCGATGTGGTCCGTACCGAGGCGTTTCAGGCTGGCGTCGCAGGCATAGCGGACGTACTCCGGGCTGCCGTCGATGCGCCGGTTGGTGGGTGCGTCGGGGTCGCGTACGTTGCCGAACTTGGTGGCCAGCACGACCTCGTCGCGGCGGCCGGCGATGGCGCGGCCGACCAGCTGCTCATTGGTGAACGGCCCGTACATGTCCGCGGTGTCCAGCAGGGTGACACCGAGGTCCAGGGCGCGATGGATGACCTCGATCGCTTCGCCCTCGTCGGCGGTGCCGTAGAACTCCGACATCCCCATGCAGCCGAGTCCGATCGCCGACACCGCCAGGTCGCTGCCAAGGGCGGCCGAGCCGAGGGTGCGGGTAGGCATTGTTGATTCAGTCATGCACCCAGCGTGCGCACCGCAGTGCGCCCCACGTCAAGGGCTTCAGATCGGCGGCATCAGAAACATGCACCCAACGCCGGAGTAGTCGGCTCCGCCGCGACACGCCGACGTGGAGGCGGAGGATCCGACCAGTCGGCGTTTCGGGGGTTAGAGCTCGAGGCCGGGGTAGAGGGGGTGCTTGCCCAGCAGCTCCGCCGACGCCGCCTTGGTGGCCTGCACGACGCCGTCGGCCAGGTGGTACTTGGCCTTGCCCGGAGCGCCGGCCGCGGTGGTGGTCGGTGTGGTGTTCTTCAAGACGTTGACGGTCAGCTCGGCGACCCGGTCGAACTCGTCCGCCCCGAAGCCGCGGGTGGTGAGCGCCGGCGTACCGAAACGGACACCGGAGGTGTACCAGGCGCCGTTAGGGTCGTTCGGGACCGAGTTCCGGTTGGTCACGATGCCGGCGTCCAGCAGCGCGGACTCGGCCTGCCGGCCGGTCAGGCCGAAGCCGGTCACGTCCAGCAGCACGATGTGGTTGTCGGTGCCACCGGTCACCAGCTTGGCACCACGACGCAGGAAGCCGTCGGCCAGCGACTTAGCGTTGTCGGCCACCTGCTGGGCGTAGGTCTGGAACTCCGGCGTCCGGGCCTCGGCAAGCGCGACAGCCTTGGCCGCCATCACATGGGACAGCGGGCCACCGAGCACCATCGGGCAGCCGCGGTCCACCGAGTCGGCGTACTCCTTGGTGGCCAGCACAAGGCCGCCGCGCGGGCCGCGCAGCGACTTGTGGGTGGTGGTGGTGACAATGTCGGCGTACGGGACCGGGTTGTCCTCACCGGTGAACACCTTGCCCGCGACCAGACCGGCGAAGTGGGCCATGTCCACCATCAGCGTCGCGCCCACCTCGTCGGCGATCTCGGCCATCTTGGCGAAGTTCACCCGGCGCGGGTACGCCGAGTAGCCGGCGATCAGCACCAGCGGCTTGAACTCCTTGGCCGTTCTGCGCACCGCGTCGTAGTCCAGCAGCTGAGTTTCCGGGTCGGTGCCGTACGAGCGCTGGTGGAACATCTTGCCCGAGATGTTCGGACGGAACCCGTGGGTCAGGTGGCCGCCGGCGTCCAGCGACATGCCGAGGGCGCGCTGGTTGCCGAACTTCTTGCGGAGCTCCTCCCAGTCCTGCTCGGACAGGTCGTTGATGCCCTTGACTCCATGCTCGGCCAGCGCCGGCAGCTCGACCCGGTTCGCCAGGATGGCCCAGAAGGCCACCAGGTTCGCGTCGATACCCGAGTGCGGCTGCGCGTAGGCGTACTCGGCGCCGAACAGCTCGCGGGCGTGCTCGGCAGCCAGCGACTCGACCGTGTCGACGTTCTGGCAGCCGGCGTAGAAACGGTGCCCGACGGTGCCTTCGGCGTACTTGTCGCTGAACCAGGTGCCCATCGTCAGCAGTACGGCCGGGGAGGCGTAGTTCTCCGAGGCGATCAGCTTCAGCGAGCTGCGCTGGTCGGCGAGCTCGGCGCGGGTCGCTTCGGCGATCCGCGGCTCGACCGACTCGATCACGGCCAGAGCGGAGCGGTAGGCCTGCGAGGCGGTCTGAGCCATGGACGAGGGCGCGAGGGTGTCAGTCACGGGGAAACTCCTGTGCGGGCGAACGGGGTCGTCGTCCAATCTATCGCGTTAGCCCGCACCCGCCCGACTCGTCACCTCCGCCGGGACACGCCGCCGAAACCGGGGAGGATGTGCCTAGTCGCGGGAGTTTGTTAGGGGGTGGGGCGGGAGCGGGCGATCTCGTAGAGGGCGATGCCGGTGGCTACGCCGGCGTTCAAGGACTCCACGGTGCGGGTGATCGGGATCGAGGCGAGGGTGTCGCAGGCCTCCCGGACCAGCCGGGACAGCCCGTCGCCCTCGCTCCCGACGACCAGCACCAGCGGACCGGAGGTCTCCGGCAGGTCGGCGATGTCCACGTCGGCCGTACCGTCCAGCCCGACCAAGGCGAAACCGGCGTCGGCGTACGCCCGCAGCGAGCGGTTCAGGTTGGTGGCGCGAGCGATCGGGATCCGCGCCGCCGCGCCGGCCGAGGTCTTCCAGGCCGCCGCAGTCATCCCGGCGGAGCGACGTTCCGGGATCAACACCCCGTCGGCGCCGAACGCGGCGGCGGACCGGACGATGGCCCCGAGGTTGCGCGGGTCGGTGATCGAGTCCAAGGCGACGATCAGCGGCTCGCCCGGGGCGTCGAAGGCGGCCGCCATCAGGTCGTCGGGGTGGGCGTACTCAAACTCCGGCAGCTGCAGCGCGACGCCTTGATGGATGGCGCCGCCGGTCAGCCGGTCCATCTCGTTCCGGGTCACCTCCAGCAGCGAGGTTCCGCGGTCCGCGGCGAGCCGCAGGATCTCCCGCATCCGATCATCGCGCTCGGCGCCCTCCGCAATGTAGGCGGCCCGGACCGGGATCTCCGCCTGCATCGCCTCCAGCACCGGATTGCGCCCGACCACCCACTCCGGGCCGGATCCCGGCCGGCCGGTACGCGGGGCGCCGCTGGCGGAGCGCCGCTCCGGCCGCTGGCTGGCGAGGTTCTTGGCCTTATGTGCCTTGTGGTACGGCCGGTCCTCGGCCTTGGGCGTGGGACCCTTGCCCTCCAGCCCGCGGCGGACCCGGCCACCGGACCCGGCGGTGTTGCCCTTGCCCTTGTGCCGGACGGCACCTTTTCGTTGGCTGTTGCCTGGCATATCAGTCTTCCTGTTGTTCCAGCGACCAGCGGGTGCCGCGAGGGGTGTCCTCGATCACCACGCCGAGCTGCTTGAGTGAGTTTCGGATCGCGTCCGCGGCGGCGAAGTCCTTACGTTCCCGGGCCTCCGCGCGCTGCTTGATCATCTCGGCCATCAGGCCGTCGAGCACCGGACGAAGATCATCGCCGGCGGAGGCGTCGGCATCCTCGACCGACAGCCCGAGGATGTCCATCATCACGGCCACCTGGGCGAGCTGCGTGCCCACCGTCTCCAGGTCGCCGCTGTCGATGGCGGCGTTGCCGACCCGGACGGCATTGTAGATCACCGCCACGGCTCCCGGCGTACCCAGATCGTCGTTCATCGCATCGGCGAACTCGGGCGGCGGTTCGGCGGCCACGATCGGCGTCAGCTCGCGAGCGCGGGTGACGAAGCTGTCGATCCGGGCAAGGGCGGTGGTGGCTTCCTTCAGCGACGTGTCCGAGAACTCGATCGCGGACCGGTAGTGCGGCTGCACCAGATAGAAGCGGACAGCCCGCGCGGGATACCGCCGGGTCACCTCCGACACCAGGGCGCCGTTGCCGAGGGACTTGCTCATCTTCTCGCCAGCCGCTGTCACCCACGCGTTGTGCATCCAGTAGCGAGCGAACTTCTGTCCGGCGGCAGCCGACTGAGCCAACTCATTCTCGTGGTGCGGGAACCGCAGGTCGATCCCGCCGCCGTGGATATCGAACTCGTCGCCGAGGTACTTGCCGGCCATGGCGGAGCACTCCAGATGCCAACCCGGCCGGCCGCGGCCCCACGGCGTCGGCCAGGACGCGGTCAGCGGCTCACTGCTCTTGTGGCCCTTCCACAAGGCGAAGTCGCGAGGGTCACGCTTGCCGCGCGGGTCGGCGTCGGCGGCCGCCTCCATGTCGTCGATCTTCTGCCCGGACAGCGCGCCGTACGTCGGCCAGGACCGGACGTCGAAGTAGACGTCGCCCGACCCATCCTCGGCCGGGTACGCGTGCCGGTGCTCGATCAGCACCTTGATCATCTCGACCATCTCGGGGATGTGCCCGGTGGCGCGCGGCTCGTAGGTGGGCGGCAGGCAGCCCAGCGCGTCGTACGCGTCGTGCAGCTCGCGTTCGTAGCGGTACGCGTGGGCGAACCACGGCACTCCCGCCTCCGCCGACTTGATCAAGATCTTGTCGTCGATGTCGGTTACGTTGGCGATCACGGTGACCTCCAGGCCGCTGCGGGTCAGCCAGCGCCGGAGGACGTCAAAAACGACCTCCTTGCGGATGTGACCCAGATGCGGCGGGGACTGCACGGTGAGGCCGCAATGGTAGATCGACACCTTGCCCGGAACCACGGGTACGAAGTCCCGCACCGAGCGCGTCGCGGTGTCGTAAAGCCGGAACGTCATTCAGGCAGCCTATCCACCGGCCCTCGGGTCGGTTGACTCATCACCCGCCGCATTGCCTCGATGCCGTCCCGCAGCGCCTTCTGGTCGCGGCGGGACAGAGCCGCCAGATAGGGCTCCAGGTTGGTCCCGAATGAGTTCCGCATGGCCCGAAGCTGCCTGACGCCGGTCTCGGTCAGCTCGATCACCCAGGCCCTCGCGTCAGTCGGGTCGGTACGGCGGCTGACCAGGTTGGCAGCCTCCAGCCGCTTGACGTGGTTGGTGATGGTCGGTTGCGAGCATTTCTCCAGCCCAGCGAGATCACTGATCCGCGAGGGGCCGCTGTCGGAGAGGCGTGCCAGTATTCTGGCTGACGCGAGGCTGATGGCCCAACCGTCGGTCGGAGCCCAACGCACCATCCGCGCCGCGGTGGTGATCAGGTCCTCTCCAAGTTGGTGCAAATCTTCGTCCATGCCCGCAGCCTAGGGGAGATTTGGCATTCGTCGTACGGCCGCGACCACAAGCCGTGCAAGTTCAGTATATGCTTCCGCGTCCGACAGCCCGGTTGAGCGCTGCACGTCGCCGCTCCCGATCCGTCGCATCGTCGCAGTGATCACCTCGGCGACGAAGTCGGTCTTGACGTTGCGGAAGGCGCCGACCCGGGTCCCCTCATCGATGAGCCGGCGGACGCGCTGCGCCGCAGCCGCCGTGTTGGCCTCGTAGATCTCCCTGGTTGGAGCGAAGGTCGCTACGTCGGCGCGGAAGGCGAGCGACGCCGGTAGCAGGGCTTCGGCGACCGCCTCCAGGTACCGGATCACCCGGCGGGCCGGCGAGCGGGTGCCGGCGATGGCCGTTTCCACCTGGTCGGTGGCGCCGCGGAAGAAGTGACGGACCGCGGTAGTGGCCAGCTGCTCCTTGCTGTGCGCGAGCGCGTACAGGGTGCGTTTGGAGCAGTTCAGCTCAGCCGCCACGTCATCGAGGGTGAACCGGCTGAATCCCTGTGCCAGCACGAGTTTCACCAGCGCATCCAGCAGCTCGGCCTGCCGCGCGGTGAGCCGCCTGTCCTCGAACATGGCATTCATAGCGGTACTAACGTACTCTGGTCAGTACCGTTCCGGGCGCTGCTGACCCCAGATGCTGAGACGGCACGCGGCCCGGCGTTTCGAGGAGACCAGTGGAGATGAGCGTCGACCGTTTGGTGCCGACGAGCGAAGGCGCGGAGCTGATCGCCCTCGTCCGGGAGATAGCGCAGGAGCAGCTGGCCCCTCGGGCCGCGGCCGCAGAGGCGGCCGGGGAGTTTCCGCAGGACATGTTCGCGATCTTGGGCCGGTTCGGCTTGCTCGGGCTGCCGTACCCCGAAGAGGTGGGTGGTGGCGGACAGCCGTACGAGGTGTACCTGCAGGCGTTGGAGGAGGTCGCCGCGGCATGGATGAGCGTCGGCGTCGGAGTCTCGGTCCACGTCATGGCGTGTCATCCGCTGGCCCGGTACGGCACGCCGGAGCAGGTGGCCACCTTGCTGCCCGGCATGATCGCCGGCGATCAGCTGGGAGCGTACGCACTGTCGGAGACCCAGGCCGGCTCCGACATCGCCGGAATGACGACGCGGGCCAAGACGGCCGACGACGGGTACGCGCTGAGCGGTGCGAAGGCCTGGATCACCCACGGCGGCCTCGCCGACTTCTACACCACCTTCGCCCGGACCGGAGCTGACCCGAAGCACGGCATCAGCTGCTTCCTGGTCCCGGGCCACGCGCCCGGACTCAGCTTCGGCGCACCCGAGCGGAAGATGGGGCTGACCGGCTCGACCACCGCTGCCGTGTTCTTCGACACCGTCGGCGTGGCGGAGGACCACCGGATAGGGGCCGAGGGTGACGGTATGCGGATCGCCTTGTCGGCGCTGGACTCCGGCCGGCTGGGGATCGCCGCGTGCGCCACCGGGCTGGCGCAGGCCGCGCTGGACTGTGCGGTCGGCTACGCAGCCGAGCGGACCCAGTTCGGTCGGACCATCGGAGAGTTCCAGGGGATGCAGTTCCTGCTGGCAGAGATGGCGGCCGCGGTCGACTCGGCCCGCGCCAGCTATCTGATGGCTGCCCGCAAACGCGACGCCGGAATGGACTTCACCCGGGACGCGGCGGTGGCCAAGCTGGTAGCCACCGATGCGGCGATGAAGGTGACCACCGATGCTGTCCAGGTGCTCGGCGGTTACGGCTACACCCGAGACTTCCCGGCGGAGCGATACATGCGCGAAGCCAAGGTGACCCAGATCTTCGAAGGCACCAACCAGATCCAAAAGCTCGTCATCGCCCGACAGCTCCGCCGCTAAACCGCCGACAAGTCCCGTTCTCCGCGGCCTGAGCGGCGTGTCGCAGCGAAGCTGACGCGTCGCGAAAGGTCCAGACCCGAAGGAATCCCCGTGCACCTTTCCCGCAGCGACGTCGTCTTGGTCACCGGTGGTGCGTCCGGCCTCGGTGAGGCCACCGTCCGTGCGGTGTTGGCTGGTGAGGCTTCGGCGGTGATCGTCGACCTGCCGGCGTCCCGCGGCGCCGAGCTGGCGGACGAGCTGGGGGAGCGGGTGCTGTTCGCGCCGGCCGACGTACGGGATGAGGACCAGGTACAGGCAGCGGTGGACGCGGCCGCCGGTCTCGGGACCTTGCGGGTGGCGGTCAACTGTGCGGGTGTCGCCACGCCGGGCCGGGTGATCGGCAAGCGTGGGGTGCTGCCGTTGGAGGCGTTCCGTACGGTGATCGACATCAACCTGATTGGCACGTTCAACGTGCTCCGGCTGGCCGCGGCGGAGATGATCAACAATGCCCCCGTCGACGGCGACCGCGGAGTGGTGGTGATGACGGCCAGCGTGGCGGCGTTCGACGGACAGATCGGTCAGGCGGCGTACGCGGCGAGTAAGGGTGGCATTGCCGCGCTGACCCTGAGCGCTGCCCGCGATCTGGCGGACAAGGCGATCCGGGTCATGACCATCGCTCCGGGGGTGATGGAGACGCCGATGATGGCCGGGCTGCCGGGCGAGACCAGAACGACCTTGGAGGCTCTGGTGCCACACCCGGCGCGGCTCGGCCGGCCAACCGAGTACGCGCAGCTGGTCGACGCGATCATCGCCAACCCCTTGCTCAACGGCGAGGTGATCCGGCTGGACGGAGCGCTGCGGATGCCGCCGCGCTGACCTTCGAGCTCAGTCGCTCTTTGCCCCGGCCCGCCGACGGAGGCTGTCGATGTCCAGATAGGCAGAGACCGGCATGCTCTCAGCCTCCTCGTCGTCGGCGGATTCCTCCGCGTCCTCCCACGGGTCGTACGGCTTGTCGGTGGAGTCGTCGACGAAGCCCTGCGAGGGGTCGTACGGGTTGGCGAGCTGACCCATCGACTCCACCGACATCGCGATCGCCTCGTCGGGCAGCTTGTTGAGCACCGTGCTCATGTAGCGCTCGGCCGCCTCATGGATCCCCACCTCCGACCCCGCGGCCTCGGACAGGAACCAGCGGTGTTCGAGCACCTCATGGAAGAGCTCGGCCGGCTCCCGCTTGGCCCTCAGGTCCGGCGGTACGGCGTTGATCACCGGCTCGAAGACCTGGGTCAGCCACTGGTGCGCGACGATCGACTCGTCGGCACCCTGCTGGTCGGTGCGGGCGCGGAACGTGTCCAGGTCGTTGAGCAGCCGGCGTGCCTGGTTCTCCTCGGTGTCCAGCCCGGTCAGCCGGATCAGCCGCCGGGAGTGGTGGCCCGCGTCGACGACCTTGGGCTGGATCCGGATGGTGGAGCCGGCGAAGTCGGTGGTGATGTCGAGCTCGGCGATGTCGAACCCCAGCGCGTTCAGCCGCCGGACCCGGCTCTCGATCCGGTGCATCTCGCTGCCGTCGAACTCCTCGACGCCGGTCAGCTCCGACCAGAGCTCGCGGTAGCGGTTCTCGATCGTCTCCACCAAGGTCAGCGGGTCCAGCGCCTCGTCCAGCAGCCCGCCCGCCTCGAGGTCGCAGAACTCACCGAACAGGTTGATTCGAGCGATGCTCAGATCGTGCTCGCGCTGGCCGTTGGTCAGCTCGTCGTGCAGCTCCCCGGTCTCGGCGTCCACCAGGTACGCGGCGAACGAGCCGGCGTCGCGGCGGAACAGGGTGTTCGACAGCGATACGTCGCCCCAGAGGAAACCGATCAGGTGCAACCGAGCCAACAGCACCACCATCGCGTCGACCAGCCGGTTCACCGTGTCCTGCCGGACGCCGCGACTGAACAGTGCGCGGTACGGCAG
>JAOPXN010000076.1 GCA_025965155.1 Propionibacteriaceae bacterium
GGAACGAGCTCAGGCTCGAAGTGCGGCAACCGAGCCGGGTCGTGCTGCTCGGTGGGGAACCGTTCAAGGAGCCGATCGTGATGTGGTGGAACTTCGTGGGCCGCAACCGCGACGAGATCGACGAAGCCTACGCCTCCTGGGCGCGGCAGGACGACCGGTTCGGGCGGGTACGGTCATCGCTGCCACTGATCCCGGCCCAACCCCCGTACTGGCAGCAGCAAGGCCCCGAACCGAGATGACTGATGACGAAGCCCGGCCGCGGGTGCGGATCGACAAGCAGCACCCCAGGTGTACCGGGCGCAGATCGAGGTCGCGAAGGCTATGGGCGCGGCGTCCGAGGAGGCGGGCCTCGACCGCACGCTCGTGAGCTGATCAACATCCGTGTCTCTCCTCGATCAACAACGCGGCTCGGGGCCGTCCGACCACCGACGGCCATAGTCCTCACGAGAGGACCTTCACGTCCGCGACGATCTGACCGAGAGCCGCTACGGATCTACGACGACGAACACCTCGCTGGATTGTCCAACTACGAGCTCAGCGCAACCAGAACCGCCTTCACCCATCACATGTCAGCGGCGCCTTCAGCGGTCGAGGCCTGGCCCGCCAACTGGTCTCCGAAGAACTTGATGACGCCCGCCCTCGCACCCTGGCGGTCCTGCCGTTCTGGCCGCGAGCCTGGCCGGTCCATCCTGGCTCACTCTCTAGACCGGTCAGCCGAAGCTGCGCCGCAACGCCGCTGGCGTGGTGCTCAACCGCGCTCGCATCACCCGCGTGAGATGCTCCTGACTGGCGAACCCGCACGACGAGGCGATCTCGGCGATGGAGAGTTCGGTGGTCTGGAGCAGCCTTCGGGCATGGTCCACGCGGAGGCCCATCAGGTACCGATGAGGCGGCTCCCCAGTCCGGGCCTTGAAGGCACGGGTGAACTGGCTTTCGCTGAGGCCGACGGTGGAAGCCAGCTCGGACAGTGGGAGGGTCTCACCCATGCACTCGTGCATCAGATCGGTGGCCCGGCGCAGTTCCCGGTCAGGCAATCCCCGGCTCCGCCGCTGCAGCACTGTCCTGCGCAGCGATGAGTGACGTTCGACGAGCTGGGCGGCCACTGCGGTGCTGAGGCTGTCCACGTAGAGCTGGGAGGCTGTGGCCCTGACCTTGGTGACGGCGTCGAGCGACAGCAGCAGGTGTTCGAGCAGCGGGTCGGTGGTGCCCATCTCCTCCGCCAGCTCCACGTCCTCCTCAGCGACGCGGCGCAGCACTGCCTGGTCGAGATAGATGTGCAGCGTCCTCAGCGTCCCGCCCAAGGTGACGCTGAGGTCGCGCCCCGCGGGATGCATGAACAGCCCGCCGGCCCCGATGGTGCGGGTCTGGGCGCGTGGCCCGGCCCCGCGCGTCACCTGCACTGGGCCATCGAGGTGGAGAATGACTAGATGGCTGCGCGACCCGACGAAGTCAGCTTCGTAGGGCTGCTCCTTCTGCACCGACAGCAGCAGCCCTGACCATCCCAGTCCCTGGCTGGTTCGCTGAGTCTTCACCCCTGGCATCGCCAGGATGCCCAGAGTGTCCGCGACCTCCAGCTCGCCAACGTTCGACATCGCTCTCACCTCCGCCTCCGCGGGCGCGGGGCGTGTGCCCATGGATGCCGACATCATCGCACGACGACGCGAGGAGGCCCCGTCGGTGAGGGGGTCGGAGCGCAGCGGTTCAACTGTCCCGAGACAGCACCGAGCGCAGGACCTGGCCCAGCAGCCGGGTCGCTGCAGCTGCATCACCAGCTGCGGAAGCGTGTCGCCAGGCCACATAGCCGTCAGGACGGACCAGCAGGACCCCATCCTCCTCGATCTCGCTGCGCCGGTGCCACTCACCGTAGGCGTCCCGCGCGTCCCGATCGATGACGACCGTGCGTAGCCCGACCCTGAGCTCGCCGGCGACAACTGCCGCGGCCTCCTCCCAGGCCGTGCCGGACAAACCCGTCACCACCGAGAACGAACCGTGTCCCACCAGGTCCAGCGTTGACACGCGGTGACCCTCGGGCGAAACCAGCCAGGCGTGCACCAGCTTGGCTCCAGGGCGGGTGCAGGGTCGTCCGAACAGCTCCTCGTCGCGGTTCACCCGTTCGACCGTCCCGTCGGGTACCACCGCGGTGGAGGTGTAACGCTGATTGTGCTCGACCCCGTGGGCGTTGAACTCGTAGTGCTTGAGCTCGATGGCCTGATGGATCGCCGCTCGCTTCTTTTTGCCCTCCTCCGTGGGGTCGGCGGCGCTGGCCAGGGCCTTGGCGATGCCCTTCTCATCCCCGCCCAAGACGCCAAGAGCCTGGAACAACGGCCCGAACTGGTCACGCGACAGATTGGCGCGCTCGACGATCTGCCGCCCGATCGGCGCCCGCTCTGCCGAGTACGTCTCCAGCAGGGCAACGCCTGCTTCACCGCGGAGGACGGCTGCGAGCTTCCAGGCCAGGTTGTAGGCGTCCTGGACCGAGGTGTTGGAGCCGAGACCGTTCGAAGGCGGGTGACGGTGGACCGCGTCCCCGGCGCAGAAGACGCGACCTTTTGCATACCGGGTGGCGTAGGCATGGTTGACGGTCCACAGGGCGGCGGAGTCGACCTGGACCTCGAGCCCGGGGTCCCCCACGAGATCACGAACGATGGCTGCGGCCGACTCCTCGGTGACGTCGGGCGGCGGCTTCTCAATGTCGTAACCCCACACGATGAGCCACTCGTTCCAGGGCCGAACCATCCGCAGCAGACCCATGCCGATACCGCCGACGTCGGCGCCGGGCCTCATTATCCAGTAGAGGACGCTGGGTCGGTGGGCGACTAGATGGGAGAGGGCAGCGCGGAAGACGATGTTCATGCTGCCGGCTTTGCCCATCTGGCCGTGCATGGGCAGAGCGAGGGTTTCGGCGACGAGGCTCCGTCCGCCGTCGGCTCCGATCAGGTAGCGCGTACGGTGCTCGTAGATCCGACCGGAGAGCCGGTCGCGCAACTTGGCCGTAACGCCTTCGGCGTCCTGGTCGAACCCGATCAGCTCGGTGTTGAAGACGACGGCCGCGCCGCGCTCAGCTGCTGTCTGCAGCAGGATCGGCTCGAGGTAGGTCTGGGGGAGGTCGATCATGTGGCAAGGGCTCTGCGCGGTGTACTCCGTCAGCGACTCATCGCCTGTGCCCCAGGTCCGTATACGTCCGATCTCCTGGCCGACGAGTGACGTGGCGAAGACCGTGTCACCCATCAGCGCACTGGGCGTGCCTTTCTCGAGCGCCCTGTCCTCGATCCCGAGGTCGCGGAAAACCTCCATCGCCCGCTGGTTCGTGATGTGCGCGCGTGGCGAGTTCGCCACCCAGCCGTACTTCGTGACCATGGTCGTGCGGACTCCGTAGGTCGCCAGCAGTGCCGAGGCTGTTCCGCCGGCAGGTCCGCTGCCCGCGACAAGCACGTCACTGTCGAATGGCCTGCCCTCCGAGGACGGCAGGCTCGGGTCGGGCGCGGAGATCGGCTCGATGGAATGGTCCTGGGTCATCCTGTGCTCCTGGTGCTCAGGTCTGGTCGGCGAGATTGAAGATGAAGTCGAGGCGGCGCCAGTGCGCGGCATGACCGTCCGCGGGCGGGTCGTCTTGCACGGGGAACGGCACGGTGAGGGGCGCCTTGACGCCGAAAACGGTGTCGGAGCCGAGGTAGTCCCCGCCTTCCACGAACAGTTGGGTGACGAGCGTGTGCTTCTCAGGCGCGGCGATCATGAAGTGGATGTGCGGTGCTCGCATTGGGTGCCGCCCGGCTGCTGCCAGCATCTGGCCGACGGGGCCGTCATCGGGGATCGGGTACGGGGCCGGCAGGATCGTCCAGAAGCTGACGTGTCCGTGCGTGTCGGTGCGGAGACGTCCGCGCAGAACCGGTCCCTCGAGGTCCGGCAGCTGGACGTCGTAGAAGCCGTCCTGGTTGGCCTGCCAGACGTCAACGACCGCACCCGGGATGGGTCTGCCCTGCAGGTCGTTGACCGTGATGTTGGCCAGCACAGGGTCGCCGTCGAGGTGGCCGCCGGAGATGTCCGTGCCGTCTGGCAGATCGGGCGGTCCCTCAACGTAGAACGGGCCGAGGACGGCAGAGGGGGTGGACTCCGGGGTGCGTGAGTTGGTGAGCAGGTCCACCAAGCTGCTGACCCCGAGCGTGTCGGACAGGAGGATGAACTCCTGGCGGGTGTCGGAGGTAATGTGGCCGGCCCGGGTCAGGAAGTCGATGGCGTAGCGCCATTCCGCCTCGGTGAGGTCGTTGTCGAGGACGAAGGTGTGAAGATGGCCGACAAGGCTTTGCATCAGGGTCCGCAGGCGCTCCGGGGCATGGTCGAAGCTCTGCAGAACCTCCTGGGTGAGCGCCTTCGCAACCGTTGCCGTCTCCGGCGCGAGCGCGTCGGAGGCACCTGACGCTGATCGGCCGGTGGTTGTCATCGATCTCCTTCGATCGGCGCACCGGTCGTAGCGCGCTGCAGCAGTTGGGCCACTCCCTCTTTGGTGACCTCGCGAGGATTCGGGTACGGCCGGGCAGTGGCGAGGTCAGCCGCCCGAGCAACGTCCTCGATTGCGAAGCCGAGTGCTGCGAGATCGACGGGCCCCTCAAGGGACTGGATGAAACTCTGCAGGCCCGCGGGCCCCTCGGCGACGTCGAGGGCCGCCGCGGCGGCGGCGACTGCTGCCGGGGCAGCGGGTTGGTTGTACGCCATGGCGTACGGCAGCACCACCGTGTGGGTGGGCGCGTGAGGGAGACCAAAGCTTCCGCCGAGGGTGTGGCACAGCTTGTGGTGGAGACCCATGCCGACGGCACTGAGGCAGGCTCCGGCTAGCCAGGCGCCGTAGAGCAGCTCCGACCTGGCCTCGACGCTTCCCCGGTTCACGTACAGGTCGCGAAGCCCAGTTGACAGCGCGACCAGGGAGTCCGTGGCCATCTGATCGCTCACCTCGGTCCGCTCGGCGGCGTACAGAGCCTCGACTGCGTGGGCCATGGCGTTCACCGCGCTGGTCAGCGACACCAGCCAGGGCAGCGTCAGCGTCAGGTCGACGTCGTAGATGACGGTGTCCGGCTGGATCGTGGGTGATGAGCGCGTGGTCTTCATTCCGGCAGCGGTCTCGCCAAGAACCGGCGTCACTTCCGAGCCGGCGTAGGTGGTGGGCAGCACCAGGTGAGGTAGACCAGTGCGCGAGGCCAGGGCTTTGCCGAGGCCGGTGGTGGAACCACCCCCCACAGCTACGACTGCATCAGCGCCGACTTGCTGCAGGTAGGCGGCTGCTCGGTCGGTCACGTCGACGGGCGTGTGCATGACCGCCTCACTAAACAGGCCGGCAGTCTTTCCACCCAGCACGTCGCCGATGCGGTGAGCCAACGCTGCCTGTCCCGGCGTGGACAGCACCAGGGCGTGATGAGCCTCCAACCGAGTCAGCTCATCGGCGAGCCCTTGCACTGTTCCAGAACCGAAGACGATCCGAGTTCTTCCGGTTTGCGACTCGAACGAACGCACGCTGTCCTTTCCGTTCACCAGGGCCTCGTCCTCGGTGACGGGGCTCTCGTAGCGAGCCTAGGAGGACGGCCGGTCACGGTCCTGCTCGTGAGCGGCGTCCTCGCTATACGAAACGCGCGACGTTACTTGAATCACGATACGAGCGTGCTTCACCGCTGGACGATTCCTGACAGTCCGTAGCACGCTGCATTCCTAAGCGATTGGAGGGTTGCGTCTTCAGCGCCCGGGTTGGCGACGTCAAACAGCCGTGGTTCCGCGGTGCTCGTTCTCCTTGCGTGCAGTTCGAGGGGATGTCCGGGATGAGCCAAGCACCAGGCAGAGCGGGCAAGATCCCTGCAGACGAGAGAAGGAGCTGGCGTGACCTCGACCTACCTCTATGCCGCCGTCCGGACCCCGTTCGGCAAGTTCGGTGGCGCGTACGCCGGCGTACGGCCAGACGACCTGGCCGCGACCGCGCTGACGGGCGTCTTAGATTGCGCCCCCGCGCTCGACCGGTCCGGGATCGGTGACGTGTTCTGGGGCAGCGCGAACGGTGCCGGCGAGGATAACCGCAACGTGGGCCGGATGGCGGTGCTGCTCGCCGGACTGCCGGTCAGCGTGCCGGCCACGACCATCAACCGTCTGTGCGGGTCGAGTCTGGATGCGGCGATGATCGGGTCGCGGACGATCGAGACCGGGGACGCAGATGTGGTGGTGGCGGGCGGGGTGGAGTCGATGACCCGGGCGCCGTGGGTGTTGCCGAAGCCGGCGCGGGCTTTCCCGGCCGGCGACGTCACGGCCGTCTCGACGACTCTGGGCTGGCGGTTGGTGAACCCGCGGATGCCGGTGGAGTGGACGGTGTCGTTGGGAGAGTGCAACGAGCAGCTGCAGGAGAAGTTCTCCATCTCCCGGGAGCGGCAGGACCGATTCGCAGCCGGCTCGCACCAACGGGCGGATGCGGCGTGGACCGGGGGCTTCTACGACGACCTCACGGTGCAGGTTCCCGGTACGGACCTGGTTCGCGACGAGGGGGTCCGCCCGGGCAGCACGGTCGAGAAGCTGGCGACGCTCCAACCCGTCTTCCGCCCCGACGGCACTATCACCGCCGGCAACGCTTCCCCGCTCACCGACGGCGCCTCCGCCGTCCTGCTCGGGTCCGGGGAGGCGGCGGCGCAGATCGGGCTGGACCCCGTGGCGCGCATCGCCGGCCGCGGGGCCGCAGCCCTCCAGCCCCAGATGTTCGGCTACGCACCGGTGCAGGCCGCGGAGATCGCCCTGCGGCGGGCCGGCATCGGCTGGGGCGACGTGGGGGCGGTGGAGCTGAACGAGGCCTTTGCAGTCCAGTCTCTGGTCTGCGTCGACGCCTGGGGCATCGACCCGGAGATCGTCAACACCAAGGGTGGGGCGTTGGCGATCGGACACCCGCTGGGGGCATCGGGGACCCGGATCCTCGGCACCCTCGCGAAGGTGCTGGTCGAGCGCCGGCAGCGCTGGGGTGTGGCCGCGATCTGCATCGGGGTGGGCCAAGGCCTGGCCGTGGTGCTGGAGAATGTGCAGTTCGGGAACGGGCGGCCGGGGTCCGCCGCATGAGCCCGCGGGTGGTGAGCGACCCGGACGAGGCGGTCGCCGGCATCGAGGACTCCTCGACCGTCCTGGTCGGCGGCTTCGGGATGGCCGGCATGCCGGTCACGCTGATCGACGCACTGATCCGCTCCGGCGCGTCTGACCTGACCGTGGTCAGCAACAACGCGGGTAACGGCGACACCGGGCTGGCGGCGTTGCTCGCGGCGGGCCGGGTGCGGAAGGTGATCTGTTCGTTCCCGCGGCAGAGCGACTCCTGGGTGTTCGACCGTCTCTACCGGGAGGGGCAGGTCGAGCTTGAGGTGGTGCCGCAGGGCAACCTGGCCGAGCGGATGCGGGCAGCCGGGGCAGGCATCGGAGCCTTCTTCTGCCCCACGGGCGTCGGCACCCCGCTGGCCGAGGGCAAGGAGACCCGAGAGTTCAACGGCCGCATCTACGTGCTCGAGCTACCCATTTCCGGCGACGTCGCGCTGATCGCCGCACACACCGGTGACCGCATGGGCAACCTCACCTACCGCAAGACCGCCCGCAACTTCGGCCCAGTGATGGCCACCGCGGCCCGGCGGACCATCGTGGAGGTAGGCCGCGTCGTCGAGATCGGTGCCATCGACCCGGAGGTCGTCGTCACGCCTGGCATCTACACCGACACCCTGCTGGATCTGGCTGCTGTGCGGAAGGGCGGGTCATGAGCGTCGTGGAGCACCTGGACCGGGGCCCGCGGGACAAGAACGAGCTTGCGGCGGCGATCGCGGGCGACATCCCGCACGGCGCCTACGTCAATCTGGGGATCGGCCAGCCGACCCTGGTCGCTGACCACCTGGTCGCCGGATCCGGCGTGGTGCTGCACACCGAGAACGGCATGCTCAACATGGGACCCGCCGCCCGCAATGATGAGGTCGACCCCGATTTGATCAACGCCGGCAAGATTCCCGTCACCGAGCTCCCCGGCGCCTCCTACTTCCACCACGCCGACTCCTTCGCGATGATGCGCGGCGGCCACCTCGACGTCTGCGTCCTGGGCGCGTTCCAGGTCTCCGAGCACGGGGACCTCGCCAACTGGCACACCGGGGCACCGGGCGCCATCCCCGCGGTCGGCGGGGCCATGGACCTCGCGATCGGCGCCAAGTCGGTGTTCGTGATGATGACGCTGTTCACCAAGGACAGGATCCCGAAGCTCGTGTCGGCCTGCACCTACCCGCTCACCGGGCTGGGCTGCGTCAGCCGCGTCTACACCGACTACGCCACCTTCGAGGTCGGCGCTGCGGGGGCAAGAGTGCTCGAGACCTTCGGCATCGCCCTGACCGACCTAGCGGAGCGGCTCGACGTGGAACTTCGCGGCCATGTCGACTGATCCTGACCTTGTGGATGAGCTGGGCCGCCGCGGCTTAGCCAGCCTCGGCTACACCGACCTTCAGGTTTCCAATCCTTCGACCACAGCAAACGACGTGCTCGTTTCCTTCCGCCTCGTCGACGGGTGCGGACCAGTGCTGGGTCAGTCCAGCGAGCCTGCGGCGCAGGCCGAGAGCCCTACTCACTGAGGAGTTTTTGCACATGACGCAGGTTAATCCGCACGGGTTGCATCACGTAACGGCCATCGCCACAGATCCGCAGTCGAACGTGGACTTCTACACCCGTGCCCTCGGACTGCGGCTGGTCAAGCAGACGGTCAACTTCGACGCGCCCGACACTTACCACCTCTACTACGGGGATGAGCAAGGCAGCCCCGCCAGCCTGCTCACCTTCTTCCCGTGGCCGGATGTTCCCCGTGGCCGACAAGGCGCTGGCATGACCACAGCCACGGCCTTCAGCGTGCCCGGATCGTCGCTCGGGTGGTGGCACGAACGGTTCCAGAAGCTGGGGATGGATGCCGACCAGCCGGTCAGCCGGGACGAGGAGGACGTTCTCACCTTCCGCGACCCCGACGGCATGGTGATCGACCTCGTCGCCTCGGCAGGGGATCAGCGGTCGGGCTGGGACGGCGTCGCCGACATCCCCGCCGAGCACGCCGTTCGGGGGCTGCACGCCGTCACCTTGTCCGAGCGGCAGCTCGACCCGTCGGCCGCGATGCTGACCGAGCTGCTGGGCATGAGCGTGACCGGAGAGGACGGAGACCGCGCACGGTTCGGGATGGCAGGGGGCAGCTCCGGCGCCCTGGTGGATGTTCTCCCCGGGGTTCGGGACCGGGGCCTGCAGGCAGGGGGCACGGTGCACCACGTTGCTTTCAGGGCACCCGACCTGACCACGATGACGACCTGGCAGCAGGAGCTGCTCGGGCGTGGAGTCGCCGTCACCAAGATTTTGGACCGGCAGTATTTCAAGTCCATCTACTTTCGGGAACCCGGCGGGGTGCTGTTCGAGATCGCCACTGATGCGCCCGGCTTCTCGGTCGACGAGCCGCTGCTCGAGCTCGGGCGCCACCTCAAGCTGCCGCCCTGGCTGGAGCCCAACCGCGAGCAGATCGCCGCCGCGCTGCCGCAGCTCCAGCTCGACGTCGATGTTCCATGACCTCCAACACCGGCCTTGACCGGCCACACGTGTTTTTGCCGGCTGAGGAGTCCGCTGCCGGCTCACCACTGCTGCTCCTGCACGGAACGGGCGGGAACGAGCACGATCTCCTGTTCCTGCGCGACCGCCTGTCGCCCGGGGCAGCCGTGCTGTCCGTACGCGGCACCGTCTTGGAGAGCGGCATGCCCCGGTTCTTCCGTCGTCTGAGCGAGGGCGTGTTCGACGAGGACGACCTGCGCCGTCAGGCCGAGGACCTCGCCGATTTTGTCCTCACCGCGAGCGCGGAGTACGCCATCGAGAAACGCTCGCTGGTAGCCGTCGGGTTCTCGAACGGCGCCAACATTGCGTCCGCGCTGCTCCTGCAGCGACCGGGTGCCCTAGCGGCCGCCGTGCTGCTGGCAGCCATGGTGCCGTTTGAGAACCCCCCGCACGCCGACCTCACCGGGACGCTGGTCGTTATCTCCAACGGCGAGCAGGACCCCATGATCCCTGCGGCAATGACACAGCGTCTAGCAGTTCAGTTGCGCGAGCGAGCCGCTGACGTGGTCGAGCTGCCGCATCCAGCCGGACACCAGATCCACCCCGGCGTTCTCCCGCAGATTAGCCAACTCGTCGCCCGTCGAGAAAGGCGGTACGGGTCCTAGCCGCGGCCGTCCCACCTGATCGTCAGCAACCATCACCTCAAAGTCAGGAGAGCAGTAATGCGTACGTACCAGGTCGGCTACTTCGTCGGTAGCCTCTCATCGAAGTCCATCAACCGTGTCCTATCCCGAGCACTCATCCGCTTAGCACCCCATGACCTCGAATTCACAGAGATCCCCATCGGCAACCTCCCGCTCTACAGCCCGGACTACGACGACGACTATCCGCCGGAGCCAAACGCGCTGAAGGAGGCTATCGGCGCAGCTGAAGCGATCCTGTTCGTCTCGCCAGAGTACAACCGATCGATCCCGGGCGCTCTGAAGAACGCGATCGACTGGGCCTCCCGGCCGTGGGGGCAGAACTCCTTCCACCACATCCCCGCCGGCGTCATCGGAGCCTCCATCGGACCAATCGGCACCGCTGTCGGCCAGCAGAGCCTGCGTGCAGTCCTTAGCTTCTGCAATGCCAGACAGATGACGTCACCAGAGGCTTACATCCGCTACTCACCGGAAATATTCACAGAGGACGGGGAAGTCACGAATGAGTCGACCGCTATCCTCCTCGCCAACTACATGACCGAGTTCCGTGACCACGTCGCCCGAGTCCTGACCGTTTTGCCGCGGCAGTAGCGGTTATCCAAGACGCTGGCAGATCGCGTCGTAGTTGCGGTCGCGGAAGGTCCGGGTGAGACGGGTCAAAGACTCCACGTACTTGATGGGTCACCGATCATCGGGAACAGCCGGGTGGCACTGGTGGGCGTGTCGGTCATGTCGCCGCTCCTTTCGACGTTGCTGGCTCGGCGGTTGCTGGCCAGATGGCGCTGGTCGGCTCGGGAGTCGGGGCTCAGAGGTTGGTTTGGGCTTCGAGGAAGTCGGGGTAGCGGCCGCCTTCGATCTTGATGGCCGAGGAGGCCTCGGTGAGCTGCTGCACTTCGGTCTCGGTCAGCACGACGTCGGCAGCGGCACTGTTCTCCTCCATCCGGTGGGCTTTGGTGGTGCCGGGGATGGGAACGATCCACGGCTGTTGGGCCAGCAGCCACGCCAGGGCCACCTGCCCGGGCGTGACGCCCTTGGCGGTGGCGACCCCGCGGACCAGGTCGACTATGGCCGCGTTCTGCTCGCGGGCCTCCACGGAGAAGCGCGGGATGGACGCACGGAGGTCGTTGCCGTCCTCGAACGTGGTGGAGGCATCGACGGTGCCGGTGAGGAATCCCTTGCCGAGCGGGCTGAACGGCACGAACCCGATGCCGAGCTCGGCGCAGGTGGCCAGCACGTCGTCTTCGGGGCGCCGCCACCATAGGGAGTACTCGCTTTGGATGGCGGTTACCGGTTGCACGGCGTGGGCCCGGCGGATGGTGCCGGCCGCAGCCTCGGACAGGCCGTAGTGGCGGACTTTGCCGGCGGCGATCAGCTCTGCGACGGCTCCGGCGTACTCCTCGATGGCGACGTCGGGGTTAACCCGGTGCTGGTAGTAGAGATCGATGGTGTCGACGCCGAGGCGCCGCAGCGACCCGTCGACGGACTGGGGCAGCTGGTCGGGAGTGAGCATCCGGCCCCGCGGAGCCCGGGTCGCCGGGTCGATATCTTGGGCGAACTTGGTGGCGATGACGACCTGGTCGCGGACCGGGGCCAGTGCCTCGCCGACGAGTTCCTCGTTGGCGTGCGGGCCGTAGATCTCCGCGGTGTCGAAGAAGGTGACTCCGCGGTCGACGGCGGCGTGGATGAGCTCGACCATCTGGCTGTGGTCGGGGTGGCCGCTGTAGCCGCCGGTCATACTCATGCAGCCAAGACCGATGGCGGAGACGTGGAGATCGGGGCCGAGAGTGCGCTGGTGCATGTTTCTCCTAGTGCTGATGTGGTCGGGGATCGGGTTGCTGGTGGGCGGTGCTCAGAGCGTGGTGGTGGCGCGCGGCTGGATCCGGAGGCTGCTGAGGGCGGCGAGCAGCAGGAGGGCGGCGGCGATGCCGAGGCTGACCCGTATGCCTTGGACGACGTGGTCGGGGTTGGCGATGAGGGCTCCGAAGACTGCGATGGCGACGGCTCCGCCGACCTGGCGGAAGGTGTTGAAGACCGCGCTGGCGGTGCCGGCCTGTCGGGCGGGCACGCCCTCGAGGACGACGCCGGTGACCGATGGCATGGCCAACGCTCCGCCGGCCCCGATGGGGATGACGCAGAGCGCGATCAGCCATGGATGGCCGAGAGGGGCGGTGATGAGCAGGGCGGTGAGTCCGACCGCCATGGACGACAGCCCGGCGACGACGGGCAGGCGTGCGCCGTAGCGGTTCGTGATCGGCCCGGAGGCCAGGTTGGCGGCGATCGCGAAGAACGCTGACGGCAGGAACACCAGGCCGGCCTGCAACGGGGGCATCCCGAGCTCCTGCTGCAAGAAGAGGCTGATTACGAAGACGTTGCCGTAGTTGCCGACCATGAACGCGAACCCGACCGGCAGGGCCAGGCGGAACCCACGGGCGTGGAACAGGTCCAGCGGCATCATCGGATGCGCGACCCGGGACTGCACGATCACGAACCCGACCAGGGCAACCATGGCGACGGTCAGCGCGGTGATGACGGGTGCGGAGCCGAAGCCGGCGTGGCCGCCGTCGATGAGTCCGTAGACGAGGGCGGACAGGCCGATGACGGCGAGGATCTGGCCGGCCCAGTCGAACGGGGTCGGCCGGGTCGGGGACGGGGCGACTACGGTGACCAACAAGAGCATGCCGGCGCAGACCGGCAGGTTGATGGTGAACACCCACCGCCAGTCGAACGTGGTCAACAAGCCACCCAGCGGCTGGCCGACGAGCGCGGCGACCGCACCGCCGACGGCCCACACCCCGAGCGCTTTGGCGCGCCGAGCCGGGTCGGGGAACGTCTCGCGGACCAGTGACATCGAGGCGGGCAGCATGATCGCCGCACCGGCCCCTTGGGCGCACCGCGCGGCGATCAGCAGCCCGGTCGTGGGGGCGAAGGCGCACGCAGCTGAGGTGACACCGAAGATCGCGATGCCGAGGGCCATCGCCTTCTTGGCGCCGATCCGGTCGGCCAGGTTGCCGGCGAACAACAACAGCGCGGCGAACACCAGGGTGTAGCCGTCGATGATCCACTGCTGCCCGACGGTTCCGCCGCCGAGCTCGGCCCTGATCTGCGCCAAGGCGACGTTGACGATGGAGATGTCGAGCGTGATCAAGAAGAAGCCCATCGAGGCGATGGTGATCACGATCCGGGCATGCGGCCCGTTGGGGAGTCCACCGGCCATCAGCAACGGTGTGCTGGGCTGTCCCGTTGCGACCGGACCGGCGGCGGATGTTGGGTCGTCGGGGACAGGTGGGGTCATCATCTGGTGGGTCATCATTTCCTGGGCTGGGTCTGCGCCGGTGGCTGGTGGGCGTTCAGGACGCATGGGTGTCGTCGTCGATGAGGGTCTGATCCCGGCTCGAGGCGTCGGTGGCGGCCCAGCTGGCCAGCAGGGCGAGGGCATCCGCAGACGGTGAGGCCGGTTCGGCGGCGTAGATCAGCAGCTTCCAGCCGGGATCGGTGACCAGGTCGGCGCTCTCGAAGGCCAGGTCGAGCCGGCCGACGACCGGGTGGATGAAGTGCTTCTCCCCGGAGGCGTGCCGACGGACGTCGTGCAGGCCCCACTTGGCCCGGAAGTCCTCGCTGAGGGTGGACAGCTCACCGATCAGGTCCTGCAGGTCCTTGTCGTACGGATCTCGGCCGGCTTCAGCCCGTAGGATCGCCACGATCGTGTCACCCGCCTTGTCCCAGTCCGGGTAGAACCGCTCCGCGCTGCTCCGGTCGAGGAAGCAGTGCCGGGCCAGGTTCACCGGGCGGCGAGGGTTCGCGGCCGCCGCCGAATGCAGGGCCCAGCCGAGCGCGTTGGCGGCGATGATGTCGAGCCGTCCGTTGCGGACCAGGGCAGGGCCACCGGTGATCGCGTCGAGCACGTACTGCAGGCCCGGTCTGACGGTGGCGCCGCGCTGGCTGCGGCGGCGGCGCTCCGCCGGGGAGGTGCGGGCCGCTCGGGCGAGGTCGAAGAGATGCTCACGCTCAGCCTCATCGAGCCTGAGGGCTTGGGCGACGGCGTCCAGTACCGACTCCGACACCCCGGCGAGGTTGCCGCGCTCCATTCGGGTGTAGTACTCGATGCTGACACCGGCCAGCGTCGCCACCTCCGAACGCCGCAAGCCGGGAACACGGCGGTTGCCGCCGGTCGGCATCTCGACCTGATGGGGGCGGACTTTCGCTCTGCGGGTGGTGAGAAAGTCACGGACTTCCTCACGGTTCGGCGTCGCCATGCGACTCACCCTAGGAGGGTTGCTGGAGTCGTGGGGTGCTCTGCTGTTACCCCTCTTGGCAGTACCTCCCCGCCTCCGACTCCGATGGACCTGGACACGAGCGCGGCTGCTTTCATGATGACGCACCGCCATCCGCTGGACGGATACTGCCTCTCTTTGCTGGGAGAGGAGCGCTGTGCAACTGGAACCGGCGAGGGCCCGCGCTCGTCGATCCGCGTACGGTCCCTCGCTACTGGCCTGCGGGGACTGCTGACCAGCTGGTCAGCAGCTTGAGGTTCTCCTCGTGAGAGGTGCCCGGTTCAGCGGTGTAGAGGTTGAGCGACCGTGCGGCCCGGGTGGGGTTGGAGAGCTCGGCGGCCTGGTAGGTGAGTTCGAGGTAGCCGACAACGGGGTGCTGCAGCCGTTTGAGTCCTTCGTGGCGGCTGCGGACGTCGTGAGATGCCCACATGGTGCGGAACTCGGGGCTGACGGTGGAAAGCTCTCCGACCAGCTCTCGCAGTGCGCGGTCGCCGGGGTTGCGGCCGGCCTCGGCTCGGAGAAGGGCGACGGTGGCGGCTGCGCCTGACTCCCAGTCGACGAAGAACTCCCGCGACGCAGGATCCAGGAAGTGGAACCGGGCAAAGTTCGCGATGCTGCCATCGGTGGTGGGGCTGTTGAACATGGGGGCATGCAGGGCTCGGGCGAGCGCGTTGCTGGCCACGACATCGAGTCGGCCGTTGCGGACGAACACCGCCGACAGGGTGACGGAGTCGATCAGCCACTGCACCGGAGTCTCGGCAACGGGCTCTCGCGGCCGCGGCGGTGTGCGGCGGGTGGGACGGGCAGCTTTGGCCAGGTCGAAGAGGTAGCCCCGTTCGTCGTCGCTGAGCTGCAGGGCGCGGGCGACGGCGGCGAGAACGTCTTCGGAGACGCCGCTGATGTGGCCCTTCTCGAGTCGGGTGTACCACTCGGTGCTCACCCCGGACAGCACGGCCACCTCCTCGCGGCGCAGCCCTTTCACGCGTCGCCGGTTGCCGCTGGGCAGCCCAACCTGTTCGGGGGTGAGCCGAGCCCGCCGACTGATGAGGAAGTCGCGGATGTCGTCACGGTTCGGTGGTGGGCTGCCCATGCGTCAACGGTAGGACGTCCGGCGCGGACTAGCAGGGGGAGAGCTTGTCCCCCCGATAGATCGGACCTCCCGCGCCCGCGAGAACTGGGCTGGAATGGATCCCAACAAGCCAATCGACGATCTTGAGGAGCACCCTGCATGCCCACCGTTACTGCCGAGCAACCGTCGGCGGCGAAGTCCGCACCGACCGCACGCGAGCGGGAGCGGATGCCGCTGGTGGTGTACGTGCTCGCCTTGGGAACGTTCTTGATGCTGACCACGGAGTTCGTCGTGGCCGGCATCCTCCCGGAGGTCGCCACGGACCTGGGCGTTTCGCTGCCGCAGGCCGCGCATCTGATCACCGTGTTCGCGCTCGGCATGATCATCGGAGCCCCGGTGATGACCATGGTCACGATGGGGCTGTCGAAGCGGCTGACCCTGGTGCTCGCGATGGTCGTGTTCATGGTGGGGCATGTCGTGGTCGCGGTGAGCTCGGATCTGACCGTGTTGTTGGCGGCCCGGTTCGTGACTGCGGTGGCCACCGGCGCGTTCTGGGCGGTCGCCGCCGTCGTGGCCACCCGCGCGGCCGGTCCTGCCGCGGGTGCGCGGGCGATGGGGGTCGTCGGCGCGGGCGCCGCGCTCGCCACCGTCCTCGGCGTACCGGCCGGTGCTGTCATCGCTCAGCTGACGGGCTGGCGGGGCACCTTCTGGGTGCTCGCCGTGGCCGCGGCGATGGCGACGGTGCTGGTGGCCCGGCTGGTCCCGGGTGAGTCCGCCGAGCGGGCGAAGGGATCATTGCGCGCCGAGCTCGTCGGACTGCGGTCGGGCCGGCTGTGGTTGACGTTGCTGGCCTGTCTGACGACCACCGGCGGCGTGCTGGCCGCGTACTCCTTCATCGCCCCGATCCTCACCGACCGCGCCGGGGTACCTGCACCGTTGGTGCCGCTGGTCCTGACCGGCTTCGGTGTCGGCTCGTTCGTCGGAACCATCCTGGCCGGCCGGTTCGGCGATGCGCATGCCAGCCTAATCACCATCCTCACCCCCGCCGTGACCGTCGTGCTGCTCGTGGCCATCGCGATGGTCGTCGACGCGCCGTGGCTGATGACTGTCCTGGTGGTGTTGCTCGGCCTGTTCGGTCTCAGCGCCAACGGAGTGTTGATCCACTTCGCGGTCCGTTTCGCCGGACCCGCCGCCGCGCTGGGATCCGCGCTGGCCGTGTCCGCCTTCAACGTCGGCACCGCGATCGGCACAGCAACCGCCGGTCTCGCCTTGACCAGCCCGCTCGGGCTGCAGGGTGCCTCCCTGGTCGGAGCCGTCGTGGTCGCCCTCACCTTGATGCCCGCCATCGCCCTGGCCCTCCTCGGCCGGCGCCGCAGTGCGCAACAGACCCACTGACGACCCCCGACTCACGATCGACCACGAGTCGATGGACTACAGAATTGGAGAGAGCAGAAGCATGAGCATCACTTTCGACTTCAGCGGGCAGGTGGCCCTGGTGACCGGGGCGAGCTCGGGGATGGGGCTGGCCGCCGCCCGAGCGTTCGCCGACGCCGGCGCCTCCACGGTGCTCGTCGACATCGACGAGACCGCGGTCCACGCCCTCGCGGACCAGCTGGCCAGCGAGGGTCGTGACGTGCTGGCGCTGGTCGGCGACGTCAGCGATGAGGCCCAGGTCGCCTCCATCGTGGCCACCACCGTGGCGACGTACGGCAGGCTCGACGCAGCCTTCAACAACGCCGGCATCATGATGCCGGCGACAGAGGCGGCCGACACCGACAACGCCGTCTTCGACCGCGTCATTGCCGTCAACGTGCGCGGTGTCTGGAACTGCCTAAAACACGAGCTCCGTCAGATGCGCGACCAAGGCTCCGGCGCCATCGTGAACAACTCCTCCATCGGCGGGCTGATCGGCAACGCGACGCGCTCGGCCTACTCGGCCACCAAGCACGCCGTCCTCGGCCTGACCAAGTCCACCGCACTCGAGGCGGGCGGGCAGGGCATCCGCGTCAACGCGGTCTGCCCCGGCACCATCGCCACCCCCATGGTCGAGAACATGATCGCCGCCGGCGACCTCGACCGTGCCGCCTCGATTGCCGCATCCGCCATCCCCCGCCTCGGCCGGCCCGAGGAGATCGCCGCCGCCGTGCTATGGCTGTGCAGCCCCGGCGCCTCCTACGTCACCGGCGTCGGGCTCCCCGTGGACGGCGGCTTCACCGCCGCCTGACCCGGCGTTCCCGGCGTCAAGCTTCCAGCTTGTCCATCTTCAACACTCGTTCAACAGAAGGAAGATCAGTCATGCGTGCCACCCTGATGTACGGTGCCGGCGACGTCCGCGTCGAGACCGTCCCCGACTCCGCCCTGACCTACCCGACCGATGCGCTGGTGAGAATCACCGCATCGTGCATCTGCGGCTCCGACCTGCACCCGTACCACTCCATGCCAGCGGGCAGCGGCCCTGCCCGGATGGGGCACGAGCTGATCGGTGTCGTCGAAGCCGTCGGTGCCGAGGTGGCCACCGTCAAGGCCGGTGACCTCGTCGTCGCCCCGTTCGCGATCTCCGACAACACCTGCCAGTTCTGCCGGGAGAACCTGCAGACGTCCTGCACCCATCCGCAGGCGGCCTTCTGGGACGGCATCGCCGACGAAGGTGGCCAGGCCGAGGCCGTCCGGGTGCCGCTGGCCGACGGCACACTGGTCAAGCTGCCCGTCGCCGAGGACTCCGCCCTCATGCCGTCGCTGCTCACCCTCTCCGACGTCCTCGGCACCGGCTACCACGCCGCCGTCAAGGGTGGAGTGCGCGTCGGCAGCCGGGTCGCGGTGATCGGCGACGGCGCCGTCGGTCTGATGGCTGTCTTGTCGGCTAAGCGTCTCGGTGCTGAGCAGATCATCTTGATGGGACGCCACCGGGTCCGCACCGACCTGGGTCGAGAGTTCGGCGCCACCGACGTCGTCGCCGAACGAGGCGAGGAAGGGATCGCCCGTGTCCGCGAGCTCACCGGCGGACACGGCGCCCACGCCGTGATCGAGGCCGTCGGCCACATGCCCGCGTACGAGCAGGCGGTCGGCATCGTCCGACCGGGCGGTGTCATCAGCCGGGTCGGTGTTCCCCAATACGAGGATGCCCCCGTGGGGTTCGCCAGCCTCTTCGGCGGCAACATCACCCTCACCGGCGGTCCCGCCCCCGTCCGTGCCTACATCGAAGAACTGCTGCCTGACATCCTCGACGGCACCATCGAACCCGGGAAGGTCTTCGACGCCACCGCCGACCTCGACGGCGTCCCCGCCGGTTACCAGGACATGGACGACCGCAAGAGCCTGAAGGTGCTGATCAAGCCCTGAAGGCTCACTCTGACGGCAAGTACCGGCGGCCGACACGCCGCCGGTGCTCTGCTGCGGAGAGGGGGGAGCATCTGTACCTGCTCGGCGGAGACCAGGCCAAACTTGACGGTGTGGAGGGCGTGCTCAAGCCGCCAGTCCACCGGCGCCGTAGTCCGGCTTTCAGGATCGGACCGGGCGAACGCCGAAGTCCCAACGTCTGCGCCTCCGGCTCACTGTCAACATCGCGACCCAGCCGTACGGGCTGGCCACTGAACCTGATCAAGGACCCTCATGACGGACACGATCGTGTCGTTCCCGCCCGCCGTTGTTGCCCGAGTTGACCGCGGAGGCGACTCCGTCCCGTTCCAGCGGGAACACATCGACGAACCTGGCTACAGCAACCTGCCGCCAAGCACCGTCATGCAACCGGTCCGCAGACACCTGCGCGAGCTGCTGGAGGCTGCACGGCAGCCGACGCGAATTCAGCCGCAACTGCTCATCACCCCCAACGGTGGCCCCGTATGGCAAATGCCGACCAGGAATCCAACCTTCGGCGTGTAGGCCCGCTCGCCGCGACATGAAACCGCACCTGTGGGTGCCGGGTCGGCTCCGTGGGGCGCGTCGCTCGTAGGACAACGCAGGCGTGCTCGTGCGCACATGGCGTGCCGTAGGGCCGACCACAGGTGCCCAGCTCGATGGATCTGACGGACTGGTCTTCGTCGGGCCCAAGGGCGGCGCCCTCTCCTCTGGCAACTTCGGCGCTGACGTCTGGCGACCAGTTATCCGGTCGGTCGGCTTGAGTGGCTTCACGTTCATGGGCTTAAGGGAGTGTCCGCCACGCTAGCTGCAAGGCTAGGCGCGACAACGAAAGAACCTGATGCGACGCCTTGGGCACGCAACTCCCGACATGGCTATGCGCTACCAGGAGGCCGACGCCGAGCGGGATCGTGCACTGGCCCAGGCGATGAGCGACGGGCTTTCGGGCGGCAGCGGGGACGCGCGCTCGGCGGCATTGAGGCGATGTGGAACCAAGACCCTACGACGCCGACGTCCTCACTGGGCCACCCGAGGGCCCAAGTCGCGACCAACGCCGCACATCGCGGGCTCCCTGAATCCCTGTACGGCCGCGGACTGGAGCAATCGGGTTGTCTCCATCGCGCGAGCGTGCGCTACCCTTACCGACGTCGGTCAGAAGGTCTCGAAGTCATTTTTAAGTCACGACATGAAACCCAGGCGCCGGCGTCAAGGGTAAAACGCCTAGTCAGGCGGGTGTAGTTCAATGGCAGAACATCAGCTTCCCAAGCTGACAGTGCGAGTTCGATTCTCGTCACCCGCTCCACACATCGCACCCAGTCAGCCCAATTTGGAGGAATCAGCCGCGTCAGTGCCGCCTCCGTCAGGCCCACACGGACCCAGCAGTCTTCTGACTCCCGCTGTGATCCATCCTTTGACGCCCGTTGAGCTGCGTGTCCAGCGCCGCCGCGATCGCCTCATCCGCCGCCGCGCAGCTGTGTTGATAGATCAATGCAGCGGCTGGCGCGTCATGGCCCATCCGTACCATCAAATCGCGCGGGCTCTCCCCCAACTGTGCCACCAACGTGTTTCCCATATGCCGTAGGTCGTGCAGGTGAAGACACGGCACACCTAGTTGCTCCCTCATCTCGGACCAGGGGACCGCCTTGTTGAAATTTCCCCGCAGGAACGGCTGACCATGCTCGTTGGGGAAGATCTGCCCATCGATACCCGGAACCGCGAACGTGTCCAGGTGGTGCACAAAGCTCTGGCAAAGATCGCGGCGGGGAACGAGACCACCCTGATGCCGGCGCGGAACTTTGGCGGTCCGAGCTGCAAGCCGCCTGGCACGCCGACGAACTGCCGGTAGACGCGGACGGTCCGCTTCTCAAGGGCCGGGCTTCGCCCGGCCAGCGGCGCGTGTCCTCGCTGCGCTGCGGGCCGCGCCGCTTCGACGCCGACCACCAGGAAAGATCGAGGGAACGGTCTCCGCGCCCTCGCGCCAGCGCCAAATTGGCTCCGTTGGCGCCTTCGCATTCGACGTGGCGAGTTCCCAGCGGGCATCAAGCCAGGCGGTCGACGTGGATCATTTCGTCGCGTGCGTGATCAACTGAGTGATAGACGAGCGGGATGAACTCACCATGGGTGGACTCGGTGGACCTGTCCAGGCGGCACCAGGCCCTAGTCGGAGCAGGGTCGGGCTACCTGATAAGGCAGAGGTCAGTGGTTCAGCGTCCCTCCTGATCGGGCGGGACGTACGCTCGCACCCCTTTGGATAGACCCTTGAGCGACAGTTCCCGCCAGGAAGCCATGTAGCTGTCGGCAGCGGGGCGACCAGGGAGGACGGCGACAACCACGACGTCATGCGCTTGCGCTCTGGTCACCCGCCGGGGCGCTCGAGCTGTCGGCAACGCGCGCTGCACTTGGCACTTCAAGTAGTACGCGGTGGTTTGCGCCTCTCGACCGAGTATCAAACAGGGTCGACCATGAACGTACGGTCGCAGCGACGCAGCGATGCGCAGCGATTGCCTCCGGCTTTGGGCATCGTGGTCCAGCTTGCTCTCGGCTTTCGGCACCATCAGGCCGAGGTGCGCGATAACCGCAGCCGCCGCCGCGCCCACCGCGAGAGCCCGAGTCGGGCCTCCGCGGACCTGCAGCGGGGCGGCGAGGAGCACCGCCACGGGGAGCATGATCAGGGCGAAGGCGGGGAGTAGGAAGCGGAGCGCGGTGAAGGACGGCAGCAGCAGGTAGAACCCGGCCACCGAGACGGCCGCCGACCCGATCAGTAGCATCTCGGGCCACTGTCCGCGACGGCTCGCGAGGATCACACCGATCAAGGCAACGACGGTTGCGGCCACTAGCCAGATGGCGAACGACAACGGGATCGGGCCTCCCGCGCTCGGGGCGCCGGTCGCACAGCAGTAGAGCGGCGCGCCGTCGAGCAGCCGCGGATAGATCAGCAGGTTTGTGATGTCGAGAGAGAGCCCCTGAGGTCCGGCTTTCTCGGCTGTCCTCAACCTTGTGATGGGGTTGCCAAAGCGAACAAATGCCTCCGCGATCCAGGGCAACCACCCGATGATCACGCCCCCAGCGAGGGCGGCGAGCAGGCGGAAATTACGGAGTCGCCTCACGACTAGGGCCCAGAGGAACACCGGGGCGAGGGCCAGGACGCTGTCGGTCGGCCGGACGAGCGCGACGAGCGCGGCCGCCGCCCCGCAGAGCCCATAGCGCCACCAGCGAGGACTGTTGGCGGCCCGCAGGAACATCCCGATCGCTCCCACAGCACCCAACCCGACATAGAGGTTCGGCATCACCTGCGGCCCGAAGTACAGGGTGAACCAGGTCGTCGAGAAGAGCAGGGCCGCCAGCGGCGCCACACCGGCGCCGAGGACCCTTAGCCAGGGCCAGAATGCTGCGATGAGAAGGGTGCTGGAAAGGAGACTGAAGTACGCCCGAACGACGGTCAGGCCAGGAGCGAACAGTGCGACCGGGGCGGCGAGCACGGGGATCCCCCAGGCTCGCGGCTGCGTCCAGTACAGTTCTGGGGCCGAGGGGTCGACCTTCGCCAGATAGGTCGCCTCGTCTGTGCTCAGCCCCAACGGTCGTGGCGCGAAGACCAGCTGCAGCACCAGAAATAGTAGACCCACCACCAGCAGCGCGATGGCGCTGGGCGAGAGCGGCGGAGGGCGGAAGGTGCGGACACGGAAGGATTTGTGTACGGATTTTGCCGCAGCCGACACGTCTGCTCCTCGACTTCGCCTAGGGACACCGATCGTGCATCCTCAGCGGTGACTGCGAATTGACAGGACCGCATGGAACCTTCACGAGTTGTACTACGCTACCTCAGCCATCGCCGACGGTCGTGAAGTCAGGTGAGCGGCATCTGCGTTGCAGTCCACTTCGTCACCGGCAGGCCGCGACTCAGGCCGCGCTTGGACCTCCGCAGACGCCAGGTCGAAATCTACGGATCAGAAGGTGAGCGGATGCCGCAGTCGACGCCGCCGGGCCCAAGCGGGCCCCACGGAAGGGGTCAGCAGCGGTCGTGAGCAGACGCCAATGGCGCGAGTCGATTCACCGTCGAATCGATCATCAGGAGAAGGAGCACCGGGCTGGAGGCCGGGCGCTGCCGTTGATCAGTTTCGGGATCCTGATCAGTGGGCTTGCGGCTGATCTGGCGAAGCTGCCGGTGTGGATCGACGTCGTCGGCTTGGTACTGGCTACGATCTTCAGTCTGCGAATTGTCGCGCCGATTGCGAGGAAGAAGCGCAAGGAAAGACTTGGCCGGGTCAAAGTGGATAAGGCGCTCGGCCAATGAGTCGCATTACCTAATCGAATTCGTGGCAGCAGGCTTGCGATTGCGCTAGACAATAGATATGGCGCTTCTCGACACCGAGTTGTTATCCGATAAGCAAGCCCGAAAAAGGACGTTGTGGATTCCGCCGCAGCCAAGGGAGCCCGTCAGTCTCGGAGTGGTGCCGGCGGAAGCTGGATTCAGCGGCCGTTCGTACGTTGAACCGAGCCGAGAGGGGGACACCAAGTGAAACTTCTCCGCCTCTGGCTCAAGCACAACTGGCTCGTCGTTTGGTCCTCAGTGTTGCTCGTCTTGTTTCTGCACGGCCTCGCCAACACTGAAACGGTTTCTTGCAGCTCGTAGCCTTCTTCGGGACCGTCCTCCGGAGAACGACGGACTCGTACGGCACCG
>JAOPXN010000087.1 GCA_025965155.1 Propionibacteriaceae bacterium
CGAACGCGACTTGCTCTGTTGCAAGCGTGGGGTCGCCGTGCACTCTGCTGAGTTCCAACCAACTCGTCACGCCCCAATACTGCACACAGACTTGCTTCTGCGCTGGCCGACGGCCTACGCCGGAAGCATCAGTCGAGACCGTTGTGCGGGACACATGCAGTAGCCGATGGCCATCCGAACCCTTCAGAAGGCTGGCTCCGAATCGCCTACGAGAAGTGTCTGGGGGCCCGCAGGCCGTCGGTCTTGCGCGCGATTGGTCGCCGCAAGAGGACCTCCGGCGACAATGGCACAACATCGACATCCGTACGGGCCAGCGTCTCGGCGAGCAGGTCAGCCGAGTCCGGCGACTGCCCGGATCGATCCCTGTCCGATCTGCGGGGCTGGCCGGGGTGGTGGCCGGTCATCAGCCCGGGCTCGGCGGGCGGGATGGCGGGTTGGCGCGCCCCTCGAAGGGGTCCGACGGGCACCGTCTAAAGGTTGAAGACGCCGACCGAGTCACTGACCAGGCTCCCCATGAAGACGGTGCCGTGGTGCTCTCGCACGCCGGTCACGAAGTGGAAGCGGTCGCCTGGGCCTTGCAGGTCGTGCACCATCTCACCGGTCGGGGACAGCGCGTAGACCCACACCGAGTTCTGCGGGCGCGGCTGAAGCCGGTCCGGCAGCGCCCACACCACCTGGCGCAGCCGCGGGTGCCGCGGCAGCAGCCGGTCCAGCATCCGGTCCCGCGGGCTGCCCATGGCCACCCAGAACAGCCCGTCGGTGCCGGTGGACACGTTGTCCGGGAAGCCGGGCAAGTTGTCCACGAACACCTCGGTCTCCCCCGCCCGCGGACCGGTGATCCACACCTTGCGCAGCCGGTACGCCGCCGTCTCGGCGACTACCACGAAGGAGCCGTCCGGGGCCAGCGCCACCCCGTTGGCGAACTGCAGCCCGTCGGCCAGCACGGTCACCTCGGCGGCGATACCGCGGCGAAGCAGCCGTCCGGTGCCGGAGTGTTCGAGCAGGTCGGCCTTCCACGCGTCGACCCCGAATCGCCGTGACGAGTCGCTGAAGTAGACGGTGCCGTCCCCGGCCACGGCCGCGTTGTTGCAGAACGTCATCGGCCGGCCATCCACCTCAGACACCAGCGCGGCCACCACACCGGTGTCGAGGTCGACCCGGAGCAGGCCGCGGTGGGCGTCGCAGACCAGTAGCCCGCCGTCCGGCAGCCACTCCAGCCCGAGCGGCCGACCACCGGTGTCGGCAAGCACCTCGACGAGGCGGTTGTCTGGCGCGAGCCGCAGGATGCGCCCGTCGGCCACTCCGGTGAGCACCCGGCCGGTGTCGTCGACGAGCACGTCCTCCGGTCCTCGGCCGACGATGTCGAGCAGCCGCAGCGCCGGCAAGGGAGGGGTGCTGCGGGACTGTCGAGACCTCGCCGGTGCGGTCGGCGGCTGCCAGCGGACGGGGGCGATCGGGGGCCGGGCCATGCGGCCCATCTTGCACCTTTGGCGGCGGCGCGGGAACGCCCCGGTTTCGCCGCCCGTGCAGCGGGGTACGGGTCACCGTCCTCGGCGACGCAGCCCACGACGATGTGGACCAGCTGGACTGTGTTCCCGCGATATCCGGCGACACACCAACTCCGGAGTCGTGGGTATGCGAGACCGCGGTCACCGACTAACGGTCAGCGGTTTGCCCTACCGTGGCCGCCATGGTTCTCCCGTACGACGACGTCCGGAATCTGCCGCTGCCCGATCTGAGCCTGCGGCTGCTCAAATCGCTGGGAACCGAGCCGAACTTCAATAACCTCATCCAGGGGTTCAAGAACCGAGGCTATGGAGAACCGCAGCCTCCCGACCTCGCGACCATGCTGGCCCGTCTCTCCGACGCGTGGGCGTGGTTGGAGTCGCACGCCCTGGTCGGACCATCGGCGCAGAATCCGCCCGGCGGCTGGCATCGTGTCACCACTGCCGGCGCCGAGGTCGCGAACGACCCCAACGCGGTCGCGAAGGTGTGGGCCGCCGACCGGCTGGCCGGTGCTCTGCATCCAGCCCTGTCCTCGGCTCGATCCAACTTCGCGCTCGGGGACTACGAGACGGCATCGTTCGCGGCCATGAAGGCCGTCGAGGTCGAGGTGCGCCGGGTCGCCGTCCTGCCGAACGATCTGCTCGGGGTCAACCTGATGCGAAAGGCATTCAGTCCCAAGGAAGGTGTGCTCCGCGACCCCGGGGCCGAGGCCGGAGAACAACAGGCGACCGCCGATTTATTCGCGGGCGCCATCGGCGCCTACAAGAACCCCGCCAGCCACAGAACCGTCCAGTTCGATGACCCGATGGAAGCCGCGGAAGTGGTCCAGCTGGCCGACCTGCTGCTGCGCATCGTTCAGAGAGCTGACGCACGCCTCCACCCCTAGGGTGGCCTGGCAAAACCCGCACGAGACCAGAGCCCCACCGAGGCAGCGTTGCTCATCCGCAGGCATGAGCCGCGTAATGTTGACGACCATGCGACGGATCCTCGTCTACGGGGTGACCGGCTCCGGCAAGTCAACGCTGGCGGCCCGCGTGGGTGGCCGGCTCGATCTGCCCTATTACCCGATGGACGAGCTGACCTGGAATCCCGGCTGGGTCACCGTCTCCGAGCAGGAGCAGCGCCGTCGCGTCAGCCAGGTGCTCGCCGGTGACGAGTGGGTCATCGACGCGTCGTACGGGATCTGGAACGACCTGGTGCTGGATCGAGTCGAGCTGATCGTCGCGCTCGACCTGCCGCGAGGACTCTCGCTGAGTCGTCTGCTCCGCCGCACGGTCAGCCATATCGTCCGGCGCACTCCCACCTGCAATGGCAACCTCGAGACGTGGCGCAACGCCTTCTTCGACCGTGAATCGATACTGGTGTGGCACTTCAAGTCGTTCAAGCGCAAGCAGACCCGCATGCGCCTGTGGCATTCGAGCCCAGACTTCCCCCAGACCGTGCTTCTGCGCTCCCCCGTCGAGGTGGAGCAGTGGTTCGCCGCCCTACCGCAGCCCGAATCATCCTGATGTCGCCGCTGCGCGGGTCATCGAGCTTGAACGGGCGCGCCGGGCTCGACCAGCCCGCCATGACCGCCCCACATCCGACGAGCTGCTCGCGCGCTGCAACAGGCCGGCAGGCGAGATCGCGAGTTTCATACGGTGACCCTCACTGGCGCCGCCCGGCCCCCCAGCCGGCTGGAGGAGCTCGTTGAGCAGGTGAGGGGTTGAAGCGCAGGTTTCGAGAATCTGGCATGTCCGCCATCATCGAACCCACAATCCCGATTCCCGAGTTCCGCCTCGACCCGGCCGAGGTTGCATCGCATCCCCGTGGCGGGCTTTCTGTCCAACGAGGGCCGTGAAGGGTCCTCGCGACGACAAGGAGGCGGAGCGATGCCGGCAGCAGGACGCGGGCGGGAGCTGAGCAACGACCCAATGGCGGCGATCGCGGTGGCGGTCGTCGCCGTCACCATCGTGTGGGCCGAGCGGCGGCTGATCGCGGCAGCGATGGGGCGTTGGCTGCAGCAGCCACATCACGTTGACGCCCGGGCAGGGCGTCTTCACGATCCCGTTCTTGGGAGGCCTCGATCTGCCCCGGTTGCTGGTCGCCGTCGCCGTCGCCGGCCTGATCGCTCTGGCGGCTGCCTTGTAGCTGCGACTCTGGCTCGCCCAGGCCCCTACCGCGCGGGGACGCAGCAACAACCAGCAGCGGCCAGCAGGCGACGAGCTCGACTGGGGCCCATCGCCAATACGCTGCTTCCCGCGTGGGAGGACTCAGCGATCATCACGGGGTGACCGCCCGCCGGCGGGCGAGCCGCTGCGGGCGAGGATGACGCCGAAAACGACCAGGACGAGCGTGAACGGTCCCCAGCCGAAGCGCTCCCAGGGACTGGATGACGCGAAGTTCATCAGAGCGCCCAAACCCAAGAGCCCGACCAGCACCCATGTTCCTATCCGAGAGACGGTCTCCGGCAGCGGAATGAGGGCGCGGCCTCCCCTGGCTAGTACAAGCAGTGCGGCGAAGAGCCACACCGCAGTTTGAGAGCCGGTCACGAGCCGGATCGCGTCGGGGAGTTTGCCCGGTGGTGGTTCCTCCCATGGCAGCAGCGCCGAGCGGCGCCCCAAACGTGAGCGCGGTCGGGAATGCCATGACAATCAGGATGCCGCCGGCCAACACGACGGCCACTCGCGGACGGACGGGTCGGACGTTGGTGTGTCTTGGCGACGTCTTGGTAGTGAACATGATGGGTTGCCTTGCAGTCGATGGCTGATGGTGGTTCGGTACCGGCCCGTCGAGAGGGGCTCACCGACGAATGGGAATCTGATTCCCGGTGCGAACGCCCCGGTGGGATCGGCGCCCGTCTGCCCCCCGGCCGGACTGCCTGACCGAGCTTGCCGGGTCCCGCACCGACACCGCGCGCGACGCCGACCGGAATTCGTTTGCCCGGTTCGGGCGCGGGCGCCGATTGAGGACGACATGCGACTGCCTCAGAGCGAGTCGGTCGGACTGGGGTGCGGTAGCGGTGCTCTGCTGACGCCTCTGATGAGGAGGTAGGCGAGCATCGAGACCTCGCTGAGGATCACGATGGCGATGATGATCGGGCTGATCGCGCCGGCGAGGGTGGGGGCGAGGAATTGGAGCACGACGTCAGCCAGGTAGGCGGGGGTAGCCAGCATCAGGACGAGACCGATCGGCCGGGGGAAAGCGCCCGACCGGTAGGCCAGCATTCCTAGGGGGAACAGCCACAGGCCGAAGAAGATTTGGGCGATGAGGTAGCCGGTGTGCTGTAGGTCGAGCAGGAGTAGGACGAGGGCGTCGGAACCGCCGGTGCCCAGCGCCGTGGCGTAGGTGGGATCTGTCGCGACGACGAGAGCGCCCAGCTGGTGTGCCATGTTGAGGCAGGTGATGGCCACCGCGACGACCACGAACATGACCATGGCTCGGGCCAGATTCTTGTTCACCTGCTTGAGCAGTCGGTACAGCGCGAGGACGACGAACAGCAGGAACGTCGCCTGGACTAGGTCAGCCATGAAGCTCAGCCGAACCAGTGCAGCGTCGGCTACGACGTTTCGGGTGCTGGTGGCGGCGTCGCCGGCTACGAAAACCTGGGTGCGCACGATGTGGGCGAAGGCGCCGAGGACCGCGACGACGAGGTAGTAGACGCCGGCAGTTCTGGCGAGGCGTCTCGGTGCTCGAACGGCTCCAGCCGGGCTGGTGGTTGGCGAATCGGTGTCGCTGGAGATGAGTACTGGGCTTCGCATGTCGGTGCCTTCCGATGGTGGTTGCGCGGCGGATGAGCCGCAATCGGAGCGTGTCGCAGCAGGGTCGGGTTCCAGTGGAGCGCCGGTGGAGTCGCGGTTGGGGCGTTCGCGTGGGAGGGTTGGTTCCGAGGGCGGGAGCCAGCGGATGGTACGGATCGGCCTCTTGGGCGGGGTGAGCGTCGTCGCCGATGGTGGTGAGGTGCTGGATGTCGGGCCGGCGAAGTGTCAGATGGTGCTGGCGGTCCTGGCGATGTCTGCTGGTGCAACGGTTCCGGTGCCTCGGCTGGTGGACCTGGTGTGGGGCGAGAAGCCTCCGCGTACGGCGGAGAAGACTGTGCAGTCCTACGTGGTCCGACTCCGCAGAGGGCTTGGCGCCGACGCGATCCTGCGGGCAGGTACGGCCTATCGATTGGACCTGGATCCAGAGGTCGTGGACGTGCACCGCTTTCACCGCTTACTGGGGCAGGGCGACGTCGAAGCAGCGCTGGCGGAGTGGACCGGGCATCCTCTGGCTGGGTTGGAGGTCGGTGGCCTCGGGGCCGTCGTCGAGGGTTTGGTGGAGCAGTGGCTGGGGGCGGTCGAGATGGGCCTTGAGCGCCGTGTCGGCTCTGACCCGGCCGCGACCATCGGCCCGTTGACCGAGCTGACCGCGAGCTACCCATTCCGGGAGGGGCTGTGGTCGCTGCTGATGACCGCGCTGTATCGCGTGGGACGCCAGGGTGATGCCTTGGCAGCGTTTCGGAGAGCCAGGAGCCACCTTGTCGAGGAGCTGGGGGTCGAACCAGGGCACCAGCTGCTGGACCTCGAGTCGCTGATCCTCGGCCACGATGAGCAGTTGCGCGGTCAGCCAACATCAGTGGAGCCGCCCGGTCATCGACCCGCCGGGACGGTGACGTTCGGCTTCGGTGAGGTTGAGGCGCCGGCTGAGTGTTGGACGAGCAACCCGACGAAGACAACGGCGGCGATGGTGCGTCTCGACGTGGTGGTACGGGACGTCCTGCACCGTCACCGCGGTTGGCTGTTCGCCGTCGGGCGCGGATCGTTCGGAGCCGCGTTCCATCGCGCTGATGACGCATCGGCGTGGGCTATCGCCTTGCAGCTCGCTGTGAGCTGCGAGGTTTGGCCCGGAGGTGTCGCACTTCGGCTGCGGGTCGGTCTGCACACGGGCGAGGCGGAGGTGAGTGGCGATCGCTACTTCGGTCCCGCTGTCGACGCGGCCGCTCAGCTGGCCACCGTGGGGCACGGCGGTCAGGTCCTGGCGTCGGCGGTCACCGCAGCGTTGCTCGAACGCGACGACCTGCTCGAACTCGGCTCGTATCACCTCCAAGGTGATCCGACCGGACGGCACATCGTGCAGCTCGATGGGGGGACCCACCCTCCGTTGCGGACAGCGGGCCCGCGAGGGAACCTGCCGTTCCGGCGGGACCGACTAATCGGCCGCGACGACGACCTCGTCGTCCTCGACGACGTCCTTTCGAGGTCCCCGGTGGTGACGCTGTTGGGACCGGGTGGCATCGGTAAGACCAGCCTCGCCTTGGCGGCGGCAGCGGCGGCTGAGTTGCACTCGCCCCGGGCGGCGTGGCTGATCGAGCTGGGCAGTATCACGTCCTCAGGTGACGTTCCCCGCCTCGTGGCCGACACCCTGGGGGCCGGCGATCGCGCCGGCTGGACCGTCAGCCAGTCCATCATCGGAGCACTGCAGACCCGCCCAGCTCTCCTCGTGCTGGACAACTGCGAGCACGTGCTCGCCGGAGCGGCCGAGCTCGTCCAGACCGTCGTGGAGCACTGCCCGGGCGTGCGCGTGCTGGCCACATCCCGGGAGGCACTCGGCGTCAGCCCGGAACAGCTCATCCCGGTGCCAGCACTCCCGCCCCGCTCGGGGGCGGAACTGTTCAGCGACCGGGCGCTGGCGGTGGAGCCCAGCTTCGACCCGCGGGACCACCGTGGCGACATCGAGGAGATTTGCCGACGCCTCGACGGGATTCCTCTCGCCATCGAGCTGGCTGCCGCTCGGTCGAGAACCCTCACGCCGCCGGATTTGGTCGCGAGGCTCGGCGCTCCGCTGGGTCTCCTGGTCGGCGGCCGCCGCACCGGCGGGAAGCGGCACCAAACGCTGCGGGCGACCATCCAGTGGTCCTACGACCTGCTCGACCCACCCCAACAGGCGCTCTTCCAGCGGCTGTCGATCTTCGCTGGTCCTTTCGACCTCGCCGCAGCCTGGAGCGTGGTAGCAGACGACGGTCTTGACACCATTCACGTGGACGACCTGCTGGGGCAGCTGGTCGAACGGTCCATGCTCAGCATCGGGTCGGGACCGTTCGGGCGGCGCTTCTGGCTGCTGGAGACCCTTCGTGAGTTCGCCGCCGATCGGCTGATGGATGAGGGCGCGCACCACCTTGTCGCCGGTCGCCACGCCCAGTGGTGCCTGGACCAGGTACGGGACATCCATGAGCTGCTCGTGGGCCCGGCTGAGGCCGAGGGTGTCGCCCATCTCCGCCAGCTGTGGCCCAACCTCCGGGTGGGGTTCGACTGGGCGTGTACCACCCATAACCTCAGCCTGGCCGACGGGCTTGTTGGCCCGATCGCGGTCGAGGTGAACCTCCGCAAACAGGCAGAGATCAGCGACTGGGCCGAGCGCATCCTCGCCTTGACCACGCCAGCAGATGACGACCTGGCCATCCACTGGCTCGCCTGGGCCTGCTACCGACCGATGCAGACCGGTGACCAGTCCGCTTACGAGAGTCTGGTCCAACGCCACCGCGGGCCTGACCACCCACTGATTCACTACACGCGGGCCTACCTCGACGGTGACGGTGCCGCGCTCAGCGCCTGGTCGCCGTCAGCCGTGAGCTGGCTGCAAGGGCGGGGCGAGAACCACGCTGCGGCGCTCACCGAGCTCGCCGGTGTGGCCTCCGGATTGATGAGCACCGGCCGTTTCGAGGCGTTGGACGGCTTCCTGCGACCCTTGGTGGAGCGGTACCGCTGTTCAGGTCCGCCGACTTTTCACTATCTGACCCTGGCCATGCTCGGCTACTCGGCGTTGTTCCAAGGCCGGTCCGATCAAGCGGACCAGTACTTCGAGGAGTCGGCGGTCATCAATCTGCCTGAGCGGACGATCTCGGTGAACAAGCCGGTGGAAGCGCGGGTCGCTTTCCGCGGGGGCGACCGGTCGAAGGGCCTGCGTCTTCTCTGCGATCACGTGGAAGAGCTCCTGGCGACTGACTACACCGACGTGGCGATGCTTGCCGCAGTCGAGTTCGTGAACATGATGGCGGCGCTCGACCGGCTGCCCGAAACTGAGCGTGTACTGGGTTACCTCAGGACCACCGGCGACTTCGGAGTGACCGCTCTGCGCACCCTCGTCGCCGACGCCGCAGCTCTGGTCGGCGCCGATGCCGGACGCACACCGCAGCCCGGACGGGAGCAAACACTCGATGCACGTCAAGCGCTCGGGTACATGCAGGGGGTCCTCGCGGAGCTGGCCACCGACCCGAGTCCCACGCGGTGATCGCCGCGCCGTCGTAGGTCGGGACATCCACCCCGGCAGCAGGTCGCCGACCAGCGTGTCCAGCGACAGCTCGCCGCGGGTCACGGCGTAGATGAGCAGCTGCGCGGTGAGCAGCTTGGTGACCGAGCCGATCTGACGCATGCCCGCTGCTTGATGGAGTTGACGCTTTCACCGGCGGCGGGACGTGCGATCCGTCGCCGATACCTCCTTCCCTCCTTGCGACTCGACGTTCATCGTTCGGTCCCCCACCCGGTCGGCGGGCGAACCACTGCGGGCGAGGACCACGCCGAGAACGACCAGGACGCTCGTGAACGGTCCCAGCCGAAGCGCTCCCAGGGGCTTGGTGGCGCGAAGTTCGTCAGCGCGCCCACACCCAGGACCGCGACCAGTGCCCAGGTTCCCACTCGGGAGATAGCCTCGGGCAATCCAACGAGGGCGTAGCCGCCCCTGCCCAGTACAAGCAGTGCGGCGAACAGCCATATGGCAGCGGCGAGGCCGGTCACGAGCCGGACGGTGTCGGGGAGCTGCCCGGGGTTCGTTCCTCCCAGGGCAGCGGCGCCGAGCGGCGCGCCGAACGTGAGCGCCGTCTGGAATGCCGTCACGATCAGCAGGCCTCCGGCCAACACGACGGCCACTCGCGGACGGGCGGGCGGACATTGGCGTGTCTTGGCGGAGTCTGGTGAGCATGAGGGGTTGCCTTCCAGTTGATCGGATTGTGATCAGGATCCGGCCCTGTCGCGGAGGGGCCGCCGCGGTGGTGAGAGCTGCTTCTCGCTGCGAACTTCACCGCTGGGCCCGGGCACAGGCGGCGCGGCCGGGGGGTGGCGCCGAGGTAGACGCACGTCGCTGTAGCGAGGTGGTCGTCGCGCCGTCGCTAGTTTCGGTGTCCTAGATTCCGTTACCGATGACGGTGTCGTGAATCCCTTCGCTATCAACCAGGTCGCCAATAGCCGTGGGGATGTACACCCACAGGAGTTGGTTCGGGACTACCTGCAGCGTTCGCCGCCCTACCGCAAGAGCAGGCGGCGCCTCAAGGGGAAGGCTGACTGAACGCGAACCCCTGCGGCGGCCCCAGCGCCGACCGGGAGCCGAAGGTCAATGACGGCTTTCCTCGTCGGAGCCAGCGGGTTTGTTCAGCGTACTTAACTCGTCGGTCTAGCCCGACGGTGAGGCAAGCAGTCCGTGCAGCTCCAACGCGGCGCCGCTGATGGTGGACATGTCCTCGGTGGCGGCCAAAATGGCGACTGCCGTGGCCGTCGCCGGGCAGCGTACGGTCATGGCGCACCAGCCGGGCCACTCACCGCCGTGTAGGTAGGCGGTCCCCGCCGGTCCGGGCCGAGCCCCGATCCCCCACGCGTAGTCGAGGACCGTGCCGTCCTCCAACTGCCCCGCCGATTGCACCAGCGTGGTCAGGTCGGCACCGAGTCGGTCCTCGTTCAGCGCTTCCAGCCAGGTCAGCAGGTCGGCGAGGCAGGTCCACAGTCCTCCATCACCGGTCGTGCCGGGCGGGGCGGCATGGCTGGCCAGTATCACCCGGGATGTTCCCCCGAATCGGCTACCTGTTAGGCGCAGCGGTGCGAAGATCTCGGACCGGGCCACGTCCGCCACGTGCCGTCCGTGCACGACGCGGAGTAGCTCGGCCAGCAGGATGTAGCCGGTGTTGTCGTAGTTGAACTCCTGACCGGGTGGCACAGGTGAGGGCGTCACCCGCTGCAGCGCGACTAGCACGGCCTCGTTGTCCAACTGTGCCCAGCCCGCCGCGTCGTTGGTGTAGCCCAGCGCGGCGGCCAGCTGGTGCGGCTGCGGTAGGGCGGCGGTGTGGTGGAGCAGGTGATGCACACGGATTGGCATGGTCCATGCGGGCAACTCCGGGAGGTGCATGCGGATGCTGGTCTGCGTATCGATTTGGCCGTCGAGCACAGCCCGAGCGACCAGGGCCGCGACGAGCTGCTTGGTGATCGACGCGGCGTAGAAGGTGGTGGATGGCGTCACCGGCTCTTGGGACAGCTCCCCGGCGGACCAGTGACGTCGGCCTTGTTCTGGTGAGCTGGCCCCTGCCGCCACCGCCGTGCCCTCGAGCCGCTCGCTGAGCGCTGCCCACCACCGGGTCAGCTCGGGAGCGAGCGTCATGGGGCGATTCTGCCTCAACCGGCGGCTAGATCACTCGGCGTGGCGGAATGGCGACAAAGAGAGCATCAGGGCTTAGATGCAGAAAACCACAACACGCGCCAAGGGCCTGGCCGCAGCCGGGACCGGCGGCCACGAAGCCAACGATCGGCGACACCACCATCACCAGGACGGCCCGATCCAGGTCAACGCATCGTGGTGTTGTCCTTCAAGGCGTCCGCGGTCGCTGCGTGGCGGTAACTCACGTCTCCGGGCCCCTCCTGCAAGCCGACCGTTGTGCGGGACATGCTGCAGGCAGCGACAGACGGGCGAAGCAAGACGAGGTAGTCAGGTCTCGGTCGGCTCGTCGGTGTACAGGTGGGCTTGCTGCCAGGCCGAAGCAAGGTGGGCGACCGTCGCAAATCGGTGCTCGCGCTCGGGGTTGGTCGCTTTCTGGACAACGGTCCTCGCGGGGTCTGATCCGCAGAACTGGTTGGCTCGTTCGGTTAGCCGGGTGCCGAAGTGCCAGATGAGGCGGCCGAGGTTGTAGACGGTGGTGCGTTCGTCGATCGGTGCGCCGAGCTGGAACTCCTCCGGCGCCATGTAGCGGGTGGAGCCGAACATTCGTCCCATGGTGTTCACCCCCGGGCCACGTTGGTAGGAGTCGAGGTCGACCAGCGTGAGTCGTGCGGTGTCGAAGTCGATGATCAGTGACTCGTCGTAGAGGTCAGATGCCACCCACCCGGCCTCGGCTAGGTGTTGGTGGAGGTCGATGATGTTGTCGAAGTGGCTCAGCAGCTGATCGGCGGGGAGGTGGGCGAAGCGCTGGTAGGCCGATCGTGGGTCGACTCGGCGGTTAGGGCTGGTGCCGACGAGGTCGCCCGGGGCGTAGTCATAGACCAGTGCTGGACCGAGCGGGCTCTCGACCACGTTCCGCAGTCGAGCCAGGCAGGGATGGCCACAGGAGCGCGCCAGCTCGACGGCGTTGCGCAGCAGCTCTACGCGCCCGGCGTGGTCGAGGTAAGGAGTTGGGGCCCCGGCAGGAGGCAACCCCAGGGTCCCGGCGGTCTTGACCAAGAAGCGGCCCTCGTCGTTCTCGACCACCCAGGAGACGTTGCCGGACTCGTGAGTTCGATGGTCGAACTGGCGGACGATCCTGCCAGCCTCGCGAACCAATGTCTTGGGTGACTCGTCGATAGTGCGCGCGGTGAGCAGCAGGCCCGACATCTTTGTGAGGCTAGCGCAATGAGCCCGAGACTCCTCGCCCCACGGAGTGAGGCTCTCTCGGACCGTGTACTCGCAGCCAACGGTCGTGCGTGAGACTGTCCCGATGAGGGGTGAGATGATCGCGCTCGTCGGAACCTCGAGCGTCGGCAAGACGGCAGTGGCCGAGCAACTGCAGATGCTCCTGCCCGAGCCGTATCTGGTCGTTGGCATCGACCACTTCCTCAACATGTTTCCCCACCACTGGGCCGGGCACCCGCGCGGGCCCGGGCCCGGGATGTGGTACGAGGACACCGTTGACCCGGACGGCAGCCCGCGAGCGAGGATCCGCTACGGAGCGGCCGGCGAGCGGCTGCTCGCCGGCATGCGCGCCGCGGTTAAGGCGATGCTCGACTGCGGGAACCAGGTCATCCTCGACGAGATGCCGCTCGACGAGTCGATCATCCCGAGCTGGAGGCGTGAGCTCGTCGGCTACCAAGTCTCCTGGGTACACCTGACTGCGCCGCTGCAGGTCGTCGAGGAGCGTGAAGCCCGGCGCACCCGGGGCCAACACTTCGGCAACGCCCGAGGGCACTTCGGGATTGCTGCTGAGGAGGAGTACGACCTGCGTCTGGACGTCGCGGCAGCGTCGCCTCAGGACGCGGCCGCCAAGATCGCGGCCGCCCTCTCCGCCTAGCCATCTGTGTCCTGAGGTCTCACGTCTGCTGGTGACTTCGTCCGTAGTGGTCGCCAGCCTCTCGGCAGATGGATCACTTTGGGCTCTACCCGGCCTTGCTGAGTCTGAAAGACGTCGAGCGGGACGTGCGCTTTCTTGCCGATCCCGGTCAGACTGTTGTCATGCCGCTGCTGACGAATCCGGCCATTCGTCGTGGAAGCATCGCCCGCACCGACCAGCCGAGCTTCAACGCCGGTGACGGTCTGCAGCTACGACCCTGGCGGCAAGAAGACGCCACAGCTGTCGCCGAGGTCTATCAGGATCTCCAGATCCGCCGTTGGCGCTGTCGAACGATCGACGACCTGGCTGAAGCGAAGAGTCTGATAGAGAGTTGGCGCCGCGGCTGGCACGACGAGACTGGAGCCGCTTGGGCA
>JAOPXN010000114.1 GCA_025965155.1 Propionibacteriaceae bacterium
CCGGTAGCTCTCCCACATCTGCTGCTGCACACCAGGCAGCATCCGCTTCAACCAGGTCGACACCACCACCAACACCCCCTCGCCACACGGGGTGTTGCACTGACGGTCAGAATCTGCCGTGGGAAACCAATGGGGCCCGCCCGGCAGCCCAGGGCGGGGTCAGAGGGCGGGGTCGGTGCCGCGGAGGCGGCCGATCGTGCTCATCAGGTGGTAGATGATAATGGCGGCGATGCTGCCGAGGGCGATGCCGGTGAAGGTCAGTCCGCCGATGACAAGGGTGAAGTCGGCGATGCCGATGACCAACGCGGTGGCGGCGGTGAACTGGTTGGTCGGCCGGGAGAAGTCGACCGCGTTGTCCATCCAGATCTTGACGCCGATGATGCCGATCAGACCGTACAGCGCGGTGGTGACCCCGCCGAGCACCCCGGGCGGGATGGTGTTGATCACCGCACCGACCTTGGGAGAAAGACCGAGCAGGATCGCGACGATGCCGGCCACCCAGTAGGCCGCGGTCGAGTACACCTTGGTCGCCGCCATCACACCGATGTTCTCGCCGTACGTGGTGGTGCCGGAGCCGCCGCCGAGACCGGCGACCGTCGTGGCGAGGCCGTCGGCGAACAGGGCCCGGCCGGTCAGCCGGTTCACCGACGGATCAGTCAACTGTGCCACACCTCTGATGTGACCGACGTTCTCAGCCACCAGCACCAAGACGACCGGCAGGAAGGCCGGCAGCACGGCCCAGACCTGCGGGGTGCTGAACGGGTTCGCCGGGGAGGTGAAGTCGGGCAGACCGACCCACGGCGCCTGCTTGACCGCGGAAAAGTCGACCTGCCCGAACGCAATCGCTGCGAGATAGCCGATCAGCACCCCGATGAAGATCGACAGCCGACCGAGGATTCCGCGGAAGATCACCGTGGTGAGCAGCACGGCGAGCAACGTGATGATCGCGGTGACCGGCGCCTGGGTGAAGTTGGCCTTGGCCACCGGGGCCAGGTTCAAACCGATCAGCGCGACGATGGAGCCGGCCACGACCGGCGGCATCAGCGCGTCGATCCAGCGGGTTCCAGCCAGCTGCACGATGATCCCGACAACGGCCAGCAGCACACCGACCGCAACAATCCCGAAGAGCGCGCTGCCCCGGCCCTGGGTGGCAGTAGCCGCGGTGATCGGAGCGATGAAGGCAAACGAGGAGCCGAGATAGCTGGGCAGCCGGTTGCCGGTGATCAACAGGAACAGCAGGGTGCCGATCCCTGAGAACAACAACGTGGTGCTGGGCGGGAAGCCGGTCAGGATCGGGACCAGGAACGTCGCCCCGAACATCGCGACGACATGCTGCGCGCCGATGCCGATGGTGCGTGGCCAGCTCAGCCGCTGGCCCGGCGCAACCACCGAGCTGGCGTCAATGTCCTTGCCGTCTCCGTGCAGGGTCCAGGGCAACGGCATGGGTTCTCGTTTCGTAGTTTTCTTGCGGCGAGCACGTCGTAGGGTTCGCCCATGGCGAGCAGATCCTATCCGGATACGCTCAGCCCATGCGCATCGTGATCATCGGCGGCACCGGCCATGTCGGCAGCTTTCTCGTCCCCAGACTGGTCCGGTCCGGCCATTCGGTCGTCAGTCTCAGCCGAGGCGAGAGGCGCCCGTACGTCGATGATCCGGCCTGGGAGCAGGTGGAGCAGATCAGCGTCGACCGAACCGCCGAAGACGCGGCCCACACCTTCGCCGGGAGGGTCGCCGACCTCGGTCCCGAGGTAGTGATCGACATGCTGTGCTTCACCACGACCTCAGCCGCCCAGCTGGTCGAGGGGCTGCGCGGACGGATCGGCCATCTGGTCCTCTGCGGTTCGATCTGGCGATACGGCGACAGCCGCCGCATCCCCATCACCGAGGAGAACGGCGCCGCGCCTTACGGCGAGTACGGGACCCAGAAAGCGGCCATCGCTGAGCTGCTGAAGCAGGAGACTCAGCGCGGCGGTCTGGTCACCACCTCCTTGCATCCGGGTCACATCTCCGGTCCTGGCTGGGCCCCGATCAACGCCCTTGGCAATCTGGATCCTGGCGTCTGGCAGGCACTGGCCGCCGGCGAGGAGCTGCTCGTGCCTGGCCTCGGCGCCGAGCTGATGCACCACGTGCACGCCGACGACGTTGCCCAAGCATTCGAGCTGGCGGTGGAGCGCCGCGATGCTGCCGCCGGTGAGGAGTTCAACGTAGTGGCCCCCTCCGCGATGACCGTACGGGGGCTGGCCGAGGCCGGGGCGGGCTGGTTCGGCCGCGAGGCGAACCTGAAACACGTGAGCTGGGAGGAGTTCCGTGCCAGTACCACGCCCGAGTACGCGGATCAGAGTTGGAGCCATCTGGCCCGGAGCCAGTACGCCTCGATCGACAAGGCGCGTCGGCTGCTGGGCTACAGCCCCGCGTACGAGCCGGATGTCGCTGTGGAGCAGGCAGTCCAGTGGCTGGTGGAGCATGATCAGCTCACCGTCGGGGCGCCGCTGCAGAGCAGCTGATCAGCAAGGATCTGGCCTCTCCCGGCGTGCCGAGACCGGGCCTGGGGGGTCGAACTAGGTAGCGTTGGCAGCTGTCGATGAATGCCGTCGATGAAGCCGATCGGAGCCCGAATGAGAAAGCCCTTCGCCACCTTCCTTGCTGTGCTTTCCAGCGCTGTCATGGCTGCGGCGGGTACCACACCGGCCGCCGCGCAGGCGGCAGCCGGCGGGTGCGCGCAGGGGACGAGCACGGGCAGGACAGCAATCACCAGTGCCACGATGGTGCCCTCAACCGTGGTCGTGGGCAGCACCAAGCAAAAGAAGTTCGTCCTGTCCGTCAAGGCGGAGGACACCTGCAAGATCACCCAGGTACAGGCGGCCGTGTTCGGGATCTTCGAGCAGGCGGATCTGATCGACCTTACCCGGGTCGGGACCAGCAACGGCACCAGCACCTACCAGATCCGGCTCTCCGTCCGGCCGGAGCACTTGATCAACTCCGACGCCGGACGCTGGCGTACCCAGCTCTTCGTCTCGGGCACTCGGCAGTTCACCCGCCCCGGTCCCCGGTTCGACATCGTTCGCGCCTCACGGCTCAGCACCCACGCTGCGCCCGAGCCGGTGCGCAAGGGCGAGAAGCTGACGGTCCGGGGCACCCTGCAGCGGGCGAACTGGGAGAAGGGCCGCTACGCCGGTCATGCCGGTCAGAAAGTCCAGCTGCAGTTCCGCATCGGCCACGGGAGCTACAGCAAGATCAAGACCGTGACCAGCGACCGCGCCGGCCGGCTGCGGACCACGGTGAAGGCCAGCCGGGACGGCTGCTACCGCTACGTCTTCGCCGGCAACCGCACTACTAACAAGATCATCAGTAAGGCGGACTGTGTCGACGTGCACCGGTGATCAGCGCCGCTGATCCGTCACCTCGATCTCGGCGGTCGACCACGCCGCGCTGATACGCTGTAGGCGCTGCGGTACTAGTACTCACCGGACAGACGAACGTCCGACTTCGTCATGTTGATCGTTAACATGAATCCTCCACGCCTGGTTAATTTAGTACGGCTATCTAACCCCCACCAATGGGGTGGTACTACTCCCCCGCCTAGGGGTACTACTCCCGACCCTTCCAGTTGCATCCTTGATGTGGGGAAAGACACCGCAAGGGTGGCCCGGAAACCGGGCCTTCAACGATGAGTTGAAGTGGGGCTGGCACGTGCGAGTGGATCCCCGAAAATCACGGATTTCGATTCTAGGGGGAGAACGATAATGGGCTTTTCAAGAAGAGATGCACTGAAGCTCGGGGGCCTGGCTGCTGTGGGAGCCGCCGGCGTCGGGCTTCCGCTCAGCAACTCGCTGGTCAACGCAGCGACCGCCAGCCAGCTGCCCGCCAGCAAGATGCCGAAGCCGTACCAGGTGAAGTTCAACCGGCTGGGGGTGCTCGAGCCAAAGAGCGGACCGAACAAGTGGGGCCAGGCGGCCGACCTCTATGACCTCACCGCCAAACCGGGCACTGCAGCCATCATCCCCGGCATGCTGACCCCGGTTCTCGGGTACGAAGGCCGCGTCCCGGCCAAGCAGATCAAGTGCCGCCAGGGCCGTCCGGTCCAGATGACGATGCGCAACCAATTGCCCGCCAAGCATCCCACCTTCGGCACGCCGATGAACATCTCAACGCACCTACACGGGTCGGCCTCGCTACCGCAGTACGACGGCTACGCCGATGATGTCACCAATCCGGGTCAGAAGAAGGTCTACCAATACCCGAACTTCCAGCCCGCACGGACCCTCTGGTACCACGACCACGGAGTTCACTACACGGCACAGAATGCCTACTCGGGCCTGGCCTCGCAGTACCACCTGCACGACGAGCAGGAAGAAGACCTGCTACCGCAGGGCGACTACGACGTGGCACTCACGGTGTCTGACATTCAGTTCAGGGCCAACGGCTCCCAGATGTACGACGACCGCAGCGGATCCGGCCTCTGGGGCGACGTGATCCTGGTGAACGGTCAGCCCTGGCCAGCGATGCAGGTGAAGAGGCGGATCTACCGCTTCCGGTTCCTCGTTGCCTCCATCTCGCGGTCCTACCGTTTCTCGTTGTCCAACAAGGCCCCGATGCACGTGGTTGCGACCGACGGTGGCCTGATGCCCAAGTCCCAGGCGGTCACCGAGTTTCGCCAGGGAAGCGCAGAACGCTATGAGGTGCTGATCGACTTCCGGAGCTACAAGGCAGGAACCCAAATCTTCCTGAACAACCTGAGCAACGCCAACAACCGCGACTACGACAACACCGGCAAGGTGATGCGCTTCGACGTCGTCGACGATGGGGACCTGCCGCCGGACAGTGCGGGGTCGAAGACAATTTCTGCCATACCGGGCGCCCTCAACCCTGGCCTCGACGTGATGAACCTCACCGAGAAGGCGGGCATGAAGATCAACAGGATCGCTGTGGAACGCGGCGGCGGTATCTGGAACCTGAGCGGCAGGAAGTGGCACGACGTCGAGGCAAAGGACTTCAGCTACAAGGAGGTGCTGGCGAGCCCGGACCTGGGTGAGACCCAGGTGTGGGAGATCGAGAACCGCTCCGGCGGCTGGTACCACCCGGTGCACATCCACCTGGTCGACTTCCAGATCCTCAGCCGAAACGGCAAGGCACCCTTCGAGTGGGAGAAGGGACCAAAGGATGTGGTCTACATCGGCGAGGGCGAGAAAGTCCGGCTGCTCATGAAGTTCGAGCACCACCGCGGACGGTACATGGTTCACTGCCACAACCTGGTCCACGAGGACAGCGACATGATGCACCAGTTCGCCGTCGGCCTCAACAACGCTGACGAGAAGGTCAACATCGCCGAGGACAAGAAGAACGACCCGATCAACGCCGACCCGGCAGTCGCCGACAACTAGTGAGCCAGCGCAAGCTTCTGCGCTTCCGCTGATCACACCATGGCGGTGTCCCCACAGTGCGCCTCCCACCGAGAGCACTCGAAGGACACCGCCATGGTGGCTCGGTCCCACGATCCGGTGCTGCTCCAGAGGCACCATCACGCCCTGACGCTGAGACACTGACATGCATGGATAACTTCGAGCGTTCCGGCCTCCGATTCGATGTCATCGACCAAGCAGGAGCGCCTGACCGCGGCGTCCCGGCGGAGGAGACCGTGGTTCTGCTGCACGGGTTTCCCCAGCAGCCGTCGGCTTTCGACGCCGTCGTGCCGCACCTGCACCGGGCAGGGTTGCGCACTCTGGTGCCAAGCCAACGGGGCTACACCTCCACCGCCCGTCCTCGAGCGCGTTCGGACTACAGCAACGCCGAGACGGTTGCCGACGTCGTGGCCCTGCTGGACGCTGCGGGACTGGACAAGGTCCACCTGGTGGGTCACGACTGGGGCGGCTTCCAGGTCTGGGGGATGGCAGCCTGGCATCCGGATCGGGTGGCGTCGATCACCGTGCTGTCGACCCCCCATCCGGCTGCGTTCCTCGAGTCGATGATCACCAGTGGCCAAGGCCTGCGGTCGTGGTACATGGCGTTCTTCCAGCTCCCCCTGCTTCCCGAGACGTTCGCGCGCCGCAGCCTGGAGAGGTCGTTGACCGACAGTCGGCTGCCGAGCGCCTCGGTCGCTGAGTACTGCAAGGCGATGGAGCGACCGGGTGCCTTGACGGGCGCACTCAACTGGTACCGCGGCATGCCGTTCTCAATCCAGCAACGGGTTGGTCCCATCACGGTACCCACCACCTATGTGTGGGGACGTCACGACTTCGCCCTCGGTCGGGCCGCGGCCGAACGCACCGAGCGGCACGTACAGGCTCCGTATCAGTTCCGCGAGCTGAACAGCGGGCACTGGTTACCCGAGACCGAGCCCGACGCAGTGGCCGAGGCCATCCTCGCCCGGGTCGCGGGCTGAGCTCCTCAGTGATGCAGCCGGTAGAACCGGAAGAGGATGAAATCCTCGATCGGCAGCACCTCAACCCGGCTGAAGCCGGCGCGGGTGGCGTAGCCGGTAAGAATTGGCCGGCGGAATACAGTCCCGGTCCCTGCCGAGGGGGTCGAGGCTGTGCTCGTCGGTGCGCACCTCGGCGGGGCCCGGCGGCAACGTGAACCCCCGGTCCTGCGGCGGTGCGTCCGGGTCGGTTGTCAACGTCGCGTAAGACGCCTGCATTTCCAACCATTCTCGGCAGTAGCGCTCCTGGGTACCGGTCCGCTCGGACAGCTCCGCTGCAGTCGCCGGTCCGTCGGTGGCCAACGAGCGATACCAGCCGAGCCGGTCCCCGACGTAGACGCCGAGAGTCTCGAATGCCCCAGGGTTGCGGTGAACAGCTTCTGCGCATACTCATCGGCGGTCAGGTTGGCAGGGTTGAGAGTTGCAGTCATGTCGACCTCCTACGCGCTGGTGGATGACATCAACCGTAGGATTTTCAATCCGCTGTCGAGACGCTGACGGTGAACTGGTTGGCCCGCAGCCGGACGGCGAGCGCCTCGCCGAGCGCGCTCATCGGCGTGAGGACTCCGGCACGGCCCGCTACGTTGGCGTCATTCGCCAGCGACAGGGCCGACTCCCCCAGCATCACAGCGGTTGCGCCGTAGCCGGGGTCCCGCTGCGCCCCGATTCGAGTCCGGTAGCGGGCGCCGGTGGAGGTGTCGGCCACCACCTCGACCAGGAAACGACCTCGACGTCTGGTCCGCTCGCTCGGCCCCTCACCGGGATCGGGGAGTACGGCGTCCAGTAGGCGCCGGGTCGGCGCCAGGTACATCCCGGCCATCACGCCGGTGGTAGCGGCCGCGATCGCTGCGGCGGTCAGCGCGCCTCGGGGGCCTGGACCGGCATCGACCACCTCGCGGTAGCGGAAGGCTGCACCGTAGGAACCACCAGAGATGTCGTTGCTGCGTAGCACGATCTGCCGGTTGAACCCGCCCATCACGAAGCGGGCCTGGAAGTTTCCCGTCACCGGATCTCTGTCCACCGGGCCTCGGCGGTGGCGGCGATGGTGGTGAGCCGGACTCAACGAGGTGAGTGCCAGGGGGTCGGACGCGAGTGACCGGAGCTCAGGGTCGGTTTTCACCTCGATCATCTGCTGCCGGAGCGAGTCGATGGTTCCACCGCTCACGCCGCCTCGCATCGAACGGACGTGCAGGACGGTGGTGGTCAGCTCGCCTTGGCCGTCGGCGGCGGCTTGAGCCGCGGTCAGCCCCACGCCGAGATCAGACGGCACCGAGTCGAACCCGCAGGAGTGCACGATCCGGGCGCCGTTGGCACGAGCCAGGTCGGAACAGGCGTCGATGCTGCGGCGGACGAACAGCGTCTCACCGGTCAGGTCGGCATAGTCGGTCCCGGCGGCTGCACAGGCCTTCACCAGCGGCAACCCGTGACGAAGATAGGGGCCGACAGTGCTCACGATTACCCGCGCGCGGGCCGCCAGTTCGGTCACGGCTACCTGGTCATGGACATCGCAGATGATCAATGGCCAGTGCTGAGCCTGTGCACCCAGCTCGGCCCTGGTCTGGGCTAGCCTCACCATCGAGCGACCGGCCAGCGCAACGCGGGTCCCGGCCGGGACACGCGTGGCCAGATGGTGCGCGGTCAGCCTTCCGACGAAACCGGTCGCTCCGACCAGGACGATGTCGAGCTCGCGGTCTCCTGAACTACTCATGTCTGTGGAGGGTACGCGAGCGCACCCAGCTGGCGGGTCACAATGAGGACATGGACTTTAAGCCTGGTGACCGGCCCGACCTGCGGACGTACCGCATCCGGGTCGCCCTCATCGACAGCGATCCCGAGATCTGGCGGCTGCTGGAGGTGCCGGCGGCTCTGCCTCTGTCCCAGCTGCATGAGGTCATTCAGGCCGCGATGGGCTGGCGCCGGAGCCACCAGCATGTGTTCATCAGTGTCGATCAACAGCGCTGGGGCGACGCATCGTTGCTTGAGGATGGGCTCGTCGGACGCGACGAACGGGATGCGACCCTTGCTGAGGTGCTGACCGAGGAGTCGGGACCGCTGATCTACGAGTACGACTTCGGCGACGGCTGGGAGCACGTCGTCGAGCTGATCGAAGTCATTCCGGCTGGCGCCGGGACGCCGCCGATCCAGCTGATCAGGGGAGATCGCCGAGCTCCGTTGGAGGACAGCGGTGGGGTGGACGGCTACGCCGAGCTCGTTGCGGTGCTGGCCGATCCGGAGGATGAGGAACACTCCTCCGCCCGAGCGTGGGTGGACGCCACCCGGGGTCCGTGGCTGCCGCCGTTCGACCCAGCGGGGTTCGACCTCGAGCGTACCCGCCGCGCCCTGACCCGGACGTACTACGCCGCTCGGGAGCCAGGGTGGAGCAGCGACCTCACCGCGGTGGTCAGCCGCCTGTTTCCCGGCCTGCAGGCGGAGTTCGCCGGGTACCTCGACGCCGCCCAACTGGACCGGCCAGTGGTAGCGCAGGCAACCGACGCCGAGGCGATCACCAGACCATACCGCTGGCTGCTGGGACGGCTCGGCGCCAACGGAGTCAAGCTCACCGCAGCCGGTTGGCTGCCTCCTGCAGTGGTGGCTGAGGCGATGCGCGAACTGAACTGGGGTGCGCGGGAGAGTGGCACGACTACCCGCGAGGACGGGGCGCTGCCCGTCATGAACTTGCGGCAGAGCGCGAACCGCGTCGGCCTCATCCGCAAGCAGCAGAGAGCTCTTCACCTGACAACGGTAGGTCGCCGGCTGGCTGAGGATCCGCCGGCACTGTGCGCCCATCTGGCCCGGCGGTGGATTCCGTCCAAGCGTGCCGGGATCGAGCGGGACGCAGCGACGCTCCTCGCCGTCGCGCTCGCCGTCGGCGGCGAGCTCTCATCGTCGGACCTGGCGAACACCATTGCCTATGGCCTGGACGGACTGGGATGGGTGGAGGCAGCTGACCACGGCTCCGTCTCCGAGGAGTCCGTCTGGCAGCTGATCGGTGGTGATCTGCACCTTTTCGCCGATCTCGGTCTGGTCGACGTGGACCCGGAGGGAACGGTCCGGGTGCCTCCTGCTGGACGTGACTTCGCCCGCGCCATGCTGACCGCACCCCCGACCTAAACTCGAAGCGTGGAGCAGGCATCGGGCTCGTTGCAGTCGCTGTGGCGGTACCCGGTCAAGTCGATGGCTGGTGAGCAGCTCGATGCGAGCGAGGTCACCGACCGCGGGCTACTCGGAGACCGGGCCTTCGCGCTGATTGACGACGCGGACGGAAAGATCGTTAGCGCAAAGAACCCCCGGAAGTGGCCGCGGCTGCTCGAGTTCGGGGCGGCATTCGTGGACGATCCAGGCCGCGGCGAGGACCTGCCCGCCGTACGCATCACCCTGCCGGACGGTACAACCCTCAGCAGCCAACAAGCCGACGTCGATGCTGCACTATCGGCCGCGCTAGGCCGGCCGGTGCGGATCGAGACGGCCGACCTGGGCCAGCGCACGGCTAGAGCCGAGGAGTACTGGCCCGACCTGGAAGGGCTGGACTTCCGGGACACCGTCACCGACTTCGATCTACCCGAAGGCACCTTCTTCGACCTGTCGGTTCTCCATCTGCTGACGACAGCGACCCTGAGGCGGCTGACTGAGCTGTATCCGGCGGGTCAGTTCGCGCCTCGTCGTTTCCGGCCCAACCTGATCATCGACACCAGTGAAGCGGCCGGTTTTGCCGAGAACGACTGGGTGGGCCGGACGGTGCAGATCGGCGATGAGGTGCAGCTTGCAGTTACTGAGCCGTGCCCTCGTTGTGTGATGACCACACTGCCGCAGGGGGACCTGCCCAAGGACAGTGGGATCCTGCGTACCGCGGCCCAGCACAATCACGTCAACGTCGGCGTCTACGCCTCCGTGCTCCGACCCGGCCGAGCCCGTCGCGGCGACCGGGTCGCGGTGCGCTGACCCGTCAGACTGTCGCACCCTCGAGCTCCACCGACGCCTCTTCGCCCAGCAGGGCCAGCTCGGCCCGCTCGGACTCGCGCTCGGCCTCCGGCCGCGGCCGCAGCGCCCCGACGACGGTGTAGGTGCCGAACCCGACCACCGCCGCGATCAGCGTCGCCCAGCCGTCGAAGCCCGCGCCGACCACGGAGTTCTCGATATAGAACAGGTCGTTGGGGACCCCGTACAACGTCGGCGTGAGCACCAGGAAGATCACCCGCACCACCAGGCCGGCAGCGATCCCCGCCATGGCCGCGTTCACTCCCGGCCGCTTCCAGAAGACGCCCAGCAGGAACGGCGCAGCAAGACAGGCGAGCATCAGGTCGAACGCCAACGTAAGCAGGATGCCGGTCTGACTGACTCGAATCGCGAGCACCACGCCGACGATGACCACCGGCACCATCGCCATCCGCGTGTAGCGGAGCAGCGGATCGCCCGCCTGGCTGCTGATCCGGCGTACCTGAAGGACGTTGCGCACCGCCACCGCGGAGGTGGCCAGGATCGCCCCGGAGGCGGTGGAGAAGGAGGCGGCAACGATGCCGGACAGCACCAGGATCGCCAGTAGCGGCGGCGCATAGTCACCCAGCAGCTGGTACAGGACCGGGCCGTTGTCAGGGGTCAGGCCCAGGACGCTGGAGGCCGTCAGCGCGACCAGAGCGAAGACGGTTCCGATGACCAGGGTGCCTGCCGACCCGAGGAAGCAGGCACGCCGCGCGACCTCAGGCGACTTGGCTCCGAAGATCCGCTGCATGAAGTCGATGGCGACGAGGTCACCGATTCCGAGTGAGATCAGTGTTGCCCAGTTGATCGGCGCGCCCTGGGAGGCGTCGGTCAGCTGACCGAGATCGAAGGGACCCATACCTTCGGGGATGGCGATGCCGAAGCGAAGAGCCACCCAGATCAGCAGGCACGCGGTGGCGATGAGGGTGATGGTGGTCTGGATGGCGGCGGTGTACGCGTCGGAGTAGAGACCGCCCGCGACGGTGTAGGCCAGAACGAGAGTGACGGCGACGATGACACCGGCGGCGTAAGGAATCCCCGCGAACCGCTCCATCAGAAAACCACAGGCGACAAGGTTGCCGGCCAGCAGAATGGTGAAGGCGAAGATCATGATCACCGAGGCGATGATCTCGATCTTGCGGTCGTACCGGGTGCGAAAGTAGTCGCCCAGGGTGAACAGCTTCATCGCGTTCATTGGTCGAGCCAGGAAGAGACCGGACAACAGCAGGCAGATCGCCAGACCAATCGCCAGCGATGCGCCCGACCAGAACCCAAAGGCTGCGGTCAGGTCGGTGTTGCCGACCGTGGCGTTGGAGTCGACGGCGGCTGCGGTCAGCGACACCGCTACCAGCGGTACGCCGAGACGCCTGCCGGCGACCAGATAGTTGACGCTGTCACCGTCGATCTTGCGCGCTACGCCGATGCCGACGACCAGCACTGCCAGCACTGTGAGGCTTACTCCGAAAATGATCATGGAACAACCCGTCCCCCAGGACACATACTCACGGCAGGCTTTCTGTCGTCTGACAGATAATGTCGCCACGGTGTTCCATGTCGCTTTCGCGTGTGGGTCGGTCGTGTTACAGAATCCTCACATCGCTTCGATCGGCGTGCGGCAGCGAGATCAACAGCTCCGCCCCGCGGCGGTACGCGGCGCTGCTCTCCTGCTCAGTAACGAAAACCAGGCGTAGTGCACCGTCGGCCACCAAGCCGGGGGTCTGGGCGTCGACGCCGCCGGGGTCACGGCGGCGCAGTAAGATCACGCTCTCTACCAGCCCCAGAACGAGGTCGGTCAGCACCGCGGCGCGCGCGCCCGCAGCGTCGATGATCAACCGGGCATACGCCTCCCGCAGCTCACGCCGCAGCGCGTGGAACTCCGCAAAGTAGTCGTCGTCCACCTCCGGCTGGAGATACAACGAGCCGACGTTGAAGCGGTCCTCGACCAGCAGCCGGGCATCCCAGGCGCACAACGCCCACAGCCGCGCCGACGCCGGGGCTTGCGTTGCCAGCAGGGTTCGAGCCGTCTCAACCGACGGCGACACAGTACCGGTCAACAGCCGCAGCAAGATTTCGTTCTTGCTGGCGAAGTAGTGGTAGAGGCTGGCCTGGCGGATGCCCGCTGCCTGCGCGATGGCGTGGGTGCTGGTGGCGGCGAATCCCCGAGCCGAGAACAGCTGGCCGGCGGCATGCAGCACGTCTCCGGCAGTCCCCAGCCCTGTTGGCGACTCCACCGCCCGTGGGCGTCCACGAGGCTCAGGCATGTCGCCGACCGTAGCACGGCCTCTGCGACGCCCCGAAAACAAGGAAACACGTTCGTAACCTGGTGCAAACCTCAGCGACACCCGCACCCGGTTGACTTCCTGTCACTCGACAGAAAAGGAGTTGCCGTGTCCGTGTCGTCGACCTCGACCACCGCCGGAGCCCGTGACCATGCGCGCGCCCAGGAAGGCACCGCCGCCGAGGCGCAGCCGACGCTTCCGGCGACGACGCACGCCACTCCGCCGCCTGACGTGCCGGCCGCGGACCTGATCTGGGCCGAACGGGTCGCCGGAGGGAACTACACGCACAAGGTGCTGGCCCGCGGCAGCAGTCTGCAGCTCACCGATGTGCACGGCAACGCCTGTGCGTCGATGTTGATCTTCAATGCTGACCAGCCATGGGAGCGGCTCAACATTGCCGACACCGCCAAGGTGCAATGGCAGGTCTATCCAGGGACTGGGTACTGCCTGCTCAGCGACCAGGCCCGCGTACTGGCAACGATTGTGGAGGACACCTCGGGTCGGCACGACACGATCTTCGGGACCTCGGCGCTGCTGCGCAACGCCCAACGCTACGGCGACGGCACCGTGCACGGAGGCTCCCCTGCCGGCCGTGAGCTGTTCACGGTGGCCGCCGCGAAGCATGGCCTGGGCCGCCGGGACGTCGGTCCCTGCATCAGCTTCTTCCAAGGCGTCACGATCGACCCCGACGGCAGACCCAATTTCACCGGCCCGGCCGGACCGGGCGCCAGGGTCACGCTGCTGATCGAGATGCCGGCAGTGGTGCTGATCGCGAACACAGCACACCCGCTGGACCCGCGGCCCGACTACTCCTGCGGCACGCTGGAGGTGCTGGCCTGGCGGGGCGAACCGACCGCACCGGATGAGCCGCAGTGGACACGGTCGCCCGAGGGCCGCCGCGCCTACACCAACACCCTGGACTATCTGACCGCGCGAGGACTTGCATGAGCGCCACATTCGGCACCGAACTGAGCCGCGAGGTCGTGGCCCCCCGTGGCCCCTGGTCGGCGATCCTGAAAAAGGGTCAGGTGCTCAGCATCGTTGATCTGGATGGCAACCAGGCGGTGGACTTCCTCGCCTATGACGCTCACGACACTGCTCGGGCCTACAGCGCACAGGCCACGCTGCAGGGCCAGGACTCGGTCTACCTCAGCACCGGCTCCCTCCTGCGCACCAACGAGTACGAGCCACTGTTGACGATCATCGCCAACGACGTGGACCGCCAGGACACCCTCGGCGGAGCGTGCTCCAAGGAGTCCAACACCCTGCGGTACGGCTACCACACGTACAGCCAGCACGCGTGTGCCGACAACTTCCTGGCCGAGCTGTCGAAGTACGGAATGGGCAAGCGGGACCAGGTGTCCAACGTCAACTGGTTCATGAACGTCCCGGTCGATCCCGACGGCGCCCTGGGAATCGTGGATGGCATGTCCGCCGCCGGCCTGACGGTCAGCCTCCGAGCCGAACGTGACACGCTGGTGGTGGTCTCCAACTGCCCGCAGATCAACAACCCATGCAACGGTTTCAACCCCAGCCGGGCCGAGATGATCATCTTCAGCGGAGACGCAGGCTGATGATCTTCGACAAGGTACTGATCGCCAACCGGGGCGAGATTGCAGTCCGCATCATCGATACCGCCCGCCGGATGGGGCTGCGGACCGTCGCTGTGTTCTCTGATGCCGATCGCGGCGCCGCGCATGTCCAGCTGGCGGATGAGGCGGTCCATCTCGGCCCGGCACCGGCTGCGGACAGCTACCTGCGACCTGAGTTGATCATCGGGGCGGCGTTGGCCACCGGTGCCGGTGCAATCCACCCAGGCTACGGATTCCTGTCTGAGAACGCTCGTTTCGCCCGCGCCTGCACGGATGCCGGGATTGTCTTCGTCGGACCGACGCCCGAGCAGCTGGAGCTGTTCGGCGCCAAGCACACAGCTCGCGACGCCGCCGAGGCCGCCGGGGTGCCACTGCTCGCCGGTACCGGCCTGCTTGCCAACCTCGAGGAGGCAGTCGAGCAGGCGCAGCGAATCGGCTACCCGGTGATGCTGAAAGCCACCGCCGGTGGCGGCGGCATCGGGATGCAGGGCTGCGCGGATGCGGGCCAGCTGAGCGCCGCCTTCGACAACGTGCGCCGGCTGGCCGGGGCCAGCTTCTCCTCCACCGAAGTCTTCCTGGAACGGCTGGTGACCAGGGCGCGGCACGTCGAGGTGCAGGTCTTCGGCGACGGAACCGGCCGTGTGATCACCCTCGGCGACCGCGACTGCTCCCTGCAGCGGCGCAACCAGAAGGTGATCGAGGAGTCGCCGGCGCCTCGGCTGCCCGATACCGTCCGGCAGGCGATGGCCGACCACGCTCAGCGGCTGTGCGCGTCGGTCGGGTACCGGTCGGCCGGCACCGTCGAGTACATCTACGACGCGGTCCGTGAAGAGGCGGCGTTTCTGGAGGTCAACACCCGGCTCCAGGTGGAGCACCCGGTCACCGAGGCGCGCTTCGGGATCGACCTGGTGGAGTGGATGCTACGCCTAGCCGGTGGTGACACAGGCATGCTCGACTCCGTACCGGAGCCGCGTGGTGCTGCCGTCGAGGCGCGGGTGTACGCGGAGAACACCGACCTCGGTAACCTGCCGAGCTCCGGCACGGTTACCTCACTCAGGCTGCCGCAGAACGCCCGCGTGGACACCTGGCTCGAAGTCGGCGCTGAGGTTAGCGCCTTCTACGACCCCCTGGTGGCCAAAATTATCGTGCACGCCGGCGAGCGGGAGGCCGCCTGGAACGGCCTTGATGCGGCGTTGCGGGAGACTCGGGTGCAGGGCATCGCCACCAACCTAGGCCTGCTGCGTTCGGTGACCGAGGTGGCCGACGTACGTGCCGCGGAACACTCCACCGCCACCTTCGCCTCCGTGACGGACCAGTCGCCACGGCTGGAGGTACTCAAGTCTGGTGTGCTGGCCACCATTCAGGACTGGCCGGGCCGGATCGGCTACTGGCCGGTGGGCATCCCCCCATCGGGGCCAATGGACGAGCTGTCGTTCCGGCTGGGCAACACCGCGCTGGGCAACGACGAGGGCGCAGCCGGCATCGAGATGACTCTGGCCGGACCAACCCTCCGCTTTCATACGCCCACCACGATCATGATCACCGGTGCACCGGTGACGGTGACGGTCGACGACGTCTTGGTGCACCAGTGGCGACCGCTGCAGCTGGACGCAGGTGCGGTCGTTGCCGTCGGTACCCCGGAGCTCGGGATGCGGAGCTATCTCGTGGTTGCCGGCGGCCTGGACGTGGCCCCGGTGCTCGGTTCGGCCAGCACCTTCGACCTGGGTGAGATCGGTGGCTGCACCGGGCGGCCGCTGCGACCCGGCGACATAGTGCCGCTGGGTGAACCGCGCGACGGGCAGCAGGCCGCTGCCGTACCGGAGCCGCTGCGACCGACGTTTTGTACCAGCTGGAAAGTTGCCTCGCTGGAAGGGCCGCATGCCGCGCCGGAGTTCTTCACCAAGTCCGACATGGAGACCTTCTATGCCACCGAGTGGGAGGTGCACTTCAACTCGGCCCGAACCGGGGTCCGGCTGACTGGACCGCAGCCGAGCTGGGCCCGGCCCGACGGTGGCGAAGCGGGGCTGCATCCGTCCAACATCCACGACACGCCGTATGCGGTGGGTGCGGTGGACTACACCGGCGACCTGCCGATCCTCCTCGGTCCGGACGGTCCCAGCCTGGGCGGTTTCACCTGCCCGGCGACGGTGACGACCGGACACCGCTGGATGCTGGGCCAGCTGCGACCGGGCGACCGGGTGCAGTTCGTGCCAGTGACCGCGGCGCAGGCATCGAAGCTCCGAGACGAGCCCACCACCGCCGCCCGCGCCGACCGGGCGCCGGTCACCGACGGCGGTGTGCTGGCACACCAGCCGGGTGAGGTGTCGATCACGGTCCGGCGCAGTGGCGACGCCAACCTGCTGGTGGAGTACGGCGAGATGCGGCTCGACCTGGCTGCCCGGATGCGGATCCACGCCCTTGCGCAGGCCATCGAGGACGCCCGCACCTCCGGGGAGTTCCGCGGGGTGCTGGAGCTGACGCCGGGCATCCGGTCGCTCCAGATCCACGTCGACCCGGCGGTGTGCCAGGCGGAGTCCCTGGTGGATCAGCTGCTGGCCGTCAACGCCGAGCTACCGCCCAGTCACCAGCTGCGGGTGCCGAGCCGAACCGTACATCTCCCATTGAGCTGGGACGACCCAGCGACGCGGGAGGCCATCACGCGATACATGAACGGCGTCCGCGACGACGCCCCCTGGTGTCCCTGGAACATCGAGTTCATCCGACGGATCAACGGACTGAGCTCGGTCGACGACGTGTTCCGGACCGTGTTCGACGCGGAGTATCTCGTGCTGGGCCTGGGTGATGTCTATCTGGGGGCGCCGGTGGCGACTCCGGTCGACCCGCGGCACCGGCTGGTCACCACCAAGTACAACCCGGCCCGGACCTGGACGCCGCAGAACGCCGTTGGCATCGGCGGCGCGTACCTGTGCATCTACGGCATGGAGGGACCGGGGGGCTACCAGTTCGTCGGCCGCACGGTGCAGGTGTGGTCCACGCTGCGGCAGCGCGGCGCCTTCGAACCCGGAGTGCCGCAGCTGCTCCGCTACTTCGACCGGATCAAGTGGGACCCGGTGTCGCCCGAGGAACTGCTGGCCATGCGAGCCGACCAGGCTGCCGGCCGGCTGCCGCTGCGGATCACCGAAGGCGAGTTCTCGATGGCCGAGTACGAGCAGTTCCTGGCCGCCAACGACGAGTCGATCGCTGAGTTCCGCGCACGGCAGTCCGCGGCATTCGAGTCGGAGCGGAAGGCGTGGGTGACATCGGGTGAGTTTGAGCGAGCCGCGCAGGCGACATCGACCGAGGCGCAGACTGCGGACCTGGTCGTCCCCGACGGGTGCGAGGCGGTGGAGGCCCAGTTCGCTGCCAATGTCTTCCGGATCGATGTGGCCAGCGGCGACACGGTCAGCGCGGGACAGACCCTACTGGCGGTGGAGGCGATGAAGATGGAGGCGTCGGTGACGGCACCGTTCGACGGCGTGGTGGTGGAAGTCCTGACCAAGCCCGGTGCAGAGGTACGGCCGGGGACTGCGCTGGTGATCCTGCGCCCGAATGTGGAGGAAGCGGCGGCATGACCGACATCAGTGAGCGGATCGCCGCCACGTACGCCCGGATTGCGGAGGTGGACCGGCCGGAGGTGTGGATCACCCTCCGCGAGCAGGGCTCGGTCGTGGCCGAGGCCGCGGCCGTTGCCGATCGGGTCGCGGCGGGCGAACCGCTGCCGCTGGCCGGGCGGCTGTTCGCGGTCAAGAACAACATCGACGTCGCCGGTGTCCCGACCACCGCCGCGTGCCCTGCGTTCGGCTACGAGCCTTCGGCAGACGCGGTGGCCGTGGCCCGGCTGCGCGGTGCGGGCGCGGTTGTGCTGGGGAGCACCAACCTCGACCAGTTCGCCACCGGGTTGGTGGGCACCCGAAGCCCGTATGGGGCGGTGCGCCACGCGTACGCCCCCGAGCGGATCTCCGGTGGCTCGTCGAGCGGTTCGTCGGTGGCTGTCGCGCTGGGCCTGGTCGACTTTGCCTTGGGTACCGATACGGCCGGGTCCGGCCGGGTGCCGGCAGCGTTGCACGGCCTGTATGGGATCAAGCCAAGCCTCGGGCTGCTGCCGACCGCGGGCGTAGTCCCCGCCTGTCGGTCCATCGACGTGGTGACAGCCATGGCCGCCGACTTGGGTCTCGCCCGACAGGCGGTCGCGGTGATGGCGGGAACGCCGCTCCCCCCGACAGGTACCCTGGCCGGACCGATGACGATCGCGGTCCCCCAGCCCGGCCAGCTCGGCGACCTGGCGCCAGGCTGGGCCGAAGCGTTTGACGCAGCGGTGTCCCGGTCCGCCGAACGCGGGGCCGAGCTGGTCCCGGTCGACATCGAACCGTTCCTGGCGCTGGCCCGACGACTGTACGAGGGCGCCTTCGTGGCCGAGCGCTACACCGCGGTCGGGCCGTTCATCGATGCTCACCTCGACGAGGTCGATCCTGTGGTGGGTCAGATCATCTCCAAGGCTGGTGAGATTCCGGCCTGGCAGCTGTTCGACGATCTTGAGCGCCGGGAAGCCTGCCGGCTGCTGAGCCAGGCGCTGTTCACCAAGGCCGACGCGCTGCTGCTGCCGGTGACTGTGATGCACCCGACACTTGCTGAGGTCGCCGCTGACCCGTTCGGTGTGAACGCCACGATGGGCCGCTTCACCAACTTCGTCAATCTCCTCGACCAGGCCGCTATCGCGGTTCCCGCCGGGTCAGTGGACGGACTGCCGTTCGGGGTTCAGCTGATCGGGCCGGCGGGCAGTGACAACCGGCTGGCGGACCTGTCCTCTCTGGTGGCGGCATGACGACGACCGGGCTGCTCGCGGTGGTAGGTGCCCACCTCAGCGGCCAGCCGCTGAACTTCCAGCTGGTCGACCGGGGCGCGGAGCTGGTGGAGACCACGTCCACCGCTGCCGCGTACCGGCTGTATGCGTTAGTCACCGATCCTCCCAAGCCCGGTTTGGTCCGAGTCCCCCAAAGCGGTGTCTCGATTGAGGTAGAGGTTTGGCGGCTGACCGCTGCCGCATTCGGTGACTTCGTGTGGCAGGTCCCCCGACCGATGACCATTGGTCAGGTTGAGCTCGCCGACCGACGGCTCGTGAGCGGCTTCGGCGTCGAAAACGTTGCGCTCGCCGGCGCACCCGACATCTCCGCCTATGGGGGCTGGCGGGGGTGGCTGAATAGCAAATGATCACCGGGACGGGGGTTGCGGATAGCCGAGGAGCGCATAGCGTGGATTACATGGCTAATGGAAAAAAGATCGCGTTTCTGGTAGCAACCGAAGGCATCGAGAGGGTCGAGCTCGTTGATCCATGGGATGCCGTGAAAGACGCCGGATATGAACCGGTACTCCTCAGCATCGCCGACGGCACTGTCCAGCTGTTCAACCATCTTGACAAAGCCGACACGATGCCCGTGGACCTGACAGTGTCCAACGCCAGCTTGGACGACTACACCGCACTCGTGCTGCCCGGTGGTGTGGCGAACCCGGACCAGCTGCGGATGGATGAGGACGCCGTGGCCTTCACCCGCGACTTCCTGAACTCCGGCAAGCCGGTCGCAGCGATCTGCCACGGCCCCTGGACATTGATAGAGACGGGTCTGGTGCGCGGAAAGCGGCTAGCCTCGTGGCCAAGCCTCAAGACCGACATCAGAAACGCCGGCGGGGAGTGGCTCGACGAGCAGGTCGTGGTCGAGGGCAACCTCATCACGAGCCGAAACCCCGGGGACATCCCAGCCTTCAACAGCGCTCTGCTTGAAGCGGTCAACCATGGCGTGTCGAGTGCCACGGCGGCGGCCGTCTG
>JAOPXN010000009.1 GCA_025965155.1 Propionibacteriaceae bacterium
GCTCTGCCGCTACCACCACACCCGCTTCGCCTCCCGCGGCTGGACCTGCCACATCACCAACGGCATCCCCGAATGGACCCCACCCCACTGGCACGACAAACAACAACAACCGATGGTCAACAACCGCATCAAACGACGCCACCTCACGACCACGGTCCGACGCAACTGAGCAGATTCCCGAGGTGTGGTTAGCGCCTGACTTCGGTCGCCAGTCGGCCGGGTCGACCCTCAGCTCGGCACCCCCTCGACGGCAGGCCCGGCCGAGGTCCGCCGCACCCTGGCTGGCTTACTCGGACGGCGCAGCCGGAGCGAGGACGCTCAACGCGAACGGGAACGGCGCTTCTTGCGCTGGCCGAGGTCCTCCAGCGTCTGCAGCCCGCGGGTCAGCTTCGTCTCACCAGAGCGCTTCTCCAACGCCGTCCGAATAAGGCGGACCAGCAGGGTGAGCACCGGGACGGCGATGGCGAAGAAGATCCACTGACGAAGCCGAGCCATGATGAACAGCCACATGGGAGGTCCTTTCGAGACTTAGTGTCGGGACGAGGGAGCCCGATCGTACGGCGTGACGCAAACTTCGCTGCCGGCCACAACGACCCCGAGAGCTAACAGCCGGCAGCAACTGAACCAGCCATACCCCGTCCGGCACTAAGGTGACGGTGTGAAGTGGCTTCGCTTCCCGCGAGTTCTCGGCCTGCTTGTCTGCATGTACCTGCTCGGCATCGCCGTGATCTTCGGCTACCACTCCACCCTGAGCTTCCGGTTCGTCAACAATGCCGTCACCACTCAAGGGACCGTGGTGGAACTGGTTCCCCGTTCGACCGCCGGCTCGACCCGGCCCCCGGCCCCCCGGACACCGAACCCGCCGACCGCACCCCGGGTCACCTACACGGTCAACGGCATCCAGCACTCCTACACGCCCCAGCACGGCCGCTACCGGCAACGGCTCAAGGTCGGCGACACCGTCCTCGTCCAGTACAACCCCGACAACCCGGCTCAGGCCCGGCTCCGCGGCGAGGGTCGAATCCTGCTGCCGCTCCTCACGTCCGGGTTCGTCACGGCCGCGATTGCGGTGGGTGCCCTGCTCTTCCTCACCCGCCGCGTCGGCTCCGGGACGGTACCCGCCAGACAGCGCGCCCTACAGGAGGAGCTGGCGGGCTCCGACGACGGTCAGCGCCTCACTGTGCGCCGCTGACCAGCGCAGGTGAATCAGCTAAGCACGTCGGCGTGGCAGACTATCCCACGCTTACGGCAGGCTAGCGGCTGACTAATGTGACCCAGATGAGATGGCGGTGGAGGAGATGACGGTTGCGCGCCGTGCGGTTGAGGAGGATTTCAACCCCGTCTATCACCAGTACGGCCCTCACCGCGCGGGCTTGCCGCCGCTCGCTGGTTACTTCCGCGAACTGTGGCACCGTCGGGAGTTCGCCGCCGAGCTCAGCAAGGCGAGCCTACGCGGGGCCAACATCAATACCTTCTTCGGCCAGGCCTGGCTGGTGCTCAACCCGCTGCTGCTGGCGGCCATCTACTACCTGCTGGTCACGATCATCCGGCAGGAGCACGATCCCGCCTTCTTCACCCACCTGACCTGCAGCCTCTTCGCCTTCACCCTGGTCCAGACAGCGGTCACCTCCGGCGCCACCTCGGTCACCGGATCCGGCAAGCTGGTGCTGAACACGGCCTTCCCGCGGCTGTTGATCCCGCTGTCGGCGGTCCGTACCGCGTTCTTCCGGTTCCTGCCGACCATTCCCGTGTACCTCATTCTGCACGCCATCTCCGGCAACCCGTGGTCTCCGCTGATGCTGCTCTCCCTGTACTTCTTGCTGATGATGGTCATCTTCAGCATGGGCCTAGCGGCGATCTTCGCCACCTTGCAGGTCTACTTCCGCGACACCTCCAGCTTCCTTCCGTACTTCGTCCGGTTGTGGATGTACCTCTCGCCCGTGCTGTGGGCGCCCGAGATGCTGAACAACATGGGCCGGACCATCAGGTTCCTGGTGGAGCTCAACCCGATGTACGCCATGCTGGGCGGCTACACCGACCTGCTGCAGGAGGGCCGGATGCCACTGGACTACATGTGGTGGGCCTCGGCGGCGTGGGCCATCGGCACCGCCGCGGTTGGCTTCTTGTTCTTCATGTCGAGGGAGCGTGAGTTCGCTGTCCGTCTCGTCTAACGGCACGTCCAAGTACGCGGTGAAGGTGGACGACCTGTCCATCACCTACCGGACGACCTTCGAACGCAAGCCGACGCTGAAGACCGCGCTGGTCAGGTTCGGTCGCGGCGAACGCGCAGTCAAAGAGGTCCATGCCATCAAGAACGTCTCCTTCGAGGTACGCAACGGCAGCGCGATGGGCATCATCGGCGCCAACGGCGCCGGCAAGTCCACGCTGATGCGGGCGATGGCCGGCATCCTGCCGCCGACCTCCGGGTCGATCGAGGTCTGGGGTCGGGCCAGCACCCTGCTCGCGCTGGGCGTCGGGTTCAACAACGCGTTGTCCGGCCGGGAGAACATCATCCTCGGCGGGCTCGCGTCCGGGCTGTCCCGCAAGGAGGTCGAGGAACGCGCCGACCAGATCGCCGAATGGACCGAGCTGGGTGACTTCATCGACATGCCGATGCGGACCTACTCCTCCGGCATGTCGGCCCGGGTGGGTTTCTCGGTTGCGGTACACATGCGGCCGGACATCTTGATGATCGACGAGGCGCTATCCACCGGCGACGCCCATTTCCGGGAGAAGGCCAACGCCAAGATGGCCGAGCTGCGGGAGAGCGCCCGGGCGATGTTCCTGGTCAGCCACGGACTGGGCAGTATCAAGGAGATGTGCAACGAGGCCATCTGGCTCGACCACGGCACCTTGATGATGCGCGGCGAACCCGAAGAGGTCGTCGACGCGTACATGAAGTTCCTCAAGGTGAAGAAGTCCGCGACCACCACCGAGGACATCTGAGTCTGACTCCCCCTGAGGCAGGAGAGCTCAGCCGGCGTCCAGACGCCAGCGGAGGAACTCGGCCAGGTCACCGGCTTCGCCGTCGCGACCGCCCTTGCCGACCACCAACGGCGGCGGTGACGGCGTCAGCTTCACCCCACGCAGCCGCTCCTTCAAGCCGCCGGGCACCGTCAGGACGTAGTACGAGCCGTCGTCCCCGATCGCCAGACTGCGGTTCTTCCGCAGATACCAGCCGACCTTGTCGGTCTTCACCGACTGGCCGGTATAGAGGACGGCCCGCAGCGGTTCCGGCCGGACACCGGCCCGCTCGGCAGCGCGCAGGAACTCATCGATCAGCACCTGCGCCTTGACCGACTCGGCGCGCTCCTGCGACTTCGCCAGCTCGACCCGGCGGGCTGCTTCCTCAGCTCGGGACATGTCTGCAGCCTACCCAGCCGCTGCGGTGTGCCGAGGATCACGGGGGCACCCGTGCAACTCCGTAAGCTCCTCGTTCGTGTTTCCTCCTGGAAGCCGGCGCCCGTAGACTCTGCCGTGCTCTCGACCAAAGGAAGCTGATGTCAGATAACTCCGCCCCTCCCGAGACGAGTTCGCGGCCGCCCGCGCCTCGACGCCGTAAGCGTCGGGTGCTGCCCAAGGTCCTGATCGGCATCGCCGTTGTGCTCGTTCTGGCACTCGCTGCGGGTGCTGTCTACGTGTTCTCCATCGACCGCAGCCTGACCAACAACCTCAACCGTGCCGACAACATGCCGCCGGAGACCCCGACCGAACCGGGACAGTCACCGCGGCCCGCGGTCGACCCGGCGGCCGACGGTGCGCTGAACTTCGTCCTGCTGGGTTCGGACAGCCGCGACACCAGCGACTCCGGCAGTGGCCGCAGCGACAGCATCATCCTGGTGCACCTGAACAAGAAGCGGGACAAGGCATACCTGGTGTCCTTCCCGCGCGACATGTGGGTCACAGTTCCCGGCCACGGCAAGAACAAGATCAATGCCGCCTTCGCATTCGGCGGCCCCCCGCTCACCGTGCGGACGCTCGAAGGCATCACCGGTGCCCGGATGGACCACGTCGTGCTGGTCGACTTCGAGGGGTTCATCGACCTGACCGACACACTGGGCGGGGTCACCGTGACCAACGACAACAAGTTCTCCTCCCACGGGTTCGACTACCCCAAGGGTGAGATCACCATCCAGGGCAAGCAGGCGCTGTGGTTCGTCCGTGAACGCCACAACCTGCCGAACGGCGACCTGGACCGGGCCAAGAACCAGCGCAAGGTGGTGCAGGCCATCGTCCGCAAGGGTCTGAGCCCGGAAGTCATCTCCAACCCGGTCAAGTTCAACGATTTCATCTCCGGCGTGGCCCAGCACCTGGTGGTCGACCAGCAGCTCAGCGACTCCGAGATCCGTTCTACCGCTCTGTCGTTACGGCTGACCGGCAGCGACGTCAACGAGCTGCAGGCGCCGATCTCCGGCTTCGGCACCTCCTCCGACGGCCAGAGCATCGACGTCGTCGACGAGTCAAAGATGAAGGAGCTTGGTACCGCGCTGCGGAAGGACACGATGGAGGACTACGTGAAGAAGTACCCAGACGAGTGATCGGCAGCCTCCGTGGAGTTCGTCCATAGCCTCCGCCGGCTCTGGCGTCACCGGTACTTCCGCCGCCTGCTAGCGGTACGGGTCGCCACCCAGTCCTCCGACGGGGTGCTGCAGATCGCGCTGGCGTCGTACGTGCTGTTCTCTCCGGAGCGACAGCCGGACGCTGCATCAATCGCGACCGTACTGGCCATCACGCTGCTGCCCTTCTCCGTGCTTGGCCCGTTCGTCGGAGTCGTGCTCGACCGCTGGCAGCGGCGGCAGATTCTGGTCGTGGTCGACGTCTGCCGTGCGCTGCTGACGCTTGGGCTGGCCGCGCTCGTCGCAACCGGCCTCCGCACCGCCGGCATCGAGACCCTGTTCTACGTCGGCGTGTTGCTGGCGATGAGCCTGAACCGGTTCATGCTGGCGGCGCTCTCCTCCGCCCTCCCGCACACCATCGACCGGGATGAGTATCTGGTCGCCAACTCGGTGGTCCCCACGGTTGGGCCGGCCGGAGTGCTGGTCGGCGTCGCCGTCGGCACCGGGATACGGCTGCTGCTGGGGCCCTGGATGGCTGCCTACTCCGCCGACGCGATCCTGTTCATCGTCGCGGCCGTGGGCTTCGTGCTCAGTGCCACCCTGGCGCTGCGGATCCCGCGGCACCAGCTCGGTCCGGACGGCGTCGAGCCGGCCAAGCCCCGCGACGTCGTGGCCGGCTTGGCGGCCGCGTTCGGCCACCTCCGGCAGCGGCGCGCGGCGGCCGTCGGCCTAGCGACGATCGGCGTCCACCGACTCGTCTACGGCCTGTTCACCGTCGCGACCATCCTGGTGTACCGGAACTACTTCCACGCTCCCGAGGACGTGGACGCCGCGATCGCGGACCTGGGGCTGCTGGTGGTCATCACCGGCGCCGGATTCGTCCTCGCGGCCGCTGTCACCCCGGTCAGCACGGCCAGGCTCGGCGTGCGGGGCTGGATCGGCTGCTGCCTGATCGGTTCGGCGGTCTTCCAGCTCCTCCCCGGCGCGATCTACCGCAACGCCCCGCTGCTGGTGGCCGCCTTCCTGCTCGGCATCACCGCGCAGAGCATCAAGATCTGCGTGGACACCCTGGTCCAGGCGCACGTGGACGACTCGTTCAAGGGCCGGGTGTTCATCATCTACGACATGGTGTTCAACGTGGCGCTGGTCGCAGCGGCCGCTGTCGGCGCCGTGATCCTGCCCGCCGACGGCAAGTCGCTCGCCGTCGTCGTGGCCTTGGCCGGGTGCTACCTGCTGATCGCGCTGGCCTTCGCAGCCCTCAGCCGGGGGTTGGAGATGAACAGCGGGACCGAGTCCCTGCTACCGGCCGAGCGTCTGGCCAGCTGACCCGCTCCGGACGGCGCCCCACAGTTAGTGCTGCTGCGTGGACCACCATCGGAGCAGCTCCTCGCGCGCCCGGTCAGGGCCGAGCGGACCGGAGTCGACCCGTAGCTCGAGCAGGAACTTGTACGCCTGGCCGACGACCGGGCCCGGTGGTACGCCGAGGATCTCCATGATCTGGGTGCCGTCCAGATCGGGCCGCATCGCGTTCAGCTCCTCCTCCGCGGCCAGCGCGCCGATCCGCGCCTCCAGCTCGTCGTAGGAGGCACGCAGCCGGGACGCCTTCGCCCGGTTCCGGGTGGTGCAGTCAGCTCGGGTCAGAATGTGCAGCCGTTCCAGCTGATCGCCGGCGTCGCGGACGTAGCGGCGGACCGCGGAATCGGTCCACTGGCCGTCGCCGTACCCGTGGAAGCGCAGGTGCAGCTCGACCAGCTCTGCCACCGCCTTCACCTCGTTGCTGGAGAACCGGAGCGCCTGCAGCCGACGCCGAGCCAGTTTCGCGCCGACCACGTCGTGATGGTGAAAGGACACCTTGCCGCCGGGCTCGAACTTGCGGGTCGCCGGCTTGCCTATGTCGTGCAGCAGCGCGGCCAGCCGGTTCACCAGATCGGGCCGTTCCGGAAGCCGGTCCTCCAGCTCGATCGCCTGCTCCAGCACCGTCAGGCTGTGCTGGTAGACATCTTTGTGCCGGTGATGCTCATCCCGCTCCAGCCGGAGAGCCGGCAGCTCGGGCAGCACCCGCTCGGCCAGCCCGGTGGACACCAGCAGGTCCAGACCGGGGCGCGGGCGGTCGGTCAGCAGCAGCTTGGACAGCTCGTCGCGGACCCGCTCGGCGGAGATGATGTCGATCCGGTCCGCCATCGCGGTCATCGCCGCAACCACCTCCGGTACCGGGGTGAACTGCAGCTGGGCGGCAAACCGGGCGGCTCGCATCATCCGTAGCGGGTCGTCGCTGAAGGACTGCTCGGGGGTGGCCGGCGTGGCCAACAGCCCGGCCGCCAGGTGGGCCAGACCGCCGTACGGGTCGACGAACCGCTTGTCGGGGATCGAGACCGCCATCGCGTTGACCGTGAAGTCGCGGCGGACCAGGTCCCCCTGAAGCGTGTCGCCGAAGGCCACCTCTGGTTTGCGGCTGTCGCTGGCGTACGCGTCGGAACGGAACGTGGTGACCTCGATCACCCAGGCGCCGTCACCCTCACCGACCTTGCAGCCGATGGTGCCGTACTCCTTGCCGATGGTCCAGACGGCCGGCGAGAACCGTCGCAGCAGCCGCTCCACGTCGTCGGGTCGGGCGGAGGTGGTGAAGTCCAAGTCATGGCCCAGCTGTCCCAGCAGGGCGTCCCGGACACTGCCACCGACCAGGTAGAGCTCGTGCCCGCCCGCGACGAAGAGCTCGCCCAGTCGGTCGACCACCGGGGCGATCCGGAGCAGCTCCGCCACGGCGTTGGTCTGGGCTTTAGTCAGGCTGGAGGGCGCAGTGGACACGCCGACCAACTCTATCCGCTTCCGCTGAGCCGGCCCGGCTCGTGATGCCGCCGAGCGAGCCGGGCCAGAGCGATGAAGGCAGTGGCTGGCTGGCAGCCCTATTAAGATGTCGGCATGTGGAGCAGGCGCTGGTGAGGGGACTGAGGCTGCTTCTCGCGACCCTTCTCTGCGTGTCAGGGCTGCTGTACGGGACCGGCCAGCGTGCTCACGCAGCCGAGCCGGTGCCGTTGGTCTCCATCACGATCGACGCACTCGACCCATCGCTGCCCAAACGCGACGGCACCATCACCGTGAGCGGCCGGGTGAGAAACATCACCAAGGATCCGCTCTACCGGCTGCAGGCGATCTTCTGGCGCAACCAGGCCCCCATCACCAGCCGCGCGGACTTCTCCCAGGCGGTGGCCTCTGCCTCCAACGAGCCGTTCGGGGCACGGCTGACGTCCAGCTATCAGGACCTCTACCAGAACTCCGATCCCTATCTGGAGCCCGGACAGTCGGCCTCGTTCACCCTCAAGGCGAAGGTGTCCGACCTCGCCTTGTCACCGACCAGCGGCGTCTACCTGATGGGCGTCCACGTGCTCCAGAACGGCAACTCCACCGCGGTCGGGCGGGCCCGCGTCTTCGTCCCGGTGCTGGACGATGCGCCGCAGAACATCCTGCAGCTTACGTCTGTGGTGCTGTTGACCAGCCGACCGTCGCAGATCCGTACCGGTGTCTTCGCCGACGACCACCTGGCCACCGACGTTGCCCCCGGTGGCCGGCTGTCCGCCCTGTTGGAGGCGGCCCGTCAGCCGGACATGACGTACGCGGTCGACCCTGCGCTGATCGACGAGCTGAAGACCATGAAGGGCGGCTACCAGGTGCTGTCCGCGAACGGCTCCACCGTGGCCGGCTCCGGCACCGCGGACGCGGCCCGCTGGCTGGAGCAGTTCGGTGGACTGGCGGAGCGGGACGGGTACCGGCTGCCCTACGGGCTACCGGACCTGGCCGCCCTGGCCCACAGCGGCTCGACGTCGGTCCTGGAGCGGGCGGTGGAAGCTGCGAAACGGGTGCCCGAGACGTCCAGCCTGGACCTGCTCGCGATGCCTGCCGGGGGCGCCGCGGACCTGGAGACGGTGCGGGCAGCCGACGAGCTGAGCCCAGCCGTGATCCTGCTGTCAGACGCCTCCACGAACGCCAGCGCACCGCTGCTGCAAGGCATCAACAGTCCGCCGATCGCTAACTACAGGTCCACCGCGTTCGGCGGTGGGCCCGGCCCGGACCCGAGCAACACACCGGTGCACCTGCAGCAGAGACTGCTGGCAGATACCTGGATTGAGGCCAGCACCAACCCGCCCGGCTCCACCCTGGGACGGGTACGGCTGATTACCAACGCGGCACAGGCGGAGGGCGACGACGGGTCACAGCGGGTGCCCTGGATGAAACGGGCCACTCTCAGTGGGCTGTTGGGCTCCACCCCGACGACCTGGAGCAAGAAGCTCCACTACACCGACGAGATGGCCAAGGCCGAGCTGAACCCGCAGCAGCTGCGCGACACGTCGCGGCTGAGCAGGTCGTACAACACTTACGCCGAGCTGCTGGTCGACACCGACCAGGCCACCGCGGCAGCCGACCGGGCTCTGGCTCGGTCGGTCAGCATGGCGTGGCGCGGGCAGGGCGATGCGGCCATCAGCTTCATCCGGCCGCAGCAGCGCGAGCTGAACACGATCCTGCGTGACGGGGTCGGACTTACCACAACGCCCCGGGTGACGACCTCCGGGGCCCGCGGCGTTTTCCCCATCACTGTGCTCAACCGGCTGGCCGGGAGCGACAACTCCGACACCAACGCCATCAAGGTCCGGATCGGGTTCACCTCAGACAACAGCCAGCGCATCAAGATCGACCCGCTGACCTCGGACGTGATCGAGGCACAGCGAAACTTCACCGGAAACGCCCAGGTCAATGCGAGCACCAACGGCACGGTCCAGGTTCGCGCCCAGGCCACGACGATGTCCGGAATCCCGGTCGGCCGTCCGATCACCATCGACGTGAAGGTGACCCAGGCCGGCACCGTGGGCTGGTTCATCGCCATCGGCGCCGGTGTGGTGCTGATCGGGGCGACCGCGCTGCGGATCCGCCAGGTCGCGAAGGAACGCGCCGGGACAGCCACGGATACCGATGGACCCGGCGGACCCGGTGTGGACCAGCCGACACCGGCGGACGGTCAGCAGCCGGAGCCGGTCAGCTCCCCTCCCCCAGTGACACCCCCGGCCGTCCCCGCGCAGTCGCCGGAACCGCCTGCTGTCACCAGTGAACCGAGCACCGGGCGCGGCCATGAGTGAGCCCGGCGGGGCCGGAACGATCGAAGCGGAGCGGAGCAGCTCACACCGGCTGATCTCGGCCAGCATGATCATGGCAGCGGGCACCATGACGTCCCGGGTGCTGGGCTTCGGCCGGCTGATGCTGCTGGTCTTCCTCTTCGGCAACGGCACCGGCCAGATCGACATGTTCACCTATGCCAACACGGTTCCGAACAGCATGTACATCCTGCTGGCCGGTGGCGTCCTGAACACCGTGCTGGTGCCGCAGATCGTCCGGGCCATCAAGGGCGACGCGGACGGCGGCGAGGCGTACACCAACCGCATCATGACGGCCGGTCTGACCGGGCTCGCCATCATCACCGTCGCGCTCACCGTGGCAGCTCCCTCCATCGTCTGGCTCTACACCCCCGACGGCTGGCGCGCACCGGAACGGGCCGCCCAGTACGACTCGATCATCATGCTGGCCTACTACTGCCTACCGCAGGTCTTCTTCTACGGCGCACACGTGTTGGCCGGCCAGCTGCTGAACGCCCGGGACAAGTTCGGACCGATGATGTGGGCGCCGATCGCGAACAACGTCATCTCGATCGCGGTGCTGGTGCTGTTCTGGGTCGTCTTCGGCCAGGGCGACGGGGTGAGCGCCTTCACCCCCACCGAGGAGCTGCTGCTCGGACTCGGGTCCACCCTGGGGATCGCGGCACAAGCGGTCGTCCTGATCCCGTTTCTGCGGTCGGCGGGGTACCGGTTTCGCCCGCGGTTCGGCTTCAAGAACACCGGCCTCGGCAAGACGGTGCGGCTGGCCAAGTGGACGATCGGGTTCGTGCTGGTCAACCAGCTGGCGCTGATCGTTGTCAACCGGCTGGCCGGCAGTGCCACCGCCGACGGTGAAGGTGCGGGCCTGGCGGTCTACTACAACGCGTACGCGGTCTGGATCCTGCCGCACTCGCTGATCACGGTGTCGCTGGCGACCGCCATGCTGCCGGCCGCCTCCCGGCTGGCCGCCGCCGGAGACCTCGATGGCGTCAGCGCGGAGACCATGCGAGCGCTGCGGCTGGCCGTCACCGCGCTGCTGCCCGCCTCGGTCGCACTGCTCGCTCTCGGGATCCCGGTGGCCCGGCTCGCCTTCGGGTTCGGCAAGGGGGCCTCGGACGCCGACTTCGTCGGGTGGGCGCTGATGGCGCTCGCGGTCGGGCTGGTCCCGTTCACCGTGCAGTACATCTGCCTGCGGGCTTTCTACGCCCTGGAGGACAACCGCACCACCTTCTTCCTGCAGATCGTCATCGCGGGCGCGAACGTAGTCCTGGGCATTGCCGTCGTACTGCTGCTGAACGACCCAACGCTGGTTGCGACCGGCCTCGGGCTGGCCTACTCCGCGGCCTATCTGATCGGGGTGCTGCTGTCGTTCCGGGTGCTGCGCCGCAAGCTGGTCGGTCTGTCCGGGCGGCAGCTTCTCCGGCACTGTGTCCGGCTGCTGATAGCGGTGGCCCCGGCCGGAGCCGCCGCCGCAGCCATCTGCTGGGCGTTCACGCTCTGGTCGGACAGCCTGGGCGCGCGGATCCTGGCGCTGGCCGTGGCCGGAATCGTCGCCGTCGGCATCTTCGCGGGTCTGGCACGGGCGCTGCACATCCGCGAGGTTGAACAGATTGTCGGTACGGTGCTGCGTCGGCGGCCCGCAAAAGCATCCGTAGGTGGCTCTGAGCCGCCGACCGAGGGTGGGCCCGAGCACAACGAACCGGCGACAACCGGCGATTCGACGGCCGGCCTCGACGCGGTGTCTCCTACCATCGAAACAGTAGCCGTCGACCCCGGTACACCCACCGAAGGCGACCCGAACGAGAACACAGAGCCAGATGTGAGTCAGCAAGGCGCCACCCAGACACCGGTCCCGACGACGGATCTCCCCGACGATGAGTCGGCGGAGGTGACGCCCGCGCACCGGCTGTTGGCAGGAACCGTGCTGGCCGAGCGTTACCGGCTGGAGGAGCTCCTCGGCGACTCCGACCCGACCTTGACCTGGCGCGCGTTCGACCAGGTGCTGTCCCGGTCGGTGCTGATCCACCTGCTGCCCCCGGACGACCCCCGGGCCCCGGAGCTGCTGGAGGCGGCCCGACGCGCGGCGGTGGCGACCGACTCCCGGTTCCTCCGGGTACTCGACGCGGTACACAGCGAGAACTCCGAGATCGGGTCCTACATCGTCTGTGAGTACGCCGTCGGCCAGTCGCTGGAGATCATCCTCAGCCATGGGCCGCTTTCCGGACTGGAGTCCGCGTGGGTGGTCCGTGAGGTCGCGGATGCCCTGTCGGGTGTGCACATGCTCGGCCTATACCACCAGCGCATCAACCCCGACACGATCATCATCACCCCGACCGGCAACGTGAAGATCGTCGGCCTGCTGATCGAGAAGACCCTACGGCCGGCTCCGCCGAACGTCGTGCACGGCGCAGACACCCCCGAGAAGGTCGACGTCTTGGACCTCGGCCGGCTGCTCTACGCCACTCTGGTGTCCCGGTGGCCGGGTGGGCCCGCCTTCAGCATGCCGGACGCGCCGGTAGCCGGGCATCACTGGATGACGCCGCGCCAGGTCCGGGCCGGGGTCTCCCCCGCCCTCGACCAGGTGTGTGACCGGATCCTCGGTGATCCGCCCCGGCACCGTGCCCCGCTGATCTCCACCGCCAACGACGTCGTGAACGCCCTGACCAAGGTCCTCGGGCCGGCCGACGCGTCAGCCGACCTGGAGCGGCGGCTACGTCAGCCGATCCCCAAAGTGACTGCACACCAGCAACGACCGCAGCCTGTGTCGCCGCTGCTGGACCAGTCCACCGAGCAGATGGCTGCGGTGGACCTGCCGGACTCTCGAGCCGGCTCGCCGGCTTCGGTCGTGTCCCCTACCTCCCCGGTCTCACCCTCCCGGATGGCCGGCGTGAGCTCGGTCACCACCGCGTGGTCGGCCCGCTCGGAGGCGGACATGCCTACGGTGATTAGGAACCCGCCGCCGCCACAACGGACCCCTCCTCAAACCAGAGGTCACCGCCGCCTGGCTGGGCTGCTGATCGCGCTGCTGGCCCTGGTTCTCACCGGCGGCGCAATCTGGGGCGCTGTCACCCTGGATCGACGCAACGCCGGCTCCAGCGCAGAGGACCCGACGGCCTCGGCCGGTGCCAGCAACGGCACCGGGGTGCCCACCCAGCCGGTCACGATCGCCGGCGCCCGCGACTTCGACCCGCAAGGCGACGACCGCACCGAGAACTCCGAGGAGGTGAAGTTCGCGATCGATGGCGACCCACAGACCCGGTGGCGGACTGTGAAGTACATCGGCAACGCCAAGCTGGGTGGCATCAAGCGAGGTGTGGGCCTGGTCCTTGACCTTGGCACCGCCCAGCCGGTCAGCAACGTCACCGTCTCCTTGAGCGGCACCAACACCACCGTGCAGGTGCGGGTACCCGACGGCGACGCAGCTACCGTCAGCAACCCTCCGATGGCGTCGGACCGGCGGTGGCGCACGGTCAGCGAGCAGGACTCGGCCGGCCGGACCGCCACCCTGGCGTTCGACCGAACCGTCACTACCCGCTATGTCTTGGTGTACCTGACGTCACTGCCGAAGGACGGTGACGGCTATCGCGGCGGCATCTACGAGGTCGAGGTATTCCAGTGATCCCGGCCGGCACCGGCTCGGCCGCCCGGCCGCTCGCTCAGTGCGCAGCCCCCGCCAACGGAAGGGCCTGATGGCTCACCCGCTGTCGCTGTCCTACAACTGGGTGACGCCGGTCAGCGTCTCCTCGATCGGTCTGATCGTCTGCCTCGGGCTGCTCGCCAACAGCCAGGCGACCGGCTGGGTCACGGTGGCGATCGTGCTGGCGGGGATGTGGGTGGTGTTCATGGTGGTCGTCTGGCTGCGGACACGGGCGTACATGATGGTCGACGGTCCGCTGCTGACGGTCCGACGCTTCAAAGGCTTCGCCACCCTTGATGGTCGTACGGTGACGGCGGTGACCGAGTTCCTCACCCCCAGCGGCCCCTCGTACAAGGTCTCTACCCGCGACCGAGATGGTCAGCTGCGGCGCCAGATCGTACCTGCGGCGCTGCTTCGCACCGGTCACTCCACCCTGTTCGACTGGCTCCTGACCTGGGCGCCGCGGGCCGAGCTCGACAAAGGCTGCCGCCGGACTCTGGACCAGCTCCGAACGCGAGGACTGATCCAGTAAGCCCGCACCCGGGCGGTTCCGATAGCCACTGCTGGACCGCTGACCAGAGTGCTGTCCGGTCCTGCCCGGCAGGGAATACGGCCGGGGTGGACACCGTTCCGCCAAGGTAGGGTTGGCCCCGGTGCCTCACCCCAGCGAGCTAAACGACCCGAATATACGCCTGGACCATCTGGTGAAGAACGACGAAGCAGAGGAACTGATGAGCACAGCCGACACTGTGGAACTGGCCGAGCGCGAGAACCCAGCGGAGCCCCGCGACGTCATCATCGTGGGCAGTGGCCCGGCCGGCTACACGTCCGCGATCTACGCGGCACGGGCCGATCTGAAGCCGCTGGTCTTCGAAGGTTCGATCACCGCCGGCGGCGCGCTGATGAACACCACCGAGGTGGAGAACTTCCCCGGCTTCGCCGACGGCATCATGGGGCCGGAGCTGATGGACAACTTCCGCACGCAGGCGGAGCGGTTCGGCGCCGAGCTGGTGACCGAGGACATCGTCTCGATGGACCTCACCGGCCGGGTCAAGACCGTCACCGACGGCTACGGCAACACGTTCTCAGCGCACACCGTGATCCTGGCGATGGGGTCCAGCTACCGCAAGCTCGGACTCCCCGATGAGGAGCGGCTGTCCGGACACGGGGTGTCCTGGTGCGCCACCTGCGACGGCTTCTTCTTCCGCGACAAGGACATCGCCGTCGTCGGCGGCGGTGACTCCGCCGTCGAGGAGGCCACCTTCCTGACCCGCTTCGCCCGGTCGGTGACCCTGATCCACCGCCGGGGCGAGCTGCGGGCCAGCAAGATCATGGCGGCCCGGGCGTTCAACAACCCCAAGATCCGGTTCGCCTGGAACTCCGAGGTGACAGCGCTGCACGGCGACAAGTCGCTCGCCGGCGTGACCCTGCGCGACACGGAGACCGGTGAGGAGCGCGAGCTCCCCATCTCCGGTCTGTTCATCGCCATCGGCCACGACCCCCGCTCCGAGCTGGTAACCGGTCAGGTCGATCTGGACGCGGAGGGCTACGTGATGACCGAGGGCAAGAGCACCCGTACCAATGTGATCGGCGTGTTCGCCGCCGGCGACCTGGTCGACCACACCTATCGGCAGGCCATCACCGCTGCCGGCACCGGAGCCGCTGCCGCGCTGGATGCCGAGCGCTACCTTGAGGATCTGCAGGACGCCGGTACGCCGGTGCTGCCGCAGACCGTCTCGGTCGGCTGAGCGCTGGCCGCACCGCTAAAACTGTCAGCCGACGCCAGCAGGCTTGGTGTCACGAATCGAGAATCAACAGATGACTGCCGGCATTCGGCCGGCGGTGGAAACAAGCAGGAGAAATCAAATGGGCGCTGTATCCGATGTCACCGACGCCACCTTCGACGAGGTGGTCCTGAAGTCCGACAAGCCCGTCGTGGTGGACTACTGGGCTGACTGGTGCGGGCCCTGCAAGCAGGTCGCACCGATCATCGAAGAGCTCGCCAACACCCACGGCGACAAGGTGACCTTCGTCAAGATGGACACCAACACCAATCCGGTCACCCCGGCCAACAACCACGTCCTCGGTCTGCCGACCATCCAGGTGTACGTCGGCGGCGAGCTGGTGAAGGCGTTCAAGGGTGCCAAGTCGAAGTCGGTGCTGCTGGGCGCCATCGAGGAGTACCTCTGATCCACCGCTGAGGTGACGGGTCCCCGGCTCAGCTGACCAGCTCAGCCATCACGCCGGGGATCTCGTCCAGCAGCTCGCGGGCGAGGAAGCCGAGCTTCCCGACTCGCGCGGTCAGCCGGTCCCCGGAACCGGCGTGCAGGTAGGTCCCCCAACATGCCGCCTGGGCAGCGGTGGCCCCGCGCGCTCGGAGACCGGCCACCGCCCCGGCGAGCACGTCTCCACTGCCTGAGGTTCCCAACCCGTCGTGACCGGTGCTGATCTGCCAGCAGCCGCCGTCGGGATCAGCGATCCAGCCCTGGCAGGTCACCACCGCCCGGTAGCGTTCGGCGATGGCGGGTACGTCGGCCTCGAGATCGTTCAGCTCGCGACCGAGCAGCCGACCGCCTTCCTCCGGGTTCGGCGTCAGGAGCAGCCGTTCCGCACCGAGGCTCAGGTCATGCAGATGCGGCCAGACGCCTAGCGCGTACGCGTCCAGGACCAGCGCTGACTCCGGGTTCAGCAGCGGCAGCAGCGTCTCGAGCAGCCGTTCGGTCTCTTCGGGGTGATCCAGCCCGGGGCCGACGACAACGACATCAGCGTTCGAGATCGAGTCGGCCACCGCACTGAGGTCCGCACCGAGGACGGAGCCCCGCTCGTTCTGCGGCAGCCCGTAAACCCCGGCCTCCGGGACCGCCACCGCCAGCGCGACGGCCGTGGACTCGGCGACGGCCATCGTCAGCCGCCCCGCTCCGACCCGCAGGCTCGCCAGGCCGGTCAGCAGCGCGGCGCCCGGCGTCGCGGCCGCACCACCGACGACCATCACCTGGCCGCGGCCGTACTTGCTGTGCCCCTCCGGGGACGGCAGCATCCACTGCCGCAGCAGCGCAGGGGTCACCAGCTCATGCATCGACGTCTCCAGGGTGTTCGGTGACCGGCGCCTCGCGGGTTTCCAGGTGGGTCACGTCGTTGAAGGACTTCAGCTCCCACTCCCCGCCGTCAAGCCGCTGCAGATGGGTGAGCGACACGTTGAGCACGGGCGTCTGGTGCCCGATCTCCAGAATCATCGACTCGGAGAGACGCTCGCAGACGTAGCGGATGGCCAGCACCACGGCGTCGTGGCAGACGATCAGTGTCCGTTCGCTGGGAGCCTCGCGGTCCAGATCGTGTAGGAACGACCGGATCCGCAGGATCAGGTCGGCGTACGACTCGCCTCCGGGTGGGCGGTGGTAGAACTTGCCCAGCCACCGCCGGCGGTCCGCCTCGCCGGGGAAGCGCGCCTCGACGCCGCCGAACGTCAGCAGGTCCAGCACGCCCAGCTCGCGGTCCCGCAACCGCTCGTCCACCAGGATCGGCAGGTCGATGCCGGCAACCTTGAGGGCGATCTCAGCCGTCTGGATGGCCCGGAGATAGGGCGAGCACCAGACCCGGGTCGGGCGCGTGGCCGGATCCTCCTGCGCCCATCGCTCCCCCAGACTGCGCGCCTGCTCCATCCCGGTCTCCGAGAGCGGCACGTCGGCGTCACGGAGACCGATGTCGATCACCTCGGCGCGGTCGACATACGCCTGCGCAGCCGCCACGTTGCCGGTGCTCTCGCCGTGACGCACCAGGATCAGTTCTTCGCTGTTCATTCCGCTCCCCATCGGCCAGGTCCGGGCGGCGAGGCGACATGCATGCCTCGCGGTCTTGTCGCTCATTCTGGTACGAGCCTCCAGCGGCGCGTCCACCGGGACTCACGGCAGCGGTCCGCCGGCCGGGTCACCAGTCGTGGACGGTGCCGTCCTTGAGCCGGTTGAACGGCAGGTAGGCCGTCTGGTACGGGTATCGGCTGGCCTGGTCGACATCGAGCTCGACACCGAGGCCCGGCCGCTCGCCGGGATGGAGGTAGCCGTCGGTGAAGGTGAACGACTGCTCGAAGACCCGGTTGGTTCGCTCACCGTGCGGCATGTACTCCTGAATGCCGAAGTTATGGATGGCGAGGTCCAGGTGCAGCGCGGCCGCCATCCCGACCGGCGAGATGTCGGTGGGGCCGTGGATCCCGGACTTGATCTGGTACTGCGCGGCGAAGTCGAGGATCTTCCTCAGGTGCGAGATGCCACCGGTGTGGGTGACCGAGCTGCGGACGTAGTCGATCAGCTGCTCGGCGATGATCTGCCGGTAGTCCCAAACCGAGTTGAAGACCTCCCCGATCGCCAGCGGCGTGGTGGTGTGCTGCCGGACCAGCCGGAGCGCCTCCTGGTTCTCCGCCGGGGTGCAGTCCTCCAGCCAGAACAGGTCGTACGGCTCGAGCTCCTTGCCCAGCCGGGCCGCCTGCACCGGGGTCATCCGGTGGTGCCCGTCGTGCAGCAGCGGAAGCTCCGGGCCGAAGTGGTGCCTGACTGCCTCGAAGACGGTCGGCAGGTGCCGCAGGTACGCGCGGGTGTCCCAGTCCTCCTCGACCGGACGCGCCGCCCGCTGCGCCGGTTCGTAGTGGTGCTCCACCACCGCGGCGTCGGTCTTGGCAGCCGACACCCCGTAGATGGCGCGCAGACCGGGCACACCGCTTTGGACCCTGATTGCCTGGAAGCCCTGCTCCTGGTGGGCGCGGATGCTGTCCAGGAGCTCGTCGGTGCTGGCGCCGGACGCGTGCCCGTAGGCCAGGATCCCGGTCCGGCTCGCGCCGCCGAGCAGCTGGTAGAGCGGCATCCCGGCTGCCTTGGCCTTGATGTCCCACAGCGCGACGTCCACTGCGGCAATGGCGGCCATCGTCACCGGACCGCGCCGCCAGTAGGCGCTGCGGTAGAGGAACTGCCAGGTGTCCTCGATCCGGTGCGCGTCGCGTCCGATCAGCAGCGGGACCACATGGTCATTCAGGTACGACACCACGGACAGCTCGCGGCCGTTCAGGGTACCGTCTCCCAGACCGGTGATGCCGCTGTCGGTGGTCAGCTTGAGGGTGACGAAGTTGCGGTCCGGGCTGGTGACGATCACCTCGGCCTTCTCGATCAACACCTGGGTCTCCTCAGCGAGAGCAGGTCGGCCAGCAGACGCCGCAGGCGCGCCGAGACCTGGCCGCACCCGACGCCAGCGGGCCTCACAGGCGGGCCGGAGTCTGCTGCTGAATCCGGGCCAGCTGGTCGACGCAGGCGTCCACCAGCTCGGTCTCCGCGCCGGGGTCCGCACCCAGAGCCGTCAGCACAGCAGCCACCTTGTCCCGGTCGGTGGCTGCGGCGTTGACGGTGCCGACCAGGTCGGCGGCCGACGGATCGCTGACCTGATCGCCTTGGAGATGCAGGGTCCAGGCGGCAATCGCCGTCGCCTCGCCACGTCCAGCAGACAGGCCGGCCGCCGTACGCCGGCGATGCACGTCGATGATCCGTACGGGCAGCTTGTGCGACCCGTCGGCGGCGATCTGGCGGAGCAGGTGCTGGATTCGAGGGTTGGTGAACCGGTCCCGGAGCGCCTGCGTCGCGTCGACGATCTCCGCCGAGTCGAACGGCAGCACGGCTGCCGCCTCGGTCCAGATGGCTTCGACAGCGTCGTTGCACACCGGGTCCTGCATGGCCCCGGCCACCGTGTCGTGGCCGCGCTGCAGGCCGAGATAGGCCAGCGCCGAGTGGGCCGCGTTCAGCAGCCATAGCTTGCGCTGCTCGTACGGTTCGATGTCGTCGACGAAGCGGACCCCCACTTGTTCCCACGCCGGCCGCCCGGCCGGGAAGTGACCGGCGATCACCCACTCGCTGTACGGCTCGGTCACTACCGGTGCCGCATCGGGCCAACCCACCAGCGACTCGGCGACGGCTCTGTCTTCCGCGGTGGTGGCCGGCGTGATCCGGTCCACCATGGTCGACGGGAAGCTGACGGCGTCCTCGATCCACCGGGCCAGTTCCGGATCCAGCGCCTCGGCGACGTCTCTCACCCGGCCGCGCAGTATCGCGCCGTTGCCGTTGAGGTTGTCACAGCTCAGCACCGCCATCGGCGCGCCGCCGGCGTCTCGGCGCGCCCGGAGCCCATCAACCACGCGGGCCGGCAGGGACTGAGGAGCCTCGCCGGCGGCGAGCAGCTTGGAGTCGCCGTCCGTCACGCTGTACGCGGCCTCGGTGACCGTGATCGTGCAGAGGGCGATGGCCGGGTCGCTGAAGGCGGATCGCCAGGCCGATAGGTCGGTGCCCGCCGACGCACGGACGATGCTGGAGATCGGGGTGGCCGAGTCGCCGTCCGCCGCCCGTTCGATCAGCGTGTAGCGGCAGCCCTGGGCCGTCAGCGTCTCCGCGGCCTCGGGCCGGCGCCCGGTGAAGGCCCAGATTCCCCACTGGTCACCACCGAGGTCGTTGACCCGCTGGGTGTACCAGGCCTGGTGGGCGCGGTGGAAGGCGCCGAGACCGAGGTGGACGGCCCGGACGGGGACGGCCCTCCCGGCGTTGTCAGCCACCGACGAACGACTTCAGGTAGGCGAGGTTGTCCTCGGTGCGGCTGGCCAGCGGCAGCTCGGTGGAGAAGTCCTCCACCGTCACCCAGCCGTCGTAGCCGTGTGCAGCCACGGCTTTCAGGTAGGCGCCGACGTCGGCTTGGCCGGCACGCAGCGTGGCCCAGGAGTTCTGCCAGGTCACCGTGCCGTCCGCGCTGCTGCCGGTCGGGGTCCAGGCGGCGTTCTTGACGTGGATGTGGGCCAGGTAGGGCCCGAGCAGCTGGAAGGCCCAGGAGTGGTCCTCCTGTCCCTCGATCACCAGGTTGCCCAGATCGTGGATGACCCCGATCGCGTCCGGGTCGAGACCGTCGACGAGCCGCAGAGCGGCCGAGGCCGACGCGGTCAGCGTCCGGTGGTGCAGCTCGACCAGCGCCTTGACCCCGTACGAGGCAGCGCAGTCCGCGACCCAGCTGAAGTCCTTGCGGGCGGCGTCGAAGACCTCCGGGTAGGTCTGCCCCTGCTCCACTCCAGGGACGGTGATGCGGACCTGCCGGGCGCCGAGCGTGGCGGTGGCCGCCAGCACCCTCTCGGCGTTGCCGTGCTCGGAGCAGCGGACGTAGCAGCCGAGACCGGAGTACTCCAGGCCCGAGTCGGAGGTGATCTGCGCGATCCGCTCCAGGTTGTCCTCCAACCCGGTCAGCGGCCAGGTGCACCGGTTGCCCGCCCAGAAACCGACGGCGTCGGAGTCGGGCTGGTCAGTGATCCGCCACTCCACCCCGTCCCACCCCTGGGCGGCCAGCGTGGTGGCCGCCTCAGCAGGTGTCCAGTCCGGGGTCGAGGCGGTGAACACCGAGAACTTCACTTGGCCACCTCAGCAGCAGCCTGCGCCGGCGCCTGCGTCACGGTCGCCACCACGTCGTCGTAGCGACCGTTCAGCACGTCATCGAAGAGGACCGGCTGGCCGAGGGTGGCGGAGACGTACAGCGAACGAACCAGCGCCAGCGACAGCAGCGCTTCGTTCACGTCGACCAGGGGCGACCGCTTGTCCTTGAGAGCACCGGCAATGTCGTCGTACTGCCGCAGGTGGCCCAGGACGAAGCCATCCGGCTGGTTGCGGGAGTTGGCGTACTCGTCGGCATCGCTGGCGCCGAGCACGTCAGCGGCCTGGTTACCGGTGACCGCCGCGCTGCGCAGGTTGTCCGCGACCGCACCGTCGCCGGTGTGGAAGTAGCGGAGCTCGTCGTTGTCGAGAATGGCCGAGCCGTGGCTGCCGTGGACCTGGACCCGGGCGGTCAGACCGGGGTACGCCGCAGTGGTGCAGTGGATCACCGCGAGCGCGCCGGACTCGAACCGGACCGTGGCGGTCGCGGTGTCCTCGATCTCGATCCGCTGATGAGCCAGCTGTGCGGTGTGGGCGTAGATCTCGGTGGGGCGGCCCAGAAACCAGCGGAGCAGGTCAACGGTGTGCACGCCCTGGTTCATCACCGCGCCGCCGCCGTCGAGGGCCCAGGTGCCGCGCCAGTCGCCCGAGTCGTAGTACTGCTGGCTGCGGTACCAGGCCATGGTTGCCACGGCCGAGGTCAGCGTGCCGAACTGCTGCTCGTCAATGGCTTTCCGGATCACGGTGGCGCCTGGGTCGAACCGGTGCTGGCTGATCACCGACACCATCAGTCCGCGCTCGGCGGCCTTGGCCGCCAGCTCAGCGAAACGAGTCCCCAGAGCGACGCTGACGTCCAGCGGCTTCTCCACCACCAGGTGCACGTCGTGTTCGAGGCACTCGGTCGCCTGCTGGATGTGCAGGCCGCTCGGGGTGCAGATGACGGCCAGATCGACGGTGCCCGAGGAGAGGGCGTCGGCGATGCTGCCGTAGATCACGGGGCGTTCGGCGCCCTCCTCGACCACGGTGTCTGCGACGGCCTCGGCGGACGCGACGACCGGGTCGACCAGAGCGGTCACCTCGAAGTCGGGGTGCCGGGTGAGGACGATTCCGTGATGCTTGCCGATGATCCCGCAGCCGATGATCAGCGCGCGGGTGGGGGCATCAGGTCGGGTCATACGAGATTCACTCCTTGAGAGTTGGTCAGGGCGGCGAAAGCGCGGGCGGCGCGGCCGAAGGAACCGGGTCCGGAGAAGCCACCGAGCTCTCCGGCGACGGCGAGATGGGGTTCGAGGGAGGCGAAGCCGGTGTAGCCGTCGTCGCGGAGGGCGGCGATCGTCTCGACGAGCTCGCCATCGCCCTCCCCGGCCGGCACGACCTCACCCGTGTCGGCCTTGGCGTCTTTGACCTGCAGGTACGCCAGGTGCGGACGCAGCAGCTCGTAGCCTTCGGTGAACGGCCGCTTGACGCCGACCTGGACGAAGTTGGCGCTGTCCCAGGCGACCTTGAGCGCCGGCGAGTCCACCGCGGTGATCAGGTCATGGACCCGTTCGGGGGTGTCGCCGTAGATGTGCTTCTCGTTCTCGTGCAGCAGCACCATGTCGGCCTCTTCCGCCACCGCCGCCAATGCGCGGAGATGGGAGATGACCTGGTCCCGGATATCGGCCGGTTCGGTGCCGTCGGGGTAGTAGAAGGAGAAGATCCGGATGTAGCGGGTGCCCAGCCGTTGGGCGGCGTTGATGGCCGCGCCCAGCCGGCGGAGCTCGTTCTCGATGGGGTCGGACACGTCCACCTTGCCGATCGGCGACGCCACAGCCGAGACCCCCATCCCGGCGTCGGTCAACAGCGCGGACAGCCGGTCGAGCTGGATGTCGTCGAGGTCAACGACGTTGACCCCCCAGGCGCTACGGACCTCCAGATAGGAGGCACCGAGTGCGAGCAGGACGGCGATCTGGACGACCGGGTCTTCGTCGATCTCGTCACCGAAGCCGGACAACGTCCAGCTGGGTATGGAGTTGTTGGACTGTGTCGTCATGACGTGGACGCTAGCCAGCCTCGCTACCGGCCAACAATCGCTTGCCACTAATTGCCAACCCTCGTCAGCTGAGATGGAGTCCAGATATCGGCCGCTCGTGGTGGTGCGGAGCCCGGCCCGGCTGCGTGTCGGGCATCGTCGACCGATGAGCGGGTGATTTCTGGGTCTTCAGAAGTGGTTCAGGAAGAGCTCGATCACCGGTACGGCCACGTCCGGCCGCTGGATCGGCACCGTCAAAGTGAGGCTCCCGGCCGCCTGGCCGCCGGGCGTGGTGTTCTGCGCCCGCTGGTGCGGGTCGATCTCGGTGAACTGGATCTCCGAGGCGTCGTTGAGCAGCTGCGCGTACGCCACTCTGCCCGCCATCCCCGGGAGATGAAGGTGACCCATCGGCCAGGCGAAAACATGAAGGTAGAGCCGGTCCCCGCGCTGGGTGTACCGGGTGTCGCGCGGCGCCTCGAAGTCGGAGTGCGCAGCCCCGTAGATGGAGCGACCGTGCAGCTTCATCCACTCCCCGATCCCGGCCAGGCTCTGCACCGCCCGCGGGTCCAGATTGCCGCGGCCGGTCGGACCGACGTTGAGCAGCAGGTTGCCGTCGTTGGACACTCCGTCGATCAGCATCCTGATCATCAGGTCGACCGACTTGTAGTCGGAGTTATCGCGGTCGTAGCCCCAGCTGCCGTTCAAGGTCTGACAGGCCTCCCACAGCACCGGCTGGCCGTCGCGCAGCATGGGTCCGCTGGGCTGGTACTGCTCGGGAGTGACCAGGTCGCCTGGGATGTCCAGCCGGTCGTTGACAATGATGTTCGGCTGGAGCTCGCGGACCAGCGCCATCAGCGCGTCGGAGTCCCAGTCGGCCCGGCCCTTGCCCGGTAGGCCGTTGGGGTGGGTCAGGTGGGGGTAGGAGAAGTCGAAGAACAGGTAGTCGATCTGGCCGTAGTTGGTCAGCAGCTCGCGCACCTGGCCGTGCAGGTACTCCCGGTAGCGGGGAAAGTCGCGGCCCTCGTTCTGGGCGGCGATGTCGGAGTCGTCGCGGCGCGGGTTGACGAAGTCGATGGTGTAGTCAGGGTGGTGCCAGTCGATCAATGAGTGGTAGAAGCCGACCTTGAGGCCAGCTTCGCGCAGCGCCTCCACATACGGCCCGATCGCGTCCTTGCCGTGCGGGGTGTTGGTGATCTTGTACTCGGTGAGCTTGGAGTCCCACAGGGCGAAGCCCTCGTGGTGTTTGGTGGTCAGCACGACGTACTTCATGCCGGCGGACTTCGCGGCCGCGGCCCACTCGCGTGGGTCGTACAGGTCCGCCTCGAAGTAGCTGAGGTACCGCTCGTAGTCGGCGACGGTGATCCGCTCACGGTGCATCAGCCATTCATGCCGGGCACCAAGGGCGTAGAGACCCCAGTGCACGAACATCCCGAGTCGATCATGGGTGAACCAGGCCTGTTCCGGCTTCATTGCGGACGACGCTCCCATTCATCTGACGATTGGCCTCTCACCCTAGCCATCGCGCTGCCAGCTCCGGATCGAGGTATCGGTCTGTCTACTGCGCGCTCGTGGCCGTCAGCCCGTCGGGTCAAGCGGCTCGCCGCGGACCGCTACGGAGACGGGCGTACCGACCTGAACAGTGCGGCTGACGGTGCACAGCCGGTCGTGCGACTGCCGGACCGAACGCCGCAGCACCGCCTCGGCCGCCAGGCCGGCCTCGTCCTCGGCGAACTCCACCCGGAAGTCCAGCCGCAGCCCGGTCATCCGATTTCCCTGGGCGTCCCGGATCTTGTCGCCGGCGGCCAGCACCTCGAACGTCAGCGGGTCGGCGCGCTTGGACGTAATGAGGTCGACGTCGATGGCCCCGCAGCCGGCGAGGGCGGTCAGCAACAGCTCGACCGGAGTGAAGTTTAAGTCCTCGCCACTACCCAGTTCCAAGGTTCCACCGCGGGCATTGGTCGCGCGATACCGACCCTTGCCGACGCGGACCAAACTCACGCTGCGCTCATCACCATCCATGCCGAAACTGTGCCACACCGACGATGCGGAGCGCGGTGATCGCCGCTAGCGTCCAGGCAGGATCAACCCGGTGCGTGCGGTCCTGACGTCGTGGTGCGGGGGCTGGAATCCAGCCGGTTCCGGCGGCACCGGCTGGCTGACCAGACCAGTCAACCGGGACCAGGCGGCAGCCAGGTCGGGGCGCCACCGTACGGTCGTCTGCAGATCCATCCGCAGCCGAGGGGTGACCGGGTGCGGCCGGATCACGACGAAGCCGACGGCCTCCAGCCAACCCGTGGGAAGCATGCAGGAGGTGCCCTCGTGGTAGGTGCCGACCGCCTCCAGGGCACGGATATCCCGACGAGCAACCATCGCAGCGGCGGTTTGGACGAGCTGCCGACCGATCCCTTTGCCCTGGAACTCCTCGACCACGCGCCCCGACATGACCACGGCGGCGTCCTGGCTGACGGGGGTGGTCGCGAAGGCTCCGAGCCTCGGCACGTACAGCGCGGGGGCCATCGTCAGGTACCCGATGATCCGACCGTCGTTGACCGCCATCACGCCGCAGTAGCCCCAGCGCGCGGTGACGGCCTCGGCCCAGTTCCGCTTGATCAGTGTGTGCTCGCTGGAGGTCGCCAAGTCGATCAGACCGGCCTCCCAGAAGGTGCAGACCGAACACGGGTCGGGAAGGTTGTCGAGGTCCGCCGCAGTGAGTGGTCGGATACGCCGCGATACCACTAGACCACCCGGGGCCTGGGCTTGGTGAGGCCCGCGGCGAAGCCCATCACGAGGCCGAAAACAACCCCCGCCAGAAGCCAGAGCGACAGGCGGACAGTGCGCGGGATCCCCGATGTTGCGGTCTTGCCCATGGGGCCATGGTATGCGCCCGGCGGTCCGATGAGGCACCCTTGTCTTGTGAGCACGTCCGATCCCCGTCCCAGCTCCGCCGTCCGACCGGTGGCGGCGACGGACCACGAGGAGAAGGTGCGCCGCAAAGACACCCGGCTTGACAACTATGTCGACCGCTACGCCGCGCGCACGCACGGAATGACCGCCTCGGCGATCCGGGCACTGTTCTCGGTAGCGAACCGTCCCGAGGTCGTTTCGCTGGCCGGCGGCATGCCTAACATCGCCGACCTGCCGCTCGATGCCGTCGGTTCCATCCTGAACGACCTGGTGGTGGGGAACGGCAGGGTTGCGATGCAGTACGGGTCGGGCCAGGGCGAGCCGATGATGCGGGACGCCATCTGTGAGGTAATGCGGCTGGAGGGCATCTCGGCCCACCCCGACGACGTCACGGTCACGGTCGGATCGCAGCAGGGACTGGATCTGCTCACCAGGATCTTCTGCGACCCCGGCGACGTGGTGCTCTGCGAGGCGCCGAGCTATGTCGGGGCGCTCGGGGTGTTCCGCTCGTTCCAGTGCGAGGTGGCACACGTCGCCATGGATGAGCAGGGACTGGACCCGGTGGCCTTGCAGGAGGCGATCACTGCTCTCCGCGCGGCCGGCAAGAAGATCAAGTTCCTCTACACCATCCCCAACTTCCACAACCCGGCCGGCGTCAGCCAGTCGCTGGAGCGCCGGATGGCCATCCTGGAGGTGGCCAGACGGGCCGACCTGCTGGTGGTGGAGGACAACCCGTACGGCCTGCTCGGTTTTGAGGGCGACCCCGTGCCGGCAATGCGGTCGCTGGACTCCGACATCGTCGTGTACCTGGGGTCGTTCTCCAAGACCTTCGCTCCCGGCTTCCGGATCGGCTGGGTGCTGGCTCCGCACGCGGTCCGGGAGAAGGTCATGCTGGCCCAGGAGTCGGCCACCCTGTGTCCGCCCGTCTTCTCCCAGTTCGCCATCTCCTCCTATCTGGCCAGGCACGACTGGCGCGGCCAGATCAAGGTCTTCCGGGAGATGTACCGCGAGCGGCGCGACGCAATGATGGCGGGCCTGGCGGACCATATGCCGGCGGGCACCACCTGGACCGTTCCGGCCGGCGGTTTCTTCGTCTGGGTCACTCTGCCGCCGGGTCTTGACTCCCAGGCGATGCTGCCGCGCGCCGTCACCGCCCGAGTCGCGTACGTTCCGGGGACTGCGTTCTTCTCCGACGGCTTCGGCAGCCGTCATATGCGGCTGTCCTACTGCTTCCCGACGCCGGAGCGGATCATCGAGGGCACCCGCCGGCTGGGTGAGGTGCTGAAGTATGAGACCTCCGTGCACGAGACGTTCGGTACCGGGGTCCGACCGTCGGTGATCATGCCGTACGAGGCACCGGGCGCCAACCAGAACTGATGAGTACGCCGTCGTCGGCCACGGTTATCGACTAACGATGACCAGCGTCTCGATCCGGCCCGACCTGACCATGAATTCCGAAGCTGATGTTGCACAGACAGGTGGATCCCGATGACCCGAGAAACCCGTGAGACCGTTGTGGTTCTTTCCGGCGGCCTCTCGCACGAGCGGGAGGTGTCCCTGCGGTCCGGCCGCCGGGTCAGCCAGGCGCTGCGCTCCCGCGGCCTCGAGGTGATCGAGTCCGACGTCGACTCCACCCTGGTCCCCCGGCTGGCCGCGCTGCCCGGAGCCGTGGTGTTTCCGCTGCTGCACGGCGAAGCCGGCGAGGACGGCGCCCTCCGCGAGGTGCTGGATCTGCTCGGTGTGCCGTTCGTGGGCTCCGTCGGCTCGGCCTGCCGGGTGGCGTTCGACAAGTCGATCGCCACCACCGTCGTGGCCGACGCGGGCATCCGCACCCCGGCGCAGGTTGCCCTCCCGCATGAGATCTTCCGCGAGCTCGGCGCTCAGGCGCTGGTGGCTGCGCTGGGCAGCCATATCGGCTTCCCGATGATGGTGAAACCTTCCCGCGGCGGCTCCGCGCTGGGCTGCAGCAAGGTGGAGACGGCGGCGGAGCTGCCGTCCGCCATGGTGGGAGCCTTCGCGTACGGCCCGGTGGCGGTGGTGGAGGAGTTCGTCGAGGGCACCGAGGTGACCGTCGCCGTGGTCGACCGGGGCAACGGACCCACCGCCCTGCCGGCCGTGGAGATCCGGCCCGACTCGGGGGTGTACGACTACACCGCCCGCTACACGGCCGGCGCCACCCGCTTCCTCTGCCCAGCCGAGGTAAGTGACGAGGTGGCGGACCGCTGCGCCGAGGTCGCTGTCCGGGTCCACCGCGAGCTCGGGCTGGCGGATCTGTCCCGGACCGACATGATCATCACCGCCGACGGCGACCCGGTCTTCCTCGAGGTGAATGTTGCGCCGGGGATGACGGAGACCTCGGCCGTTCCACTGGCGATCGAGGCGGCGGGCTGGAGCCTGGGGGAGATGTGCGCCGACCTGGTCCAGGCGGCTGCACTACGCGGTGCGCGGCGTCCGTTGGCCACCACCAATCAGGTCTGACTCCTGCCTGGCTATTCATGATTCGCCTCAAACAAGCTCTCATCGTGGCCCTCGGGCTGGCCGCCGCCGCCGTCATGGTCCTGCTGGGGACCTGGCAGCTCGACGTGTACCACTCCCAGGGCGCCGAAGCTGCCCGCTCCCGGGCAGCCGAGCCGCCGATCCCGCTGACCGAGGTAGCGCCGGCCGGATCGCCGGTGCTGGACGGCTACGGCCGGTCGGTCACCTTCTCCGGCCGTTACGACCCTGCTGAGCAACTGCTGATCCCCATCCCGGAGCGACCGGGAACGTTCAGGGTCTTGTCGGCGCTGGAGCAGCCGGACGGCAGCGTGGTCCCGGTGATCCGGGGCGAGGTGGACCGGGCCGTCCCACCGCCACCGCCGGTCACGCCCGTCGACCAGGTGGGCATCTTGCTGCCAAGTGAACCCGATCTACCCGGCAGCTACCCCAGCGGACAGATCGGCTCCGTCCGGGTACCTGCGCTGGCCCAGCAGTGGCCCGGCCCGCTGGTCTCCGGCGTCGTCACGCTCTCCCCCACCGATGCAGCCAGCCAAGGTCTTACACCGTCGGTTGTGGAGCTGCCTGAGGGACAGGGCCGGCTGCGCAACGGCGCCTACGCCCTGCAGTGGTGGGTGTTCGCCGCCTTCGGTCTTGCCTTCGCGATCCGGATGGCCCGCGACTTCGGACGGGCCGACGCCCTCAACGAGGTGAGTGAGATCACCACCCGGAACGAGGAGAACGCGACATAGAGTTCTAGGCATGCGTAATGCGTTGCTGCGGTATCGGATCATGGCCTACACAGTCGGAGTGCTGCTCGTCGTTCTGATGTGCATCGGGCTCCCGCTGAAGTACTGGAACCATGACGACACAGTGGTGACCTGGACCGCTATCCCGCACGGCTGGCTCTACATGATCCTCTTGATCACCGCCTTCGATCTGGGCCGGCGTGCCAAGTGGAGCTGGTCCCGGCTGATTCTGATCGCGCTGGCCGGGACCGTTCCCTTCCTGTCCTTCGTCGCCGAACGTTCAGCCACGAAGGACGTCAAGCGTAAGCTCGCCGGACAGGACGCAGCGTCGGTCTCGGCAACCGATCCAACGCCCACCGAGAACGCGTCGATCTAGCATTTTAGAGTTTCGACGATATGTCGACATATTTACTAGTCGCCATAACTCTTTGGGTTTTCCGTCTGCATGGCCGCCACGATCCGCTCGAGGTCCTCAGCGGTGGCGAAATCAATCGTGATCCTGCCCCGTGACTTGCCCATGTCGACTCGAACCCGGGTCTCGAATCGGTCCGACAGCTGATCGGCCAGTTCCAGTGCCCTCTCGGGGACCATTTTCGGTGTGCGTGGCCGGCGCGTCGGCTCCGACCCGGTGTCGCCCAGGGTGACGATCTCCTCCACAGCCCGAACCGACAATCCCTCGGCCACGATTCGCTGCGCCAGCCGCTCTTGCGCCGCCGGGTCAGCGATGACCAGCAGCGCCCGCGCATGGCCGGCACTCAGTACGCCGGCCGCAACGCGTCGCTGCACCGTCGGAGGCAGCCGCAGCAGTCGGATCGTGTTGGAGATCTGCGGCCGAGACCGCTTGATGCGCTGCGCCAGCTCGTCCTGGGTGCAGCCGAAGTCCTCCAGCATCTGTTGGTAGGCGGCGGCTTCTTCTAGTGGGTTCAGTTGCGCCCGATGGAGGTTCTCCAGCAAGGCGTCCCGCAGCAGGTCGTGATCACGGGTCTCACGCACGATGGCCGGAATAGTGTCGGTACCGGCCTGCTGAGAGGCGCGCCAGCGGCGCTCCCCCATCACGAGCTCGAACTTTCCCTCACCCAGCGGCCGAACGACGACGGGCTGAAGTAACCCTACCTCCCGAATCGACTCCACCAGCTCCTGGAGGGCGTCCTCGTCGAACACGGTTCGAGGCTGCCGTGGATTCGCTGTGATGGCTGACAGCGGAAGGTCGGTGAAGTAGGAGCCCTCAGGCACCGCGTGAGCCGCCGGCGCGGACACCGCGGCGCCGGGGCCGGATGAGGACATCGCCGGCGCCGCCTCGGGCAGCTCCGTCCGCTGAAACAGCTCCCCCAGCCCGCGGCCGAGACCTCGACGCTCTGTGTTGGTGGTCATGCGTTCTCCTTTGCTCCACGGCGGGCGATCTCGTGCGCTGCTTCTCGGTAACAGACGGCGCCGGCCGAGTCCGGATGGTAGGTGAGGACTGTCTGTCCGTAGCTCGGCGCCTCCGAGATCCGCACGGAGCGTGGGATCACGGTGGGAAGGGTCTGCGCCGCGAAGTGAGCGCGGACCTCGTCGGCCACCTGAGCCGCCAGCCGCGTGCGGGCGTCGAACATGGTCAGCAGCACGGTGCTCACCGTGAGGTCGTCGTTCAGCTCGCCCTTCACCAGGTTGATGGTGCGCATCAACTGCGACACCCCTTCAAGCGCGTAGTACTCACACTGGATCGGGATGAGGATCTCGGTGGCGGCGACCAGGGCGTTCAGGGTCAGCAGTCCCAGAGAAGGCGGGCAGTCCAGGAACACATAATCGACCTGGTGGTCACGGAGATACGCCTTGATAGCGCGGAGCAGCCTGTTCTCCCGTGCGACCACCGAGACGAGCTCGATCTCGGCGCCGGCGAGGTCGATGGTGGCCGGCAGAACCCGCAAGTTGGGCGCCTCGGGCGAGTCAACGACGTGGTCCGCGATGGCGTGGCCCTCGATCAGCACTTCGTAGGTCCCGGGCGTGCCGGGGGAGTGGTCCACTCCCAGCGCAGTGGATGCATTTCCCTGCGGGTCGAGGTCGATCAGTAGGACCGACAGCCCGCCCTGAGCGAGAGCAGCCGCTAGGTTGACCGAGGTGGTCGTCTTCCCGACGCCGCCCTTCTGGTTTGCGACCACCATGACGCGCGTTGTGGGTGGCGCCGGCAACCGCGTGAGTGTCGTTTCACGTGAAACGGAAGCGATGGGCTCTGAGTTCTCAGACGGCGGTACCGCGAACTCGGGTTCGTCGAAGCGAGCCCGACGTGGCCCCGGACGAGCCAACGAAGCTGGCGATGGCGCCGCTGAGGTGGGAGTTGGGGTCCCGTCGGACGGTTCAGCCCACGGGGCCGCGACCGACACCGTCGCCGGAGATGGATCGGCAGCCACCTCAACAAACCTGCCGTTCGGCTGGCCCGATCCCGCGGTCGTCGTCGCCAGCGCGGCGACCGCTCCGTTGACCGCGCCATTTGGCTTAGTTTCCGTGTAGACCGACCGCTCGTATGCCCGCGCTGGGGAAGCGGTTGGAGGAGTGACCGTCGACTGGGTCCAGGTGACCACCGGCGCCGGCGCGGGGATGTCCGCAACCTCAGCACCGGTCAGATCATCAGCCGCGGCAGGCGGTTCTGGGTCAGGGCGGTGCCTGGGTTCCGGCTCCTCGGCGGGCTCCGGTACGGAGGAACTGTTCGGCGCGTCAGGCGCTGCTTCCTGAGTTGTCTCCGAGTGGACTGACCCGCCGTCAGGGGAGGGATGCTCCGGCCGCTGGTCCGGGTCCGCCTCTGTATCGTCTGGGCCCGGATTCTCCTCGCTTGTTTCACGTGAAACGCCCGGCCATCCCAGGTTCGGCGCGGGAACCACATGTCGCGGCCATCCCAGCCCCGGAGTGATGCCGATATCAACGGTGGGAATGCCAACCATGAACTTCCTTCATCAGCCTTGTGCCAGCCCCGGCTGGCGTCCGAGGTTAACCGTACTAAAGGCTTGTGACAAAGTCGGACTGGCGCGCCCGGCTGCAGCGAAGAGATCGCGGGGGAGTGACTTCGTGCCGTAGGCGGTGCGTGATGCCAGCTCCAGGCCTGCCGCCAATGGCGCGTTGGGGCTAAGCCGGGGGCGGAGTACGGCAGCAATGGGCGCCGACCCGCGTCCGACGAACCCGAGTCAAGAGGTGATCGACGAACTGAAGAGAGCGTCGGTGCGCCCTGGCCTCGCGTCCCCACTGCGCGCCGGACTCGTACCGGATCAGCCCACCACAGCCCTGTGGCCACAACTGAGGGAGAGAACAATCGAACACGGACACAGTGAGTCACCGACCAGTGCAGGTCCAGGGTTGAGACCCAGGGTGGCAAAGTCTCACCGCAGCACCGGCGCCAGGCGACCCACACCAACGTGGCCGGGTTAGTGGTGCTGGCATGCAGTTTGAGCGTGGCACAGGAGACGAGTACGAGGAAAGAAAACCTCCATGCCGCAACCCATTGCGCCTGGCCGGCGGTCATCTCCCGGAAGGGCCCCGCACCGATGCGATCGGGAATCCCAGCTGCGCCGGCTGCCGAGGCGTCGTCCGCGGGGTCGCGTGGGCGCCGGTGGGCGCCGGTGGGCGCCGACGAGATCAGCACTGCCACCGCCTGATCCAAGACCGTCACGAGAGCACCGGCAAGGCATCGCGTGTATCCAGGGAGTCAGAGCCTCTAGAGAGGCGCGGGCGATGCGGACCGCCGGAGCGGTCAAGGCATCGGCGAGTCCGGGGCGGAGGGCTCTAGTGCGCTTGCCTCCGCAAGCCCGGCAGCACCGGCAACATCACCACGTCAGAAGCCATAAGAAGCAAGCGCGCCATCGCCACCGGGACTGCGACGAAGGGGGTGAGCAAGCCGGACAGCCGCGGCATCGCGCCGAGCGCCAGTGTGGTCAGTGTGCCCGGCTGATCCGGACAATGGTGGCCGGTTCGGCCGCGGGATGCGCGCGCGCAGTGAGCACCTCGGCGACCAGGCGTCGCGTCCGCAGCTGCTGCACGTTGGCATCGATCTCGTCCTGAGCGGAGGATCCTTTCAGGGCGAGGATCTGGCCCGCCGGCGCCCGCAGCGGCTCGCTCCAGGTGAGCAGCCGGCCCAGCGGCGCCAAGGCGCGGGAGGTCACCACGTCGTAGCGGCCTTTGTGCTCCTCCGCGCGCGACCGGACCACCCGGACCCGATCCCCGAGACCGAGCTCATCCACTACCCCGCTGAGGAAGGTGGAACGGCGGAGTAGCGGCTCAATCAGCGTCACCTCAAGATCGGGTCGGAGGATGGCCAGGGGTAGTCCGGGCAGACCAGCACCGCTGCCGATATCGGCGACGCTGACCCCCTGCGACACCAGCTCGTTCAGCGCGACAGAGTTGAGAATGTGACGGTCCCAGAGCCGGTCCGCTTCACGCGGACCCAGCAGACCCCACTCGATCCCACGCGATGCCAATATATCGACATATTGACTTATTAACTCTTGTTGATCACCATACAGCGCCTGCGTCGGTGCGTCCATCACGCCGATGGCTGCACCACAACGCGTCGCTTGGGCTCCTCGCCCTCCGAGGCCGAGGTCAAACCTGCGGCGGCGACCGCGTCATGCACGATCTTCCGCTCGAAGGGGTTCATCGGAGCCAGTGCGACCGGCTCACTGTTCGCCTTGACCTCCTCCACCGCATCGGTGGCGAGGTCGATCAGCTGCTTGCGCCGACGGTCGCGGTACCCCGAGATATCCAACATCAGGCGACTACGGTCACCGGTCTCGGTCATCACGGCCAGCCGAGCCAGCTCCTGCAGCGCATCCAGCACCTGGCCGTCGGCACCGACCAGCGTCTCTGACTGACTCACGATGGAGACATGGGCGCGGTTGCCTTCGATGTAGGTGTCGATGTCACCGTCGAGGTCGGCGATATCGAGCAGCTCCTCGAGGTAGTCGGCCGCGATCTCGGCCTCAACCTCGAGCGGGTTCTCGTCGTCCTCGTCCTCGTCATCGTCGGAGTCGTCATCGTCCTCCGACTCCAGATCGCCGGAGTCATCCGACACTTTCGGCCCGGACACGTCGGCGGCCTCGGTGCTGTCCGCGCCGGCAGCGGAGTCGGTTCCCACCGCCTCGGTCCCAGCCGTGTCCGTCCCTGCCGAGTCGGCTTCCGCAGCCTCGGACGTGATGTTCTCGTTCTGGGTGTCGCTCACGACATCCTCCTTCGAGGCCCTTCGGCCTCTTCAGCGACCGGTGCGCGCTCACCGACCGGTGGTTCAACAGGGAAACAGGTGCTTCATACTGCCGTGGTGGCAGGCTCGAAACGGCAAAACTGCGGTTAGCGCCGAGACCGCGGCTGCTTGCGGGGCTGCTGCCGCACCACACGGCTAGCGGTGGGAGCGGACGGCTCGGGTGCCGGCTCAGGCTCGGCGGCGACCAGTGCCTTTCCCTTGTGCTTACGACGCTCCTCCCAGGCGTCGTACGCGGGCGTGCCCGGGGCCGGGTTGCGGCGGATCACATAGAACTGCTGACCCATCGTCCACAGGTTGGAGGCGAACCAGTAGATCAGCACGCCGACCGGGAAGTTGATGCCACCGATGGCGAAGATCAGCGGGAAGAGGTAGAGCATCATCTTCTGCTGCTGCGCGAACGGGCCGGTCAGTGCCTCCGGCGGCATGTTCTTGCGCATCAGCTGAAGCTGGGTGACGAAGAGGGTCGCCGTCATCGCCAGGATCAAGACGATGGTGACGATATGAACGCTGGTAATGCCGTGGTCGAACCCGGCTTTCACAAACGTGTCCGAGATTCGTGCGCCGAAGATCGTCGCCTCGTTCAGCGAGCGGACCAGCTCCGGGTTGACCTCCAGCCAGTGACCGCGGGCGATCGGGTTGCCCTGCGCATCCGTTCGGGCCGCGCCGTCCAGCACGCGGAAGAGCGCAATGAAGATGGGGGACTGGAGCAACAGGGGCAGGCAGGAGGCCAGCGGGTTGGCGTTGTGCTCCTTGTAGAGCTTCATCGTCTCCTGACCGAGTTTCTCCCGGTCATGGCCGTACTTCTTCTGGAGCTCGCGGACCTTCGGCTGCAGCAGCTGCATGGCTCGCGACGACTTGATCTGCTTGACGAACAGCGGGATCAGCAGGATCCGGATCAGAACGGTCAGCGAGACGATGGACAGTGCCCAGGTCCAGCCGTTGTCGGGGCCGAACAGCGGTGACCACAGGCTGTGGAAAAGTACCAGGATGCCGGAGACAACCCAGTACAGCGGCTGCATGATCGCGCTGCCAACGGCAATGAATGGATCCCAGATACTCAGCGGGATCAGCATCGTGAGCAGTGCTTCCATCAGTTCACACCTCGCGGTTGGGCCGCCATCGCGGCTCGGTCGTGCCTCCGGTGACGGTGTGGCACTTTCAGTCTGTGCGGCTGCCGGTACTCATCTACCTCCGGCGTCCGTTCTGGGTCTATTGTGGCCGCTGATTCAACTCCAGCGCGCCGCTCTTGTTCAAACTCAGGGGTTCCCGGTACGGGGTCGTACCCACCCGCAGCCCAGGGATGGCATCGCAGCAGCCGGGTGACGGCCAACCAGCTGCCCTTCATCGCGCCGTGGAATTGGACCGCTCGAAGCGCGTACGCCGAACAGCTGGGGTAGTAGCGGCAGACGTTGCCGTACAGCGGGCTGATGAGCAGGCGGTATGCCTTGAGCAGGCCGATCAGGACGTACTTCACCGGGATCTCACGAGGAGACCCGATCGATCGCGCGAGCCCAGGCCCGGTCGAGGTCGCTGGCCAGGGCGTGCGGAGTCACCGCTGCATCAGGCAGCGCCCGGACCACCAGATTCGTGCCGGCCGGAACACCGTCCAAACGCTCGGCGGTCAGGTGGCGCAGCCGTCGCTTGACCCGATTACGAGCCACCGCGTTGCCGATCGCCTTGGAAACAACGAATCCCACCTGAACCGATGGGTCTTCCGTGCTCCTGGTGGCGTGCACCACCACAGTCGGACGGCCGACGCGGACACCGCTGCGAACGGTCCGCCGGAAGTCGTCCGAGCTGCTCATCCTCGCGGAGCGAGGCAACACGGCGGCAACGACCCTGATCGCCGACGCTCAGGCGGACAGGGTTTCGCGACCCTTGCGGCGACGTGCCGCCAGGATGGCGCGACCCGCACGGGTACGCATCCGCAGACGGAACCCATGGGTACGGCTACGGCGCCGGTTGCTCGGCTGGAAAGTGCGCTTGCTCACGGGATAACTCCCAATATCTTCGTAAGTGGCTCGACGCCGGGCCAGAGAAGGCGCGGCAGGACGATCGCTGCGAAAACAGCGACCTGCTAACGGTACGGGTCAGCGGCGACAGAATCAAACCGCTGCTCCGGCCCCACCAACTCCCGAACCTGCCCGGACGGGGCTGTCCACTCGACACGCCGCCAATGTGAACGTTTTGGGTCCAACGGGTTGCAGAAGCGTGACCGAGGTTGCTAGCGTCACGCCTCACGTAGTTGCGAACGTGTCCCAGGACACAGCACCCCACCAGACGTCAAGGTCGACGCCCTCAAAGGCGCCGGACCTGTCGTTTGTCCCACGTTCTGTACACAAGGTGTGGATAAGTGTGTGGAGTAACTAGAGTGATGGGCGTCCACTAAGAACTGATGCGTCCAACCATGCGGCTCGCTGGGGGCTAACGAACCCTTGAACGGGCTCCACCTGGCGGTCGAACGATGCACGAGAATTTCAGCGGAGATGTAGTGACCGATTCCCAGAGCGCAGCTGCGTCGACCCTGCTGGCTTGGGAGCATGTGCATGCCGCGTCGCCTCCCGAGCTGCGACGTTGGTTGAACACCAGCAAGCCGCTGACTCTCCATCAGGACGCGTTCATGGTGGCGGTACCCAACAACTTCACCCGCAACCAGCTCGAGGGCCGGTTCCGCAACGACATCGAAGCCGACCTGGGTCATTTCTACAAGCAGACCATCAGGTTGCTGGTCACCGTTGACGAAACGCTCGCCGCCCCCGAGCCGCCAATGCCGGCCGCTGACTTCTCCGCGGATCGAGAGTTCGCGCCTTCGTCCCACCTTGGCTTCGGCGAGGACCAGAACGGCTCCGCCTTCGCCAGCTCGGAGTTCGGGCGCAACGTCAACGACCTGAATCTGGACCCGTACCTCCGGCTGGAGGATGCCTCCGGGCCGGCGGACGGTGACGGGCAGGGCAGCGGCGGCTCCGAGTTCAGCGGGTTCCGCCCGAAGCACGAGGTGGGCCCCAGCGCCGGCGCAGGTCCGAGCGCGCCATCGTTCCCGCACCGTGAGGCTCCCGGCGTCTACGACCAGCGTCGACGCGAGGTAGACGCCCGACTGAACCAGAAGTACGCCTTCGAGTCCTTCGTCATCGGCAGCTCCAACCGGTTCGCCCACGCGGCCGCCGTGGCTGTCGCGGAGAACCCGGGCAAGTCCTACAACCCGCTGACCATCTACGGCGAGTCCGGTCTGGGCAAGACCCATCTGCTGCACGCCATCGGTCACTACATCCGCAACTACTTCGACCGGGTCAGGGTCCGCTACGTCTCCACCGAGGAGATGACCAACGACTTCATCAACTCGATCAGTCAGAACAAGGGTGCGGAGTTCCGCCGCCGGTACCGCGATGTCGATGTGCTGCTGATCGACGACATCCAGTTCCTGGAGGGCAAGGAGCAGACGCAGGAGGAGTTTTTCCACACCTTCAACACCTTGCACAACGCTCAGAAGCAGATCGTGATGACCTCCGACCGGCCACCCAAGCTGTTGGAGAACCTGGAGCCGCGGCTCCGCAGCCGGTTCGGCTGGGGGTTGATCACCGACGTCCAGCCCCCCGACCTGGAGACACGAATCGCCATCCTGCGGAAGAAGGCTGCCCAGGAGCGGCTGACCGCCGGCCCCGATGTGCTCGAGTTCATCGCCAGCAAGATCCAGACCAACATTCGCGAGCTCGAAGGCGCGCTGATCCGGGTCACCGCGTTCGCCAGCCTCAACCGGCAGCAGGTGGACATGTCACTGGCCGAGATCGTCCTCAAGGACCTGATCCCCGAGGGCGGCGAGGCGCAGATCAACTCGGGCGCCATCATGGCGCAGACGGCGGCCTACTTCGGTCTGACCATCGACGACCTCTGCGGTCAGAGCCGCACCCACGTGCTGGTCACCGCCCGACAGATCGCGATGTATCTGTGCCGGGAGCTGACTGACCTCTCGCTGCCGAAGATCGGGCAGCAGTTCGGCGGCCGCGACCACACCACGGTGATGCATGCCGATCGGAAGATCCGCACCCTGATGGCGGAGCGCCGAAGCGTGTTCAACCAGGTCACCGAGCTGACCAACCGGATCAAGTCCTCACACCGCTGATAATCCTCGACACGTCCCGTCCTCCGCGCCCCGAGCGGCGTGTCGCGGCGCAGCCGACGCATCACGACTTTGATGGGGCACGTCTTAGGTTTCGATCAGGTCACCGACTCCGCACAAGTGGGGACAACCCTGTGGACAACTGTGGACGGTGAGCGGCTTCCATGGGGATCCTTGCGGTCAAGGGAGCTGTACGCCGCAGGTTGTCCCTTAATCCTCCCCGTGTAGTTTCAAGCGGTCCACAGTGACGTGCACCCGGACCTTCGGCTGTTGAGTAGGGCAAACAGCAGTTTTCCCCAGACTCCACAGCACCTACGACTACTACGATGACTTAGACATATCTCAAAGACTCTCAGTCCAGTGGCGCCCAAAGTTGTGCAAAACACAGGTGTCACGGCTGGCTGGGCCCACGGATGAGGAGACGGAGTGAACTTCCTGCGGAAGCTGTTCGGAAGTCGGGACGACGACGGGGCGGATCTGCCCATCAACCTCGATGTGCCGGCCCGACAGGAGCAGCTCGCCCGACTCGAACTAGCACTGGATGCGCTCGCCTCCGCGATGCGCGAGGCTCAGTCCGTGGACAACCCCGGCTGGCGGGCCCGGGTGAACGAGTACAGCAGGCTGGCCGGCGAGGCGATGGTGCAGCGCCGCGGGACCCCGACCCGGGAAGGTCTGCTGGACCTGGCTTTCGAGATTCGTCCCGTGTTCGTCGGGCCAGTTCCGGCCGGACTGGAGGATCTGGTTCCGCTCCAGGACAAGGTGATGGCGCTGTCTGCCGAACTGTCCGACGTCCTACCGGGGGAGCGCTAGCCGCGCTCCGCCGCCGTCACTCAGCTCTTCCTGGCGGCCGACCGGTGCGGTCGGCCCTGGAGCTCGTTGTTGATCTGTTCGAGGCTCTTGCCCCTGGTCTCCGGCAGCCTGCGCCACAGGAACGCCAGGCCGGCCAGCGCGAAGACCGCGAAGATGGCAAAGAGCCCGGTGGCACCGATCACCCCGACGATGGTCAAGACGTTGAGCGCGATCACCAGGTCGAGCAGCCAGTGCGCGGTTGACCCCAGACTGGCGGCCTTGCCGCGGACCGGGGTGGGATACACCTCCGAGTTGATCAGCCAGAGGCCCAGCCCGAGGCTGGCGGCGAAGGCGGCGATGTAGAGGCAGAGCACCACCGCTAGCCCGACGCCGACCACGAGCGGCGGGTCACCGGCTTCGGGGACGCCGAGAAACAGCAGGGCCAGCACCAGCAGGGACACGGCGACAGCCAGCGTCCCGCCCAGGATCAGGGGACGCCGTCCCCAGTGGTCGATGCGGCTCAGGGCGATCAGGGTGACCGCCATGTTGACGAACCCAACGATCAGGGTGATCAGCAGCGCCACGTTGTCGCCGTAGATGTCGCTCAGGATCCGCGGCGTGTAGTAGATCACGGCGTTCACGCCGACCAGCTGGTTGACGACGGCAATACCGATGCCGACGAGCAAGGCCGGCCGCATCCGCGGCGTGAGCAGGTCCGACCAGGTCCGGGACCGCTCGACCTTGGCGTGCTCGGTGATCTCGTAGATCTCGGTCTCGGCCTCCTCGGCCGTTCGGGTCTGCATCATCGCCTCCCGAGCCTCCGCGGTACGGCCATGCACGATCAGCCAGCGCGGCGACTCGGGCACCTTGAACAGGCCGATCAGCATCAGCAGGGCGGGGACCGCCGCGAGCACGAGCATCAGCCGCCAGCCTTCGACCGGTGCCAGCGCAAAGCCGACCAGGTAGGAGAGAAAGATCCCCGCCGTGATCATGAGCTGGTTCATCGACACCAGGCGACCGCGTCGGTTCTTGGGTGCGATCTCGGCGATGTAGAGCGGCACCGCGACCGAGGAGACACCGATCGAGTAGCCCAGCGCCACCCGGGAGAGCACCAGTACCTCCGCGGTCGGAGCCAGCCCGGACACCACCGCACCGATCAGAAAGATCAGCGACACCCCGATCAGAGTCGTTCGACGGCCTACCCGGTCGGCGATGGCCCCGCCGGTCACGGCGCCGACCAGCGCTCCGAACAGCAAGCAGGACACGATCACCTCGATCGCCTTGTCGGCTCCCAGGCTGACCAGACCGAACAGGTCGACGTCCCAGACCAGCGTCCCCTGCGGATCGGTGACGCCGCCGAAGCTCTTCGGGAAGTAGAGCAAGGCGCTCGAGATGATTCCTGTGTCGTAGCCGAACAGCAGGCCGCCCAGCGCCGCCACGCCGGTGGCCAACGCGGTGCCCCAGGTCGATCCGATGCCGGGTCTGCTCCGGCCGGCTCCGCCGCGGGGGTTCCTGGCCGGACCGGCCGGGCGTGCGGAGTCACTCATCTCGTACCTCGCTGTCGACGGGATCGGCCTCTTCGCATTCTGCCGCCGGGGACCATCCACTGCTATGACCGTCCAGGCGTGTCCGTACCCGCCGCGGCCGCACTCTCAACAGCTGTCCCGGTCGGCGGCGCAGCGCGCGCGGGCGTCGGTATGATCAACGGGCGCCTGCGTACTCCAGGTGCACGAGTGCGTCTGCTGATGGGTGCCAGGGAGCAGGAGGCAGTGTGAAGATCCGACTTGAGCGCGACGTGTTGGCCGAGGCAGTGCAGTGGGCCGCACGGAGCTTGCCGACCCGACCGAGCGTGCCGATCCTGGCCGGTCTGTTGGTCCGGGCCGACGCCTCAGGCGTGACCTTCTCCAGCTTCGACTACGAGACGTCGGCCCAGATCAGTGTCAAGGGCACGGTGACGGATGAGGGCGAGGCGCTCATCTCCGGCCGGCTGCTGGCCGACATCTCCCGCTCGCTGCCGAACAAGCCGGTGGACATCACCGCCGTCGACTCCCGGCTGGAGCTGGTCTGCGGCAGCGCCCGCTTCACCCTGCAGACATTGCCGGTGGCCGACTACCCGTCGCTACCCGCGATGCCGGCTGCCACCGGGACCGTGCCGAGCGACGCGTTTGCCCAGGCGGTGTCTCAGGTCGTGGTGGCCGCGGGCCGGGACGAGCTGCTGCCAGTCTTCACCGGCATCCGGGTCGAGATCGAGGGCGACACCATCTCGCTGCTGGCGACCGACCGCTACCGGATGGCGCTGAAGGAGCTGAACTGGAACCCGGGCTCCACCCAGGCCTCAGCCACCGCGCTGGTGCCGGCCAAGGTGCTGTCGGACACGGCCAAGTCGATGACCGCCGGTGAGCAGGTCATCCTCAGCCTGGCCAGCGAGGGTTCGGGCGACGGCATCATCGGGTTCCAGGGCGATGGAGCGGCCGGTCAGCGGCAGACCACGACCCGGCTGCTGGACGGCGAGTTCCCCAAGGTCCGTCACATCATGAACACCACGGCAGTGCTGAACGTACGGGTGAACACCGCCGATGCCATCGCCGCCGCCAAACGCGTCGCCCTGGTCGCGGAGCGCAACACATCGCTGCGGATGCTGATCGGCGACGGCACCGTGACGCTGGAGGCGGCCACCGGAGACCAGGCGCAGGCCTCCGAGGCGATCGAGGCGACGGTGGACCAGCCCGGCGGCGGTGACCTGGCCGTCACAGCAGCCGGCTTCAACCCGACGTACCTGCTGGACGCGCTCGGCGTGTTCGACACCCCGTACGTGAACTTCGCCTTCACCGCACCGAGCAAGCCGTGCCAGCTGACCGGGCTCGCCGACCTGGCCGGCGAGCCGCTGACCGACTACCGGCACGTCATCATGCTGATGAGGCTGCCGAGCTGAGGGTTGCCGCAGACGCTGCCGGCCGGTCACGTTAACGTGACATTCGCAGCGACATCACCCGCCTGCGTCACGCGCACAGTCTTGGTACACCTGTGAACTCGTCAACTAAAGGAGTCGGTCATGGAGATCGGTCTGGTCGGTTTGGGCAAGATGGGCGGCAACATGCGGCAGCGACTCCGCAATGCCGGCCACACGGTGGTGGGGTACGACATGAACCCCGAGATCTCGGACGCGACCTCGCTGGTGGACATGGTGTCGAAGCTCTCCGGTCCGCAGCGCGTTGTCTGGGTGATGGTTCCGGTCCAGGTGCTCGAGTCGGTGATCAAGGACCTGGCCGATCTGCTCGGCGAGGGAGACATCATCATCGACGGCGGCAACACGAAGTGGGACGTGGACAAGCCCCGCGCCGAGTTCCTGGCCACAAAGGGCATCAAGTTCATTGACTGCGGTGTCTCCGGCGGCGTCTGGGGGCTGGAGAACGGCTACGCGCTGATGTGCGGCGGCGACGCCGCGGACGTTGCCGCGGTGATGCCCATCTTCGAGGCACTTAAGCCTCCTGGCGCGTTCGGCTTCGTGCACGCCGGCGACCACGGCGCGGGCCACTTCGCGAAGATGGTCCACAACGGCATGGAGTACTCCATCATGCAGGCCTACGCGGAAGGCTGGGAGCTGCTCGAGGCCGCCGACGTGGTGAAGGACGTACCGGCCACGTTCGAGTCCTGGCGCGAGGGCACGGTGATCCGGTCCTGGCTGCTGGACCTGATCGTGCTGGCGCTGAAGCAGGACCCGACGCTGTCCAAGGTTCGGGGCTACGCGGAGGACTCCGGTGAGGGACGCTGGACGATCGACGCCGCGATCAAGCTGGCGGTACCGATGCCGGCCCTGGCCGCCGCCCTGTTCGCCCGTTTCGCCTCGCGGCAGGACGAGCCGCCGGCCATGAAGCTGGTCGCGGCGATGCGCAACCAGTTCGGTGGTCACGCCGTCCGGAGCGAGTCGGCGACTATCGACGACGTCTAATGCGCTGAAAATCCGCCACCAGCGGTATGCCTGAAGCCCCTTGCGGGCCGGCTGCGGCCGGTCGTGGCGAATCTTCAGCGGGACTAGGCTTCCACCGTGTTCGTTGACCACCTCCAGCTGGCCGACTTCCGGTCCTATCCCGGTGTCGATGTGGCCATGTCCAGCGGGGTCACCACCTTCGTCGGCGCCAACGGCCAGGGCAAGACCAACCTGGTCGAGGCCGTCGAGTACCTGTCGACGCTGTCCTCACACCGGGTGGCCTCCGACCTGCCGCTGGTCCGGGTCGGTGCCGAGCGTGCCATCGTCCGGGCCCGGGTGCAGGCAGGTCTGGATGATCCCCGCCAGCTCCAGCTGGAGGTGGAGATCACCCCGGGCAAGGCCAACCGGGCCAGGCTGAACCGCTCGCCGTTGCCACGCGCCCGCGAGATCCTCGGCGTGCTGCGCACCGTCGTGTTCTCACCGGAGGATCTCTCGATTGTCAAAGGCGACCCCAGCGAACGTCGACGGTTCCTGGACGAGCTGCTGGTGGCTCGTTGGCCGCGACTGGCGGGGGTCCGCGCCGACTACGACCGGGTGCTTCGGCAGCGGAACACGCTGCTCAAGTCGCTCAGCGGCCGCAGCCGGAGCGGCGCCGCCTCGGCGGACGCAGCGTCCACGCTCGACGTCTGGGACTCCCATCTCGCGGCAGCGGGCAGTGAGCTGCTGGAGGCCCGGCTGACCACGCTCGGTCACCTGGTGCCGCACACCGGCAAGGCCTACGCCGACATCGCCCCCACCAACAACGAAGCCAGCGCCGAGTACAAGACCGGTCTGGACCTCACCGCCGGGACGTCGCGGGAGCAGCTGGCTCAGTCGCTGCTCGAGTCGATGCGGGCGCGCCGGCCGGAGGAGATCCAGCGCGGCGTCTCCCTGGTCGGGCCGCACCGCGACGACATCACCCTGGCGCTCGGCACCCTCCCCGCCAAGGGGTACGCCAGCCACGGCGAGTCCTGGTCGTTCGCTCTGGCCTTGAAGCTGGGCAGCTTCCAGCTGCTCCGTGCCGACGGGGTCGAGCCGGTCCTGGTGCTGGACGACGTCTTCGCCGAGCTCGACGCGACCCGGCGCCAGCGGCTGGCCGCCGGAGTGGTCGACGCGGAACAGGTCCTGGTCACCGCGGCCGTCGGGGCCGACGTACCCGAGCTGTTAAGAGGCCGCCGCTTCCAGGTTGCCGCCGGCGAGGTCACGGCCGATGACTGAGCCTCCTGCCGAGGCGTCGGCCAGCGGAGTGCCGGCCGAGGAGCCGGCCGGCGCAAGGCCCGAACCGCTGCCGCCGCCGGTCGACCACGATCCGACCGGGCTGGGGCTGGCGAAGTCGATCGCTGAGTCCCTCGGTGCCCAGACCCGGCGCCGCCGTCGTCAACCCGAGCGGCGCCAGCGGACCGAGCCGCAGGCCTCCGGAGCCCACCCGGACGACCGCGACCCGCAGACTCTGGCCGCGGCGATGAACCGGCTGGTAGACAGCAAGGGCTGGTCGACCGAGATCAGCGTGCACACCCTGCTGGTCCGCTGGCCGGCACTGGTCGGACCGACGAACGCGGCACATTCCACTCCGGTGAGCTATCGCGACGCGGTGCTGACGGTGCGCGCCGACTCGAGCGTCTGGGCCAGCTCACTGCGCTCGATGGCGCCGCAGCTGGTGGCCATCCTGAACGACAAGCTCGGCGACGGCACGGTCGCGCGGGTTCACGTCCAGGGCCCGGACGCTCCGTCGTGGAAGAAGGGCCGGCTGTCGGTCCGGGACGGCCGCGGCCCCCGCGACACCTACGGCTAGACCGGTTCCTTCCGGGAAGGACGAGCGCAGCGGTGGGTCTGGTTTGCGGCCGCAGGAGCGTCTGAGCGACCCTGGGTGTGTACCGGGACTCTCGGGATACCCCTGAACACGCGCAGATGTGGCTTCTGGCGCCTATAGACACCAATTAAGCGTCCACAGCCGGGCCCTGGGTGACCGGATTCTGGACTCGACCGGCTAGAATGGAGGCAACTGAAGTGGCCGGGCCGTTGGTCCGGCTGAGAGCAATCGATGGTGCCGCCCCGACCTCAGGGCCCGATCCGAGCCCGAGGTGGGGGCGGCGCCCGTGTGACAGGAGCCTTGAGCCGGTGGCGGACCCAACTGTAGATCCCGATGTCGAGCCGTTGAACGACTTTCTCAGCGCCCATACCGTGGTGGAGATACCGACCGGCGATGGCGCAGCCCCCGCCACCCACGGGACGTCGGCTACTTCGGGACACACCACCAACTCCTACGACTCCGAGTCCATCACGGTGCTCGAAGGGCTGGAGGCGGTCCGGAAGCGTCCCGGCATGTACATCGGCTCGACCGGTGAGCGCGGTCTGCACCACCTCGTCACCGAGGTCGTCGACAACGCGGTGGACGAGGCGCTGGCGGGACACTGCGACACGATCGTGGTAACGCTGCTGCCGGACAACGGGATCCGGGTCAGTGACAACGGTCGAGGCATCCCGGTCAAGATCCACCCCAAGGAGGGGATTTCCGCGGCGACCGTGGCCCTCACCGTGCTGCACGCCGGCGGCAAGTTCGGCGACGGCGGATACAAGGTGTCCGGTGGTCTGCACGGCGTCGGCGTCTCCGTGGTGAACGCCCTGTCGAGCCGCCTCAACGTCGACATCCGGCGTGACGGGTATCGCTGGAGCCAGGACTTCGTGCTCGGTGTCCCGGTCGCTCCGCTGTCTCGGCACGAGCCGGTGGACGACACCGGCACCACGGTCACGTTCTACGCGAGCGAGGACATCTTCGAGACCACGACGTACTCGTACGACACGCTGGCGTCCCGCTTCCGCGAGTACGCCTTCCTCAACAAGGGCCTGTCGATCACCATCCGGGACGAGCGGCCGGATCGGCTGGACGAGAACGGCAACTCGTTCAGCGACACGTTCTGCTACCAGGACGGCCTGATCGACTACGTGAAGTACCTGATGAAGTCGAAGGAGCCGGTCCACAGCAGCGTCATCGCGGTCGACGCCGAGTCGCCCGAGTCCGGCATGAGCCTTGAGCTCGCAATGCAGTGGAACACCTCGTTCTCCGAGTCGGTCCACACCTTCGCCAACACGATCAACACCCACGAGGGCGGCACCCACGAAGAGGGCTTCCGCGCCGCGCTGACCAACACGGTCAACAAGTGGGGTGAGACCTGGTCGATGATCAAGAAGTCCGAGGACCGGGTGTCCGGCGACGATATCCGCGAGGGCCTCACCGCCATCGTGTCGGTCAAGCTGGCCGAGCCGCAGTTCGAGGGCCAGACCAAGACCAAGCTCGGCAACACCGAAGCGCGGTCGTTCGTGCAGCGGATCGCCAACGCCGAGCTCAGCGACTGGTTCGAGAAGAACCCGCAGCAGGGCAAGGACATCGTCCGTAAGTCCCAGGCGGCGGCGCAGGCGCGGATCGCCGCCCGCAAGGCGCGTGATCTTGCTCGGAACCGCAAGGGTCTGCTGGGCGGTGGCGGTCTGCCCGGCAAGCTGAGCGACTGCCAGTCCACCAACCCGGAGGAGTGCGAGGTCTTCATCGTCGAGGGTGACTCGGCCGGCGGCTCCGCCAAGGGTGGTCGTGATCCGCGGATCCAGGCGATCCTGCCGATCCGCGGAAAGATCTTGAACGTGGAGAAGGCTCGGCTGGACCGGATCCTGCAGAACAACGAGGTTCAGGCGATCATCTCCGCGCTCGGTACCGGCGTGCACGACGACTTCGACATCGAGAAGCTGCGCTATCACAAGATCGTGATGATGGCCGACGCCGACGTCGATGGCGCCCACATCCGTACTCTGCTGCTGACGCTGATGTTCCGGTTCATGCGCCCGCTGATCGAGGCAGGCCACGTCTACCTCGCTCAGCCGCCGCTGTTCCGGATCGGGTGGACCAACTCCCCGCATGAGCTGGCCTACACCGACGCTGAGCGGGACGCGCTGTTGCGGTTGGGCGCCGAGCAGGGCAAGCGACTGCCCAGGGACAACGCGATCCAGCGGTACAAGGGTCTCGGCGAGATGAACCCCGACCAGCTGTGGGACACCACCATGGACCCGGAGAACCGGGTGCTGCTGCAGGTGACCCTGGACGATGCGGCCCGGGCCGACGAGATGTTCTCGATCTTGATGGGCGAGGACGTGGAGCAGCGCCGGTCGTTCATCCAGCGCAATGCCAAAGACGTGCGCTTCCTCGACATCTGATTGACCGAATCCCCCGAATGCGCCCTGGAGCTGTTGAATGACTGACACACCACCGATCAACCCGACCGATCGCCGGGAACCCATCGACCTGCAGGACGAGATCCAGAAGTCCTACCTCGACTATGCGATGAGTGTGATCGTCGGCCGGGCCCTTCCTGATGTCAGGGACGGGCTCAAGCCGGTGCACCGCCGCATCCTGTACGCCATGTACGACGGCGGCTACCGACCCGACCGCGGCTGGAACAAGTGCGCCCGCGTCGTGGGCGAGGTGATGGGGCAGTACCACCCCCACGGCGACACCGCGATCTACGACACCCTGGTGCGGCTGGCCCAGCCGTGGGTGATGCGCGCCCCGCTGGTCAGTGGCCAGGGCAACTTCGGCTCAGCCGGCAACGACAAGGCCGCCGCGATGCGGTACACCGAGTGCAAGATGGCGCCGTTGGCGATGGAGATGGTGCGGGACATCACCGAGAACACCGTCGACTTCAAGCCCAACTACGACGGCAAGGAAAGCGAGCCGATCGTTCTGCCGGCCAGGTTCCCGAACCTGCTGGTCAACGGCTCCACCGGGATCGCGGTCGGGATGGCCACCAACATCCCGACGCACAACCTGCGGGAGGTCGCGGCGGCGGTGCAGTGGTCGCTGGAACACCCGGAGGCTTCGCACGAGGAGCTGCTGGAAGCGGCGATGGAACGGGTCAAGGGCCCGGACTTCCCCAACGGAGCGTTGATCGTGGGCCGGCAGGGGATCGAGGACGCCTACCGCACCGGTCGCGGTTCGGTCACCATGCGGGCGGTGGTGAACATCGAGGAGGACAAGTCCGGCCGGACCCTGCTGGTGGTCAACGAGCTGCCGCATATGGTCAACCCGGACAACCTGGCACTCAAGATCGCCGAGCTGGTGAACGGCGGCCGGCTGACCGGCATCGCCGACATCCGCGACGACACCTCCGCCCGGACCGGGCAGCGACTGGTGATCGTGCTCAAGCGGGACGCGCAGCCGCGGGTGGTGCTGAACAACCTGTTCAAGCACACCCAGCTGCAGGACACTTTCGGCTGCAACATGCTGGCGCTGGTCGACGAGGTGCCACGGACGCTACGGCTGGACCAGTTCATCTCCTACTGGATCACCCATCAGATCGAGGTCATCCAGCGGCGCACCCAGTATCGGCTGGACGATGCCGAGTCGCGGGCGCACATCTACCGTGGCCTGGTCAAGGCGCTGGATGCCCTCGACGAGGTGATCGCCCTGATCCGCCGCAGCCCCAACACCGAGGAGGCTCGGGAGGGCCTGAAGCAGCTGCTGGAGATCGACGACGTGCAGGCCGGGGCCATCCTCGACATGCAGTTGCGCCGGCTGGCCGCGCTGGAACGGCAGAAGATCATCGACCAGCTGGCCGAGTTCGAGCGGATCATCGCCGACCTGAAGGACATCCTGGCCTCCCCGCAGCGGCAGCGGACGATCATCTCCACCGAGCTGGCCGAGATCGTCGACAAGTTCGGCGACGAGCGGCGCACCGAGATCATCAGCGCCGACGGTGACCTGTCGAACGAGGACCTGATCCCCGACTCCGATGTGGTGGTCACCATCACCCGCGGCGGCTACGCCAAGCGGACCAACAGTGACCAGTACCGGGTGCAGCGGCGCGGTGGTCGGGGTGTCCGCGGCGCGACCCTGCGTACCGATGACGAGGTCGACCACCTCTTCGCCACCACCAACCACCACTGGATCTTGTTCTTCACCAACAAGGGCCGGGTCTATCGGGCGAAGGTGTGGCAGCTGCCCGAGGCGGGACGAGACGCCAAGGGCGGCCACGTCGCCGGCCTGCTGTCCTTCCTGCCGGACGAGCAGATCGCAAAGGTGATGGCGATCCGGGACTACCAGGCGCACCCGTACCTGCTGCTCGCGACCAAGCGCGGTCTGGTGAAGAAGACGGAGCTGTCGATGTACGACTCGCCGCGGCAGGCGGGCATCATCGCCATCAACTTCCGTGACGACGACGACGAGCTGATCGGCGCCGAGCCGGCATCCGCGACGGACGACGTGCTGCTGATCTCACGCAAGGGCCAGGCCATCCGGTTCCCGGCCGACGACAACCAGCTGCGGCCGATGGGCCGGGCCACCAGCGGTGTCACCGGGATGAAGTTCCGGGACGGCGACGAGCTGCTCTCGATGTCGGTGATCTCCGACCAGGCGCCGGAGGACGACCTGTTCGTCTTCACGGTGACCGACGGAGGGTTCGCTAAGCGCACCCAGGTGTCGGAATACCGGCAGCAGGGCCGCGGCGGCCTTGGCATCAAGGCGATGAAGCTGCACGAGGACCGCGGGTCCTTGGTCGGCGGCCTGATCGTGGCCGAGAACGACGAGGTGATCGCCATCAAGGCCAGCGGGCAGGTCACCCGCAGCGCGGTCTCCGAGGTCGCGGTCAAGGGCCGTGACACCATGGGGGTGAAGTTTGTGGGTGTCCGCGACAACGACTCCGTGGTCGCGATCGCGCTCAACCCCGAGACAACTGCAGAAGTGGCCCAGCTGGAAGCCAACGGAACCGACCAGACCGAAGCGGCGGCGGAGGACTCCGACCAGGCCACGGACGTCAGCTTCTCCGTCGACGGTGCTGCCGCCGACGGTGAGGCTGTCGAGGACGCCGTATCCGTCGGGGATGCCTCGACCGATGGTGCCCGACCCGACCAGACCGGACTAGACGCGTCTGCGCCCGAGGGTGCCGAGGCCGAGGAGGATGACAGTGAGTGAAGGCAACCGGGGCTCGAACCCGCAAGGCCCGACTCAGAACCGGCAGCCCGCGCCCAACGCTCAGACGTCGCCGAACGGTCCGAAACAGAGCGACGGCCCAGCGCAGAGCGGTCCGTCGCGGAACAGCCCGGCACAGAGTGGTCCGCCTAAGCCGGTAGCCGGTGGCAGGCCTGCCGGGCAGCCGGGCGGACCAGCGCCTCGACCACGACCAACCGGCCAGGGGGCGGCGCCGCGGCCGGCCTCGGCGTCGGGAGCTCAAGCCTCGGCGCCCACCTCGGCGTCACGGGCGCCGGGTTCGGCCCCGCAGCGACCGGGTTTAGCTCCCACCAGCGGTCCGGCCCGCCCAGGTCCGGTCGTGGCACCCAGTAGCTCTTCGTCGGCGAACCCCACCGCTCCCATCTGGGTGCAGCCGGGTACGACGGAGCCGAAGCCGCAGACCTGGTTGGAGCGGCTCGGGTTCCGGAAGAAGGAGTCCTCAGCTTCCGCCAGTGCACCGGCTCCCGCCATTCCCGGTCAACCGGCCGCCGGCGGTCCAGCCGGGCCCCAGTCGGCGAACCGCCCTGGACCGTCGGCCACCTCGGCGGTCTCGGCTCGGTCAGCGCAGTCCGCCAGTGGCCCCCAGGCCAGAACCGCCCAGCCCGTACGACCCGGCACCCAGCCACTCGGCCGTACCGACTCAGGGCCCAAGACCGCTGTCATCCCGGCAGTCACCGCTGCTGCCGGAGCCGCGCCGGGAGCAGCCGCGGCGACCAAGGGCCAGCCGGAGCACCCGCACGGCGACCGTTGGCCGGGAGCGCCCCGCCGTACCCGCAAGGCGCGGCTGAGGCTGTCCCGGCTGGACCCGTGGTCGGTGATGAAGACCTCGTTCCTGTTCTCGATCGCCGCCGGCATCATGCTGGTGGTCGCCGTGTATGTGGTCTGGACCGTGATCGGGTCCTCGGGACTGTTCGACTCCGTCAACGAGATCGTGAAGAGCGTGGTCTCCACCCCGGGCGACACGACCCCGTTCCGGATCGAGGAGTACATCAACACCCAGAAGGTGATGGGTGTCGCGGCCCTGCTGGCCTGCGTCGACGTGGTCATCTTTACGGCTCTCGCGACGCTGGGCTCATTCCTGTACAACCTGGCCGCGACGATGCTCGGCGGCCTGGAGATCACCCTCGCCGAAGACTGATCCGTGCTCGTGGACTAGCCCGGCTCACGCTGGAGCCGGGCGGTCCGCTGCACGGAGGCGGACGGATTTGAGCCTGCCCTAACCTATGGGCTAAGGTTTCCGTTCGTGCGCAACGCAAGATCGTGCACCATCCGCAGTGATGCGGGCCTATAGCTCAGACGGTTAGAGCGCTGCCCTGATAAGGCAGAGGTCAGTGGTTCAAGTCCACTTAGGCCCACCCCATCCAAGGCGAAATGCCTTTCCACCGCTCACCGCCGGCTGCGGTGAGTGACAAAGTGAGTGACGAAGGCCGCCGTTCAGGCGATCGCACCGGACCGTCCGAACAGGCGACCCATGACCGTCGCGCCGGTCTGGATCACCGGCTTGAGCTGATGGCGGTACACCAGCTCTTTCTTACATCAGGACTGGGCTCCAGCCGATGCGCGTCTGAGCGGCATGTATGTCGGGACTGGGTCTCGCTGTAGGAAGTCGAGCACGAGTCGATTCACCAACTCTGGCTTCTCCATCATGGCAAAGTGTGACGCTCCGGGCACCACGGCGAGTTCGGAGCTTGGAATCGCTCGGAAGAGGTTCCCAGAGTGATCGAGGGTGATGATGTCGTCGTCACCGACCAGCACGAGCGTTGACGCCGTGATCCCACCCAGCTGCTCAACACTGATGGTGGGCTGCGTGGCCACCATCTCCTTGAACTTGGCCACCACCACAGGCCAATGGTCGGGTCCGTCGGGTGAGGTGGCCTCGTACTGCGTTCGGTACATCTCCAAGTCGTCGCTCTCGGCCCGCAGCGACGCGACACCTTCCATCGCCTCAGGCACAAGGCCCGAGACATCGTAATTTGCTCCGATCACGACGAGCTTGCGTACCAAGTCGGGACGGGCCATTGCGACGAGCAACCCGACGATCCCACCGTCGCTCCAGCCCACCAGATGAGCCGGCCCGTCCACGAACGCTGTCAAGAACCCGATCGTGTCGGTCGCCATCGCGTCATACGACAGAGGTCCGTCGACGTCGGGCGTGTGACCGTGCCCCCGGCGCTCAGGCGCGATTACGCGAAAATGGCCCGCCAGGTCCGACATTTGCGCTGACCAGGTCGCATTCGTCGACAACCCTCCGTGCAGCAGCACGAGCGGGGCACCCACACCCTGCTCGTCGTACCAGGCCCGCAGCCCACCGTGCTCGAGATAGCCACCCATGGTTCCTCCCCGCGCCGAAACGACACTATCGCTGCGGCCACCACGAGAACAGCCCGCACCGGCCCCCCAGGCGGTCGGTGCGTGATGGCGGCGATACAAAGACGCGGCGCTCCCGCCGCACTCTGGCTCTGCCCTAGCGATGCGTCGACTACTTCGCCGCGGTCCAGGCTGCCGAGCGCCTGGCGGCCGGAGAACCGATGCCGCGTTCGGCTTTAGTCAGATTGTCGCCGACAGACGATCTGCGTGACGCGGCATCACGAAGAGCAGGACGATCGTGGACGCGCCGCACTTCGAGGGCTGTCTTGCGCGGATCCGACGTGGGCGAAGTCTCGTTCGCAGCAAGGGCTTAGCGTTCGACCACACAGCATGTGCCTGGTTTCGCTGATAGAGGCGATTCCCCTGACCTGCGGCCCCGGCAGGCCAACCACTCCTCCATAATCTCAGGGCAACTGAACATTTGCCGTCATGCTGCCCGCGGCGGTAATGGCTTTCGCAAGTTCGGCGAAGCTTGCACGTCGCGGATGAAGCGAACGTAGACGATTGAGACTGATCGATTTCTGCGGCCCTACAGACGCGGTTAGCTCGTCCGTCGACAGCACGAAAAACGTCCACTGGTCTAAATCCAACGGGTCGACTGTGTGTTTGTCTTCGTGGTGAAGAACGCAGAATACGTAGACGTCTGCCTGTCGTTTGACCTCGCTGGAATATGTGTTCGTGGCTGCATCCCACCCCTTCGTGGGTTGGATACCAAAGGAGATGCTGGCCAACTTGGACTGCGCCCAGCTTTGTAAGTAGGCCGCCGACTTCACCTCGACACGGAGCCCGTCGGCTGTAAGTAGATCGGCGGCATCCCACTCCATGCGAACTCCATCGCTAACGCACCCAAGCGCCATACCCACGATGTACTCGGCCAGCACCCCGCGCATGGCGTTCCCCACCAGATCTGAGGAAGACCACCGCCAGAATCCAAGTACATTCTCGTTCCGAGCTTCGCCGGAGGCGTGAAAGTGCTCTGCGCCCGTCTTCGGGACCACAGCGAGCGCACTCAACGGATCAGTCATGGCTGAAGCGTAGTCACCCCTGGTCAGGCACGTAGTGATCCGCATGGCGACCTGCAGTCTGACTTGGGCCACGGCGGTCCGTACCTACAACGACGGGGGACAGCCTCGCCGTAATAGTGGACGTCCGCAGCGGTCTGGCTGAACTCCAAATGCTCAGCGTGGCGGACGCGCTGCCCTTTGCAAGCAGATGGCCTGCTTGTCGAACTGCGTGACCACCGTGATACGAGTTCGCCAAACGGCGTTCGCGCTTGCCGAAGATCGCGGGAAGAGTCATTGAGCGGGCACTTTCCGCGGTCCTGCCGCTGCTGGGTCTCGATGTAGGCGGTGCGTGATTCTCTTGGTACCGGCTGTATCACCGATATCGTCATGGCATGGCTATGACGCTTCGACTGACGGAGGAGGAGGACCGCGCTCTCACCGAGCAGGCGGCTCGGGAGCACAGGTCCAAGCAGCAGGTCGCCAGGGCGGCGATCCTTGAGTACACGTCGCGTCGTAGCCGCAGGCGTGACGACCTGCTCGCCAGGATCGGTCGCGAGAACGCCGGCGCGCTGGAGCGACTTGCTGACTTGTGAGCGAGGAGACCGAATACCTGGATCTTGATGACCTCGTGGCGGCGGCCGAGGTAGCAGTCGGTGGTCACCCTGAGGTGCGTGATTGGGGTCTGCCCGAGTCAGCCCTTGTCCGCCCGAGAGCATCCGTATTCGGAGAGGACGCTTATCCCGGCCTCTATGGAAAGGCCGCCGCGCTGCTCCGCTCGCTGGTCACCAATCACGCGCTCGTGGACGGCAACAAGCGCATGGGCCTGGTGGCCGTCCTACTCTTCTACGGCGTGAACGGCTACGACCTGACGGCAACCGATGATGAGCGAGTGGATCTGATTCTGGCCGTCGCGGACGGGCGGCTCAGCGAGGTGGAGAAGATCGCGGCACATCTCGCTCAATGGGTGGTCCGGCTTTGACTGCCCTTGGCACAAGATCGCCGAAGCTGGCACCTGATCGTCGCGGCCAGCGCCCCTAGGGTGAGACTGTGCCGAAGAAGAAGCATGGTCGTGGCGGAGGACGGCAGCCGCAGCGGCGCCCACTCCACTCCGTTCCCTCGCGGCCGGACCACCGTGCCGAAGACCAGCAGTTGTTCCAGACCCTGCGCACG
>JAOPXN010000074.1 GCA_025965155.1 Propionibacteriaceae bacterium
AAGAAGATCAGCAAGACCCAGGCCGTCACCTCACAGATACCGCACGAGATGCGGGACGCCGACGTGCATATCGGTCCGAGCGACTTTGTGCCGTTCCTTGAGGATCGAAAGCATGCTCTGGTTCGGCTCGAAGGTAGAGGGTTTGGCGACGTACCGATTCTGCTGGAGTACAAGCTTGAGGTCTGGGACTCCCCCAACTCCGCGGGCATCATCATCGACGCCATCCGTGCCTGCAAGATCGCCAAGGACCGCGCCATCGGCGGGCCCGTGTTGAGTGCCAGCTCCTACTTCATGAAGAGCCCACCTCAGCAGTACGACGACTCGACCGCTCGCGATGAGGTCGAGCGCTTCATCAACGGCTGATCCCGTTCGGTGGTCGCTGCAAGATCCGCCTGACGACAACCCGGCCGGATCGGTGGACGCCGACCTTGGAGTGCCTGGCCCAACCGACGTACTGCGTGCAGCAGTAGGGGTTGCGGCAGCACGCCGAGCGGGGCATTGTGGGTTCCGGTGAGGAAGAGCCGGTGCGAGATCGACGGGGCTCCCGCGCTGACTCTCCTCATCGCCAAAGCAAAGCATCGGGTTGGAAGCGCTAGCCCGTAGCGCACAGCAGTGAAGTAATGGACCGTGCACGAATCTTCACGTCATTCGCGGACGCTCCCGGCGTCGCCGGCCCCGGCGGGGCTTGTCATCCCCGGCGCACTTAGCGCCTCCTCCAGCAAGTACTTTGGTGCGGCCGGGCGTCGCTGGATCGCCGCCTTGCCCGGCTTGGCCGCCGACTGCCTTGACCGGTGGCAGCTGCGGATCGACGGCGTCCCATCCTTCGGAGCCGTTGCGCTCGTAGTGCCTGTCACCCGGGCCGACGGAACCGTGGCGGCTCTGAAGCTGCAACCTGTCGATGAGCAGACCGGCGGTGAGGCGGGCGCCTTGAGGCTCTGGGCCGGGCTTGGTGCGGTGCGGCTGCTGGAGCATGACGCCGGCTCCGGTTCGATGCTGCTGGACAGGCTCGACGCGCAGCGTCCCCTTGCTACCGTCGAAGACGACCTTGCGGCGTTGGAGGTCATCGCCGGGCTGCTGGCCCGTCTCAACGCCGTACCGGCGCCGCCCGGCTTGCGCCGCCTGGGCGACATAGCGGCCGCGATGCTTGATGAGGTGCCGCCGACCCTGCGGCTGCTCTCGAACCCGGATGAGCGGAGGCTGCTGAACACCTGCGCTGCCCAGGTACGCGAGCTACTCGGAGACCCCGTTGACAATCGGCTGCTGCATTGGGACCTGCACTACTCCAACGTGTTGGCTACCGACCCGTTCGACGACGTCCAGCCCTGGCTCGCAATCGACCCCAAACCGCTCGCCGGCGATCCAGGCTTCGAGCTGCTTCCGGCCCTGTGGAACCGCTGGGGGGACGTAGTCGCCACCAACGACGTGACCCGGGGGGTACTTCGACGCTTCGACCTGATGATCGACATCCTTGACCTCGACTGGCAGCGGGCACGCGCCTGGACCTTGGCTCGGGTTCTGCAGAACGCGCTGTGGGACGTCGGTCGGTTCGGTGAGACCACCCTTGCGCCGTCTCACCGCTGGATCGCGGAGTCTCTGCTGCGCAGGAGAGGTTGACTCAGCGGAGCGGGTGATGCCCGAGCGTCACAGGCTCCATGCTCCATTCGACCCAATAGTCGTCATCGTCGGTGGTGGCCCAGGTAACGGGAGTCTCGACCGTCCGGGACACATCAGTGCGCGCTGCCACCGGCTCCGACTGCCGGCGTGCTGCCTCCAGCTGCAGTCGGCTGTCGCCCAAGTTGTTCATGTAGGCCCCCCGGCCATAGTTGAAACAGTTTCATTGAAAATTCTAATTGGCGCGGGAACTTTTCGCCTAATTCACACTGCCACGCTGCCCTTCCCAACGCGAGTCGCACATTAGAGGCTCCGGCCGCCTCCGCACAACCCCTAATGTTGCGCAACTGCGCCCAAGGCTTCGGCGATTGGCTCCGATCTTGGCCGGCCGGCCCTGGTCTTCGGTTAATCCGGCCTAGTCCGCAATCGATGTCGCAGTCAGTCGCGCGTCGTGGTGGCGGCCAGCAGGCGTCGGGCCCGCCGCCCGAGATCGCTCAGGTCGACCCGGCCAGCGTCGGCGGCGGCGGCCAGCCTTGACGCCAGGTCCAACGCCTCGTCGACAAGAGGCGCATCCGCGGCGGCGTCCTGACCCATGTCACGCAAGATCGTTCCCTGAGTTCGCGAGGCGATCACCGGCTCAGAAATGCCTTCCACCCAGACCTTCGTCCGGCGACCGTCGCCGCGTTCTTCGCCCAGCAGAGGCTCTAGCGCGAATATCCGATCAGCACGTGCGAACTTGCCGAAGCCCAAGGAGATCATGCGGGATTCTGTAGGCACGATCTGATCATCGCAGCCACCGAAACCAGATGCCAGTTCGGCGCCCTGAATGGTGCATCGCCGACCTCCAGAGCGGCCGATGAGTCTCGTGCACCAGCGTGGTCTGATGGGTGGGGACCGATTGTTGCAGCGTCACCCACCCGGAGCAGGACCTTGCCATCACCATCGAAGGGATCTCGATGACCGTAACTGTCGCCAGCCATTACCTTGAGGTACCGGGCGCAATTATCTACTACGAGCTCCGCGGTTCAGGGCCGCTACTCGCCATGATCGGCGCACCGATGGGCAGTGCGGGCTTCGCCCCGCTGGCCGACCTGATGGCGTCGGAGTACACAGTGCTGACCTACGATCCGCGCGGCAGCGAGCACAGCACGGTCACTGACCGGACGCAGCCGACCACACCCGAGCTTCTAGCCGACGACGTGCAGCGGGTACTGGCCAGCGTCTCCGACCAACCGGCCGCGGTTCTGGGTAGCAGCGGCGGTGCCATCACCGGATTGGCGCTGGTCGCCGCGCACCCCGAGCAGGTGCGCGTCCTGGTCGCTCACGAGCCGCCCGTCCTGACTCTGCTGGACAATGCCGAAGAGGAGCTGTCCGGGGTGGAGGACATCTACCAGACGTACCTGCGGGCCGGTGGTGACGCCGCGATGCGGCAGTTCCTGCTGTCGATCGGAGTACTGGGCGAGGAAGGCTCACGACAGTTTGCCGCCGGCCCTGAACCAGAACCGGTGCCCGCACCGCAGGTCCCACAAACAGACAACGACTTCTTCTATGCCAACCAGATCCGCGCCACCACGAGCTTCCGTCCCGACCTGGAGGCGCTGAGCGCGGCACCGACCAGGATCGTGGTGGGCGTTGGCGCTACGTCACGTGGTCAGCTGGCGCACCGCGGTGGACTGGCCATGGCTGCGCAGCTGGGTCTCCCTGCGACCGAGTTCCCCGGAGACCACGGCGGCTTTGCCGGTGAGGCGGCGGCTTTCGCGAGCCGGCTCCGCGACGTACTCGGCGGTGCAGCCTAGACGGCAGTGCGTCTGGGACGCCCTTGTGCAGGTCATCCACAGCACGGGCAACGTCGGTCGCCAATGCGATGAAAATGATGGGAGATCGCAGCGGCTACTGCTTCACCGCGCGGGCGCTAGCCGCGGGTGAGCCGGGTTGGCGACAGTAGCCTCGCTGGACGGCCGGAATGCCATTGGTAGCAAAGGATCACAATGACAATCACATCGAGGATGTCACCGCCGTAGTACATGACCATCGCCCCCTGCTGTGCCTCGTCCACCGGCACACCCACCGGCGGGTGAGCAAAGATCCGCTTCGCCAGGATCCTGTGCCCAGCCATGAACAGCACGAGAACGACGGCCCGGTAGCCCACATTCAGGCGGTGCCGGTTCGGGTCAACCCCGATGATGGCGGCGGTAAACAGATAAGCGGATACGAGGATGTGCACGTGGACAGCGGCGTGCACCGCCACGTTTTCATGGGTAGCCGAGAACAGGCTTGTCGAGTAGAGGATCCACAGTCCTGAGAGGCTGAGCGTGGCAGCAGTCACTGGATGGGCTACGAAGCCGAGCGGCGCACTGGCGAGCACCTTCACCAGGCGGCGCGCCCAGACCACATCGAGTGTTCGAAGCGCCAGGGTGATGGGGGCGGATAGCACCAGCGCTACCGGCCCGAGCATGCCCATCACGAGGTGACTCACCATGTGTGCTGGGAAACTGGTGTGTCCTCGTTCGGCCAGGGGACCGACCACTCCGGCAAGGCAGGCGGCAACGCCGACGGTCCACAGCACAGACCGGTACCACGGCCAGTGTCCGCGGGAACGGCTGAGACGCACCGCTTCCAGATAGAGAATCACCGCCACGAGAGCGGAGAGTCCCGCCATCAGGCCCGACAGATCCTCGGCTCCACCAGCCGGGTGAAGGTGCTCATCCATGTCGCGGTCGGCGAAGTGGGACAGACATGCCCTCGGCGCGACGACGAAGTCGACGACGGCGCGGGTCAGTGTTGATCATGAACCAGAACGGCACCACGACTGCCGCGTAAGTGATCGCGTTGTAGAAGAAGTGCAGGATCGTGTCAGGAATGCCCGTCGCAGCGTCGAGTATTCCTGGGCAAGGACAGCCGTTGTTTGCCAGCGCATGGGAGATGATCACGACGTGCTCAACCATGTGCCAGGTTTCCAGACCGACCGCGGCCACCGCGAATGTCGTGAACGCCCAGACCGGGATCGGGCGGGGCATTCGCCGCCGGAGTGGAACGAGGAGGACAAACAGTGCGAGTAGGTAGGTTGCGTTGAACCCTAGATGGAGGAACTCTTCGGTACCTTTGAACTGGTAGACGTAGCCGAGCAGCCCAAGAGCGTCGTCTTCAGGCACATTCAGGACGAAGACCTGAACAAGCTGGATGATGTGCTCGATGACGTGGACGCCCTGGATCAGCATCACGGCCGCGAAGAAAGTGAAGAAAGACGACCTCTCGGACTGCAACATGTCAGTACCCGACCTTTGGCCTTCCCTGCATGCGGAAGGCAATCGTTGAAGTGATCAACGTCCACACGGTACCGCCGAAAACCCAATGAGGTACGCGATGCGGGCAGCAGCGCGACTTTCTTTTCTTGCGGGTGCCTTCCAACTCAGGTTCAGGCGCTTACGTGAATCTCTTCCCTGGCAGGAATCTGAGAGTCCAAGCGTTGTCGGCGCGACGTTTCTGGGAGTACGGTGAAAGACGAGCTCAAGGAGGAGCCATGCCAGCACCGCGAAAACTGATCGGTCCGCTCGTCATCGGTTTGCTGATCTTGTTCGCGGTGCCCGCCAACTCCGGCGCCTCTCCAGCGACCCAGACCCGTACAGACTCCTCGTCCCAGGCGACACAGCGCCAAACGGTACGTGGAACCGTGACTTGGACCCTGCCCGCCAACCAGTGCCCTAGCATCCCGGACAAGCTGTCTGTGGCAGGCGCCGGCCAGCGGGTGATGCACACTCGTACCCGAACGGGGGACAAGGGCACCAAGCAGGTGAGGATCGAAGACACGGTGAAAGGCCCGGCCATCGACAGCGCCGGCCGCGAGTACCGATTCTTCTACTACAACCTCTCCACCCAGGTCATCCCAGCTTCAGGGGGGCCGATCAAGGTGCACATGATCGACATCTTCCTTTTGCGCAGGACCCAACACTCCAACCACCACGGATCACATCGTGACGGCTTCAGAGGATTCCGCGTCGACTTCGACTGGACCTGGACCTTCACACCGCCGCATGAGCTCTGGCCACCCCAGAACAACCTGAAGAAGTCGAGCACCCACGGCGACCCGTTCCTCTGTGATCCCATCTAGCCGGGCAGATAGCTGAAGCACTGGCACTAGACCCGCGCTACCCGACTGGAGGTCGACAGCGCCGGCTGAGCCCGACACCGGCTCCTACGCGACGCTCCAACCGCCGTCGACGGTCAGACAGGAGCCGGTGACGTAGCTGGCCGAAGTCGACGCCAGGAACGCCGCCGCATTACCGATATCCTGCGGCGAACCTGTCGTTCCCAGCGGTACCCGGGACACCAGCGCACGGCGAGCCGGAAGCTGATCCACATCGTGGGTCAGCTCGGTCTCGACAAAGCCGACAAGGATGGCGTTGGAGCGGATGCGGTGCGGCGCCCATTCCACCGCAAGGGTCCGCATCAGACCGAGCAGCCCGCTCTTGGCGGCCGCATACGCGACGATGTCCGGCAGTCCCAGCCGTTCACTGGTCATCGAACCGATGAAGATCAGGCTGCCTGGTCGTCCGGCAGCAACGAGTGAGCGGCCGACGGCCTGGGACAGGCAGAACGCAGCGCGGAGATGAAGCCCTTGAATGGCGTCCCACTTAGCCATCGGAAAGTCCAGCGCCGGGGTGCGGTGCTGGTTCCCGGCAGCGTGCACCAGTACCTCAACAGTGCCCAGCGTTGACTCGATGTGCTGCACCAGTTGACCGGCAGAGTCGCCGTTGCCGATATCCCACGGCACGGAATGCGCGTCCAGCCCGAGCTGCCGAATCTGATCTTGGGTCTGAGCAAGCGCCTCCGCCCTGCGTCCGACCAGAACCGGTGTCACGCCGGTGCGGGCCAGCGCATGCGCAATACCGGAACCGATCCCGCTACCGCCACCGGTCACCAGCGCCAGCGACGGCTGCGGGTGCGGCTGCGAGACGGTCATCTGCTGGATTCCTTGCTATTCGTTGGATCGGCGATGGCTCGGTCGAGGGTGAACCGCGTGGCGTCCTGGAACAGCACGTTCCAGGCGAGCACCACCTGCGGCAGCAGCCGCCAGGTGCGGGCAGTGTGGGACTCCGGCGATGTTGCGTATCCGTACTTTGCCTGGGTGGCCTGAGCCAGTCGGCTGGCCTGCTCGGCACTCGGTGCATACCAATCCGCTGTGCCCTCTGCGATGACGGGCGACTCACCGGATTCGGTGTGTACGACGGCGCGCGGATCCGCCTGGAGGTTCCGGATGTGCACCGTGGCGGGATCGCCGCCGAAGTAGAGGGCGCCGTCCTGCCAGATGCCGTCGACCGGAACCGTGTGAGGGCGGCCGTCGTGGCGAGTGGTGGCGAGCCAGTAGGTCTTCGCCGCGGCCAGCTTCTGCTCCACCTCCTGCCAGGTCAGCACCCGAGTCGGTGCGCCGTACGGCTGGGGCAACGCCAGCTGCGTTCCAACGACCTTCATCCCAGCAGCATCGGCGTACCCGCCGACGATGTCAACGCGCCAGCAACGGCCCCGGAGCGATTGGCCCGGAGTCGATCAGGCCCGGAAGCCGATCAAGCCCGGAGTCGATCAAGCAGGAGCTCTAGTGATCGTTGGAAGGCCGATCATGATGCAGATGGGTGACGTGCTCCGGTACGACAACCTCGATGGCGTTGCGCTGGACCCAGAACGTGACCGGAGTGATCGCCCGGATCTCGCCGTCCAGGTTGACCGGTTGCGGCTGGTCCGTGGAGATGGTCAGCGAGTGGGTGACCAGGTGCTGAACGTGCTCGTGTTCGATCAGCGTCCCGTCGCGAAGCAGCCGAGCCACGCTCAAGTGATCGCGCAGCCGGCCAGCCTTGATCGCATTCACGTCGAGCCGGGCGTCATCGATGCCGGCGTCGGGCGCAACCGTGGCGCCGCCGCCGAAGTGCCGCCCGTTGCCGACCGCGACCATGAGCAGGTCGCCGAGATCAAGTGGCTCCCGGTCGCCCTCGGGAAGCTCCAGCCGAGCCCGGAAGGGCCGGTGTCGTCGGTACGCAAGCAGCGCCGCCACGGGGTACGCGGCCGGTCCGAGGGCGCGCTTGAGGCCCGGTCGTAATGCTTGGATGACCTCGACGGACAAGCCGAGGGACGCAACGTTGAGGAAGGCTGCCCCGTTGGCGCGACCGACGTCGATATCCACCACCTTGCCGGTCGACAAGACCGTGACGGCCGCCGCCAGATCCGGCGGCAGGTCCAGCGTGCGCGCGAAGTCGTTCGCAGTGCCTAGTGGCAGCACCCCGAGCACCGGCCGTCGGGCTGCCGGCAGGTCCGTCAGCACACCGGCAACCGCGCCGATCGTCCCATCACCCCCGCCGACCACGAGCAGCCTGCAGCCGGCCTCCACGGCGGCGGCCACCTCGTCGGGGAGGCGCGCCGGCTCCTGCACCAAGGTGGACCGCACAAGCTGGATGCCGGCGGTTTGGATCGCCTGCCTGGCCGGTTCGTAGCACCGGGCTCCCTTGCGGGAAGAGCCGTTCACGATGAGGGCGGCATTCTCGCGGAGTGGTGCACTGGTCATGGAGCCCACCGTAGACGCGCTCGCTGTGCCGTTCCCGTGCGGAGCCTGTGACGAAACGACACGAGTCTGTGCGCGGCGATGTATCGGAGGTGTTAGCTGGCGGCCCGGCGCCTGCCGCGCTTGGCGAGAACGAACAGGGCAGCAACCACCGCCACCCCGGCCAGCAACCAACCCCAGGTGGGGATGCCGCCGCTGCCCGGTTGCTGATCTTGGTCTGAGGCCGACCCGGCAGGGTTCGGAGTCGAGCTGGCCCCTTGTCTGTCCCCCATTGCCGGTGCCTTCGCCCTGAAGGTGAACCGGCCCGAGATGGGGTGCCCGTCGGCGGAGGTGACCCGCCACGTCACCGCATATTCTCCGGCCGGGATACCCGGTTGGAGAGCTTGGCTCACGGTCGTGTCGACGAGGCTGGCAGAGCCGGCCTGGACTTGCTGACCGGCGGAGTCGGTGACGACCAACGCGGTACCAAGAGCGAGGGCGGGTTCATCAAACGTCAGCGCGACAGCCGATGGCGCACGAGCAACGGTTGCGCCGTCGGTGGGAGTGGTGGAGACCAGCCCGTTGTGCGCGGCCGCAGGGCCGGCGGCCACCACCGAGGTGACCACCGCCCCCGCGATACTCGTCAGTGCCGCGAGGAAGATCGACACCAGCCGCTGCCGGCTCAGCCTCCTGACGCTCCGACGATCCCTCCCAGCGAGCTCGCTAGCTGTTGGCGCCACGGCGCCGGCCTGTCACTGCGAGGGCGACAGCAACCAGGGCAGCGAGGAGTGCAGCCCCGCCGAGCCATCGGGCGGTCGTGTCGGACTGGCTGGCAGCGGTTGCCGGCGCCGTGTCAGCCGCCGGGCTGGCCGGCGCCTCGGACGGGTTGGCGCTGTGCCCATGCTCAGTTGCTACCGCCCCCACCTCGAGCTCCGGAGCTGGGTGTTCGGGTTCCTCACCGGAGGCGGGGGTGGGCTCGTCCCAGTTGACGACCGTGTCGTCGGAGTACGTCTGGGTGGCCGGTAACTGCAGCTTTCCTGATTCCGGCAGCGGCCCTACCGAGATGGCGAACTCCTGATACTGCTTGGGGGCGATCTGGATGCCGCTCGCCGCCGCCCAGGTCACGGTGCGGGCGGCCTTCGTAATGGTCGTGCCCTCGAACTCGACCGGTTTGGGCAGCGGCGCCTCCTGGATGTTGACCTTCCACCCCGGCACCGGCTTGGCGCTGACATTGAGGAACGGCTTGTCCTGCGGCAGCTGGACCGCGACCTTGACCGTACCGGCCGTCGAAGACTCGTTGGGTACTCGGAACGTCAGCTGGCTGAACGATCCTGGTTCGGTGCTGTCGGGTAGGACTCGGACGTGCGCCTGTGCTACTCCAGTGGTGAGCGAGACCAGGCCGGCGGCCAGCACGCCGACGGCGACTGAGCGGCACCGTGCCCGGTTTGAATAGGTAATCCGACGTTGTGACGACATGAAATCTCCTGCATGAGCGTGAGGTCGCAGCCAGAGGCGACCAAGGAAGAAGGGTGGCCGACGCAGTACGCGTCGGGGTGCGGCTCGTTGCGGCAGCACCGAGCGACTCGCTTCTTACCAAGCGGGCTCAGGCAGCTGCGAATACGGGGGCCGGCGGCCCGCGGGGCGACGCGGTGTCCCAGGTAGGTGGCAGGTACAGCGGTGCGAGCGGCCCGACCGACAGCACGCGGAACGCGGCGGCTGGCCATAGTGCCGCCGGCGGCAGGCTTGCTCGGACGATCTGGTCGGCGAGCTGCCACAGCAGAGCCTCACCGCGGGCAAGGATCCAGGCGGTCACTACCGTCGCCAGCACGTGTCCGCCGACCATAGGCAACCAGGTCGCATGCACCAGCGTGTCGGTAGCGCCCGCCACGAAGTCGGTGTGGCAGACCATGGCTCTGGCCATCCCGACATGGTCGGCCATTCCGACCTGGTGCGCGGCGGCTACGGTCCCAGGCACGCACCCGACGTCCCCACCGGCCAACGCGGACTGCCCCCCAGCGGCTAACAGATAGTGCAGTACCAGCTGCTCGCCGCCCAGCACTGCCAGCAGGCCCGGCAGTCGACACTGGCGCGCGGTGGCCACGATGGCGACCATCCCGACTAACACGGTGAGGACAGCGATGGGTCCGATACCCGGAAGCAGGCCACCGCTGGCGACGTGGGCCGCGCAGGCAAGCACCATTGAGCTGCCGCCAAGGACGACGACCCGCACGACGCGCTGCAATCCCGAGGTTGGCAGCTGTTGGCCTGAAGCGGTCACCGGTGCTGCACCGTGCCCGCCAGCACGCCGCTGTGAGCGCGCCGAGTCGCTACGGCGATGCCCAGTACGAGCAGCGGAAGGAATCCGGCCGCGGCGGCGATCTTGCCGCCGGCCTGCTGGTCGTGCAACAGCGAAGCCTGGTCCACCAGGCCGAGCTGCGCCCACCAGTCGATCGCCAGCACGGTCTCCGAGCCCATCAAGGTGAACCCGAACGCAGCGAAGAACAAGCCGGTCAGACCCAACAACAACAGCCGGAGTCGCGGCGTGCCGGGGCGACTCGCCGGTCCCCGGTCAACTCCGAGGAAGGCCCACATGGACAGGTATCCGGTGAGCAGGAAGAGCGCCGTCATCAGCACGTGTCCCGTGTGGGTGAACATCGAGAACGTGAATGCGCCCGTGTAGTAGTAGGAGGCGACAAGAGTTCCGATGATCAACTGGGCAGCCACGATGGGGTCGCCCAGCACCCGTAGCGGCCTCGAATGCAGCACCGTCAGCAGCGTCTCACGCACCCCGACACTTCCGTCGGGTCGTGGCGCGATGCTCCGCAGGGCCAGCTTGATCGGCTCCGCCGGGACAAGCAGCAGTGGCACGACGATCATCAGGCCCAGGTGCTGCAGCATGTGTCCGCTGAAGCTAACCCGCCCGTACACCGCAGGACCGCCGCTGGTGAGGAAGACGAGCGCCAGGCACCCGGCAACCCAGGACACCGTCCGCAGCGGTGCCCATGATTCACCCCGCCGCCGTAGCCGAAGAGCGGCCAGGAGATACCAGCCCAGCGCAGCGGCGGCGACCGAAAGCCACAGCAGGTCAACATGGGACTTCGTCAGGTAGGTCACTGCAGTCATCGGTGGCGGGACCGGGAACCCAAGCAATGCTTCGCCGCCGTGCTGAACAACGTGCTCCCCGAGCGGCGGTGCGCTTCGAGACAGCGCTACCGCCAACCCCATGGTCGCGCCCATCACGAGCAGTTCGACCCCGGCCAGTCGCAGGAACGCGCGTCGCCCTCCGCTACCGTCGAGCCGGGGAATCACTGCGGTGCGGTGCCGCCAGCCAGCCAACCCGAGCAGGCCCAGTGCGGCGATCTTGCCGAGCACCAGAAGCCCGTACACGCTCGTCAGCGCGCTGAGCGACCCCAGCCGCAGCCACGCGTTGACCAGCCCCGACAGCGTTACCAGGACGAAGCACCAGCCTGCCAAGGTGGAGTATCGGCGGACGACCGCCGGCAGCTGGGATCCCAAGGTGCGGGCCATCAACAAGAGCGCGCCCAGACCGCCCACCCACACCGCTACACCGATCAGGTGCAGTGCCAGGCTGCTGACCGAGTTCTGGTGATCGGTGGAGCCCGAGGCATGACCGGTCAAGGCCAACGGCAGCAACGCCAACAGCGCCAGCCCTGCGGCCCACGCTGCCGTGACAACCCGAGAGGACATGGTTGTGACGGCGGCAACGACGATGACCAACAGCACGCTGACCCACAGTGCCCGGCCCAGATCCACTGTCGAAGCGAAGCTCGCCAACACCTCGAGGAATCCGGCGGAGCGTACGGACACACCGGCGATATCGGCCACGGTGAACACCAGTACTGCTACCGCCGACATCAACCAGGCGCCGGCGCTGACCGAGGCCGCTCGCACCATGGCCAACCGGACACCGGCCAGCCTGGTCGGCGCCGTCCTCGGTTCGGGGGCAACCGCCCACACTGCGAGTACCAACAGTCCAACGGTCAGCGACGCAGTCAGGTCGTGCACCGTACGGGCCACCGGCAGTCCGAACCGCACCAGCGGATCCGGCCCCGGCAGGCCGGGAGGAGGTGCGGCCAGCTCACCGGTACCTGCCAAGATCCCGACTACCACGACCACAGCCGCTGCCACCATGCCGGCGAAAAGGCCGACCAGCCGAGCCTTGGCCTGACCTGCGCCGACCTGTCTCGGCGAGCCAGGAGGTCCGATCGGATTCTGGCGTAACAGCCTGGATGCTGCCGGCGTTGCCACAGCGGCCGCGGCCACATCCTCGCCAATACCAACGCGTAGCGTTTCACTCATGAGTCCCCCCGGAGCTACATAATTGCGCCCCAGCCTAGGGGAACCGCACGGTGGCTCACAGACCTTTCCTAGGGAGGCCATGACCCCCAAAGGAGGGGTCTTTGAAGCCCTCTGTACCTCCGGTCAGGCCTCGATGACGTCCCGCGCCAACGCGGTCGGCAGATAGTCGTACCGGACAAACGAGCGAGTGAAGGTGCCGGTCCCGTGCGAGACGGAGCGCAGGTCGATCGGGTACCGGGACAGCTCATGCGCCGGAACCTCGGCATGGATGACGGCGTGACCCGGCAACTGCGACGTTTCGGTGCCGTGCACCTGACCGCGGCGGCCTCTCAGATCGGCGAGCACCGACCCGACCCAGTCGTCTGCAACGGTGATGTCGATCGCGTCAATCGGCTCGAGGATGGCGACGGTGGTCGCGTTGGCTGCCTCACGGACGGCCATGGCGCCGGCCGTCTGGAACGCCATGTCCGACGAGTCCACTGAATGCGCCTTGCCGTCCACCAGGGTGACCCGGACATCGACCATCGGGTAGCCGGCCAGCACACCCTTCTCCAGCTGTGTGCGGACGCCCTTCTCCACCGACGCGATGAAGTGCCGGGGCACCGCGCCACCCACCACGCGCTGGCCGAACTCGATGCCGGCGCCCCGCTCCAGCGGTTCGATCTCGACCCGGCACACCGCGTACTGACCGTGCCCTCCGGACTGCTTGACCAGGCGACCCTGCGCCGCCGTCGGCCGGACGAAGGTCTCCCGAAAGGAGGTTCGCAGTGGCTCAACCTGCACCTGGACGTGCCAGGCCTCCTGCAGCGTGCTGAGCAGCTTGTCGACGTGCGCCGGACCCATTGCCCACAGGACGACCTGATGGGTCTCGGCGTTGTGTTCGAGGCGCATCGTTACGTCTTCTGCCACCAGGCGTTGCAGCGCGGACGCGAGTTTCTCCTCCTCGCCTCGCGCGGTGGCGTGGATGGCCACCGGCAGCAGCGGCTCGGGCAGCACCCAGGGCTCCACCAGGGCTGGCCGCGCCCGGCTCGACAGGGTGTCCGAGGTCTCGGCGGCGGTCATTTTGGACACCAGCACAAGATCGCCGGCGACGGCCTGCGGCTTCGGACGAGTCTCGTCGCCGAGCGGCGAGGACAGCGGCCCGGCCCGATCGTCATCGCTGTCGTGGTCGGCGTGGCCGTCGACCTTGCGGTCGGCGAAGCGCGGGAGGTGACCGGACACATGCAGCGGCGTGTCCGGACGCAGGGTGCCCGAGAAGACCCGGACCAGCGAGAGCCGGCCCACGAACGGGTCGCTCGTTGTCCGCACCACCTCGGCGACCAGAGGTCCCTCGGGGTCGCAGCTCAGCTTGCCGAAGGGCTTCCCAGTGGTCGTGTACACGGTCGGCATGGGCGCTGCCGCGGGGGATGGGAACCCCTCCTCGAACAGGTCGTACAGCGATTCCACGCCCATCCCGGACGGGGCATGCGTTGGCACAACCGGAAAGAACCGGGCAGTGGCGATCGCCGCCCGCAGATCACCGATCACCGTCTCAAGCTCCACCTCCTCACCACTGAGATGACGATCCAGTAGGACCTCGTCTTCGGACTCCTCGATGATCGACTCCATCAAGGCGGCCCGGCGCTCCTCGATCAAGGCTTCCTCGTCGGCGTCGACCTCCCGGCTCGAAGGCTCACCGAGCTGGTCTTCCAGCACGGTGCGCCGCAGCAGGTTGATCACGCCCTTGACACTGCCGTCGACTAGCAACGGCACTTGCAGCGGCTGCGCATCGCCGAAGGTTTGCCGGCACCGCTCGACGGTTTGATCGAAGTCGCCGCGGGCGTGCTCCAGCCTGGTCACCGCCACGGCCCGCGGCATACCGATCGCCGCGCACTCCTGCCACAGCAGCCGGGTCGCCTCATCAATTGCGTCATTGGCGGGCAGCACGAACAAGACCGCGTCGGCTGCCCGAAGACCGGCCCGTACCTCGCCGACGAAGTCGTGGTTTCCCGGAGTGTCGAGCAGGTTCACCCGCACCCCGCCGCTGGTCACTGACGCCACCCCCAGCGACTGCGATGACCGGGGCTCGCCGCGGAATTGCCGACCGGGCGTGCGCGCCGCGATCAGCCGTTCGAAAAGTGTGGTCTTGCCAGCCCCCGAGGGTCCGACGAGGACGACGTTGCGAATCTGCTCCGGCGACAGAGGTCGCTCAAGGCCGGCTGTCCCGGCACCGCTAGCCATCCCTCACCATTGCGCCCGAAGCATCATTAGCACAAGAGTCAAGCTCAAACCGAACGCACTGCGACCGCGGCTCTGTCAGTTCTCCGACCCCTGATCGCATCACGACCAAGACAAGAAGGTGCATGCTGTGAGCAACCCGAACTTCCGCCTGGACCAGCGAACCGCCCTGGTGACCGGTGCCGCCAGCGGCATCGGCCGCCGGATCGCCACCGGGCTCGCAGCAGCCGGAGCCAGCGTGGCCTGCCTCGACCTTCCCAGTGCAGGGCTCGAGGAGGTCGTGGACGAGATCGAACGGATCGGCAGACGCGCCCTCGCTGTTCCCGGTGATGTCACCGACAGCGCGGACCTCAGCGCGGCAGTGCAGCGCACGGAGGCCGAACTAGGCCCACTGCGCCTTGCGGTGAACAGTGCCGGGATAGCGAACGCGGCGGCCGCCGAGGAGATGGAGGTGACGCAATGGCAACGCGTCATCGACATCAATCTCACTGGCGTCTTCCTCTCCTGCCAAGCGGAAGCCCGCGCGATGCTGGACCATCGGAACGGCTCCATCGTGAACATCGCGTCGATGTCCGGGTCGATCGTGAACCGAGACCTCATGCAGGCGCATTACAACGCATCCAAGGCGGCCGTCATCCACCTCACCAAGAGTCTGGCCATGGAGTGGGCCCGACGCGGTGTCCGGGTCAACTCCATCAGCCCGGGGTACACCGCCACGCCCATGAACCGCCGACCCGAGGTTGCAGACCAGGTGGCGAAGTTCGAGTCCGATACTCCCCTCGGCCGGATGGCCACGGTGGACGAGCTCGTCGGCCCAGCGATCTTCCTGCTGAGCGACGCCGCCAGCTTCTGTACCGGAGTCGATCTTGTCGTCGATGGCGGTTTCACCTGTTGGTGATGTTGAGGCCCCGCTGAAAATGCTCCACGACTGGCGCCAGCCGGCCCAGAAAAGCCTTCAGCGTCACCGGTGGTAGCAGGTTGTCAGCGGGTCGGCGTGTTGTCCCAGAACCTGCTCTTCAGGCAAGCTGGGCGCCATGGCGATCTCCCCTGCTACCGGCGAGCCACCGGCAGGCCCATGGCGTGTTGCGCCCGTGGAGGACCTTGTCGCTTCGGTGCTCGGTATGGCCGGCTCAGCGGATGGACGGCCCGTCGTCGTCGCGGTGGACGGCCGCAGCGGTGGCGGCAAGTCGACTCTCGCTTCCCGGCTGCATGAAGCCGTGCCATCTTCGGCGGTGGTTCACACCGACGACGTCGCCTGGAACCACTCCATGTTCGGCTGGGCCGATCTGCTCGCGACCGGTGTGTTGGAGCCGCTCCGCAACGGTCTGCCAGTTCGCTACCGCCCGCCGAGCTGGGACCGGCACGGCCGCGCCGGAGCGATCGAACTCCCAGCCGGACTCGACCTGGTGATTGTCGAGGGTGTCGGCGCGGGGCGGCGTGAGTTCGGCGACCTCATCGACGCCATCCTGTGGGTGCAGTCCGACTACGCGGAAGCGGAGCGCCGCGGGATTGCCCGGGACGTCGCCTCTGGGGTCAACGGCGGTGCCGAGGCGGCGACGGCTTTCTGGCACTCCTGGATGGCTGAGGAGCTGCCCTTTGTAGAACGTGACCGCCCGTGGGAGCGCGCCGCGATCATCGTCGCCGGTACCGCAGATGTCTCCCCCAACGAAGATCAGGTGCTGATTGCGCCGCCGCTGGCCCAGACGCAACACCACTAGCTGAGGGGCTAGGAGGTGGGCCGGGGGCTACGAGGGCCGATCCGTTGGCGGGACTGCTCCGCTCCGCCGGTAATCGACCTGCAACTGCGCCGGAGCGCGCATCTGCCACGCGTCAATAAGCAGTTCCTGTAGTCGGGTGACGTCGATCGACTCCAGCCGCACCATGACCAGCGGCAACCAGTCATAGGCCGACGTGGTGAAGAACACCCCGGGCTCGCTCAGCAGCAGCGCCTGCTTCTCCGCCTCATCGCCGACATACACGACGGCGATGTCGGTACGGATGACCCGCCGGTGACCCGGCACCTGTTCTGGGTACGACCAGACGAACCCACGGTTGCCCACTCGAAAGTCGAAACCGTCGCTGTCCATCTCCACCGTGTGCGGAAGGCTCAGCGCGACCCGTCGGACATCGTCAGCATCAACCAACCCTTATCCCTCCCGTCCGGCGGAGCCGCGGCATCGGTTGCGTCTCGCGTGCTCGACTAGCCGGCGGCCGGCGGCGACCTTTCCGAGCAGTCCGGCGAGGAAACCGATGACGGAGTTGCCCGAAGGCGGAGCGACCGTCTGGGTCACCGCCTTCCACTCCTGAAATCCACCCACCAGATCGGTCGTGCCCCAGAGTCCCAGCTGCTGCAAGCTAGCCGCCGCGAGGCTCGAACTGTAGCCCTCGTTACAGACCAGGATGACCCGTCGACCGGGATCGTCTGCCAGCGGCAGCCGATAACAACACGTCGGATCCAGCCGCCATTCAAGAACGTTCCGGTCGACAACGATCGCACCCGGAAGATCACCATCGCGCCGGCGCTGGTCGACCGGCCTGATGTCGACCGCTAGGGCCCCCGCAGCAACCTCAGCCGCAAGGTCCGCAGCATGCACCCGGTCCAGCCCGGCCTGCACCCGCTGCAGCATCAGGTCGATCGCCGCCGGCCCGTCGCCGGGAGTAACTGAGGAATGCACGCCACGAGAATAAGGTCTCCGCCAGCCGCAGTTGGGTACCTACACAAAGTTTGCAACGTCTTCAGCGACTGCAAATGACGAACAACCACCGAGGGCGTTCCGCGGCGCCGACGGCCGTTATGTCGCGCCCTCACGCATCATATTGGCTAATCCGTGCTTGCGTTCGTCCGCCTCTCGAGCCGCGACCGCTGTACACCGTCTTTCCCGCTCCACAAGGTTCTTCATCACCTGGAAGGAGGAATACCGACAGCCAGCAGATTGCCTCCCCATCCGCCTCAAAGGCGTCGATTCAGAAAGCAGGCACAACTCATGATCAGCTCAGAACCGACTCGCTTCGTGCACAGAAGGTCAGCCCGGGCCACTGTGGCTGCGGCCACCCTGGTTGCGGCCACAGTTCCGTTAGGCGCTGGGAGCGCAGTTGCCGGAGCCACCGTTCCGGGAACCGCCGGCTGGGGCACTAGTCACCCGGCAAGTTTCTACGGGCTCAGACAGGCCAGCACGCCAACGGTGCGCGGAATCGACGTTTCCCACTATCAGGGTTGGATTAACTGGCCGGCTGTCCGCCGCAGCGGAGTGCAGTTCACCTACATCAAGGCGACGGAGGGCATCAGGTTGAGGGATCCCCGGTTCAGCCAGAACTATCTCGGAGCGTATCGGGCGGGGGTCATCCGCGGCGCCTATCACTACGCCCGGCCGAACCGTTCGGGCGGCGTTCGACAGGCCGACCACCTCGTCAACAATGGCGGGGCGTGGTCGCGGGACAACCGGACACTGCCAGCCATGCTGGATCTCGAGGGTGGCGGCCGTGCCTGCTACGGGCTCGGGCGGGGGGCGATGGTGAGATGGATCGCTGCCTTCCTGAACCGCTATCACGCACGGACGGGCAGGTGGGCCATGATCTACACGACCAGGAGTTGGTGGATCCACTGCACCGGCAACTACACCGGATTCACCGCTCGGCATCGGCTCATGCTGGCGAGATACAGCAGCAGCCCCGGTACACCGCCGGGTGGCTGGCGCGCCTTCACGATCTGGCAGCACACAGCGAAGGGGCGAGTCCCCGGAATTGCGGGGGATGTCGATCGTGACCTCTTCAACGGCTCCAGGCGGTGGCTGATCGCCATCGCCAACAACACCCGCTGACCGGCCGGCGTGGCGCCGACGGACGCGCCTAGGTGACCAGTTCCATGTCTCGCGCCCGACGTATGCCGAGCGATCCGGCGATCAGGACGGCGGCGACGGGCAGCAGCAGCGTCCACGCCAGTCCCGGGTAACCAAGCAGGGCGAGCAGCGGACCGGACACGGCACCGCCAAGGGCGCCAGCAAGGTTCATCGTCAGATCGCTGCGCCCTTGCAGGCGGACGCGCTGAGCCGCCGGCGCTGCGTCGCTGAGCAACGCCGATCCGGCCACCGTCGACGCGCTCCAGCCCAGTCCGAGCAAGGTGAGCCCCAGCATGACCACCGCAGTCTGATGCGACCCGAGGGCCGTGATCACCGCCGACGCCAAGAGCAGCACCTGCCCCAACACGATGGTGGGAAAGCGACCTAGCCGGTCGGCCAGCACGCCGAACACCGGCGAGAGCGCAAACATCCCTGCAATGTGCAGACTCAGGGTCAAGCCGACGACTGAGAGCGTCGCACCGCCGTGCACCAGGTGCACCGGAGTCATCGACATCAACGCCACCATGATGGCGTGGCTCAGCGACACGGTGACGATCGCCACCCGAACCAGGGTCTTGTTACCGAGGCCAGCGTCGCTCCCTCTGTGGCTCGGCGATGTTGCCTCGGCCAGCGTGGCGAGACGACGGCTCTCCAGTAACGGATCGGGCCGCATCCAGACCAGGTAGGCGCCGGCCGCCAGCAGCTGGGTCACCACCGGGAAGACGAAGACCGCCGCCAGCGGCTGGAGGCCGAGTGCCGCGCCGAGCACGCTTCCGGGCTCAGCCAGGTTGGGTCCCGCCACGGCGCCGATCGTGGTCGACCACACCACGAGAGAAAGGTCGCGACCGCGGGTGGTCGCTGAGGCCAGGTCGGTGGCCGCGAACCGGGACTGCAGACTCGCTGCGGTCCCGGCGCCGGTCAGACCGAGCCCGGTGAACAACAGCACCACACTTCCCACTGACAGCCCGAGCACGCACACCGTCGCCCCCGCGGCCGCGATCAGCGCAGCGCTGCTCAGCGACACGCGCCGACCACGCCGGTCGGCCAGCTGGGCCAGCGGGATGGCTAGCAGCGCCGCGCCCAGGGTCGTCACCGTCGCTGCGAGCCCGGACCACCCGGCACCTGCCAGCTCACTGGCCGCCAGCGCACCGACCGAGAGCGAGGCCCCCATACCGAGTCCACCGAGGATCTGACCAGCGGTGAGCAGTACGAGGGTGCGCCGTCGTAGCCGCGCCAACGGGTACGACTCGACGCCAGCCAGGGCATCTGCTGGCCTTGGGGACCGCTGCGTCAGTGAGGGTCTCATGGCGTGATCACATCTCGCTACCTTAATGGTGCCGAGTCCGATGAGTTTCGTCCGCCGGGTTGGTCGTAACCGGCATGGACGCGACATCGGGTTACGCAGACGTCAACGGCCTGCACATGTACTACGAAGAGCAGGGCGAGAGATCACCGCTGGTGATGCTACATGGCGGGATGCTCAACATCGACCTGAGCTTCGCAGATCTCATTCCCGACCTCGCTCTGCGACACCGGGTGATCGGCGTTGAGCTGCAGGGCCACGGCCGGACGGCGGACATCGACCGTCGGATTTCACCTGCGGCGCTGGCCAGCGATGTGGTCGGGCTTCTTGACCACCTGGGTATTGACCGCTCGCACGTGCTGGGGCACAGCCTCGGCGCGGCCGTGGCACTTGAGCTGGCCGTGTCCTACCCCGATCGGGTGCGCTCCATCGTCCCGATCTCCGGATCCGTACGGCCTGAGGGAATGCACCAGGACCTGACCGACCCAGCGAGGCAGGCCACGTCGACTCGGATGCCGACGGCACAGGACTTCGCGGACATGCAGGCGACCTATCAGCGTCTCTCACCGCACCCGGACCATTTCGACGAGTTCCTCGCCGAGCTGTCGCAGTCGGCGGCCGATCTGCGGGGCTGGTCCGACGAAGAGCTCGCCGGCATCACGGCGCCGACCTTGCTGGTGATTGGCGACCGGGACTTCACCACGATCGAGCACGGCGCGCTGATGGTCGAGCTCATCCCTGGCTCGTCCCTGGCGGTGCTGCCCGGCACCACTCACATGGAGGCCACCCGGCGCAGCCACCTGCTGCTGCCGATGCTGGACGCCTTCCTGGACTGAGAACCCGGTTCAGTCTGGGACTGAGAACCCGGTTCAGTGTTTTCGAGGCTGCCTCACGCCGGTGTGCCCAGTGGCTGCGGAGCGGCCGGGGCAACCGGCATTACCTCCTCGCCGTCACGCTGGCCCTGGTCCAGATTGAACGGTGGGTACTCGTCGCGCATCAAGGCCACATAGGCGAGGACTCGGTAGACCCAACGGTTGATGCCCATGATCAGGTCGAAGAGGGCACGTGGGTACTGCCGGGTGACCAAGAGGAAGAATCCAGCGACCAATGCCAGCAACCCGATGAGCGAGATGCCCGCGCTGCTCTGGTACGCGGTTGCCATGTCGTCCCTCGTGGTCCACCAAAAAGGCAGGTTGGCGGTAAAGAGGCTCACGATGATCAAGTGCGGGATGGCGAGTAGCCAGGACTTGACCAACACCAGGCCACGGGATAGATGCTCGGGGTAGTCAACCTCGAAGTCGGCCGGATAGTCGGTCCGGGCCAGAGTGAAGGGTGGGTAGCGATCGGTGCCCAGTGCGGCGTAGGCGTAGAAGCCGACCCGCCAGCTCCACCGCAGCACTCCGACGTTGAAGTCGAACAGCGGGCGTGGATAGCGGCCCGTGAAGAGGATGGCGAAGCCTGCGATGACCGTAGCCACCACAAACCCAACCCACAAGAACGCTAACAAGATGTAGTGCGGGATGGCGAGGAGCCATTTGACCAGCCAGAGCCCGCGCGAAAGCTGGGGATCGAACTCCCCGCTCAGGTGAGCCGGATAGGGGGCTTGCGTTGGTGAAACCATCCCGGCAGGGCTGGCGGTTGTCTCTGTTGTCATGGCCTTGTCTCTCTCGATAGCTAAGAAGCGGTTGTCGTGGGACCTGATCGGTCGCGGGGACGCGTTGTCGCGCGGGTGCGCGGGTGCACGGGTGCGCTCAGATGGTGATCGCGATTTTCCCTCGGACCTCGCCGGAGTCCAGGTGGCGCATGGCTTCCGGAGCCCGGTCCAGCGGGTAGGTCCTGTCGATGCTGGGCGTCACCTTGCCGGCCTCAAGCAGGTCGGCGATCGGTTCGAGGTCACTGCCACGTTCCTTGGAGATGCAGACGGTCAGCCGCTGGCGTACGAACAACGACAAGATCAGCGCCCGTAGCTGACGGTCCATCCCTCCAGTCAGGTTGCCGCCCTCCTCTCCGCCGACGATGACAGCGGTCCCGGTGGGGGTCAGCGCCCGGCGGAGCCGGGCCGGTCCTGGGTTGCCGGCGATGTCCAAGATCAAGTCGTAGTGGTGGACCCCGTCGGCGAAGTCGTCCTTGGTGTAGTCGAGAACGTGGTCCGCGCCCAGGGACCGCACCAGGTCGGCCTTGGCACCGCTGCAGACGCCGGTGACCTCCGCGCCAAAGGCCTTGGCCAGCTGTACGGCATAGCTTCCGACGCCACCGGAGGCGCCGGTGATCAACACCTTCTGCCCGCGCTCAAGGTGACCGACGTGGGTCAGCGCCTGGAAGGCAGTCAGGGCTGAGATCGCGATGACGGCAGCCTGCTCGAACGACAGGTTGACCGGCTTGCGGGCGAGCTTGCGCTCGGGGGCTGCGGCGTACTCGGCGAATGAGCCTGGCGCGATCCCGAACACCTCATCCCCCACGGCGAACTTGGTTACCGCAGACCCGACCTCGACGACGGTGCCCGCAACATCGCGCCCGAGGACCGGGTTCTTCGGTCGGCGGATGCCAAAGGCCAGTCGGAGCAGGTACGGCCGGCCCTCCATCAGGTGCCAGGTGCCCCGGTCCAGCCCGGCCGCGTGCACCCGGAGGAGCACCTCGTCGGCGCCGATCTCGGGGCGCGCGATTCGCGTCACGCCGAGGACGTCGGCCGATCCGTACCCATCCTGCACGACGGCAGTCATCAGTCCCTCCCCGGTCGCCGCGCGGTTCTCGTCGGCGCTCGTCGTGGTGTGCTGATCTTCAGCTGTCATGGCCGTCCCCCTCGGACTTCGGTGAAGCGACGCCGCACCGTACTTAGTATGGGAGCATACAGTACAATGTACGAAAGTGCTATGGTGCCGGATCGAGATGGCAAAACAGGTGAATCAGATTCGTAGGGAACGTGCCCCGCTCAGCCGCGACCGCGTACTGCGCGGCGCCGTGGCAGTCGCCGACGCTGCGGGCATCGGATCGCTGACGATGCGCTCGCTCGCACAAGAGCTCGGCGTCAAGCCGATGTCGCTGTACCACTACTTCGCCAACAAGGATGAGATCCTCGACGGCATCGTCGACCTTGTCTTCGAGGAGATCGAACTGCCTGACCCTCACGGCGACTGGCGGTCGGAGATGCGCAGGCGCGCCAACTCAACACGTCGTGCGCTCAGACGCCACCCCTGGGCGATCGGTCTCTTGGAGTCGCGAACCTCTCCCGGCCCGGCGACGCTGCGACACCACGACGCGGTGATCGGTGCCCTGCGTAGCGCCGGCTTCTCGGTGGAGCTGACTGCCCACGCCTACGCCCTGTTGGACAGCTACGTGTACGGGTTCGCGCTTCAGGAGGCCGCGCTGCCTTTCGAGGGCCCCGACACCGCCGCCGGAGTGGCCGAACCGATGATGGAGCAGTTCCCAGTTGACGAGTATCCCAACCTCGTCGAAATGGCGGCTGAGTACATCCTCAAACCCGGCTATGACTTCGGCAACGAGTTCGAGTTCGGGCTGGGTGTGATCCTCGATGCGCTCAGTCGGTGGGTTCCAGACAGCGGCCGGATCAAGGAAATGCGATGAAGGCCTTGGTGACGGTCATGCCGATCGCCGGCCACGTCGCTCCGGTCACGGGGGTAGTTGCGGAGCTCCTGAGGCGTGGACATGAGGTGACGGTCTATACCGGTTCACGCTATTGCGCGAGGTTCGCCGACCTGGGTGCCAAGGTCGTCCCCTGGTCGGCGGCCGCGGACTTCGACGAGGATGACCTCGCCGGAGCGGCCGCCGGGCCCCTCGGTGTGTTCCGCCTGATGGTCACGGTCAAAGAGGTCTTTCTGCTGACCGGCAACGGACAGGTGCAGGACTTGGCGCGAGAGCTCGACCGTTCGCCGGCCGATGTTGTTGTCGGCGATGTTCTCAGCATCGGCGCCGGACTTGTCGGCGAGGTCCGCGGCATACCGTGGGCCGGCATCAATGCGCTGCCCTTCAACCTGCCGGGCAAGGATCTGCCGCCGCCAGGGTTTCGTGTTCCGCTCGCTCGCGGGCCGCTCGGACGGGTGCGTGATCGCGTGTTGTGGGCCGCTTACCGTGCGCTGACCTTCGGCTACAAGCGTGCGTACAACGACGTTCGGACGGGATTGGGCCTACCCCGCGACTCCGAGCCGTACGGCGTATCACTGATGTCTGGGTCGCTGGTGCTGGCGACCGGGTGTCCCAGCCTGGAGCAGCCGCGGACCGATCTGCCGTCCCAGGTGCACTTCGTCGGCCGGCTCGCTCCGGCTGGAGGTGCCGAGCTCCAGCGCCCTCCTACTCCGGCCCCGGACCGGCCTCGTGTGGTGGTCACCCAGGGCACGCACAACCTCGACCCGACCGACTTGATCCAGCCGGCGCTGACCGGACTTGCCGACCTCGAGGTCGACGTAATCGCCACTACCGGACGACGAGGTGAAACCGAGGTCGGCATCACGGTGCCGGAGAACGCCCGGGTCGTGGACTTCCTCGACTTCGACTCGGCGTTCGCCGACACTGCGGTGTTCATCACCAACGGCGGGTGGGGTGGTGTGCTCCATGGTCTGTCGGCCGGCGTGCCGTTAGTTGTGGCTGGTGGGGATATCGACAAGCCCGAAAACGCTGCCCGGGTAGCCCGATCGGGCGCCGGGATCAACCTGCGCACGGGCCGTCCGAAACCCGATGCGGTCGCTGCCGCGGTTTGTCGAGTGCTCGCGGATCCCGGCTATGCAGATCGTGCGCGCCAGATCGGCGCCGAACTCGACCAGCTTGGTGGCGTGGGTGTGGCGGTGGACCTGCTCGAACAGTTGGCCGAGACGGGTGCACCCGTTCGGCGGATGGCCGACCCGTGGTTTAAGCGGTAGCGCAGCCAACGCGGACCACAAGCCTCAGTCGGGCCGTCGTGCGATGAACACGAACTCTCGAGCCGGTCGGTCAGGGGCGTCGCGTACCTCGTCCACCGAATATCCATGGGCAGCCAGATCAGCTTCAATCTCCTCGCGCTGGCGGAAGCGGAGGGTGGACTCCGATGTCAGCACAGCCCCGTCGGCGGCGAACACCCACGTCGCCCGGAAGGTCACCAGCGGCCCATCCACGTCAGTCACCTCCACCCAGCTTTGCACCGCACCGGTGTGAGGAATCTCAGTGGTGCGTTCCGACGCGGCCCGGTTCCATTCCTGCCACGCACGATTTGCAGGGTCGCGTGACTCGAACACGAGCCGGCCACCAGGCCGGAGCGCGTCATGGACGCCACGCAACGTTTGGTCCCACACCTGCGGGTCGGCTATCGCCTGTGCCACGTTGCCGGTCATGGTGGCGAGGTCCACGCGGACCGGGGGGAGCGTCAGCGCGTCACCGTGGATCCACTGCACTCGCTCCGCCCCTGGCTTCGCCTTGGCAATCGTGAGCGATCCACCCGCCGGGTCAACACCGAGAACCTCCACGCCGCGTCGGGCCAGGAGGAGCGCGAAGGTGCCTGTCCCGCAGCCCAAGTCGAGCACCCGGCGGGCGCCGAACTCCTCAACCATGGCGGCATACACGTCCAGGTCGCTACGGTCCGAATCGAGGGCGTCGTAGATGGCTACCAGCCGTGGATGCTCGAAGATGGCGTCAGGCACGCTGCCACCTTAAAGTGCCCGCCACCAAAGGGGGCATCCGTGGCTTGTTGTCGGTGATGTCCCGGAAACGTCGCAAGCGATAAAGTTTGTCGAAGCGGTTCAACCCCACTCAGTTCGACGTCGAGCATCCGGGTGCAGTTCGAGGACCGCCAGCGAGTCGTAGCGACGCCCCTTGCTCTCACCGTCGAGCCAGCGAGTCCCGGCCGGGTTGTGAGCACACTACTCACCCACCTCGCCCCTCATACCGGGGCCGTCCCGCACAGTCAGTCTCTTTAACACTCGAGGAGCCCCCATGAACAGAGCCCCGATGTACGATCTTGCCGTACTAGTCGGGCGAGTAGCGATTGGCGTCATTTTCATCGCCCACGGATGGCAGAAAGTGGCCGACATGGGCCTCAACGGCACCGCCGCCGCCTTCGACCAGATGGGGGTCCCGCTGCCCACGCTGAGTGCCTGGTTCGCCGGCCTGGTGGAGCTGATCGGGGGCGCAGCGCTGGTCGTCGGCTTCGCAGTACCGGTGTTCGGGGTGCTCCTCGCGCTCGACATGCTCGGCGCCTTCCTCATCGTCCACGCCGGCAACGGCCTCTTCATCGCCGACAACGGTTTCGAACTTGTTCTTGCGCTCGGGGCCGCCGCCCTGTTGTTTGCCGCCATTGGCGCGGGGCGCTTCAGCCTGGACTACCTCATCGCACCCAAGCTGTCCCGCAGCGTTACCCGGCACGCATTCGCGGCCTGAACTCCAGCGGAGTTGCACCGGCCTGGGAAGATCGTGGGCGGGCCCTGATGCCCTCCCACGGCACCCAAGATCGGAGAGGAACAGCATGAGCACAGCGGCCGGGACCGACCTCATGCCGGCGGCGTTTCTCGGGCATGGCAACCCGATGAATGCGCTGGACGACAACCGGTACACCCAAGCCTGGCGCTCCTTCGGCTCCGCGGTTCCGCGACCGCGCGCCATCCTTGTCGTCTCGGCCCACTGGTACATCAACGCCACCGCCGTGACGGCGATGCCCAAGCCGCGAACCATTCACGACTTCTACGGGTTCCCCAAGCCGCTGTTCGACATCGACTACCCGGCACCCGGGCTGCCCGAATTGGCGACGGAGGTCAGCGACGTGGTCAAGCCGACCTGGGTGGGCGCCGATGTCGACAGCTGGGGTATCGACCACGGAACCTGGTCGGTACTGCTGCACGCTTTTCCGAACGCTGACATTCCAGTGGTGCAGCTGAGCATCAACGCAGACAAGGACTTCGACTACCACCTGGAGCTCGGTGCGAAGCTGTCGACCCTCCGTGAGCGAGGCGTCTTGATCATCGGCAGCGGGAACGTCGTCCACAACCTCCGTGGGATGAGCCATACCCTTCCCGAGAGCGGGTACGACTGGGCGCAGCGCTTCGACGAGCAGGTGAAGGAAACGATGCAGACCGAGCCCACCGAGACTCTTGCACTAGACCGGCACCAAGACTTCGGCCATGCGGTACCAACCCCGGACCACTTCCTGCCGTTGCTCTACCTCGCCGGGTTGGCCGGCGCTGCTGACCAGGGTGCCGATGTGCTGATCGACGGGTACGCCTACGGCTCGCTCTCAATGACCGCCTACACCCTGGGACTTCAGTGCCCGGGCGCGGCGACTGGGACGGGACCGGCAGCCGACCTGCCCGCAGACGTGCCGCCCGACGGAACCAATATCTAGCCGGACCGGGCTTGCCCCCCGTACGTCCGCATGCCGACTCTCAGCAGTAAGCCAAAGCGGACTCTGGGGTGGACGAGTACGGACCCGCGGTAGGAGTATCGAGGTAAGCCAGGGAGGAGACCATGACGATGCCACCGACCGAACCGCGTCCCGTACCGCCCGGGCCCGAGCCCATCCCGACACCGGATCCGGGTCCGCCCATCAGTCCGCCGGGTGATCCCCAGCCCATCCCTGATCCCGGTCCGATCGACTAGGCCCTACCGCTTTCGGGTGGATGAGCCCGCGGCCTGCCAAGCCCGACGGGTCAGCCTGTACTGACGGAAGCGGGCGCCGCCGTAGCTGACCTCACCGTCCGGCGCGAATCCGAGCCGGGCCACAACGCGGTCCGGGCTGCGGCTAAACGGCAGCGCAATGATCACCTCGTTGAGACCCAGCTGGTTGAAGCCTCGATCCAGCGCGGCTCTGGTGATGTCGGCACCGTGTCCCCAGTACTCGGGCGAGAGCACCAACGCGAAGTCCGCACCGTTGTCCTCACGTTGAAAGCCGCCCCAGCCGGCGAACTCCCCGTTCAGCAGCACGGCCCACGGTCCGTAGCCGTTGCTTTCCCACTGGCCGTCTTTCGCAACCACCCACTCGGCCGCCGCCTCCTCGGTCGTCCTGCCAGCCAACGGCATATGCCGCGCATTGCGGGGCTCATTGAGGAGCTTGACCACAGCCTCTTGTGGCACGTCGGTGAGCCGGACAAACTCGATCCGCATCTCTGACACGACACAGACGTTAGCGGCAAGAACCTCGATGTGCGGGTCGCATCGTGTCCTCGCGGCTAGCCCCACGGCCGCCGGCCGCAGTGAGCGAGATCGACCAGTGATCCGCTCCGGTGTCGACACACTGCCACAGGGGTTGTCGCTAGCGGACGACGGGCCAGCCCTCCACCCAGTCGATCGTGTTCATAGCCAGCCGGGCCGCACCCGGGTTGAACTCGTCGAAGTAGTAGTGGTAGATCAGCAGCCAGTCCGAGCCATCCTGCAGGACCGCGGGATGGCCGGGTCCGAGGATGCTGCCGTGCGAAGCGAGGACTTCTGTGCCGCCACCGTCGGACATCTTTTGTCCGTCCCTGTCGACGTACGGGCCGGTGACCGATGTGGACCTGCCCACCATGGTCCGGTAGGTGCTGCTGGTGCCCTGGCAGCAGGCGTCGAAGGACGCAAAGAGGTAGTAGTAGCCGTCGTGACGGACGACGTAGGGCGCCTCGACAGCCCCGTCGACACTCGCGGGCCGGGTGGCGAGGCTGTACAGCGTCTGATCTTTGGAGTGCTGCTTACCGGTTTCCGGGTCGAGTCGGATCATCTTCAGGCCCGACCAGAAGGATCCGAAACTCAACCACCAGCCGGTGTCGTCAACGACAAGATTCGGGTCGATCGAGTTGTACTCATCGTCCTCGCGGGTCTGCCACACCTTGCCGCGGTTCTTCCAGGTGCCCGACAGTCCGGTGCTGCTGGTGGCCAGGAAGATCGCCGAGTTCCGCGAGCCGAACGAGGAGGCCGAGTAGTACAGATAGAAAGTGCCGTCATGGAAGGAGATGTCCGGTGCCCACAAGATCGAAGGGTCGTTGGGCGACGTGAACGGCTCGGTCCACGGCGCCCCGTCCGGCCAGACCGACCCTGCCGCCGTGAAGCTCGTTCGATCCGGTGAGGTGCGGATCTGCAGGTTGTGACCGGTGGAGTACAGCAGGTAGGTGCCGTCGGACGTACGGACCATGGACGGGTCATGGACAAAATCAAGGTCACCGTTCAGCGGCAACGGGTCCGGATAGCCTCCCGGCGTGGCCGATGCACTGGCCGGGTCCACGGATGCCTCCGACGCGACCGGCTGGCTCTGCGTGCAGGCAGCGAGCAGCGCGGCGGTAAGGACACCCGGCAGCAGCAGGCGAAGGCGTAATGAAATCCCGATGTTGTCCGTCCTCACAATCGTTGGACCGAATGACCCGGGGCCAGACTACGGGAGCATCCCTTAGTCGACCCGCATCCGTCGGCACGTGACAGAGTTGTTCTTATGAGCCAACCAGCCCTCCCGTCGAGCGACTGGTTGTCAGCAACCGATGCTCCGGCTCGGATGAGGCTCGCATCCATGGGTGGCGCACCGTGAGCGGTGAGGTTGACATGGTGAAGCCCGGTCTGCGCGCCTCAGCCGCTGTCGTGGCCCTGATCGCCGCCGTTGCAGGTTGCGCCTACGCCGTGCCGTTGATCGGGCTACCGCTCTCCTTGATCTTGCCGTTGCTCACCCACCGGCTGCGGAGATATCTGTGGAGTCCCGTGCCGTCGCGCCGCAGCCTGACCTGGTCACTCGTCGCCTGGGCTGGGTTGTGGTGGCCTGCGTTGCTGGGCCTCTTCACACCGCTGTCCTCTTGGGCTGGCCTAGAGATCTCGACCAGCTGGCTGATCATTCCTCTCTGCGGCCCCGACCACCTTGCGGCCGTGATCGTTCCCGCCCTGGCGGCCGCGGTTGTGTGTGCATTGGGGGCGGCGTGGGCGTCAGTGATCCGCCATCCTTGGCCCTGGGTCCTGGCCGCATGGCTAGCACCCTTGGCACACCAGCTGACACTGGCGCTGCTCCCGCACGAGATGGTCTGCTGAGCCCACCGAAATCCCGGCCGCCCGCAGAGCGCCGATGGTCACGTCATGGTGTCGCAGGGTCGCCGGCCCAGGACCGGTTCACCACTACAACAGCGCGATAGCCGACGGGTTGCTCAGTCAAGCCCTAGCACGTTCGTATTGACGACAGAGACGCGTGAGTTCACATATAAGAAAGCTAGTTCCCATACTCGTCCGAGGCCGCTAGTGTGACCGCAACGTTGTCAACAGGAGGTGAGTATGGGCATCACCCTCAGGGGTGGCTCTGTCTTTGACCCGGACATCGGATCTCAGGTCCGAACGGACCTGCGGTTGGCGGACGGCCTCATCTCAAGCCCCGAGGAGCACGAGCCCAACGACGAGGTCATTGATGTCACAGGTCTGTTGGTGACACCGGGCCTGGTGGACCTGCATACGCACGTCTTCGATGGTCAGGACCTCGGTCTGTCGCCGGACCTCGTGGCCGCGCCCTCGGGCACGACAACCCTGATCGACGCGGGCAGCGCGGGTGGTCACCTCTTCGGCGCGTTTCGGTTCGCCGCCGTGGATCGCTCGGCTGCCCGCATTCGGGCCTTTGTGAACATCGCGTCGATCGGCACGACGAGTATCCGACTCGGCGGTGAACTGAGAACGTCTGCCTACATTGACGACGGTGTTGCCGTCGAGTGCATCGAGCGCAACCGGGACATTGCGATCGGCGTCAAGGTCCGAGCATCGGGAGACGTCGGAGGAGAGAACAGCCTGGAGGCGCTGCGGCGAGCCCGTCGCGCGGCTGATCGCGTTCAGCTTCCGCTGATGGTGCATCTTGGTCCCGCTCCCGCTGCTATCGATGACATCGCGGACACGCTCCGTGCCGGCGACATCCTCACGCACGCGTTCACCGGCTGGGAGGACAACCGCATCGTCCTGGGCGGTCGGCTCCGACCATCGGTGCGGGAGGCGAGGCAGCGCGGCGTGCTGCTGGACATCGGGCACGGGATGTCCGGCTTCAGCTCGGCGGTCGCGCGAGCGCTGATTGACCAGGGCGAGTTTCCCGACACGATCAGCAGCGATCTGCACACGTACTCACGATCCCTTGTCGTGGACCTGCCCACGGTGCTTTCGAAACTGATGGGCCTCGGGATGTCGCTCGACGAGGTCCTGATGCGGGCAACCCTCGCTCCCGCACGGACTGCAGCGATGGCTGATGGCATCGGTACCGTTCGTCCCGGCGCGCCTGCGGATGTCGCCGTCTTCCGCCGGGTGCACGGTCCAGTGACCTTCACCGACGGGTTCGGAGGGACCTCCCGAGGATCGGAGCGGCTCGAGGTCGTGCTCACGATCATCGGCGGACGAATCGCCTTCGATGCTCGCGCAGACATGATCAAGGAAACGCGATGAGCGTCTACGAAAGACTTGGTGTGCCCACAGCACTGAACGGGGTGGGCCCTGCAACGCGACTGGGCGGGTTGCCGTTGCATCCATCGGTACTCGAGGCCATGAACGAAGCTGTTGCTCAACCAGTGCGGATGGATGCCCTCCAGGCTGCAGTGGGCCGACGCCTCGCCGGGTTGCTAGAGGTCCCGGCTGTGTATGTCACCTCCGGCGCATCGGCCGCACTCTTCCTCGCCACAGCAGCGGTGATGGCCCGCGGTCACGCAGATCTGATCGACCGGCTTCCTGACACCACCGGGATGAAGAACAAGGTGATCATCCAGGCTGCCCACCGCGACCCGTACGACCACGCCGTAACCTCGGTCGGGGCGACGTTGATCGAGATCGGCTACCCGGAGTCGACTCATCCAGGTGAGCTGGAGCGGGTCATCGACGACCGTGTCGCTGCGGTGCTCTTTCGGCCCGGCCGGCACGGCAACCTGCTGGATCTCGAAAGCACCGCCCGCATCGCGCATCAGCACGGGGTGCCGGTGATCATCGACGGCGCACTGTTCGTACCACCTGTCGACCGGCTCAGAGCTTTCTTCGCGGCGGGGGCCGACCTCGTAGCGGTGAGTGGAGGCAAAGGGTTCCGCGGCCCGCAAGCGAGTGGGCTGCTGTGCGGACGTCGCGAGCTGATCGAGGTGGTCGGACTACACCACCAGGACATGGACGAGCGCGACACGACCTGGCCGTCCAACCAGGCGACGAGCACTCCCGCCACTCCCCCGCGCCACGGCGTCGGCCGTCCGATGAAGGTCGGCCGCGAGCAGGTGATCGGTTTGCTCGCCGCGATCGAGCGCTACATGGCTAATCCGGGAGCCGACGAGGAGTGCGGGATAGCCGAGCTCGGGCACTCCGAGGAAGTCCTACGCACTGCAGGGATACCGGTGACCCGGCACCACGAGGCCGCCCTCGACGTACCGTACCTCCGCCTTGACCTCGCTGCCACCGGCCAGCGGGTCGACGACGTCGTGCGTGCCTTGGCTGCACGCCCCGTGCCTGTCTACCTGGGTGAAGCTGAGGCATGGTGCCAGGCGGTGACTATCAACCCCATGGCCCTCAGTCACGGCGACGGGCGCCAACTCGGCGAAGCGGTGGTGGAAACCCTCGCCGACCTTCGGGGACAACCAGCAAGGAGAGATTGATCATGAGCAGGCCGAGCGGAATACCGCGTTGACCGCCGGCTCGGCCGGTACCTCGATGACCGGAGCAGAACCTGCCGGTGCACTCTTCGTCGCCGGCCGCGGCACCGCGGTGACCGATGGATTGCACTACTTCGCACCGTCAGTGGACGGTTGGACCGGCACCCAGCTAGCGACGGTGGATGAGCTCGCCGCGCTGTGCTGGCATCCGACGCTTCCGATCATCTACGGACTGTCCGGGTTGGGCCGTGGGCTGATGCACGCCTGGCACGTGGAAGCGGTGCCGTCCGGTCCAGCGCTGAGCCTGGCCAAGCAGGATTGCCTGGGTGAGATCCCCTGCGACCTCGCGGTCGATCCGAGCGGCCGATTGCTGGTGGCCGCGAACTTCGGCTCCGGCACCTTGACGGTATGGAGCCTGGACGAACGCGGGGTGCCGGGTAGCGACGGTGAGATCGTACGGCTGGAGGGCCCGTCTCTTGCTGAGCTGCCTCAGCAAGCGGGACCGCACCCGCACCAGATCGTCTTCGACCAGGCGCTCCTCTATGTGCCCGACTACGGGGCGGATCTCCTCAGGCGCTTCGCCGTAGAACCTGAGCTGGGTGCTGCGGCGGCGCTCCAAGAGATTGACGGGCTGCCCGTGCCGGCCGGGACGGCACCAAGACACATGGTTCTCTGGCGGACTACGTCGGCCGCAACCCGGCTGGCGCTCAGCGGGGAACTCGCCTCATCCTTCCTCGTCGGGCCGCGGGACGGCTCAGCGTGGGGAGTCGCGTCCAGCACCCGGCGCACAGGTGCCGCCAGAACGCGGCATCCGCGCAACTATCCGGGCGACCTCAAGCTCTCCATCGACGGGCGCCATGTCTACTTCGCCAACCGCGGGTATGACACGATCGCCGTGTTCGCACTGGAGGATGATCAACCGCGGCTGCTGACCGAAGTCGAAGCACTCGCGGCCTGGCCGCAGCACCTCCTCGTTCAAGATCATTTTCTACTGGTTGCGGGGTGGGACAGTTCGACCGTCGTAGCCCTCCCGCTGACGAACGGTCTCCCCGGGGAGCCACATGTGCTTTTTGAGTGCCCGGGCGCAGCCTGGCTGCTGCCGTCGCGCTAGATCCAGGCGGACCGCGCTCGGCGCCTGAGATTCCTTTGTCCCTTGGCGTTCTAGCGCTCGGCAAGCCTGATCAGAAGTGCGGCTAACCCTTGGCGAGGGAGGCGCTAGCATGGTATGAATTCTCATATGAATACTTAAGTTCATATATGAGAACAGAATGGAGATCGTCATGATCAACCAAGGCCCAGGTCGGGACCAGAGTCAGCTTCTCAGTTCGACGCTTTCCCGCCGCAGCGTGCTCCGCGGCGCACTCGTAGCCGGCCTGGCGCTTCCGAGCATCGGCGCGCTCGCCGGCTGCTCCGCCGACGACCCATCGTCGAGCTACAACGGCAGGCTTTCGATGACCGCGTGGGAGGCGTACCCGGACCAGATCCGGTCGAACCTCAAGGCATTCACCGACGTGTCCGGGGTCAATGTCGATCTGACGCTGATTCCCAACGTCGGGTATGTCTCCGCCCTGCAGACGCGACTGCTCGGCGGGACGGCGATCGACGTGTTCTACAACTTCGCGTACGCGTCCACCAAGTATGCCGACCAAGGCTGGGCCGCCAAGCTCAACGACTTCGAGGGCGCTGAGGACATGATCGCGGACATGTTCGCCTCGTCCCGCGGGCTGTACCAGCTCCAGGACGGGCGCATCATCAACGCGCCCTACTTCTCTGCTCTGTATTCGCTGTTTTACAACAAGAGCCAGGTCAAGTCGGTCGGCGGAGCAGCGGAGCCGCAGTCGAAGGATGAGCTCTACAGCCTCAGCGAGAAGCTCAAGAACTCAGGCGTCAAGGCGCCGTACGCCGCGTACTGGACCAAGCAGTTCTGTGAGGAGTACTTCATCAACTACCTTCTCGCGGACGGCGTCACACCGTTCGATGAGAAGGGCGCGCCCGTGTTCGCCGACGACGCCAAGACCAAGGACGTTCTCAGGTGGTGGCAGGCGATGTACCAGGACGGGCTGACGTCCAAGGGAATCCTGACCGCTGACCCCGGCGTGCACGTGACCGCCATGGCCCAGGGCACCTCGAGCTTTTTCGAGCTGCACCACTACTTCCTCAAGGAGATCCGGGGCACGAAGGGCCCGCAGTCGGCGAATGTCGACATCGCCTACCGCAGCCCGGGCACTGCCGGGACAGCACTGCAGATCGGAGAAGTCATCCAGATGGGTAGCGGCCTGGAGGGTGATCGGGCTCGTGACGCGTGGCGGCTGCTCAAGTCCTACGGCTGGAAGGACGAAGCCGGCGCCTACTCGACCTTCATCTCCTGGGCCAAGTCTGCTGCGCTACTCGCCCCCTATCCAAACCTGTTCGCTGACCAGGAGTTCCGGTCGGCTTTCCCGAAGTACTACGACATGGACAAGCTCAAGGACGGGTTCGAGAACAACAGCGCCGCCGTCTCAGCCCGGGTGGCGCCGTGGTACTCCACCTTCCAGACGAACGTCGGTGACCGCATCCAGGCGATGTTGATCGGAGAGGCCGATGTGGACGCCACCGTCTCAGGTCTTGCGTCGGACGCCACGACAGCCGCCGGCGCCTAGCCTGATGGCACAGCACACGTCTGTCATCCGCGGTTCTCGCCGGGCTGCTCCGCTGACCCGGTCCGGCCGTCGGTTCGGTGCACTGCTGGCCCTGCCTGCACTGGTGCTGGTGCTGGGGCTCATCGCCGTGCCCGCAGTGCAGACGTTGGTGTACTCGCTCCAGGACGGCACGTTCGTGCGAGCCGGGAGCTGGAACGGGTTCGAGAACTTCACCAAGCTGTTCAGCAGCGAGAAGTTCCGCAACTCGCTCTGGCTCACCACGGTGTATGCCCTGGGGTACCTGGTGCTGTCCACGGCTTTGGGCCTTGCGTTCGCGCTTCTGCTCAACCAGCGGTTTCGGGGCCGGTGGCTCGCCCGCGGACTGCTGATCGTGCCGTGGGCCTTCCCCTGGGTCATGGTTGGCATCATCTGGAAGTGGTTTGTGGACGGTGACGTTGGCGTACTGCGTGCGCTGGTCGTCGACACCGGGCTCTCAGACACCTTCGTCGCGCCACTGTCCACCCAGAACGGCGCGGTCGTTGTGGCCATTCTTGCGGCCGCCTGGCGGCAGTCGTCCCTGGCCGCCCTGCTCTTCCTCGCCGGCCTGCAGAGCATGCCGCAGGAGATCCATGAGGCTTCCCTGGTGGACGGAGCCGGGATCTGGCAGCGATTCGTGCACATGACCCTTGCGTGGCTGCGCCCAGTGGTTGCGGTTGTCGTCATCCTCAGCACGATCTCCGGCTTCATGCAGTTCGACGTGATCTGGGCCATGACGCAGGGCGGTCCCGGCAATGCCACCACGGTGCTGTCCATCTATCTCTACCAACAGCTGTTCGTGGACACCAATCTTGGGCTCGCCTCAGCCACCTCGGTCGTGCTCGGCATCCTGGCTCTGGGACTCGGCTTCCTCTCGGTCAAACTCATGTACCGGTCGAACGGCGTATCGGAAGGTGTCCAGTGAGGCGTTCCCGCGCACAGACGGTGTTGATCTACGGCGGGTTCGCGCTGTTCCTGGTCTGGATCTTGTTCCCGCTGTACTTCACGGTTCTCAGTAGTTTCATGAGGCCCTCCGAGATCGGCTCGGTGCCGTTCCATTGGCTGCCCGAGAGCCCGACCTTGATCAACTACGTGGCGATCTTCACCGGCAACAGCACTCCGTACGGCGAGGGCATGAGCCAGGGTCTGGTCTCCAGCACTGATGCCGTTGAGCGCATCCTGCCGGCGATGGGCAGGAGCCTGTTGGTTGGTGGCATGGTCGCTTTGATCAACGTGGTCATTGGAGGGCTGGCCGGCTACGCGTTTGCCAGATTCCCGTTCCGTGGTGCCAGCCTGGGCTACTTCCTGCTGATCGCATCACGCGTCGTGCCGGGTCTCGCCATCGTGCTGCCCTTCTTCATCGTGTTCCGAAAAGTGGGCCTCCTCAACACGACGGGCGGACTCACGATCGCCTACATCGCATTCACGTTGCCGATCTCGGTGTGGGTGCTGAAGACATACTTTGACACCGTACCGATCGAGATCGAGGAAGCCGCCCGGGTCGACGGCGCGTCCCGGCTGCGGTCCCTCCTGGTCATCGTCGCTCCCCTCGCCAAGCCCGGGCTCATCGCGGCCGGGCTGCTGGCGTTCCTCGAGGCCTGGAGCGAGTTCTTCTATGCCTTGGTGCTTACCGACAGCCTGACCGCCCCGCCGGTCGTGTCGGGGTTACAAAGCCTGCAGCAGTTCTCCTGGACGACGCTGGCGGCGGCAACTGTAGTCACGGTCATCCCACCGGTGATCATCGCAATCGTGTTCCAGCGGTACATAGTCAGCGGCCTCGCAGCCGGCAGCGTCAAGTAGGCGGGAGCAGCATGTTTGCCGGAAAAGTCGTCACCGTCCTCGGTGAGATCGAGCCATCCGAGATGGGCAACACACTGACCCATGATCACCTGCTGGTCGACGGGTGGGGCTTGCGCAACCTGTACGAGGCGATCCTCGACGATGAGGGCATCGCGATCGATGAGGTACGGCGGTTCAAAGAAGCGGGCGGTGGCACGATCTGCGACCCGACCAACATCGGCCTGGGTCGTGATCCCCGCGCACTCGCCCGGCTCAGTGCCGCCACCGGGGTGCATGTCGTCATGGGGGCCGGGTGGTACCGAGAGGTCGTCTATCCCGACTACATCAGCTCGACATCCACTGAAGTGCTGGCACAGATCCTGGTTAACGAGATCCGCGACGGCGTCGACGGTACCGGTATCCGCCCTGGGTTCATCGGCGAGATCGGTACCGAGCGTGGACACATCACCCCAGCCGTCGAGCGCGTCTTCCGAGCGGCGGCCCGGGCACACGTACGCACCGGAATCCCGATCCTTACTCACACGACCCACTGGGGCGAGCTGGCCCTGGAGCAGCTCGACCTGCTAGCCGAGGAGGGTGTCGCGCCCTCGGTGGTGATCGTGTCGCACCTCGGGGACCGCAAAGGTGTCGCCAACATCCTGCCGATCGCGGAACGAGGAGCCTGGATCAACGTGGACAACATCGGGTTCGTCGGCGGGTATGCGCCGCTGGAGTTCCGGGCCGACAACGTTGCGGAGCTGTGCAGCCTCGGCCTGGCCGACCGGGTCATGCTGTCGAACGACATCTGTGAGCTCGGCCAGCTGAGCGCGTACGGCGGTGCAGGCTACGCGAACGTCATCCTCAACTTCTTGCCACTGCTTCGCGACCGCGGCGTCAGCGAGGACCACATCCAACAGATGATGGTGCTGAACCCATCGCTCGCCTTCGCGTTCACTGAGCCTGCAGACGCTGCGACCGTGGTGCAGCCATGACGCTACGGCTGGGAGTTGTCGGTGCGGGAGTCATGGGCCGCAAGGTCGCCGCGGCCGCCGCTCAGATCGACGGTGTGCGGGTGAGCGCGGTGGTGGACCGAGATGACAACCGCGCCACCGCTCTGGCCGGAACCCACGACACCCACGCGCACGAGAGCATCGCCGACCTTGTCGACTCCGACGTCGTCGACGCCGTCTACATCGGTGTCCCCCACCACCAGCACCTGTCCGCATGTCTCGAGGCGGCCGGAGCCGGTTTCCATGTCCTCATCGACAAGCCGCTGTGCAACACCTTGGAGGAGGCGGACCAGATTATGGCGGCACGCGACGCCGCCGGCATCAAGCTGATGGTCGGCTTCAGCTACCGGTTCCGAGCGGAATGGATCGCCGCCCGCGATGCCGTTGCGGCGGGCGAGATCGGGGCGCCGCGGCTGGTGGTCGACACCATCATCGAGGCGGAAACCAGCACGCCGGGCTGGTACTGGGATGGCGCCGCTGGCGGGGGCGTGCTGCAGCTGCAGTCGCACCACTGCTTCGACCGTCTGGCCTGGGTTCTCGGTGAACGGTTCGCCTCGGTGGGTTGTCAGGTTTCTGCGACCGCGGCTGCCGCCGAAGACATCGCGATCATCAACGGCACAACCGGCGCCGGTACCCTCGTCAGCATCAACCTCGGGTTCGGCCGGTCGTACCGATCGGCATCACGCGCAACCACGATCATCCAGGGAGAACTGGGACATATCGTGATCGACACTGCTCGTAACGTCTCGGTTGCCTCTGGAGACGGCCGGCTGCGGAGCCTGTCCTACGCGGACGACGACTGGCTGCTGCAGGAGGTCACCGCCTTCGTGGGACTATGCACAGGAGCCGATGGGGCCGTCCCCGGTGCCGAAGATGGCCGGGCTGCGCTCGCCTGTGCACTGGCGGCCACACGGTCTGCGCGCGCCGGCGGTCCCGCATTGAGCCTGTTCTGAACCGCACTGAGGCAGTCATGATGTGCGAGCCAGGCGACTTCGACCGCATTACTCTCACCTGAGGAGGAGGACCCATGAGCACTGACATCCCGAACGTCAAGTCGGCACAGCGCGCGTTGGAGATTCTCGAGGTCGTCTCCCGCCACAGCGGCGGCGTCGGTTTCGTCGAGCTCTCTGCACAGCTGCCATACCCGAAGAGCAGCCTGCACGGCTTGCTGCAGACGATTGTCAGCATGCGGTGGCTGACGTTCGATCCGGTGAAGCGCGTGTACTCCATCGGCGTGAAGCCGTGGGAGGTTGGGCAGTCTTTCCTGCGCAGCCGGGAGATCGTCGTCCGAGCTCGCCGGTTCTTGCGGGATGCGCTCCAAGAGCTCGGGGAGACAGTTCAGCTGGGCATCCTCGACGATCTCGATGTCGTGTACATCGACAAGGTGGAAGGTACCCGCCCACTTCGGCTGATCTCCAACATTGGCAGCAGGCTGCCCGCATACGTGACAGGGATCGGCAAGGCGCTCCTCGCAGGCCTGGATGACGAGGTGCTCAATGCCCGCTTCAAAGGCACGGTGCTTGAGGGTTACACCAACCAGACCATCACCTCCGGCGACCAGCTGATCCGGGTGCTGCACAACGTGCGCCGCCAGGGCTACGCGATCGACGACGGCGAGTACACGCTCGGGGTCTACTGCGTCGCCGTTCCGATCCGCGATCTTGGAGGAAGCGTGGTGGCAGCGATGAGCTGCTCGGTGCCGAAGGCACGCATCGACCTCGGTGAGCTTGAGAAGAAGCAGATGATCGAGGTGCTGGTGCGTCAGGCCGGGCTCATCTCGCGGGCGCTCGACGCACGGATCGCGGACTGATCAGTGAGTGGCTGGCTCGACGTGTCGGTACCTACTCCGGCCCTGCTCTTGGACCAACGGCGTCTGGAACACAACCTCGATGCGATGAGCGCCGTGGTCCGCGAGCACGGGGTCGAACTGCTGCCGCATGCCAAGACCCATCGGATGGCGGAAATCGGGCTGCTCCAGGTGGCCCGAGGTGCCGCTGGACTGTGCGTCGCCAAGCTCGGCGAAGCCGAGTTCTTCGCCGCTGCGGGAATCAAACGGATCTTCGTCGCCTATCCGGTTGTCGGCGACGACAAGGCCCGGCGCGCCGTCGTGCTGGATGAGTCCGTCGATCTCACGCTCGGCGCGGACAGCGAAGCGGGCGCCGCCAGCGTAGGGCGAGTGTTCGCTGCCGCTGGGCGCACCGCCCGCGTACTGCTCGCCATTGACACCGGGCTCGCACGGGAGGGGGTGGCGGCTGGTCAAGCAGTCGAGGTCGCGCAGCGGATCGCCTCGATCGACGGGCTCGAACTTGTTGGCATCTACACCCACGAAGGCACCGTCTACGAGGCATCGGACAGAGCCGACCTCGAGTTCCGGGCTCGTACGGTCGCCGAAACCATGGTTGAGATCGCTGGCCAGATCCGAGCCAGAGGTATCCCCTTGCCCGTCGTATCCCTCGGCTGTTCGGCCTCGGCTCGGGTGGTCGCGTCGGTGCCTGGCGTGACTCAGCTGCGCCCCGGAATCTACGCAGTCAACGACCTCGGCCAGGTTGCCCTGGGCAATGCCGACCTAGGCTCTACAGCGATCCGTGTCGTCACCACAGTGGTCAGCCATCCGGAGCCCGGTCGCGCGTGTATCGACGCCGGGTCGAAGGCGCTCAGCGCAGACCTGCTTCCTGCCTTGGCACACCGTGCCGCCTACCCGGGCCTCGGCCTGCTCGTTGGAGCACCAGGCTGGATCATCGAACGGATGTCGGAAGAACACGGCTGGCTCCGCTGGACGGGCGCGGGCGAACCGAGCGCGTTGCCCATCGGGGTCCGTATCGAAGTGGTCCCGAATCACGCCTGCATGGCCTTCGCCATGCTGCGTCGGGTCGTCGTAATCCAGGACGGCGTCGTGGTCGACGTCTGGGAAGGGATGGGTGCGGGCGCATCTGAGTAAGGGCGGCTCGCGGCCATTGTTAGTCGCCTCAGCTGCTATGGACATCGATTTCGGACCAGATCAAGACATGTCTCATTATTTCGAACAGTAAGGAAGCACATGCGCGCGTTGCAGCTCGAGGACTTCGGCAAGCTCGTCGTGACAGAGCTCCCCGAGCCCGACCCGGGACCCGGTGAGGTCGTACTTGACGTAATTGCAACCGGCATCTGCGGTTCCGACATTCACGGCTTCACGGGCGAGAACGGGCGACGGGTCCCGGGTCAAGTGATGGGGCACGAGTCGGTCGGCAGGGTGCGCTCCCTTGGTCACGGCATCGACGCCACGCTGGCGCCGATCGGCCATCTGGCGACGTTCAACCCGGTGATCGTGTCAGCGCTGGGGCAGCGGGTCTTCGCTGGCCGGGAGCAGCACGATCCAGGTCGTACCGTTATCGGTGTCAGCACCGAACGCACCTCCGCGTTTGCGCAGCGCATCGTTGTACCGATTGAGAACGTGGTGCTGCTGCCCGAGGACATACCAGTGGCGTACGGCGCCCTGATCGAGCCGCTGGCCGTCGGGCTCAATGCGGTCCGTCGCGTACAGCTGCGACCCGGCGAGTCTGTGCTCGTTGTCGGAGGCGGCCCTATCGGTCAGTCCACGGTTCTCGCGGCGGTACACGAGGGTGCCGCCCAGGTCTATGTTAGTGAGCCGAACCTCGAGCGGCGCGCGCTCTGCGAGTCCATCGGGGCAATCGCACTTAACCCGGCCGACGGTCCACTGCCGGAACAGATCATTCAGCGCCATGGAGTTCTGCTCGACATAGCCGTGGATGCCGTAGGGAGCTCAGCGTCCCTGGCCGATTGCCTCGGCTCAACGGCTTTCGGCGGTCGGGTCTGCTTGGTCGGCATGGGGAGCCGCCAGATCTCGGTCGATGCATATCGCGTCAGCACTGAGGAGCGCTCGGTCGTGGGCAGCTTCTGCTACTCGTTCGACGTGTTCAGAGCCGCCGCCGAGTGGGTTGCCAGTGGTGAGGAGATCTTTGGTTGCTTGATCAGCGCCGAGGTGTCGCTCGACCACGCCCAGGACGCGTTCCAGCGCCTGGCAACAAAGGCGGACGTGCCTGGCAAGATCCTGGTGCGGCTTGATCACTAAGGATTGATCTTCGTCCGGCTAGAGGTTCCTGGGTACCAGCCGCCGAGGCAGCCTTGCGAACGGGCTGGTAGCTCCCCCAGGTATCCCCTAGCATCGCTATTGAAGTTCAAAGTGCCGGTACCTGCAAGCAGCTAGCTAAGGAGAACCGAATGACGACAGGCGCCACCGCCTCCCAGGATCTTGCTGGCGACTACCAGCTTGACCCGGCGCACACCAGCATCGGATTCGTCGCCCGGCATGCCATGGTGACCAAGGTTCGGGGCACGTTCGATGAGTTCGAAGGTCAGGTACACATTGACCCGGACATCTCCAAGTCGGTCGTGCGCGTGGTGATCAAGGCGGCGAGCATCGACACGCGGAACGAGATGCGCGACACCCATCTCCGAAGCAACGACTTCCTCGCGATGGAGGAATACCCAGAGATCACCTTCGACTCGACTGAAGTCGGCCTGGCCGATGAAGACACCGCACGCATCACCGGCGACCTGACCATCAGGGGCGTCACCAAGTCGGTGACGTTCGAGATCACCTACACAGGCTCAGCCAAGGATCCCTTCGGCAACCTTCGGCTAGGGTTCGAGGGCTCATTCGTGATCAACCGCAAGGACTGGGGAGTTAGCTGGAACGCACCGCTCGAGGCTGGCGGCATGCTGGTCAGCGAGAAAGTCACCGTGGAGTTCGACGTTTCGGCAATCAAGGTCACCTAAGGACGTAGATCGGAGCACCGAGGTTGGATCTGGGCCCAGCGGGCGGCTGCCGGATCGTGTAGTCGGCCCCCGGCAAACAAGGCTGCCGCTACCCAGCGAACGAGCAGCGCATGATGGGTCGCTCCGGCGACCGGCGTGCGACCTCGACAAACCCAGCGTTGGTAAATGTTGACGCATACCCGGTCGCCGTGGCGCTTGGCGAGACGGTGCCGTCGAGGGGGTAGGCCTCGAGCGCTGGGGCGCCGGCGGAGCGTGCCAGCTCAAGTGCTGAGGTAATAAGTGCGGACGTGATGCCCTCGCGGCGATGGCCTTTTCGCACGTAGAAGCAGGTAATCGCCCACACCGCGACATCGTCAACGCGCCGTACTCGCCACCCTTGCTCAAGCCCCGGGACCGCGTCGCGGGGAGTCACCTGGCACCACCCGACCGCTGTGCCCTCACCAAGCGCCAGCAGGCCTGGGGGCGGTCCTTGAAGGACGAGCTTGCGGAAATCTGTGCGGTTCCGTTGCGCGGTACGTCGCCGGTACTCTGACCCGATCCGGGTTGCCATGCACCAGCACCGGCTCGCAGGCCCACCTTGATCGATGAGATCCTCGAATGCCGGCCACAGCTCGCCCGTGAGGGGTGTGATGACAAGGTCGGTTGGCGCCGTTCGGGTCACAAGATCTAAGCAACTACACTGTGGGCCCGCTGTCTAGGCGTGGGCGCGCCAAAGCACGAACAGCCACCCAGCGCCACGCCGGCCGCTCAAGGGTGGCTGCACGGATCACGAGAAACTAGGCAGTTTGCCTCACGCCAGGTCGGTCGGTGCAACGCTCGAAAGCGCTTATGTGAACTCTTGAGAGTTCGGTGGGAGTCTCAAGGGCTGTTTCAAGATCGGGCCGCTGCGTGGGCGGGGCTGCTGCCGCGGCTGGCTGTGGAATGAAAGAAATGCGGCGGATCCGAGTGATCATGATCGCTTCCTTACGGTACGGGGTGCTTCCATGGGGACGATGACGGGAGGTCCGGTCCTGTTTGAGGGCTCAGGGTGCGCTGGCGATGATGCCGGTTGCATGTCGAAGAAACGCCGATCAGGTGGACTCTCCACCCATAACCTCGTCGTGACGACAGCGAAAGTGGAACATCATCGCACGAAAGCACTGGGGCCGGCCTGCCGGCGCAAGATCGCCGTCCGGTCGGTGACCGGCTGAGATCCGAGTGCAGAAATGATCCACTATTCCCCCTGCGTCTCTACAAAGAGTGACACCGAAAAGATTGGGACACAACAGTCATGGTTGTCAAGCCATCAAGCGGTTTTATCTCTCAGTGTCAGAATGATTGCTTCTTCAACAAAACAGATGGGGTCCAGGGACTCGGAAAAGGGAGGGAAATCTTCACCTACGACACTCCAGGTTTGGTAAATCTTGGCCTTGGAAGGCTCCGGTGAGCATAGGCGCGCGGCTGCGGCGCGGGGGGCGTCATACATACTGAGTCAGACAGGCCGACTGAACGGAGTGACCGATGGACTGGACACCGGAAGTCGTAATGCTGCCGGTGAGTGACATCGACCGCTCGTCGCCTTCTACCGGGACCAGGTCGGATTCGACCTGGACCATCACACCGTGACTGAGCATATGGACGTGGCTCAGCCGACACCGCGAGGCTCCGGCTGTTCGATTGTCATTGGTACGCTGCCGAGTCAGCAGCAGATGACACCCGGCTCAATGCATGGACTGCAGCTCGTCGTTGCGGACGCTGAGGCCGCGCAGCGGCAGCTTCTGGACCGCGGTGTTGAGGCCAGCGAGATCACGGTGTTCGATGAGCGCGACGGCGGAACGTTCTTTGGCTTCACCGATCCCGATGGCAACAGCTGGGCCGTACAGCAGCTCAGGGCCCGCGGCGATCGGCCGCTGATCCCAGTTGAGGCCAGGGGTCGGTTCGGAGCTGACGCGTCGGACTAGCCGAAGAGTCCTGCACCAGAACGCAACGGCTGGCATCAACGACATTCAAGGCGGGCACGCGCATCCGTCGGTCAGCGGGATCTGCGGACCAGGCCACAAGCAACGCGATCGCTTGCGTTGCCGGTTCGCGCCGTGAGGTCAGTTGCCGCGGCGCTGTTGGCGGTGTACTGATCGGGTTTGATGCCCATCGGGACGTTGCCAAAATTGTCCGGCTTCGCATGCAAGATCACCGCGCGTCCGCGCAGATCGTTCGGGTCGATCCGGTCGGTAGCGAACCTGAGACGGGCCGTACCGTCCGCCATGACAAGTGGACTAGGCATGTCGCCGTTGTGGGCGCCGTGAGTCTGCCCCTGAGCCGATAGGTGCCCGTCGGCGGAGACGAACCACGTCGACGCCGACGCCGATGGGTCGGCGACGCAGCCCTGCCCGTTGGCAGGGTCGTTGTTGGCGTGGACATGGAAACCATGGAACGCGCCGGGTGCTACGTATCGGTTCGGCCGGAGTACGGCGTCAACGCGCATCGAATCGTGTCCAATGCGAAACTTCACCGTCCCGACCACGCGTCCGCTCGGATCACGAAGTTTCGCGCGGAACTCGGCGTCATGCGCAGTCGCTGGATATCCGAAGACCAACACGCTCGTCACCGCCGTGGTGACCGTTGCTGCGCCAAGCGCAATTACTTTCCTGATCAACTTCACCGACTCCCTCGATAGTCCTTTGTCTTATGGGCCCGGTTTTAGCCCATGGCTGACCATAGTCGAGAAGCGGAGGGCGGTAACGTAACGGTAAACCATAGACCACCATTGACCGTCCACTCGGCAAATATTATCCTTCAGAACTCGTCAGATTGGGCCGTCGACGTCGGATCGACTTTCAGCCGGACTCTTTGCGCGGGACTTAGCAATCGCACGCTTTTGCGCGGGAGGCGGGCACGTTTATGGCGTTGCCCATCGCTGCACGCCTCTTCGTCCTCGGCCACGTCACACCGCCGTCCTAGCGCTCGTGCCGCGCGCGGCCACGGTTTCGTGGCAGTTGCCCGCGCTCAGCCGCCGAGCCGCTTAGCGAGCGCTTTGGCCTCCCGCGAGGGAGCGCGGGAGCCCCACACATCCCCGCTTCGCAAGCGGGCACTGGAGAGGTCTTCCAGTGCGCCTTGCAGCTGGGGCCCGTACCCCGCAAGGTCCGCTTCTGCGAGGGGCCGCAGCAGCTCGACCACCCGCTCGTTGGCACGCCGCGCAGCCCGCCGGTCGCCTTGGGCCTTGGCATCAAGCCAAGCCTGTTGGGCCAGGGCCAGCTCCTCCTGCGCTGCGGCCGGCGACTTTGCTTCCGGCGACTCCGCGTTGATCTGTGCGGGCTCCTGGCGCGCCGCCTCCGCCCGCTCAGCCTCCAGACGCGCCGCCTCCACCCGCTCAGCCTCGCGTTCCTGCTCGACCTTGATCCGTTCTGCCTGCTCCGCCTCAGCTTCTTCGGCCGCCAACCGGTCCGCTTGGAGGCGTTCAGCCTTGGCCCGCTCCTCGACGCGCTCGAGCTCAGCCAGCTCGGCCTGCAGACGCTCCAGTTCGAGGCGTTCTGCTTCGGCGAGGGCAGCGGACCGCCGCTCAGCTTCTAGTCGCTCGGCGTCGAGCCGCTCCGGCTCCCTTCGCTCCACCCCGAGCCGTTCCGCGTCACGCCGCTCGGTTTGGAGCCGCTCGGCCTCCTGCCGCTCGGCCTCTCGCCGCTCAACCTCCAACCGATGCTCCTCGAGGCGTTCCTCGCGCCGGCGCTTCCGCTCGACCCGCTCCGCCTCCTCGGCGGCGGCGCGCCGCTCAGCTTCCAGCCGCTGAGCCTCTTCTGCCTGGGCACGTTGCGCCGCCAGCCGGCTGGCGGCGGCGCGTTCGGCTTCGAGCCGTTCGGCTTCGCGGCGCTCGGTCTCGAGCCGCGCTTGCTCCTGCCGCTCCAGCTCCAGCCGGTGCGCCTCGGCACGCTCGGCCTCAAGCCAGGCGGCAGTCGCGCCCTGCAGCTCGGGCCGGAGCTCCGCCGAGCCCACCTCTCCTGTGCCAGCAGCAGAGGTGGTCGTTGCGGCGTACGAGGCAGCCGGCTCCAGTGGCGCCCAGCTGACCGAACGCGTACCACGGCTTACGACGCCGCGGGCCAGATCCTCGACTGCGGTACGCGTCGGCACTCCCTGGAGCGCCTGCCCCGCCAGCCCTCGAGCCAGCTCATTGAACGCATCCTCGGCGGACCGGGCACTATCTAGGTCACCCCCCGCCTGCAGCGCCTCGGCCAACGCAAGCAGACCCACGGCGTGGGCGGCCGACCCAGAAGCCTCGGCAGGCATAAGCTCACGCAGCATCTGCACCGCCTCACCGCTGCGTCCGATGCGGGTCAGCACCCGAGCCCGGACCGCGGCCACCAGCAGCCGGCTCGACTCCGAGCCGGATCCATTGACCGCGACCGCGACAGCTTCGGCAGCGGCGGTGTCCGCCTCGTCGACCCGGTCCGCTCGCAGCAGGTCACCGGCTAGATCGGCGAGAGCTAATGCCAGCTGCGCGCGCGCCGGGTCGCCCAGCCGCGCGGTGAGCCCCTGCAGCCGCTCGACCAGCGTCCGCCGGGTGACTAACCCGAGGTCGACCTGGTCGGAGGCGGCCAAGCGGTCGGCCAGATCCCGGTACAGGCCGAACAGCGGCTGAGCCAGGCGCTCCACCAGGGCCGGACTTAGTCGCGCCGGCTGTTGCAGCCGTCCGTCGACCTCGGCCTCGTACCGCTCCTGGGCTGAGTGCAGGTAGGTCAGCGCCTCGTCGGCCAGCCCGGCCGCCCAACGGGAGTCGGCGGCGAGCCGGTCCGTGCCCACCACCAGGTACGCGGCCGCGGGGTCCTCGCGAAGGCCGGAGTCGGCTAGCCGGGCGAGGGCGGCGTCGGCGTACGCGTTGGCTGCTGCGAGGTCACCGGACGCCAGCGCGCCACGGGCGGTCGAGGAGAGTGCCCAGATCGCCGTTTGCGGCTCCACCTGCTCCGCCAGACCCAGCTCGCGCAGTTGCTGCTGAATGTCCCGGAGCGATTCGATCGTTCGGCCTGCGGCGTCCGGCAGCCCCAGGCCAGCTTGGACGGTGGCGAGGTGGACGACCGCTGTCATATAGCGGGCGGCATCCGACACCGAGGTGTAGGGCCCGATGGGCCCGTTGGCCGTCAGCAGCTGCGCAGCTCGTCGAACTGCCTCTTGAGCGTCCGTCGCGGCCGCGGCATAGCCGTTTCCGAGGAGCCGGTGCGCGGTGAGCTCAACCAAGGCGTCGGCCAGATCAGACGCCTTCGACGGGTCCGACCCCACCCAGCCGCGGAGCCGCTGCACCGACGAGGCCAGGGTCTTGGCCTGTTTCGCGTACGGGTCCTGAGGCTGCTTTCCTGCCTTCTGTGCTTGGGCCATCGTGCCTTCCGGTGCGGGATCTCGGTGGCTGCCGACCAGCTCTTCGCCACCCGTGTCCTGTCAAAGGTGATCGGGTGCGACACATGTTAGTGCCCTCCCCGGCAGCCAGACGGGCTGCCGGGCAGCCTCCGCCACCACGCGAGGCTCGTGGCGCAGTCGGCTGAACCAACCTACAGCTCCAGCGTCTCGATATTCCGCGAGCGCGAGTCGCGACTCGTCATCAGGTTCGATGTGTCAATCGGCCGCGCCGTCGCGCTCCAGTCGGTGATGGCGCCGGCGGTGGGGACGACCTGCCACAGGTCGCCGCTGGCCTCCAGGTCACGCAGCACCCACGCGTACGCCAGCCGGTTGGCGATCTGACGAGTTGCAGACATCCACATATCGGTGGCGACGGTCCGCTGCAACCGTTCGACGTCGGAGCAAAGCCGCTCCCGCCGCCGGACCTTAGCTAAGTCGATGGCGAACTCATCAAGCTCAGCGACAGGGCTGAGCCGCTCAACCGTGTAGGTGCCCAGTTGGATCAGCCGTGCCCCGAAAATGCGACGGGCGAGGGGCGAATAAACGAGGACGGGGGTGAGGACGAAAATGGCACAGACGAACAGCCAGCCCCCAAGCTGGTGAAGGTCCATCACACTCCCTCCTCGTTGGGAGAGCACTGACGCTCCCGGCATGGGATGAACCTCAGAAACCCCTTGCCAGTCGCACTTCCTCGGCATCGCCCAATTTACCCGGTGAATTCTCAGCAGTGCCAGGTTCGGACGGTCTGGGCGTCACCGCGGTGCCTCGTGCGTCGCTGTTGCCCAAAGACGCTCGATGGCAGCAACCTGGCCGGCGAGGTCCAGGCCGTCCACTTTCAGTACGGCGTCCGCAGCCGGTGCCGCGTTCGCATCGAGCTGATGCAGATATTGGAACTCAGCCTCGGTGATATGCCTCGGTCGTGTGACAGCGCGCGCTTCAGCCTCGCTCAGAGAGATCTGCAGGCGGATCAACACAACGCCGCCGAGCGTGCGATACACCGATGCGGTGCTGGCAGTCACGAAGTCGGCGACGACCGACTCGATTCCTCCCAATGCGAAGTTCCGGACCAGAGCACAGACGTTCTCCACGCCCAGCATCTGCTGTTGCGCACCGCCGTTGTCCTCCCATGGAGCCAGGTGCCCGCTGACGACCAGATGCCTGATGTCGTCGGCGTCAATGAACGCGCATCGGTCTCGTAACTCGGCGACGAGGCGCCCGGTCGTACTCTTGCCCGCAGCCGGTCCCCCGGTCAGCACCAACGGAGGTCGCATGATGTCCGATCTTAGGGACCGGACCGCCGCCGGCTCCTCTACGCGACCATGTC
>JAOPXN010000060.1 GCA_025965155.1 Propionibacteriaceae bacterium
CCGAGGTGGACGGCCGTCGGTCCGCGTGTTCACTGCAGGTGAAAGGACGGACCTGCCCGAGGTGATCATGGTGCCGGGGCTCGGCGCTCCTGGCTATCTGGCGCCGTGCGCCGTAGAGATCGCGGTGGACCCGCGTGACGATCTTGGACCTGCCCGGATGGCGAGTCGGGCGGGCCCCCTCGTCGACCTCGACCGTCGAGGGCGTCGCGGTAGCGGTCGCGCGGTGGCTGCAGGCAACGGGTCGGCGGGACATCGTCCTGCGTCATCATGCCCGGCCCGCACAACGTCTGCTTCACCGCTCCGCAGCCCACTGCCGCCGCCTGCAGCGGGCGATCGGCAGTGGACCCGCGGCGACGGTAGCAACGCGGCCTAGGCCTCGAGCGGCGCAGCCGTCCTTCAACGAGTCGTACTGGGCCGAGATGAGATCGAACGTGACCCCGACCAGACCACGCTTGCTCGTCGAGCTCGCATCACAGGGCTGAGAGCGCGAGCGAGCCGGCGAAGCCGGCGACAACCAACGGTCCTGTCATGACGCCTTCGACGGCATAGGCCTCAGGCAGCAGCGTGTCGGCCAACATCGCCAGCAACGCGCCGGCGGCGAACGCCTGCACCAGCGCACCGGTATGGCCGCTGGACGGGTCCAGCATGACGTAGCCAGCGGCCGCCGATAGTGCAGAGACGGCAACGACGGCCAGCCACATCAGCATCACACGGCGCCGCGGCCAGCCAGCCGCCTTGAGGCCGCTGGAGGACGACATGCCCTCCGGCAGGTTGGAAAGCACGACTCCCGCGAGCAGCGACAGGCTGACCCCACCTTGCAACACGGTCAGGCCGAGCACGAAGGACTCCGGGATGCCGTCCAACACGGAGCCGAGAACGATCGCCAACGGCGCTCCGTCCGCCTGCGCGCCCGAGGGGTCCTTGCGCTTGCCGCCGCCTCCCCGCTCCAGCAGCCAGTCACCGACCGTGAAGACCGCCGCCCCGGCCAGAACGAGCAGCGCCACCCAGCCGACCGTTCGGGTCTTCAGCGCCTCGTCGATGAGCTCAAAGGAGACCGAGCCAATCAGGAGTCCGGTACCGAGGGCCATCACGACCGCAATAGCGGACCGACTCGGCGCCAGCAGGTACGCGACCAGCGCGCCGACGAGCAGGGCGGAGGCGCCCACCGCCCCCCAGCCAAACGCTTCAACCATCTGATCGACCCATCGGTGCTCGCTCCTCGGCAAGTCGCGCAAGAGTTCAACAAGTGGCACCTGCAGCAGGGCCGCTGGGCGATCCCGAAGTCCGCCAAACCGCAGCGGATCGCCGAGAACATCGACGTGTTCGACTTCGAACTCGCCACCGAGGAACTCGCTGCGATCGACGCCGCCCTCGACACCGACCAGCGGGGTGGCCCGAGCCCGAGGCGATCACGATGGAGAGCTACGGGCGTCCCATTCCCGAGGACTGAGGTACAGAGAACTTGATGCTCAGGGTTGAAAGTCAGCCGGGTCGCGTCGGCTGGCAGCCTTGCTTAAAGCAACCCTAAATTCATTGTTCGCGTTCGCGGGCTCGACGGGGTTTCCGACTACCGACGTGAACAACCGCCTGCGCGCGTGACAAATTACCAGCTGCCACCCTCGCGGCATTCTGGTCCGAGCGATGGCGGGCTGACGCGTCGACGGAAGGAGCGATATCGCGACGAATCACGGCGGACCTGAGCAACTATGTTGCAAGAACCACGAAGGAGCGCGGCTGATAACCGGCCTAGATCGAGAAGCCTGGATAGCGGGGTCGGCGACAAGGCTGGGCCCGCCGCATTAAAGGAGACGGTTCCAATAACCGTGACCAGTGGACGTATATGAGGTTGTTGGTCAGTGGAATGAGGCCACTCGGCTCTATCCGAGCCGACCGCGACCGCGGCCAGCTCTCACGTGCCCGGAGCCCCCGACGCCGTCGCAGCCCGATGCCGGGGCCGGGTCACCCCTAAGGAACGGCCCGGCCCCGGCACTGGCGTCGTCACTCGGCGATCTGTCCGCCGACCGAGAACTGCGCGACCTCAGGACTGACCGCGGCCGTACCACGGAACACCTGGACCGAATTCTCGTACCCTGCCTTGGCGCCGGTGACCGCGTGGAGGACATCGGGGTTGCCGATGAAGCCTGCTGGCGCACCCGCATTCCATCGCAGGAAGGTGCCACCGTAGCCGGTCGTAGCTTCGGTGACGGGACGCCTGAACCCGTTGTCGACGGTGCCGGGTGCCGACTCCTTGCGGTTGCGCACGAGGGTGCCGTCCTTCTTAACCGTGCCGCTGATGGTCCCGTACGGCGTGCGCGCAGTGAGCACCGTGTCGACGGGGTACACCCTTGTGTTGATCTTGCTGCCGTTGAGCTGAATCCGGGTGAACGTCATCTGGTCGCCGTCCACGATGTCCCCGGTCAGGAAGGCAGCCTCCACCACCGCCAACCAGCGCACCCGCCCACCACCAGTCAAGGTGACGTCGGCCGACGCATACGCGTAGAACGCCTCGTCCGGGAAGTTCCCGGTCGCCACCGAGGCGGGCTGGGTGGGGTCAGGGACCGTGGTTCCGGCCAAGCAGTTCGCGGACACGAGGCACAACCCCAGCTTGATCCCGTTGACGTCTTGGTAGTAGGTCGGGAACCCGGTGCCCGCGTCCGCCGGACCGACGGCGCCCAGGGCGGCGTTGGCCGGACTGATCGCGGTGGCCCCGATCAGTGCGCCGGCTGCTAGCGAGGATAGGAGGCCGAGGGATCGGCGTGTTCGCCGGGATCGGCGGGATCGTTCTGGACCGTTATCGGTCATGGTAAGCGGCCCGCGGATAGCGGAGCGAATAGAAACGGACATGGTGTCTCTTCCTTATCTCGGGGGGGCCGGCCTCCTCGACTGAAGACCTGTCGCCCGAAGCCGCGAATCGGATTGATTGATCGGCTATCGGGATCCAACTTCCTCCAGATCTAAGCCGATAAACACCCCCGAGTGAGGGAAATGCCGACCCTCAAAAGTGGGGGTACTAATAAGTACCGATACCTCGGGATTGTTTGTAGGCCCGGTCCAGCAGAAACTTTCAAAGAACTGGACACATATCTACGGTATCCATTGTTATCTAGTTCTTTTCCAACAGTGAAATTAGCCGAATTAATCCGCGCTGGCGTGGCGCAGACGGCACGGCCGCTCACCCCTCACCAGCGGGCAGCGAGTGAGCAGAACGGCCGGAACCTGGAGAATGCCTGAGGTCCGACATGACACCGCCCACCCGCTGAGGCTGTGGCCGTCGAGCGGGTGGGCGGTGTGTGGTCATGTGCGAGGTGTTTGGGCTTCTCGCGGCCAGCAGCAAGAGCTAGTACTCCCAGCCGGCGAGGTAGACGGGTCAGCCGAAGTTCACCCTGGCCGCGAAGGGAAGGGTGTTGACCACCAGCTGCTGCCGCAGCGGGTGCGACTTGGTGCCGGAGCCTGTGTTGGCGTAGGGCTGCAAGCTGGTTGACAGGACCGACCCGGTGAAGGCACCTGAGGTGACGCTGCCCTGGACCAAGATGATCCCACCGGCGGCCGACTCCCGGATCGTGAGGTTGGCGTTGGAAGGGTTGAGGCCGGAGCTGGCCGGCCAGCTGACCGTGGCGTTCCCGGACTCCACCACGGCACCCACCTTGGAGCTTCCCGTGAGGACCGCGGTGACGGTTCCGGTTCCTTGCTGGACGCCGTTGTAGCCGGAGCAGCCGCTCAAGGTCCCGGTGAAGATCGCCTGCTGAGTCTTGACGGTGGACGTCAGGCCTGGGCTGTAGGTGATCGAGCCACTCAGCCCGGTGCAGGACTCGACCGCCGAGTATCCGGCAAAGGCAGGCGCGGCACTCGTCAGGGCGACCGTGGCGGCGATAGCTCCGGCGGCGGCGACAGTGGTGGTGATGCGGCGGATGTTGATCATGGTGAATTCCTCTTCTGCTGCGAAGGCCGAGCCTTCTGGTGGTTTTTCCGGTGTTCCGGCTTGTCCTCAACAGTGCCGTTGGGCAGGGGTGCACGCCGAGGGTGCGAACCCCCCAAGGTGAGAGGTGGTGCAGGCACCACCTTCTGCGCCAGGCCCTCGGTCGGGCCGGTTTGTCGGTGTACAACTTGGCTATGAGCGGTTCCGACACCCAGGCGCAGGTCCGGAGCAGAGCCGGCCTCTACCAGGTGGTGGTGAGCCTCTACCTGGCCGGTCTTCTTCTCTGGCTGGTGATCGGGGTGCTGCCACCGGTCGCCGACGTCGTGCCGCCGCTGCGGCACTTTCTGCTAAACGTCGCGGTGGGCGGCGGGCCGCTAGCAGGCTATGCCGCTCGCCTGAGTGAGGGGGCGCTGGCCTCACCGCAGGTCGGCGTCGTGGCCCTCGCCTACACCTTCAGCGCGCTGAACCTGGCCCTTGGGGTGCTGCTGATGGTCAAGCGCCCGCACGACCTGGTACCGCGCCTGCTCGCGCTCGCCTTCTTGGGCACGGCGGCCACCTTTAACGAGCCCAGCCACGAGTTCTTCCACGTACTGGGGGATCCGCCGCTGGTCAAGGCCGTCCATTTCACCTTCCACGTGGTGTCCGGGGTGGCGTACCTGTGGGCGGTGGTGCTGTTCCCGAACGGCGCTGTCCCACTCCGCAGGGCCCCGACCGGGCGTCGTGGCTGGATGCTGGTCGTCGGTCTGACGGCCGCCGTCGCCCTGGTGTGCTGGCAGAGCAGCTTCATCCTGCACCCGCCGTTCTTCGTCGCCTTCTTCGGCGTGCTGGTTCCCCTGGTCGGCATCACGGCCCAAAGCCTGCAGCTGCGGTTCAGCCCGGACGCCACCAGCGACAAGCAGTCCCGGCTGCTGCGGGTGGCGCTGCTTCCGGCGCTCGCTGCGGCCCTCGTCTGGCTGGTGGCGGAGGCGGCGGCGCGGGTGGCAGGAAGTCCGGTGCCCCAGCAGGTGGCGGCTGCCGTCCAGGGCGCGTTTCCGGCGGTGTTCGCGGTGGTTCCCGTGTTGATGTTCGTGGCCATCGTGCGGCATCGGTTGTGGGACATCGACGTGTTGGCCACCCGAACGCTGATGCTGGGCTTGCTGCTCGTCTTCGTCGGGATCGTGTACGTGGCATGCCTGGGCATCACCGGTTGGCTCTTGCAAGACACCGGCTTCGCGGTGCTGGTGCCGCTGCTGGTGGTCGCGGCGATCGCTGAACCGGTGCGCGCCCGGTGCCAGCGCTTGTGCAACCGGCTGGTGTTCGGCACCGAACTGTCACCACGCGAGGCCGTCCGGTCACTCGTGGAGCGGTTCTCCGGCGCCGGCGACGTCGATGAGCTGACCGAGCTCACCAGGGTGGTGGTGCACAGCACCCGAGCCGTCTCGGCGAGCATCTGGCTACGGCGTGGTGACGAGCTGCTGAGTCTGGCGACGCATCCGGTAGCCAATGCCGGAGGTGCTCCACTCCACGCCCGAGTAAAGCTTGCGGCTCCCACTCTCGGGGCATGCCGGGCCGCCCTGCAGCCAGCTGACTGCCGGCCGGTCAGCTACGAAGGGGAGCTGCTAGGCGTCGTCGCCGTGACGACGCCGCGCGGGGTCCCGCTCACCTCCACCGAGTCACGGCTGCTGGCCGACCTGTCTCGGCACGCCGGGCTGCTGGTGGCGAACGCGCGACTCACCATGGAGCTGGCTCGAGAGCTGGAGGCCGTGACCTCCCGGGCGGCGCAGCTGGAGCGGTCACGCGAGCAGGTCGTCCAGGCTCAGGACCTCCAACGACGCCGGCTGGAGAGCGACATCCATGACGGAGCCCAGCAGCAGCTGGTGGCGCTGCTGGTCCAGCTCGGAGTGCTGCAGCGGTCGCCTACGGCGGTCGTCGCCCGGTTGCTGCCATCGGTGCGGGAACTCCTGGCGGCCACCCAGCAGACCCTGCGCACGTTGGCGGCCGGCGGGGCTCCCCCGGCGCTCGTCGAGTATGGGCTGGCGACCGCACTGCAGGAGGCGGCTGACCTGCTCGGGGGTGGCGGTATCGCCGTCCATCTCAGCTGTGACGACGTCCGCTGGGCCGGTCAGGAGGCAGAGACGGCCGTGTACTTCTGCTGCCAGGAGGCGCTGCAGAACATCGCCAAACACGCCCGCGCGTCGTCCGTCTGGGTCCACGTCACCTCTGAGGCGGACGCCGTGACGTTCAGCGTCGTCGACGACGGGATCGGGTTCGCACCGGACAGCGGCGGGAGCGGGTCGGGTCTCGGCAGCCTTGCACGACGGCTCACCGCTCTCGGTGGGCGGTTCGAGGTGGTGTCGGGCCCAGGTCACGGCACCGCGATCCGAGGGCACCTCCCCGTCGCTGCCGTCGCCGCACCGCAGGGAGAGCAGCTGCTCGCCAGTGCGAGGAGCAGCTGAGATGCGCGGCCACCGCGAAGCGCTGAGGACCGCGGTTATCACGGTCGGTCGCGCGCTGTGCGCGGCGCTGGTCGCGGGCGCCGTCCTTGGGGCGGTCCGCGCCGCCGGGGTCCGCCACAGCCCTTCGTGGGTCTGGCTGGCCGCCGCGGTCCTGGTGGCCGGTTCCGTGTTGGCGACCAGGAAGCCGGTGGAATTCGTCGCCGACCGCCTGACCTACGGGACCGGCGGCGACCCGTACGCGGTGCTGTCAGGCTTCGTGCAGCGGATAGCGGAAACCCTGGCAGTCGACGACGTACTGCCGCACGTGGCTCGGACCGTCACCCAGGCCGTCCATGGGGACCGCGGGGAGGTCCGTCTCTGGTTGGCGGACGGTCAGCGCTGGCGGGAGTCGTGGCCGCCGAACGTTGAGGACCAGGTGGATGACGATGTGGACATCGCGCTGCTCCACCACGGCCAGCAGGTCGGCGATCTCGGCCTCGCCAAGGCAACCGGTGCGCTCTCCGCCGAGGACCGCGAGATGCTGAACCGGCTCGCCGGTACGGCAGGTCTGGCCCTGGCCAACGTCCGGCTCACCCACGACCTGCGACGACGTCTCGCGGAGTCCACGGAGCTGGCCGGGCGGCTGGAGCAGTCACGCCAGCGCCTGCTTGACGCGTCGGCGGAGCAGACCAGACGATTCTCCACCCTGGTCGACGCGCAGGTGCAGAGCCGGCTCGACGCCACCCGCGCTGCCCTGGACCAGGTGGGTGCCGGCGACAGGACCGCCGTGGACGCTGCCAAGACGGAGGCCACCGCCGCACTCGCCGCCCTGCGCGAACTCGCCGCCGGGGTGTTCCCTCCGGCGCTGGCCGACCGGGGACTCGGCAATGCGCTCGAGGCCTACAGTCTGCGCTTTGAGGACCGTGTCGCGGTGACCTACCCGTCCTCGCCCGTCCGCGCTCCCCTCGCGGTCGAGGCTGCCGCCTACTTCTGCGCCGTGCAGGTGGTGGAGAACGCAGGGTCCGCGCGTCGGGCCCGGCTGGAGCTCCAGCAGGACGAGGAGATGCTGCGGCTGCGGGCTGACACAGCGGACGCGCTCGACCCCGACACCGTCCAGCTGCTCCGCGACCGGAGCGAGGCCACCGGTGGTTGTATCGAATTCGGCCAAGATCCGGCGACAAGCATCACGATCGTCTGGTCGGTCCGGCGTCGACGACCAGACCCCGGCAGCGGACCTGCGACAGAGCGGAGTGGACCATGACCATCCGCGTGCTTCTCGGCGAGGACAACGTGCTGCTGCGGGAGGGCCTGCGTGGGCTGCTCACCTCTGCAGACGACATCGAACTAGTGGCGACCTGCGCCGATCTGGCCGGCGTCGTCGAGGGCATCGCCGCCACGCAGCCCGACGTCGTACTCACCGACATCCGGATGCCCCCCAGCCACACCGACGAGGGAGTGCAGATCGCCCAGCACTGTCGGACCCGGCATCCACACACCGGCGTCGTGCTCCTCAGCCAGTTCGTCGACCCTGGCTACGTCCGGTCGCTGCTGGCCAGCGGCTCGGCCGGCCGCGGGTACCTGCTCAAGGACCGGGTCTCGGACCTCGACGAGCTGCTGAGCGCACTCCGCACGGTCGCCGCCGGCGGCTCCGTGGTGGACCCCCTGGTCATCGAGCAGCTGGTCCGGATCGGCCGCAGCCGCGGTGACGCAAACGTCGCCCGGCTGAGCGCCCGGGAACTCGAGGTGCTAGCCGAGATGGCCCGCGGCCACAACAACGCCAGCATCGCCACGACCCTGTTCATCACCCAGCGGGCGGTCGAAAAGCACATCAACTCAATCTTCGCCAAGCTCGGTGTCGGCATCGGCGACCAGACCCACCCCCGCGTCCGCGCCGTGCTGCTGTACCTGTCAGGGAGCGTCTCGTGAGCGCCGCACCCGTGTCCCAGCACCCACTGACCGTGCTTCTGGTGGACGACCAGCCGCCATTCCGGCTGGCGGCGCGCACTCTGCTCGATGCTGAGGACGGCTACGTCATCGTCGCAGAGGCCGACACCGGTGAGCAGGCGGTGGAGCTGGCAGGTCGCCTACGGCCGAACCTGATCCTGATGGACATCCGGCTCCCAGGTATCAGCGGCATCGAGGCGACCCGGCGCATCCTCGCCAAAACCCCGTCGGCGCTCGTCGTGCTGCTGTCCACCCACGCCGAAGCCGACCTGCCTGCAGATCTGCTGCATTGCGGCGCGGCCGGTTTCATCCGAAAGGAGTCACTGGACCCGACGGCCCTTGAACACCTAGTGCGCCTGCCCTGACGACTCGAGCGCTGTCCCGGGCCCGGAAGGGATCAGCGACCCCATCCCTGGCTCAGCAGTTCTTCGATGACGGCCTCGGTGTCGGCAGGGCCGTGCACCGCACGGCACTGGATACCCATGTCCAAGACCGGCCGGTCGTTGCCGCCGACGTCGAGCCGGTCCCCTACGAACAGGATCTCCTTCAGCTGGACACCGGTGACCTCCATGAGCCGACGCATCCCGTAGGCCTTGTCGATGCCCCGGCGGGTCACATCGACCGACGTCGAGCCGCCTGAGCGGACCTCCAGATGCGGCAGGACGGCTTGCGCGACCGCACGCAGCCGCTCCTTCTTCTCCCCGGTCGGGTCCCACTTGTACTTCTCCCCAGCCGACGCCTCCTGACCCAGAGCCGACAGCGTTACCTGACCTCCCCGGTCCTCTATGACAGGCCCCCACGTCCGCGGCGCCGCCAGGTTCAGCACATCGAGGGCGCCCTCGAGTGCGATGATGGCAGCGTCACGCTCGGCCGCGGTCAGCTTGTCGAAGTAGACGTCGGCCCAGCCGACGTCTGCGCTCCAGCGCACGTACCGGGAGCCGCAGGTCGGCATCAGGTGCAGCCGGGACAGGTCGGCGCCCTCAGGCAGCCGATCCACCACCTGAGTAGTGAACTGGGACAGCTGGCCGCCGCCGATGGCACATACCTCGAACCGGTCCAGCAACCCTGACAACAGCTGGGCCATGGAGTCGGAGATGGGCGTCTTGGTCACCGCGAGGGTGTCATCAAGGTCGAAGGCGATGATGCGGTACTTCACGGGGACGATCCTTTCAAAGGGATGAGGAGTGTGGGCCGAATCGGGCAGCCGAAAGCGTCACTTCGCGAGAGGCGAGGTCACACACCTTCCTCAGGTGCCGACTTCAGTACATCGACAGGAGTGAGCGAAGCGAGCGTTGGTTCGGTGACGATCGGCTCAACCCGCAAGAGACGCGACGATGCAAAAAGCGGCGAGATGTCTCGCCGTATTTCGTAATGTCTGCGGTACGGTGCCGACCCTAGCTCCAGGCGCGGTCCCAAAGATGGGACACATCTAGTTAGCTGCGGTCCCGTCCTTGTCAGGTCGAGATGCAGACTTCGTTGCCTTCGGCGTCGGCTAGCACCCAGAACGCTGGTGCGCTGGCCTTGGACACCATTACGCCACCGGCAGCCAACGCGGCGTCGATCCGGTGGTGCGCTTCGTCATGGGGTACGGAGACGTCCAGGTGGATCCGGTTGCGTTGCGGGCGAGTCACGTTCATCTGTTGAAACCAAATGGCCGGCCCCTGCCGAATCGGATCGACGAGCGAGTCATCGGGCCCCGATCTACCAGCCTCGTCGCCGTAGCCCATCGCAGCCCTCCAGAACGGCCGGATGGCAGGGATGTCAATCGCATCGATCGCAACCTCGATGAACTGGACCGATCGACAGTGCGCACTACCGACCTCCGGTTCAGTGCGCAACCCGAGACTGCTGACGGCACTGGACACGCGGCCGGCAAGCTCGACCTCGTGTGCTGTGACGGTTGCCGTGGTCAGCGACTGCAGGGTGAACACGACGTGGTCATGTCGGAGATCGAGCGAAAGGCTGTCGTCCCCTCTGGCGCCGACAGATGCGATCGCGCGCGCCACGAGGTCACTCCCCTGCCCCACTGATTCGACCAGCACGGCGGTGCGCAGAGCGTCCAACACATACCGCCACCCCAGGCTGCTGACCGCCTCGGAGATGCTTCGTGCCGTCAGCGGCTTGGAGACTTCGGTCGCTTCCGGCCTCATGCGCCGAAGTGTGGCACAAGCCCAGACGACACGGTTGGCCAGCGCGGCTGCCACTCGTCCAACGCCGACGCGCAAACTACAGCGGCCCAGCCGCGCCCGCGAGCCGAGAGTTCGCCTGCGCCACGCGAACCTGTGGGGCGGCGCTCTGTAAGGCGAACCACGCCTGGGGCTTGTTGATGTCGGACACGTCGTCCAGCGGGAGGTAGCGCAGGGGTCGGTTCGGCCACAGCGCTGAGATGTCCGGGCCTTCGGCGACCGGCCCAGAGCCGACGACATGCGCGCGGTCGTTGAGGGGCACTTGGGAAGTTGACGCGCCCGGAGGGACCCGAGAGGGGTGAACCTGCCGGATCCCCACAGCCAGGCAACACCAACGTCGTCGGCCTCGCCGGGCCGCCACCGACAGGATCTGCAGGCGGTCAACCCGGTCGGCCGGCGGTCCTTCATCGCCTCAGGCGCTGTCCGGAAGGTCGGTGAGGAGGCCCGCCAGCGCGGCCGGTGCGTAGGCGTTCTCCCAGTGCTCCACGATAAGGCCGTCACGGAACCGCCACAGCCCGCAGAAGGGCATGGAGACTTCCCGGCCGCCGGGCTGAGCCCGCAGTACTCCGGTAACCGCTCCGAAGTAGTCGTTGGCCGTAATGTCCTCGACGTCCATGAGGAGCGTGCCACCGGTGAGGCCGATCAGGCTCACTTCCCAGTCGGTCACCGCGTCCTTGCCGACGACGAGGTGGCTGGTCTCTTCCCGGTCCGCGGGATGGAGCACCACGTCGTCCCCGGTGAACTCGCCGATGCGGGTCAGGTCGTCGTAGACGGCATGCAGGATTTCGACGTTCGGGTGCATGCGCTGACGTACGTTGATGGTGGAAGTTTGACTGACCATGTTCTTTCTCCTGTCTTCGGTTCTGACGATTCTCGAGGCCGATGCCTAGGTCCGGGAACGACTGGGTCGCGCCCGGTGCCTGCTTGCGGGGCTGACTGATCTCGTTGTGTAGGGTCGGGCCATGAGCCGTCGTGGAGCTGTCTACGGCGACCATTGCGCTCGGCGCATGGACCAGACGGCGGTTGTTCAGCACGCCCTTCAGGTGACGGATGGTCGCCACGTCGTCGCCCGGGTGGCCGTCTCGGAGATCGCGGCGAGGGCATCGTCGTCGAGGTCGAGGTCTGCTGCCGCGAGGTTCGCCTTGAGGTGGGCGAGTGACGAGGTCCCGGGGATGAGCAGGATGTTCGGGGAGCGGTGCATGAGCCAGGCCAGCGCGAGCTGCGCCGGCGTCGCCCCGAACTGCTTAGCCAGCTCGGTGAGCGGGCTGGCGGGCCCGGTGAGGTCACCGTGGCCCAAGGGGAACCAGGGGATGAACGCCAGGCCCGCGTTCTCGGCGTAAAGCAGTGCCTCGTCGCCGCTCTGGTCTGCGACGTTGTACAGGTTCTCCACCGCGACGATGTCCGCGATCTGGCCGACCTGCTCGAGCTGTTCGACTGTCACCTCGGGCTGGCCGGAGAGGCCGATGTGATGGATCTTTCCCTGCTCCTTGAGCCTGAGGAGCTCGCCGAGCTGGTCAGCCAGCGGCACCGTCGGATCGATGCGGTGCAGCTGGTAGAGCTCGATGCGCTCGACTCCAAGGTTCCGCAGGCTCAGTTCCACCTGCTGGCGGAGGTACTCCGGCCGACCGAGCGCCACGATGTAGGGCTCGCCCTTGCCGCGGACCCAGTCGTCCGGACCCGAGCGCAGCATCCCGCCCTTCGTCGAGATGACGAGGTCCTCGGGGTAGGGGTGCAGGGCCTGACGGATGATCTGCTCGTTGAAGCCGGGTCCGTAGGAGTCGGCCGTGTCGATGAAGTTGACGCCGTGGTCGACGGCGTAGCGGAGCACCTTCACCGCTTCGTCGGGATCGGCCGCGGGTCCCCAGAAGCCGGGGCCCGTCAGGTGCATCGCGCCGTAGCCGAGGCGGTTCACGGGCAGGTCACCGCCGAGCGTGAAGGTGGTGGTCAAATCTGACTGCAGACTGGTCATGTGCGGTCTCCTTGTCGGTTGTCGTGCGTGTCCCTTGAGAATCAGGCGACGGACGTCGCCGTCAGAGCTGGTGGCGGTGCGACGGCGGGGACGTGGCCGCGCTCAGTCGGTGCGGCCAGCTGGTCAAGCAGTCCGGTGTGGTGTTCCGCCGCCCGGAAGGCGGGGGCGTCGAGCACGTCGGCGACGAGTGCGGCGGTGGTGTGCATCCCCTGACCGCCGACGCGCAGCTCATGAAGCGCGCGCTTGAGGCGATTCAGCGCCTCGTCGCGGTCCTGGCCCCAGGCGATGATCTTTGCGAGCAGCGAGTCGTAGTCCGGCGCCACGACGGCGCCCGGGAAGGCGTACGTGTCGACCCGGACGAATGGACCGGCGGGTGCGACGAACTCGGTCAGCCGTCCCGCACACGGCGCGAACCCCCGTGCCGGGTCCTCGGCGTTCACCCGGCACTCGACGGCGACCCCGTTGACCTTCACCGTCTCCTGGGTCAGCATCAGCGGCTCGCCCGCGGCGATTCGCAGCTGCTCGCGGACCACGTCGAGGCCGGTCACCATCTCCGTGACGGGGTGCTCGACCTGGATCCGCGCGTTCACCTCGATGAAGGCAATCTGTTCGCCGCGCACGAGGAACTCGAAGGTGCCCGCACCCTGGTAGCCGACGGCCCGCGCTCCGCGGACCGCGTACTCGCCCAACCGCTCGGCGACGCCGGGGCGTAGTCGTGGTGCCGGTGCCTCCTCGATCAGCTTCTGGTGGCGGCGTTGCACCGAGCAGTCCCTCTCCCCGAGATGCACGACATTGCCGTGGGCGTCGGCCAAGATCTGGACCTCGACGTGCCGCGCGCCCTCGAGGTAGCGCTCCAGGTAGACCCGGTTGTCGCCGAAGGCGGTCTGAGCGGCGGCACGGGTCATCCGGAATAGCTTGAGGAAGTCTTCCCGCTTGCTGACCACCGCCATTCCGCGTCCGCCGCCGCCCGCTGCGGCCTTGATGATCAGCGGCAGACCGAGCGCGTCGGCCGCACGGACGGCGTCGTCGGCGGTCTGGACCACGGAACCGGTGCCGGGCATGACGGGCAGTCCTGCGTCGGCCATCAGTTGGCGTGCGGCCGACTTGTCCCCGAGGTTCGCCATCACTTGCGGGGTCGGCCCGATAAAGGTGAGCCCACTGTCGACGCACATCTCGGCGAAGTCGGGGTTCTCGGACAGGAAGCCGTACCCCGGGTGCACCGCCTGCGCGCGGGTCTGAAGCGCCGCCTCGATTACCGCGGGCGGATAGAGGTAGCTCAGCTTGGCGCTCGGGGGGCCGATCTGCACGGTGCGGTCGGCCGCCCGCACCGCTGCGCTGTCCCCGTCGACCGTCGAGTGCACAACCACGCTGATGATGCCCATGTCCCGGCAGGTTCGCACGATGCGCAGCGCGATTTCGCCACGGTTGGCAATGAGAACGGTGTCGAACATGGTCTATCCCTCCTCAACCGGTTCGATGACGAACAGCGCCTGGCCGTACTCGACTGGAGCGCCGTCGGCAACGAGGACGTCGACGATCCGGCCCTGCTTCTCGGCTGTGATCACGTTCATCAACTTCATCGCCTCGATGATCGCGACCTCCTGCCCGAGCTCGACGACGTCGCCGACGTCGACGAACGCCGGCGCGCCCGGCTCCGGGCACCGGAAGAACGCTCCGACGAGGGGCGCGGTGATCGTCGTCCGCTCCTCTGCGACCTGGCCCGGTTCGGGCGGCGGGTCGCCGACGCTCGCCGACGGCGCCGCGGCAGCCGTACCGGTAGCGGTAGCGGTAGTGGTGGGTCCCGCCGGCCAGGAGACCTCCAGGGTCAGCTCGCCCCACTGCACCAGAACCCGGCAGGGCGGCGTCGGGGCGGTGCGCAGCACGTGGTCGAATGCCGCCAGCAGAGCGGCCGGCTGCGACTGGTCGGCCGGATCGGCGCGGCTGATGGCGCCGGTCCGGGCAGCCATGGCGGTCATGCCGACTCCTGCTGCAGCGTCGGCTCCGCCCGCCCGTACATCCGGAACCGGTCGCGCCGGCGCGCCAGCAGGTCGGCCGGGTCGGTTCCAGCGAGCTCGTCAAGCGCGGTCAGCACCGCGTCGCGGATCGTCAGGCTTGCCGACACCGGATCAGTGTGTGCTCCGCCGTGCGGCTCCGGGATCACGCCGTCCACTAATCCCAACTCGAGCAGCGACCTGGCATCGATCCGCAAGGCCTCGGCCGCGGTCGCGGTCGCCTCTGGGGACTTCCAGAGGATCGCCGCACATCCTTCCGGGCTGATCACGGAGTAGCTAGCGTTCGCGCTCATCAGCACCCTGTCGGCCACGCCGAGCGCGAGCGCGCCGCCGCTGCCTCCCTCGCCTGTGATCACGGCGACCACCGGTACCTCGAC